>DAINDE010000011.1:0-84804 GCA_036732025.1 Rhodocyclaceae bacterium
CTACTTCGACAAGAACAACCAGCTCGTTTTCCGCTTGACGCGGCAGTTCTAACCACAAAGGAGACAACACATGTTTACGTTTAGCCCGATTGCAAGCGCGCCGGCCCGGAAGCGGCGCTTTCCCATCCTGATGGCCTGTGGCCTCGCCCTGGCCGGGGCGAACGCGCCAGCGGCGGAACTGGCCGAAGGCACGGTCATCACCAAGGAGAACTACGAGAAACTCAAGGGCGAGACCTTCGAGGGCAAGGCCATTGCCAGCATGGTGCCGGAGAAGCTCGAGTGGATGATCAAGAACTACAACCTGACCATCAAGCTCGCCCATTCGAAGAAGATCGAGATGGATCCGAAGTACGTCGAGGCCACCAAGAGGTACGCCAAGGACGTCAAGTTCAATCCCGCCGACCGCACCATCAGCGGCTGGAAGGCGGGCATGCCCTTCCCGCCGGAAACCATCAAGATGGATGACCCCAACGCCGGCGACAAGGTGATCTGGAACCTGCGCGCCGCCACCTACGGCGCCACCATGGACCTGCGCGACATCGCCTGGGCCTTCCTCGACGCCAAGAAGGGTTACGAACGGGTGCAGGCCTTCCAGTCACGCCGCTACTACATGGAAGGGCGGTTGGACGGCGGCCCGATCACGGTGGGCGACGGCACGGTGGCGCAGAAGACCTACTTCGTCGCCTACTACCCGGAGGATATCCGCGGCCTGGGTACCTTTTCCCAGCGCTACAACCAGGCTGACTCCAAGAAGCCGGACGACGCCTATGCCTACCTGAAGTCCGTCCGGCGCACCCGCCGCCTCTCCGGCGGCGCCTGGATGGACCCCATCGGCGGTACCGACCAGCTCTACGACGATTGGGATATCTGGGACGCCTTCCCGACCAAGTACGTGCAGAACAAGCTGATCGAGAAGCGCTGGGTGCTGGCCATCGCCCACAGTCCCGAGATGAGCGTCGATACCAGCAAGCCCTGGTCGGAGCCGCAGGCCAGATTCCCGCGCATCAACATGAGCGAGGCGCCGTACTTCAACCCGGC
The DNA here is from genome assembly GCA_036732025.1 of Rhodocyclaceae bacterium. Taxonomy (GTDB): domain Bacteria; phylum Pseudomonadota; class Gammaproteobacteria; order Burkholderiales; family Rhodocyclaceae; genus SSSZ01. The sequence continues at coordinate 1,039 of DAINDE010000011.1, forward strand.
CAAGGACATCGGCTGGGAGCCCCGGGAAGTCTATGTGGTGGAGGGCACGCCGCCGCCCGAGCATCCCTACAGCAAGAAGGTCGCCTACATCGAGGTCGAGTTCCCGCGCCCCTATCTCGGCTACGCCCTCGACCACAAGGGCGAGTTCTGGAAGATGTTCATTTTCCAGAATCGGCCGGATGTCGGCGAGGACGGTTACAAGGCGGTCATGCCGGTGGTGGGTCACATCATCGACGTCAAGCACGGGCATGCCACCAACTGGTCGTCGAACATGAAATCGAATCCCAAGGGCGTCAAGGAGAACGACATTTCCCTGACCAAGCTCGAGGAAGTCGCCACCGGCGGCGGCAAGTAAGGCCGGGCGGGAACGCGTGCGGGCCGGCCTGCACGCGTTCCCCGGCCGCGCCAGGAACGGATCTGATCGGAACGAGTGAAGAAATGAGCAAGGTATATGCAAGCGCCGCGGCCGCCCTCGACGGGCTGCTCTTCGACGGCATGACCGTGGCAGCGGGAGGTTTCGGCCTCTGCGGCATCCCCGAGAACCTGATCGGCGCCCTGCAGGCGGCCGGCACCCGCGAACTCACCATCGTCGGCAACAACGCCGGCGTGGACGATTTCGGCATGGGGCCGCTCCTCAGGACACGACAGGTGAAAAAGGTGATCGCCTCCTACGTGGGCGAAAACAAGGAATTCGAGCGCCAGGTCCTGGCCGGCGAACTGGACCTGGAGCTGGTGCCCCAAGGTACTCTCGCCGAGCGCCTGCGCGCGGGCGGTGCCGGCATTCCCGGCTTCTACACCCCCACCGCCGCCGGGACGCTGCTGGCCGAAGGCAAGGAGACGCGGCGGTTCGACGGCCGCGACTACGTCCTCGAGCCAGCCATCCGCGCCGATGTGGCCATCGTCAAAGCCTGGAAGGGCGACCGCGACGGTAACCTGGTCTTCCGCAAGACGGCGCGCAACTTCAACCCCATGATCGCCACCTGCGGCCGCATCACCGTCGCCGAGGTGGAGGAACTGGTGGCGCCGGGGCAACTGGACCCGGACCACGTCCACACCCCGGGCATCTACGTGGATCGCATCCTCCAGGGAGAGCGCTACGAGAAGCGCATCGAGTTCCGTACCATCGCCGGGGCAGCGGCTGCCGCCAAGCACGACCCCTTGCGCGACCTCCTCGCTCGTCGGGCAGCGCAGGAACTGCGGGACGGCTATTACGTCAATCTCGGCATCGGTATCCCCACCCTGGTCGCCAACCACATCCCGCCGGGCATCCGCGTCACCCTGCAGTCCGAGAACGGGCTCCTGGGCATCGGCCCCTTCCCCGATGCCGCCGCCGTCGATCCCGATCTCATCAACGCCGGCAAGCAGACCATTACCAGCCTTCCCGGCAGCAGCTTCTTCTCCAGTGCCGATTCCTTCGCCATGATCCGCGGCGGCCACGTGGATCTCTCCATCCTCGGCGGCCTCGAGGTTTCCGAAACCGGCGACCTGGCCAACTGGATGGTCCCCGGCAAGATGGTCAAAGGGCCCGGCGGCGCCATGGACCTGGTCTCTGGCGTCGGCCGCGTCATCGTCCTCATGGAACACTGCGCCAGGGACGGCTCACCCAAGATACTTCCACGCTGTACCCTGCCGATCACCGGCCGTGGCGTGGTGGACATGATCATCACCGAGCTGGGCGTCTTCACCGTGGCGCCGGAAGGCGGCCTGGTACTGACCGAACTGCAACCCGGCGCCACCCTGGCCGAGGTCCGTGCCCGCACCGGCTGTGGCTTCGCCGTCGCCGACGACCTGGTCGTCCGCCGCCAGAGCGCCGGCGTGGCTCGCCAGGAAGCGCCATGTCTGCGCTGAAATTGCCAGCCCCGCCGCCGGCCGACTATCGCCAGCGCATCGAGCAAGCGAGCCGGCGCTGGAACCTGGAACGCCGCCGTCTGCTCGGCGAGCTCTCGCAGGAAGACTACCGGCGGCAACTGGTCGCGCTGGCCCTCCTGCCGCCGGAGGGCCGGAAATGACCAACGGCTACGAGGCCGGCCTCGCCATCCGGCGCCGGGTCATGGGCGACGAATTCGTGGACCGCGCCTTCGCCCGGGCGACGGAGTTCAGCTGGCCACTGCAGGAGTTCATCACCGAGCACGCCTGGGGGTCGGTGTGGTGCCGGCCCGGTCTCGACCTTGCTACCCGTAGCCTGGTCACCCTGGCCATGCTCGCCGCCCTGGGCCGCGGCCACGAACTGGCCGGCCACGTGCGCGGTGCCCTCAACAACGGCGTCACCCCCGAGGCGATTCGCGAGGTGCTCCTCCAGGCAGCGGTTTATTGCGGTGTGCCTCTAGCGGCCGAGGCGTTCCGCCATGCGGAGGCGGTCCTGGCGGAGCGGTGCTGACAATCTCCCCGAGTGCCGCCGCATCGATTTGAATGGCATAATTTCGCCGGGAGGGCGGCGAGCAAGCTGCCCGTCGGCAATTTCCATCAAACGCTCGTCAGGGGGAGCAATGAAAAAAGCACTAGTGATCGCCGCATTGATCCTGTCCACGCAGGTCTGCGCCGATGAGTCGGGGCGGCAGGAAAAGATCGCCCGGATCGTGGAGGCCCAGGGGTTGCATCAGATGTTCCAGCAGCAACTGGATCAATCCAGGGCCTCGGCGGGCGAACTGGGAAAGGACCTTTATCGCAAGCTGCTTGCCGAGAGCGGCATCGGCGAAGGGCAGGAAAACGAGAAGCTGGAGCAGGTCTTTACGAAATACCTGGAACGCTGCGCGGCCATGTTCTCCGCCAGGGAACTGGTTGCGATGTGGGCCTCGTTTTACGGTCGCGATCTGTCGGACGGCGATCTCGACGACATACTCGCGTACTATCGGTCGCCCGCAGGGAAAAAGGACGTCCGTGCCTCGCAGACGGCGATGGCCGGTTTTTCCCAGGCGGTGAACGCCGAGACCCAGAAGCGCTTGAACGGGTCAATCGGCCAGCTCATTGCCGATCTGAAATCCGCCTTGGCGAACTGAAGCGGTCCATTGCGCGCCTCCGGCGCATCTTTGGGGAGGGGTGTCCACGTGGCTAAAAGACTCTTCGCGGCATGCTGGTTGGGCTTCCTCGCCCTGGTGCCAGCCGCTGTTGGCGCGACCGACGCGGCTACCGAAGCGCCGGCCGCGCTCACGCCGGACGGCGGACGTTACTGGGGACCGCTGGTCGGCGGGTTGCGGCAGGGCGAGGGGCGTGTCGAGTGGAGCAATGGCGCCACCTATTCGGGCGCCTTCGCACACGGCATGTTTTCGGGCAAGGGTCGCCTCCGTTCTCCCGCGGGCGACGTCGTCGAAGGCGATTTCGAGGAAGGCTTGCCCTCCGGCACGATCACGCTGACCACTGAAACGGGGGCCGTCTATCAAGGCCAGGCCCGCCTGGGGCGCCTCGAAGGCCGGGGCCGCCTCCGGGACGGCGGCAACAGCTACGAGGGGGAGTTCCTGAACAACCTCTATCACGGGCAAGGGCGCCTGGTGTCGCCGACGCAGGAGTACGTCGGGGAATTCCGCCAAGGGATGTTCTGGGGCAAGGGCGAACTGCGCCAGAAAAACGGTCGTGTCTATCAGGGCGAGTTCGTGCGGGGCGAATTCGAGGGCAAGGGGCGCTACGCCGTCCCGGACGGACCGGCCTATGAAGGCGATTTCGCCGGCGGCAGGTTCGAGGGGCAGGGCGCCATCACCTATCCGAACGGGGCCAGGCAGGAAGGTACGTTCCGCGACTGGCGGCCCGACGGCCCCGGCAAGTACACCGATGCGGAGGGCAACACTTTCGAAGGGGAATTCAAGGCCGGCCAACTGGTCGGCGCCGCCACTGCCCGCAGGACGGACGGCGCGCGGTATGCGGGCGAAATGCGGAACTGGATTCCCCATGGCCAGGGCGAGCTCCGTCTCGACAACGGCGATGTCTATCGCGGCGGCTTCAGCTACGGCATGTACGAGGGGCAGGGCACCCTCACCTACGCCAAGGCGCAGCCCGACGGCCGCACCCGGGATGCCGGCGTGTGGGAATACGGCCGCCTCAAGAAGCAGGTTGAAGAAGAGCGGCGCCGAACCCGGGCCAACGCCGAACGCGCACTTTATACCCAGGCCGACCAGTTGAATCGTGCCCTCCGGAAACTCAGGCCAAGTGGGGGAGAGGCGATCAACATGTACCTTCTCGCCGTCGCCGGTGACGGCGGCCAGGAGGTCTTCCGGCGCGAAGTGGATTTCGTCCGCACCCAGTTCGGGGCGCGGTTCGGGACCCGGGGCCACGACGTTGCGCTGGTCAACAGCCGGAACACCGTCGGCGCGCAACCGCTGGCGACGGTGACGAGCATCCGCCGGGCCATTGCGGCAATCGCGGCGAAAATGGACAAGGAGCGCGACATCCTGTTCCTTTACCTGACCAGCCACGGCTCCAGGGATGGCGTCATCAGCCTGGAGCTGGAAGGGGTGAGCTTCCCCGGCCTGAGCGCGAACGAACTTGCAGCCGTGCTCAAGGAATCGGGCATCCGCTGGAAGGTCGTCGTTATTTCCGCCTGCTACGCCGGCAGCTTCATGGCGCCCCTGAAGGATGACGGAACGCTGGTGATCGCGGCGGCACGGGCAGACCGACGCTCGTTCGGGTGCTCGGACGAGAACGACTTCACCTATTTCGGTCGCGCCTTCTTCAAGGAATCGCTACCCGCCGCCGAGTCCTTCGAAGACGCCTTTGCCAAGGCGAGCGTCCTCGTCCGGGAATGGGAAGAGCGGGGTGGCGCCGACCGCCCGGCCGCATCGACGGTGCGCAAGGGCAAGAAGGAAGCGGCGGCCGATCGGCATTCGCTTCCCCAGATCGAAGCTCCGGAACCGATTCGCGAGCATCTGAGACGGTGGCAAACGCAGGTTTGGAACAAGGCGGCCGGATCCGACACCGCCTCGGTTCCCGGGGCGACGTCGGCAAAGAACTGAGCACGTCTTCGGGAAAGGCTTGTCGTAAACCGCACAGATCACCTGTCCGTAATCGATTGATTCTTCAAGGCTTGTCCCTGGCGCCCCTCTTGCTTCACCCGGGGCATGAAAACCCATCTCGACTGGTCGGCCTACGACACCTACGGCGTCGGCGACGCCTATGCCGGCATTCCCGCCACCGGGGGCAATTACGCCAAGGCGGTGGCGGTGTGCATGAACAACCACCAGTGCCAGCGCGAAGGCAAGGGGGTGATGTGCCCCAGCTACCGCATCACCCATGATCCGGCCCATTCCACCGGCGCCCGGGTCCGGGCCTTCAAGGCGGCGCTGAACGGAGAACTCGGCGACGACCCCTTCGCCCACCCGGACCTGGCGGCGGCCATGGATCTCTGCGTCTCCTGCAAGGGCTGCAAGAAGGAATGCCCAAGCGCCGTGGACATGACCCTGATCAAGACCGAATACCTGGCCCAACGGAACGAGCGCCAGGGGGTGCCGTTGCGGACGAAACTCTTCGCCGGCCTGCCCCGCTGGCTGCACCGCTGGCGCCAGCCCCTGGCGGCCCTGGTGCGCTGGCGAAACGGCTCTCCGGTCCTGGGCCGGCTGGCGGAGCGCTGGCTGGGACTGGCCGCCCAGCGGCCCATTCCGCCCCTGGCCGCGCGGCCCTTCGACCTGCCGCCGGCTGAACCGGCTGAGGCGCCGGCGGCGCGGGGCAAGGTGCTGCTTTTCGTCGATACCTTTTCCCACCACTACACGCCGGAGGTGGCGGAAGCGGCGGTCCAGGTGTTGCGGGCCGGCGGCTATGCCGTGGAGATCCTGCGCCCGGCCGCCGATGATGCCGAGCCGGCGCGGCCCCTGTGCTGCGGCCGTACCTACCTCTCCCAGGGCATGGTGGAGGCGGCCAGGGTCGAAGCCCGGCGGGTCATGGCCGCCCTGGCGCCGGCGCTGGCAGCGGGCACGCCCGTCGTCGGCCTCGAACCCTCCTGCCTGCTCGCTTTGCGGGACGAGTTCTACAGCCTTTCCCTGGGGCCGGAAGTCGGCCAACTGGGCAAGCAGGCCTTCCTCTTCGAGGAATTCCTCATGCGGGAGGGCAACAAAGGGCTCAAGCTGCCCCTGCAGCCCCTCCCCGGCGGCCGCGCCGTGATCCACGGCCACTGCCACCAGAAGGCCTTCGGCGCCATGAAGGCGATGAAGAAGGTGCTGGGCTGGATACCGGGTTTCGAATTCGACATCGTCGAGGCCAGTTGCTGCGGCATGTCCGGCAGCTTCGGCCTGGAGGCCGAACACTACGCCGCCTCCCAGGCCATGGGCGAACTGGCCCTGTTGCCGGCGGTGCGCGCCGCCCCGGCGGACGCCCCCATCGTCGCCGACGGCTTCTCCTGCCGCCACCAGATCGCCGACGGCACCGGCCGCCAGGCGGTGCACGTGGCGGTGCTGCTGGCGCAGGCCCTGGGTCGGCCTCAGCGGGGCGAGTAGAGGCCCACCCGGTTGCCCTCGCTGTCGAGGAACAGCGCGATGTGCCCGATATCGCTGCCCAGGTCGGTCTTGGGCATGATCACCCGGCCCCCGGCGGCGGGGATGCGGGCCAGGGCCGGCGCGAGATCCTCGCCGGCGTTCAGGTAGATGAGGGCGCCGTTGTCCCGGGGTTCCAGTTGCGGCAGGGCCACCAGCGCGCCGCCGGGGCCCCGCTCCGGGTGCGGGAAGACGGCCATGTCGCCGCCCCCCATGCGTTCCCGCTGCAGGGTGACGGCGAGGACGGTTTCGTAGAAGGCGATGGCGCGGTCGAGGTCGGTGACGGCGATTTCGAACCAGGCGATGGGACTTTGCATGCTTTTTCTCCGGTGAAGGCCAGCGGCGGGGTGCCGCTGATGGAGACGGATTGTGGGCCGGCCCTCCTGACAGCGTGGTGTCAGGAGACCACCGGCCGATGGATTTCGGCCGTGCTATCCTGAAATTCCCATCCTTCCGGGATATGCCGTGCGCCCTGCCGACCGCCTCTTCCAGATCATCACCCTGCTGCGCCACGGCCGCGTCGTCACGGCGGCGGCGCTGGCGGTCGCCCTGGAAGTCTCCGAGCGCACCATCTACCGGGATATCGCCGATCTGGTGAAATCCGGCGCCCCCATCGACGGCGAGGCCGGCGTCGGCTACCGCCTGCGCCGGGGCTACCAGGTGCCGCCCCTGATGTTTACCGGCGACGAACTGGAAGCCCTGGCGGTGGGCGCCAACCTGGCGCGGGCCTGGGGCGACGCCGCCCTCGGCCGGGCGGCGGAATCGGCCCTGGCGCGCATCCAGGCGGTGCTTCCCCGGGCCCTCGACCAACGCCTGGAAACCTCTGGCCGCCGCTTCCTCGTGCCCGATTTCCGGCAACCCGCGGCGCTGCGGGAACCCATGGCCCTGCTCCGCACCGGCATGGAAGAAGGCCGCAAGGTGCGCGTCGACTACCGGCGGGCCGACGGCGAGCCGTCGCAACGGACGCTGTGGCCCCTTGGCCTGGTGTTCTGGGGCCACTGCTGGACCCTCGGCGCCTGGTGCGAATTGCGCGGCGGCTTCCGCACCTTCCGGGTGGACCGCATCGCCGGCGCGGCGGTTCTGGAAGATCGCTTCGACGACCGCTACGGCCACCTGTGGGAGGCCTACCTGGCCACGGCACGGGAAGGCGCCGCGGCTTGCGGGGAGGTGGCGGAAGGTTAGTCCGGATCCTAGGCGGCGTTCACGCCAGCGGCGCCACCGCCTTGATCTGCGCCCACAGGCGCAGGCCGGGTTCCACTGCCAGTTCCCGCCGGGAGCGTTCGGAAATCCTTGCCAGCAGACGGCTTTCGCCGACCTGGAGCTGGATGAGCACATGCCCGGGCTGGTGGGTGGGGGCGAGGGCCGTTACCGTGGCCGGCAGCAGGTTCGTGATGCTGGTGCCGAGGGGGCGTTCCAGGGCCAGGCTGACGTCCCGGGCGTAGATGCGGCAGCGCAGGCGGGTGCCGGCGGTCTCGGGGCGCTGGGCGATGAGGATGTGGCCGCCGGGGAATTCCAGGCGGGAGAGATGGTCGGGTTCGTGGCTGGCGAGCACGGTGTCGAGGACGACGCCGGCGTTGTCGGAAAAGGCCGCCGGGAGGTCGATGCGGGCCAGGGTTTCGCCCAGGGGGCCGCTGGCCGCCACCCGGCCGCCGTCGAGGAGGACCAGATGGTCCGCCAGGCGGGCCACCTCGCCAGGGGCGTGGCTGACGTAGATGACCGGGATGGAGAGTTCGCCGTGGAGCCGCTCCAGGTAGGGCAGGATTTCCCGCTTGCGCTTCAGGTCGAGGGCGGCCAGGGGCTCGTCCATGAGCAGCAGGCGCGGCGTGGCGAGCAGGGCCCGGGCGATGGCCACCCGCTGGCGCTCGCCGCCGGAAAGGCCCGCCGGGCGGCGTTCCAGCAGGCCGCCGATGCCCAACAGCTCGGCCACCGCCTCGGTGCGGAAGGCGCGGTGGTCGGCCGGGATGCGCCTCATGCCGAATTCCATGTTGGCGCGCACGGACAGGTGCTCGAAGAGGCTCGCCTCCTGGAACACGTAGCCCAGTGCCCGGCGGTGGGTGGGCACGAAGTGGCCGCGGGCGTCGTCCTGCCAGACCTCCTCGCCGATGGCGACGTAGCCGCCGGGCGCCCGCTCCAGGCCCGCCAGGGCGCGCAGGAAGGTGGTCTTGCCGCAGCCGGAGGGGCCGAAGAGGGCGGTGATGCCGCGCCCGGGCAGGGCGAGATCGACGTCGAGGCAAAATTCGCTCCGGTCGATGCGGAAGCGGGCGCGGATGCCGTCGCTCATGGCCGCCGCCCCCGCTGCGGGTTGAGGGTGTACAGGGCGAGCAGCACCAGGAAGCTGAACACCACCATGCCCCCCGCCAGCCAGTGAGCCTGGGCGTATTCCAGGGCCTCCACGTGGTCGTAGATCTGCACCGAGACGACCCGGGTCTTGTCCGGGATGTTGCCGCCGATCATCAGCACCACGCCGAATTCGCCCACGGTGTGGGCGAAGCCGAGGATGGCGCCGGTCACCAGCCCGGGGCGGGCCAGGGGCAGGGCCACCGACCAGAAGGTGTCCCAGGGGCCGGCGCGCAGGGTGGCGGCGGCCTCCAGGGGGCGTTCGCCGATGGCCTCGAAGGCGTTCTGCACCGGCTGCACGACGAAGGGCATGGAATAGAGCACGGAGGCCACCACCAGGCCGGGGAAAGTGAAGGGCAACACCCCCAGGCCGAGGGCCTGGGTGAGTTGGCCGACGGGGCCGTTGGGGCCCAGGGCCACCAGCAGGTAGAAGCCCAGCACCGTGGGCGGCAGCACGATGGGCAGGGCCACCACGGCGCCGACGGCGGCCTTGAGCCGGGAGCGGGTGCGGGCCAGCCACCAGGCGAGCGGCGTGCCGATGAGCAAGAGCAGGACCGTGACCACGAAGGCCAGCTTGAGGGTCAGCCAGACGGCGGAAAGATCCTGGGGCGCCATGAATCAGTGACGGGAGAAGAGATCCCGCAGTTTACACAGCGTCGTGGTGATGTCGAAACGGGGGTCGGGCAGGGCCTCGCCGGCCAGGATGCGGGTGATGGCCACGGCCGGGTCAGCCTCGCCGGTGAGCAGCACCTCGGCGCCCCGCTTCTTCATGTGGCGGATGAAGCCGTCGCCGGCACTGCCGGCCACCACGATATCGACGCCGTCGAGGGGGTGGGGGCGGTCGTCCGCGAAGACGTGGAGCACCTCCTCCTTGGCCAGGTCGATGCGCTGCGGCGCCGGCAGCAACTGGCTGGAGCGGTGCTGGGAAAGATCGTAGAGCAGCCAGTGGCGAGCCTGGCCGGCGTGGCCGCTGACGGTGGTGAAATCCTTGGTGGCGATGGCGATCTTCATGGGAGCCTCAGGTCAGGAAGGGGAAAGGGGGCGTCGCGTTCTGCGGCGGCGGAGATGGCGGCCTCAGCGCAGGTCGTAGCCGTAGGACTGGATGACGGCCCGGGCACGGTCGCCCTTGAGGTAATCGAGGAGCGCCCTGGCCGCGGGGTTGCGCATGCCCCTGGCGAGCACCACGGCGTCCTGCAGGATGGGCTGGTGCAGGCTGGCCGGCACGATCCAGGCGGAACCGCCGCTCACCTTGCTCTCCTTGTAAACCTGGGAGAGGGCGACGAAGCCCAGCTCGGCGTTGCCGGTGGCGACGAACTGGTAGGTCTGGGCGATGTTCTCGCCCTGGACGAATTTCGCCTGCAGGGCCGGCAGGACGCCCAGCTTGCCCATGGCCTCGAGGGCGGCGGCGCCGTAGGGGGCGGTCTTGGGGTTGGCGATGGCGAGGTGCTTGAAATCACCCTTCTTCAGGATGTCGCCCTTGCCGTCCACCAGGCCTTCCCGGGCTGACCACAGCACCAGCTTGCCGACGGCGTAGGTGAAGCGGGTGCTGGGGGCGGCCAGGAGTTCCTTTTCCAGGCGGGCCGGCGTCTCGTCGTCGGCGGCGAGCAGCACTTCGAAGGGGGCGCCGTTGGCGATCTGGGCGTAGAACTTGCCGGTGGCACCGAAGGCCAGGACCGCCTTGTGGCCGGTGGCCTTCTCGAAATCGGCGGCGATGGCCTGCATGGGGGCGGTGAAATTGGCGGCGACGGCCACCTGGACCTGATCGCCCCGGGCGGCGCCGCAGAGCAGGGCGAGGCAGATGGCAAGGGCGGGGCGGAAAAGCGGCATGGCGGGTTCTCCCGGTCGGCGGTTACTGGTAGAGGCAGAGGATGACGGCGGAAGCCTTGAACACGGCGCAGGCCCGCTGGCCCACGGCCAGGCCGAGGCGCTCGACGCTGTCGTGGGTGACCACGGCGCAGATGGATTTGCCGCCGGGCATGGCCAGGGTGACTTCCGAATTGACCGGGCCCGCGAAGATGCGGGTGATCTCGCCCCACAGGTGGTTGCGGGCGGTGGTACGCAGGTTGGGGTCGGTGAGCAGCAGCACCGACGAGGATTTCACCAGGGCGGAAACCTCCATGCCGATGGCCAGCCCCAGGGTCTCTGCGGATTCGCGGGTGATGATGGCCACCAGTTCGTGGTCCGGGTCCAGCCGGAGGCGCACCTCGAAATCCACGTCGCCTTCGCGCAGGCCACAGACGGTGCCGGCAAACTGGTTGCGGGCGCTGGTCTTCATGGACATGCGCCGGAGCAACTGGCGAAACTGCTGGAAATCCCCGCCCTGCTCGTCGTTCATGCGCTCGGCGAGGCGGTCGAGGGCGGCCTGGTATTCCGCTTCCAGGGCGCGGTAGAGGGCGATCACCTTGCGTCCGTGGTCGGTGAGGGTGGTGCCGCCGCCGTGCTTGCCGCCGGCGGACCGCACCACCAGGGCCTGGTCGGCCAGGTTGTTCATGGCGTCGATGGCGTCCCAGGCGGCCTTGTAGGAAAGGGGCACGGCCTTGGCTGCCTGGGAGATGGAGCCGTGGCGATCGATGGCTTCCAGCAGGCGGATGCGGGTATCGCCGAGGAAGGTGCCGAATTCGGTGTCCACTTCCAGCTTGCCGCGCAGCTTGTGATGCATCTGGTCCATGATTGTCGTAATAGTGTTGTATATATAACGATTACTATAGCGCACACGATTCGCCCTCGGCCAGCGGGAAATTGGTGCTACCGCTATGGTTGATCGCATCGTTCGCCTTGCCCTATCCTGTCGCTAACCCGACAAACAATCGCTGTTTCCGTAGTGATATAGCGAAAACCGGGCCAGCCTCGGCAACCGTTTCGGAGACCATCATGAAGGTCAGCGCACGCAACGTTTTCGCGGGAACCATCACCGCCCTTTCCGCCGGCCCGGTCAACGCCCAGGTCGAACTGACCACCCCGGGTGGCGACCGCATCGTCGCCGTCGTCACCAGCGGCAGCGTGGAATCCCTCGGCCTTGCCGTCGGCCGGGCGGCCACGGCCTACGTCAAGGCACCCTGGGTCATGGTCCTCGCCGGCACCGGCGACCTACGCTTCTCCGCCCGCAACCAGTTGGCGGGTAGGGTTTCCGTCCTGCACAAGGGGGCGGTCAATAGCGAGGTCGGCATCACCCTGCCCGGCGGCACCGCCGTCTTCGCCATCATCACCAACGAGGCGGTCATGGAACTGGGGCTGAAGGAAGGCGCCGCCGCCACCGCCCTCATCAAGGCCAGCCACGTCGTCCTCGGCGTTTCCGCCTGAAGGGGAGGAAAAAGCGAACCCGGTCGCCCGGGTTCGAAACCGGCGTTCAGGAGGACGCCGGAGGAGAGAGACGAAGGCGACGCCCGGGGGCCGGTCAGGCGTCGAAATGCAGGGCCAGGCTGGCCAGCAGGCGTTGCAGGGGGATGTTCTCCTCGCTTTCCAGGATGCCCGGCACCGGGTGCGGGTATTCGAAGAAGACGCCGTAGGTGCCGGGCTTCTGCCCGTGCAGGAAGACGTGGGCGCGCAGGCGTTCCAGTTCGGCGTGGCGCAGGGTGACCATGCCGGGGTCGCCGCCGTCGGGGACGATGTCGCAGGCGGTGCCCAGCCGCTCGTCGATGGAAACGAGGGCGCGGCGCAGGGCGCGATCCTTGGGCATGGCCCAGGGGTTGGCATTCATGGTGTCATCTCCCCTTTGATCTGGGCCAGCCAGGCGTCGAGGCGGCCTTCGGTCAGCGCCGGCTGGTGGTGCTGGTCGAGGGCGAGGCCGAGGAAGTGGTCGCCGTCGAGGGCCAGGGAAGCGTTGAATTCGTAGCCGGCGGCGGGCCAGCGGCCCACCACCCGGGCGCCCCGGGCGACGACGGCGTCGTGGAGGAGGCCGATGGCGTCCACGAATTCGTCAGGATATTTCTTCTGGTCGCCGAGGCCGAAGATGGCCACGGTCTTGCCGCTGAGGTCGGCGCCCGCCAGTTGGGGCAGGAACTCCTCCCAGCTTGGCTGGGCGAGCCCGGTGGACTGCCCGGGCAGCTCGCCGTCGCCGAGGGTGGGGCTGCCCAGGATGAGGGCATCGTGGGCCAGGAAGTCCGCGAGACTGGTGCGGCCGATGTTGGCTGGTGCCGCCGCCGCTTCCCCCAGCTTCCTGGCGATCTGCTTGGCCACCAGCCGGGTGCGGCCGGTGTCGGTGCCGAAGAAGATGCCGATGGCGCCCATGTCAGCTCCTTGCCGGCTCGTCCTGGGTGAGTTCCTCGGGCAGGCAGCCGACGGGGTTGCCGAGGGTGCCGTCGGGGCCGGACTCGAAGCGGACCAGGTAGATTTCGCGGCTGGGGTCGATTTCCGAGTGGCCGTAATGGACCACCACGCCCCGGGCGCCGACGGGGGCGATGAGGCCTTCCTCCTCCTCGACGCCGGGCATGCCGCCGTCGTTGAGGATGTCCTCGGCGGCGAAGACCATGTCGCCGATGTCGTACTGGACGCTCGCCATGGCCTCAGCTCCACACGTCGGCGGGGGCCTTCAGGCGCTCCACCGGCTGGTCGAACATCAGGTGCTCGTCGATGATGGTGGCCACGTCCTCCGGCTTGATGCCGGTGTACATGAAGCCTTCGGGGTACACGATGGCGCTGGGACCCAGGTGGCAGGGGCCGAGGCAGCCGGTGTTGGTGAGCTGGAAGCCGGAAGCCCACAGGTTGCGGCTGGTGAATTCGTCGGAAAAGGCCTGCCAGACCTGGCCGCAGCCCTTTTCCTGGCAGGAGCCGCGGGGATGGCCCTGGGGACGGCCCTGGACGCAGACGAGAACGTGTTTTTTCGGTTTGGGCATGGAAATCTCCTGATGGACGCCTTTGCCATTGCAAGGGAAATGCCAGGTAAAAGTCTTTATGATTCATTGGCTTGGGTTGTGTCGCCTGTGTCAGGTTTGCGACAAATCAAGGCGGCGCGTTTTTTCCGGCCCGGGCTGTCACGGCGGTGCTAGACTGGCCCGCAGCCGGCAGATCGTGCCCGACAGCGAGCACCGGTCGAGATGGGGAGGAATGAAGATGCCTGCTTCCGTGTCCGAGCATGGCGTCGCCAGCGAGGCGCCGCAGGCCCGCTTTCGCACCTTGCTGTGGCTGGGGGTGCTGGTGGTCAACCTGGCCCTGGCCGCCTTGGCGGGCTGGATCATCGCCGACAGCCGGAAGAACCTGGATGCCAGCGTTCGGCAACTGACCGAGAACTACGCCGAAATTCTCGACGGCAGCCTGGCCGGCTTCCTGCAGAAGGTGGACATGGCTCTCCAGCATACCGTCGAGGTGGTGGAGCAGCACCGGGGCGGCGACGGCGCGGCGCTGCAGTCCTTCCTCCGGCGGGAAGAGGCGCGCCTGCCGGAAACCCTGGGGTTGCGGGTGACCGACGCCGCTGGCGTGATCCGCCATGGCGTTCCCGCCGCCAGCGGCGGCGTGCCTGCGGTCGACATTTCCGACCGGCCCCATTTCCAGGCCCTGCGCGCCGCCGGGCCGGAGGCGGGACTGTACGTTTCCAACCCGATCTTCAGCAAGGTCAGCCACCAGCCCATCATCGCCCTGGCCCGCAGCTACCGGCGGCCGGACGGCGCCTTCGGCGGCATCGTCTATGCCGCCGTGCCGGTCAGCTATTTCGTCGCCAGCTTCGCCCGGCTCGACCTCGGCAACCGGGGCAACTCCGGCCTATGGACGCGCACCACCCTGGTCGCCCGCTACGCCAAGACCGACCCGGCGGGCGCCCAGACCGGCGCCACCACGCCCTCGCCCCAACTCCGCGCCCTGCTCGAAGGCGACGTGCAGGACGCCATCTACCACGCCCGTTCCGGCATCGACGGCATTCTCCGCGACTACCACTTCCGCAAGGTGAGCGGATTTCCCCTCTACCTGGTGGTGGGCCTGGCGGAAGACGACTACCTGGCCGAATGGCGCCGTTCGTCGGCCATCCTGGTGGCCCTGGTGGCGCTCATGGCGGGTGCTACCGTGGCTTTCGGCCGGCAACTGTCCGGCAACTGGCGCACCCTGGAAAGCGCGCGGAGGCAGAGCGAACTGATCCTCGATTCGGCGGGGGAGGGCATCTGCGGCGTCGATGCGCAAGGGCGGGTGACCTTCACCAACCGGGCGGCCCGGGAAATGTTCGGCTGGGGGGAACGCTCGGGCGTCGGCGAGTCATTGCACGAGGCGACCCACCACCACCATGCCGATTCCCAGCCCTATCCGGCCGACGAGTGTCCGGTGGCGGCGACCCTGCGCGACGGCTGCCGGCGCCGGGTGAATGAAGACCTTTACTGGCGCCGGGACGGCACCGCCTTTCCGGTGGAATACACGGTGTCGGCCCTGCGCGGGCCGGACGGCGAAATCGCCGGTGCCGTCAACGTCTTCCGCGACATCGGCGAGCGCCTGCGCAACGAGCGGGAACTGGCGGCCTACCGCCAGGACCTGGAGCGGCTGGTGGCCGAACGCACCGCTGCCCTGGTAGAGACCGAGGCCCGCGCCAGCCTCATCCTCGATTCCAGCGCCGACGGCCTCTACGGCATCGACCGGGAGGGCGTCATCCGCTTTGTCAACCCGGCGGCCTGCGCCATCCTCGGCTACCGTGCCGACCAGCTCATCGGCCGGCCGGCCCACGGCACCCTGCATCACAGCCACGCCGACGGCGAACCCTATCCGGCCAGTGAATGCCCCAGCTACCGGGCCCTGGTCCAGGGCGAGCAGGTCCGCGTCGACAACGAGGTCTATTGGCACGCCGACGGCCATCCCGTGCCGGTGATCTACGCCACCCACCCCATGGTGCGGGACGGCGAGATCGTCGGCGCGGTGACCAGCTTCGTGGATGTCACCGAGCAGCGGGCCGCGGCCCAGGCCCGGGAACGGGCGCTGCTGGCCGCCGAGCGCCTGGCGCTCACCCGCAGCGAGTTCATTGCCAACATGAGCCACGAAATCCGCACGCCCCTCAACGGCGTCCTCGGCTTCGCCGCCATCGGCCTGCGCCACGCCGCCAATCCCGACAAGGCCCGGGACGCCTTCGCCAAGATCAAGGCATCCGGCGAGCGGCTGCTGGGGGTGGTCAACGACATCCTCGATTTCTCCAAGATCGAAGCCGGCAAGCTGCGCATCGAGCAGACGGACCTGGCCGTGGCCCAGGTGGTGCGGCAGGCGGTGGACCTGGTCGAGGAACGGGCCCGGGCCAAGGGCCTGGCCCTGCGGGTGGACCTGGACGGCGACCTGCCGGAGCGCTGCCTCGGCGATCCCCTGCGCCTGGGGCAGGTGCTCCTCAACCTGCTCGCCAACGCCGTCAAGTTCACCGACGCCGGCACGGTCTCCATCGCCGTGCGGCACCGGGACGGAATCCTGGTCTTCCGGGTGGCCGACACCGGCATCGGCATGAATCCGGCCCAGGTGGACGAGTTGTTCACCCCCTTCCACCAGGCCGACGCCTCGGCGACCCGCAAGTACGGCGGTACCGGCCTCGGGTTGGTGATCAGCAAGCGCATCCTGGAACTGATGGGCGGCACCATCCATGTGGAAAGCACGCCGGGGACGGGGTCGGTCTTCGAATTCACCCTGCCGGCGGTGCTGCCGGGCAACCTGCCGCGGCCCGCCCCGGCTGCCGGCCCAACCCCGGGCGGCGAGCGCTCCCTGGCCGGGCTTTCCGTCCTGGTGGCGGAAGACGACGCGGTCAATGCCCAACTGGCCCGGGAAATCCTGGCCGAGGCGGGCGCCCGGGTGACCCTGGCGGAAAACGGGCTGGAGGCGGTACGCCGGGTGCGGGAAAACGCCGCTGCCTACGACCTCGTCCTCATGGATTTGCAGATGCCTGAAATGGACGGCTTCGACGCCGCCCGCCACATCGGCGCCCTGGCCCCGCAACTGCCGGTGGTGGCCCAGACCGCCCACGCCTTCGCCCAGGAACGGGAAAGGTGCCTGGCGGCAGGCATGGTCGGCCACGTCGCCAAGCCCCTTGACGCCGCCGTATTAGTGGACACCGTCGGCCGCCTGGCGGCGCCGCGGGGGGCCGCCGAAGCGGGCGGCGCCTGAGGTTTCCGGGCCAGGGCGCGTCACAGTAACCGGCAGCCCGCCGCTTACTGTGAATACGCCCTAGAACTGTTTCACCTCGATGTTCAGCGTCTGGATGCGGTAGGCGATCTGGCGCGGCGTCATGCCCAGGATGCGGGCGGCCTTGGCCTGGACCCAGCCGGCCTGTTCGAGGGCGGCGATGACCCGGTCCCGTTCCGACAGGGCCGGGTCGTTGATGTCCACCTCGGCCGGCCCCGGCGGGGGGGCTTCCGGCGCCGGGCCGGTCGGGGCGCGGGGGATCTTGGAAGCGCTCCTTTCCCGGCTGCTGGGGAAGCGGATGAGATCCACGTCGATGCGGCCATCCTCGGAGAGCACGGCGGCCCGCTCCAGGCAGTTTTCCAGCTCCCGCACGTTGCCCGGCCAGTCGTGGCTGGCCAGCCGGCGCTGGGCCAGGTCGGTGACGGTCAGCTTGCGCTTCTGATCGTTGCCGATCTTGGCGAGCAGGTGACGGGCGATTTCCGGGATGTCCTCGATCCGTTCGCGCAGCGGCGGCAGGTAGAGGGGCATGACGTTGAGGCGGTAGAAGAGATCCTCGCGGAAGTCGCCCATGTCCACCGCCGCCTCCAGGTCCCGGTGGGTGGCGGCGATGATGCGCACGTCCACCTTCACCGTGCGGCTGCCGCCCACCCGCTCGAACTCGCCCTCCTGCAGCACGCGCAGCAGCTTGGCCTGGAAGGCGGGGGAGACCTCGCCGATCTCGTCGAGGAAGAGGGTGCCGCCGTTGGCCTGTTCGAAGCGGCCCTTGCGGGATTCGACGGCGCCGGTGAAGGCGCCCCGCTCGTGGCCGAAAAGTTCGGATTCCAGCAGGTTTTCGGGAAGCGCCGCGCAATTGAGCTTGACCAGGGCGTTGCGGGCCCGGGGCGAGTTATAGTGGATGGCGTTGGCGATGAGTTCCTTGCCGGTGCCCGTCTCGCCGCGGATGAGGACGGTGGTGTTCCACTTGGCCACCAGGCGGGCCTGCTCGAAGACCCGGCGCATGACGGCGGAGCGGCCCACCATGCTGTCGAAGCCGAACTGGTGGCGCACGGTGCGGCGCAGCAGGTCGCGTTCTTCCACCAGGCTGGATTTCTCCTGCTCCACCTCGAGGGACAGGCGCAGGTTCTGGCCGATGAGGTTGGCGACCATCTCGACGAACTGGGCGCGCTCCTCGATCAGCCCGTCCTCCGGCCCTTCCGGCTGGACGGCGAGGACCCCCTGCAGGTTGCCGCCCACCTTGATGGGCACGGCGATGAAGGGCAACTCCCCGGCATAGACGCCGGATCGGTTGAGGAAGCGGGGCTCGTCGGCGACCCGGGCGAGCTTGATGGTGCGGGGCTTTTCCAGGATGAGGCCAATGATGCCTTCGCCGGGGCCGTACTGGGCGTCGTCGGCGATGTGGCCGTCGGGGGTGTAGATGGTGCGGATGGCCAGCTTGCCGCTTTCCGGATCGACGACGCTGATGAGGCCCCGGGTGAGGCCGGCTTCGTCGTGCAGCACGCGCAGCACCTCGTGCAGGGTGTCCTTGAAGTCGAGGCTGCGGGAAAGGGCCCGGCTGACGGCGTAGAGCGCCGCCAGGAGCTGGATGTTGAGTTCGTGGGTGCGACAGAAGCCGCCCGGTGGCGGGCAGTCGGCGGCGGTGTTGTGGAGGTGGATGTGATCGTCCATGCTGTTCTCGTTCTTGTTCTTCAGATGGGGTCGCCGTCGAGACGGAATTCGACCACGGCCCTGCAGCCGCCGCTGGGGCTTTCCAGCAGGTCGATGATGCCGCCGTGGTCGGCCACCACCTGCTGGGCCCGGGAGAGGCCGGTGCCGACGTGCTTGCCGCTGCCGTTCTTGGCCGTGAAAAAGGGCTCGAAGGCCTTGGTCCGCCACTCGGGGGGGATGCCGGGGCCGCTGTCCATGACCGAGACGATCATGCAGCCATGCTCGACGGCGGTGGCCAGGGAGAGTTCCCGGCGCTTCCAGCCCTTGATGTTCATGGCCTCGATGGCGTTGTCCACCAGAGCCTTGAAGAGCATGCGCAACTGCAGGGGGCGGCCGAGGATGGGTGGCAGGGTGGCGGCGGGCTGCCAGTCCACCACGATGCCGGCGCCGAGCAGGCGGGGGGTGGTGATTTCCAGCACGTCGCGCAGGATTTCGTTGAGATTGACGCTGACCACGATTTCCTGGGGGCTCTGGGGGATGACCTGGCGCAGGGACTCCATGTGGTCGCGGCTGGCGGCCAGGGCCTGCTGCAGGATGGCGGCGCCGGCCGGGTCGCGGCGCTGGAGGACGGCCACCGCCGAAGCCATGACGTTCATCGGTTCCTCCAGGCGGAAGATGGCCGCCGACAGGCCCTCGCGCAGGGCGGCAGTGCGCTCCTCCTCGGCCAGCACGGCGTGGAGCGCGGCGGTGCGGGCGCGCTCCTGCTCGGCCCGCAGGCTGGTGACGTCGGAAATGACCAGCAGCAGGCCGGGCTGGCCGCCGGTGCAGAAATAGCTGTCGGCGCAGTCGCTGTGCATCTCGATCACCGAGGTGGTGACCGAGAGCCAGCGCGGGCGGCCGCTGGCCTGGTCGACGCGGGCCTCGCGGCTGGCGAAGGTGCAGCGGTCCGGGTATGCGCCCATGGTTTCGCGCCAGGCGGGGAGCAGGCTGTCGAGCAGGGTATGGGCCGGCTCCTTGACCCGCAGGTCGGTGACCAGCTTCTTGTATTCCTGGTTGTCGAGGATCACCCGGCCGGTGGGGTCGAGGAGGGCAAAGGCGATGGGGGCGGCGTCCACCACCGACTCGATCAGCTTCTTCTGGTTGCGGACCTGCTTCTCCAGACTGTTCAGCGCCGTGATGTCGCGGTGCATGCCCAGGTAGTGGGTGGTCCGGCCGCCGACGTCCATGACCGGCGAGATGGTCAGTTCGGCCAGGTAGAGACTGCCGTCCTTGCGGCGGTTGAGGAGCTTGCCCGACCAGGGGCGCTGGGCCGAGAGCTCCCCCCACATGGACTGGTACACCTCCGTCGGTGTGGTGTGGTTGGAAAGCATGGATTCGTTGTGGCCCACCACCTCGTCGGGGTCGTAGCCGGTGACCCGGGCGAAGGTCTCGTTGGCGAAGAGGATGTTCGCCTTGGGGTCGGTGATCGAAATGGCCAGGTCCGCCTGGTCCACCGCCTGGCGATAGACCTCGGGCGGCAGTTCGGTTTCCTGCCGTTTGGCAGGGGCCTTGGCGCGGGTGGCAGCCGGCATGGCAATGCTCCTTGATGGTTCGTTGCAGGACCTTAGCAGCTTCCGTGCCTTTGCCCCCGCCGCTCCCGCCGGATAAGGCGCCAGCCGGGGCCAGCCGGGGCTGCGGCGGAAATGCGACGAAATATCTGTCGTGTTTGCGACAAGGGCGGCTACATTTTTTGCACCGATATGGTGCGCGATGTGCAGAACCGTGCGTTTACGGGTGTTTTCGGCCGATTCGAGGCTTTGGCACGGCTTATGCACTGAGGCATGCGGAAAAACGCTAAACCGACTGCCATGAGCGAATTCATCCTTCTGCTGCTCTCCACCGCGCTGGTCAACAACGTGGTGCTCATCAAGTTCCTGGGGCTCTGTCCGGTGATGGGGGTGTCCAAGAGCGTGGACAGCGCCTTCGGCATGGGGCTCGCCACCACCTTCGTCATCACCCTGGCGGCGGGCGCCTCCTGGATGTTGGACAACTGGCTGCTGGCACCCCTGGGCCTGGGCTACCTGCGCATCCTCACTTTCATCCTGGTCATCGCCGCGGTGGTGCAATTCACCGAGATGTTCATCAAGAAGGCGAGTCCCGGCCTCTACCAGTCCCTGGGCATCTACCTGCCGCTGATCACCACCAACTGCGCGGTGCTGGGCGTGGCGCTGCTCAACGTCGAGCAGAAGTTCAGCCTCTTCAAGAGCCTGCTCTACGGCTTCGGCTCCGCCCTCGGCTTCACCATCGTGCTCCTCATCTTCGCCGGCCTGCGCGAGCGCGTGGCGCTGGCCCGGGTGCCGGCCGCCTTCGCCGGTGCCCCCATCGCCTTCGTCACCATCAGCCTTCTCGCCCTGGCCTTCATGGGCTTCTCCGGGCTGAACGTGTAAGGGAGAACTGACATGATTGCCGCCATCCTCAGCCTCACCCTCCTCGGCGCCGCCCTCGGCATCGTCCTTGGCGTCGCCAACAAGTTCCTCGCCGTCGAGGGCAACCCCCTGGTGGACGAACTCATCACCATGATGCCCGGCTCCAACTGCGGCCAATGCGGCTTTCCCGGCTGCTCCGGCGCTGCCGCCGCCATCGCCGACGGCTCCGCCGCGCCCACCTGCTGCCCGCCCGGCGGCAAGGCCCTGGCTGCCGCCATCGCCGCCAAGCTGGGCATCACCGTCGATCTCTCGGCCATGGCCGACGACGGCCCCAAGATCGCTGTCGTGTCCGAGGAACTGTGCATCGGCTGCTGCCGCTGCAGCAAGGTCTGCCCCACCGACGCCATCATCGGTGCCGCCAAGCAGATCCACAACATCTTCCGCGAAGCCTGCACCGGCTGTTCGAGCTGCGTCGAGAAATGCCCCACCGAGGCCTTGGCCATGAAGCCGGTGCCGGTCACCCTGCAGCACTGGGTGATGCCCAAGCCCCTGGCCGCCTGAGGACTGAACACCATGGGATTCATGAACCTCTTCAAGCACTTCCTCGGCGACGACTGGGGTGTGCATCCGGACGACCACAAGCGCCCCGCCGCCGACGCCCCGGTGCGCGTCATGCCGGTGCCGGCGAAACTCTACCTGCCCCTGCAGCAGCATCTGGGCGGCCCCGCCCGGCCGGTGGTGCTGGTGGGCCAGAAGGTGAAGAAGGGCGAGCTCATCGCCGAGGCCCAGGGCATGGTTTCCGCACCGATCCACGCCCCGACCTCCGGCACCATCGCCGCCGTCACCGAGATCACGGCGCCGCATCCCTCCGGCCTCACCCTGCCGGCCATCATCCTGGAGGCCGACGGCGCCGACGAATGGTGCGAGTTGCGAGGCTGCGACGACCCCTTCGTCCTTGAGCCGGCCGAAATCGGCCTGCGGGTGGCGGCGGCCGGCGTCGTCGGCCTGGGCGGCGCCGCCTTCCCCTCGGCGGTGAAGCTCATCGGCGCCTCCCGCGCCCAAGTCACCACCCTGGTCATCAACGGTGGCGAATGCGAACCCTATCTTTCCTGCGACGACCGCCTGATGCGCGACGCCGCCGCCGGCATCGTTGACGGCATCCGCATCATGCTCCATGCCACCGGCGCCCAGGTGGCCCTGGTGGGCATCGAGGACAACAAGCCGGAGGCCATCGCCGCCATGAGCGCCGCCGCTGCCGGCTTGCCCAACGTGCAGGTACGGCCGGTGCCGGCCCGCTATCCCATGGGCTCGGAAAAGCAGCTTATCCAGGTGCTCACCGGCATCGAGGTGCCAGCCGACGGACGCCCCGCCGACGTGGGCGTCGTCGTCCATAACGTCGGTACCGCCCTGGCCGTGCGCGCCGCGGTGCGGGAAGGCAAGCCCCTCATCGCCCGCCTGGTGACGGTCAATGGCGCCTGCGCCAGCGCCCCCGGCAACATCGAGGTGCGGGTCGGCACCCTGGCCGAGGAGGTCATCGCCTTCGCCGGCGGCCTGAAAGGCGAAGGCCTCGGCCTCGCCCGCCGGGTCATGGGCGGCCCCATGATGGGCATGCAGATTCCCCACTGGCGGGTGCCGGTGGTCAAGGGCACCAGCGGCATCCTGGCCCTCGACGCCGGCGAGGTGGCGGAGCAGGAGCCCAACCCCTGCATCCGCTGCGGCAGTTGCGTCAAGGCCTGCCCCATGGGCCTCCTGCCCCTGGAGATGAGCGCCCGCATCCGCACCGAGGCCTTCGACGAAGCCATCGATCTCGGCCTCAAGGACTGCATCGCCTGCGGCTGCTGCGCCTACGTCTGCCCCTCGCGCATCCCGCTGGTGCAGTATTTCGTCCATGCCAAGGGCGAACTGGCCGCCCAGGACCGCGCCAAGCTGCGGACCGAGGCGACCAAGAAGCTGGCTTTGCAGCGCCAGGAGCGGCTGGAGCGGGAAGCGCGGGAGAAGGCCGAGGCGGCCGCCAAACGCAAGGCCGAGCGGGAAGCCGCCGCGGCGGCGAAGGCGGCCGAGGCGGCGGCTGCCGGGGAGGCGGCATGAGGGGAGGAGGCTTTTCTGATGGGCTGGGTTTGGTGTCGGAAGCGCTGGGTTCTGCTCCGGAACCGCTGGTTTCCGCACCTGACGCGGGGGCATACTTTCTTTTTGATGGCAAAAAGAAAGTAGCCAAAGAAAAAGCCACCCCAGGGTCGACGCCGGGCTGCGCCCGGTCCCTTGCGCTACTCGGCTGGCCGGGCGGCTGCGGAACTCGGGGCTGCGCCCCTCAGACAGTCCTCGCCGACCTCCCCCGGCCACCCTGCGTTGCTCAGCGTCTTCCATGGGGACCCGGAACCCCGAACGCAGCCTGCAACGAAGGTGGTATCAGCAACCTTGGGTTTGCCGGGCCCCTTGGGATGTGCCGAGCAACGCAGGCTTGGGCGGAAAAAGGGCGAGCACTGTCCGAGTCCTGGCGCAGCCAGGGGGAGTTGCGCAGCCCCCGCCCAAGACGAGTAGCGCAGGGAAACCGGCGGAGCCGGGCTCCGACCCAGGGTCGCCTTCTTTTTGGTTCCTTTTTCTTGGCGAAACAAGAAAAAGGGACACGCGCGTCAGGCGCGGAAAGCAGCGCATCCGAAAACCCAAGAGGAGCCACCCGATGACCCCCGCCTCCATCACCGCCCAACCCGTCGCCTCGCCCCACGCCCACGGCGGCAATTCCGTCACCCGCACCATGTTCCGGGTGCAGCTCGCCCTGGTGCCGGCCACCCTCTACGGCTTCTGGCTCTTCGGCTGGCCCGCCTTCTTCCTCTGGCTGCTGACCATCCTCTCCTGCCTGGGCTTCGAGGCCCTCTCGCTGAAGCTCATGGGCAGCGCCCGCATCAAGGCCACCCTGCACGACGGCTCGGCGCTCCTCACCGGCTGGCTGCTGGCCATGACCCTGCCGCCCTGGGCGCCCTGGTGGGTGGCGGTGGTGGGCGGCTTCATTGCCATCGTCATCGGCAAGCAGGTGTTCGGCGGCGTCGGCCAGAACGTCTTCAACCCGGCCATGGTGGCCCGGGTGGCCCTGCTCGTCTCCTTCCCCGTGCCCCTGACCCAGTGGGTGACGCCCCTGCCGCTGACCCACCTGGCGGCGCCGGATTTCGTCGATGGCCTGCGCATTTTCCTCTCCAGCCTGCCCCAGCCGGACGCCATCGCCAGCGCTTCGCTGCTGGGTTTCTCCAAGACCGAGATGTCCCGTGGCATCGACCTCATCCACTCCCTGGGCGGCGAACATGCGCCCGCCCTGTCCTGGATCGGCGCCCGCTCCGGCAGCTTCGGCGAGTCGGCCTCGCTGCTCATCCTGGCCGGCGGCGTCTACCTGCTGCTCTGCCGCATCATCACCTGGCACACTCCGCTGGCGGTGCTGGCCGGCCTGGCTATCCCGGCCGCCATCGGCCACGCCGTCGATCCCGCCCACTACCTCTCCGTCGAGACCCACGTGCTCTCCGGGGCGGCGGTGCTCGGGGCATTTTTCATCGCCACCGACTACGTCACCTCGCCCAACACCGGCGCCGGCCAGATCGCCTTCGGGCTTGGCATCGGACTCCTCACCTGGGTCATCCGTACCTATGGCGGCTACCCGGAGGGCATGGCCTTCGCCGTCCTGCTCATGAACGCCCTGACGCCGGTGATCGACCGTTTCGCCAAACCCCGCATCCTCGGCCGCGACCGCAAGGGCAAGGCCCTGGACGTTGCGCCGCTGAAGGGAAACTGAAATGAATCTCGAAGCCATCCGCGAAAAGATCGGCTACCAGCCCGCCCTGCTCGGGGCCTTCGCCCTGCTCGCCAGCGGCGCCCTGGCCTGGGCCTCCGGCGCCACCGGCGGCGCCATCGCCGCCGCCGAGGCCAAGGATCTGCGCGATTCCCTTTCCGAGGTCCTGCCGGCGGGCATGGCCGACAACGATTTCCTCAAGGACACCGTCAGCATCGACCGGGACGGCCAGCCGGTGACCATCTACCGGGCCCGCCAGGGCAAGGACGTCAAGGCCGCCCTGTTCAAGGTGGCGGGCCGGGGCTACGCCGGCGAGATCCAGATCCTGATGGCGGTGGACATGGCCGGCCACACTCTGGGGGTGCGCGTCCTCAAGCACGCCGAGACCCCCGGCCTGGGGGACAAGATCGAGGTCAAGAAGGACGCCTGGATCAAGGGCTTCGACGGCAAGTCCCTGGGCGATCCCGCCCCCGAGAAGTGGGCGGTGAAAAAGGACAACGGCGTCTTCGACCAGTTCGCCGGGGCGACCATCACCCCCCGGGGCGTGGTCAAGGCGGTCAAGGGCGGGCTGGAGTTCTTCGCCGCCCACAAGACGGAAATCACCGGCTAGGAGCCCACCATGAGCGACAATTACGGCAGCATCATGAAGGAAGGACTGTGGGGCCAGAACGTGGTTTTCGCCCAGTTGCTGGCCATGTGCCCGACCATGGCGGTGACCACCAGCGGCACCAACGGCCTGGGCATGGGTCTGGCGACCACGGCGGTGCTGGTGGTCTCCAACGTGCTGGTGTCGATGATCCGCAAGACGGTGAGCTCCCAGGTGCGCATCCCGGTCTTCGTCGTCCTCATCGCCACCCTGGTGACGGTGGTGGACATGGCCATGAACGCCTGGCTCCACGACCTGTACAAGGTGCTCGGCCTCTTCATCGCGCTGATCGTGGTCAATTGCGCCATCCTCGGCCGGGCCGAGGCCTATGCCGTCAAGAACGGCGTCGTCGCTTCGGCGGTGGACGGCCTGGCCATGGGCCTCGGCTTCACCGGCGCCCTCACCGTGATCGGCCTCATCCGCGAGTTCCTCGGCGCCGGCACCCTCTTCGCCCAGGCTTCCAACCTGCTGGGGCCGTCCTTCGCCTTCCTGGAAATGAAATTGCCCGGCTACGGTGGGGCGCTCCTCATGATCCTGCCGCCGGGGGGCTTCGCCGTCCTCGGCTTCCTGCTCGCCGGCAAGCGGCTCATGGAAAGCCGCCTGGAAGCCCGGGCCGCCGCCGATGCAGGCGAGGCGGAACCGGCCGCCGCCTGATCCGAACGACTGGAGAATCGACATGCAAATCGGCGTCGCCTATTCCGAACCCGGCAACCAGATCTGGCTCAACATCGAGGTGCCCGACGCATCCACGGTCAAGGAGGCCATCGAGCGTTCCGGCATCCTCAAACAGTTCCCCCACATCGACCTCGCCGCCCAGAAGGTGGGGGTCTTCGGCCGCCTGGTGAAGCTCGACGCCGCCCTCAAGCCGGGAGACCGGGTCGAGATCTACCGCGGCATCATCGCCGACCCGGCCACCGTCCCCCGCAAGGACATGGCGGACGACGACAGCTAACCCACGAACCATCCAGCCGCTCGTCCTGAGCCTGTCGAAGGACGCTTCAACCACGGGCTTCGACAGGCTCAGCCCGAACGGAGTTTGGAGCACCCGACCAGCCCGCAACGGAACACACGGTTTCCACCTCTCCGAAAGCCTCCCATGCACCGACTCCTGCCCCTGCTCGCCCTGCTGCCGGCCACCGCCTTCGCCGGCGACCTGCCCGCCGTCGGCGGCATTCCCGTGGATTTCATCCTCTTCGCCTTGACGCTCCTGGGCGTCGCGCTCTTCCACGGCGCCACCCTCTACGTCGCCCTGACCGGCCTGGCCACCATCAGCCTCTACAAGATCCTCGTCACCGGCTTCAAGACCGGCGTCGGCGTGGCCGGCTTCTTTGGCCACCTGGGCCATGAATGGGTGACGCTGGCCAACCTCTTCTGCCTGCTCACCGGCTTTGCCCTGCTCGCCCGCCATTTCGAGAAGAGCCACGTGCCGGTCATCCTGCCCAAGTTCCTGCCGGATGACTGGAAGGGCGGCTTCCTGCTCCTGGTGATGGTCTTCGTCATCTCCAGCTTCCTCGACAACATCGCCGCCGCCCTCATCGGCGGCGCCATGGCCCACCAGCTCTTCAAGGCCAAGGTGCATATCGGCTACCTGGCGGCCATCGTCGCCGCCTCCAACGCCGGCGGCGCCGGCTCGGTGGTGGGGGATACCACGACGACCATGATGTGGATCGACGGCATCAGCCCGACCGCGGTGTTCGAGGCCTACGTCGCCGCCGGCGTGGCCCTGCTCATCATCGGTTACTTCGGCGCCAAGCAGCAGCACGCCTATTCGCCGATCATCAAGCACGCCCACGAGCATACCCACGTGGACTGGGGGCGCATCGCCATCGTCGCCACCATGCTGGTTTTCGCCGTGGCGGCCAACGTTTTCATCAACCTCAAGTTCCCGGAAAAGGCCGACAGCTTCCCCTTCATCGGCGTCGCCGTCTGGCTGGCCATCCTGCTCACCATTCCGGTCCGTCGCCACGACTGGGAAGTGCTGCCGGATACCGTCAAGGGCTCGGTCTTCCTGCTTTCCCTGGTGACCTGCGCCTCCATGATGCCGGTGGAGGAGCTGCCCATGGCCTCGTGGCAGACCGCCCTCACCCTGGGCTTCGTCTCCGCCGTCTTCGACAACATCCCGCTCACTGCCCTGGCCCTGAAGCAGGGCGGCTACGACTGGGGCTTCCTGGCCTATGCCGTGGGTTTCGGCGGTTCCATGCTGTGGTTCGGCTCCTCCGCCGGCGTGGCGCTCTCCAGCATGTTCCCGGAAGCCAAGTCGGCGGCCGCCTGGCTGCGCCACGGCTGGCATGTGGCCGTCGCCTACGTCCTCGGCTTCGCCGTCCTCCTGGCCGTCCTCGGCTGGCACCCCGAGGCGCCCCACAAGGTGACGGCGCCGGAGGCCGCCACGGCCGCCCACTGAGCGCCCCCGGACCCGGAACGGCCGCCTGGGGGCGGCCGTTTGCCTTGTGGGGCCGCCATTGTCGGCTTTGCAACAAGCCGGGTGCGTGAAAATTCGTTTAAAAACATTGGCCTGGCGGTGGCATCCATTTTGCTGAACAGGAACGACACCACCTGGAGGCCAGCATGAAAGCCAGCGAAATCCAGGCCCTGCTCGACGAGCCGGCCTGCAGCCACAACAAGAAGGAAAAGTCCGGGTGCGCCCGGCCCAAGCCCGGCGCCACCGCCGGCGGCTGTTCCTTCGACGGGGCGCAGATCGCCCTCCTGCCCATCGCCGACGTCGCCCACATCGTGCACGGCCCCATCGCCTGCGCCGGTTCCTCCTGGGACAACCGGGGCACCCGTTCCTCCGGCGTCACCCTCTACCGCATCGGCATGACCACCGACCTGTCGGAAACCGACGTGGTCATGGGCCGCGGCGAGAAGCGCCTGTTCCACGCCATCAAGCAGGCCATCGACAGCTACGCCCCCGCCGCCGTCTTCGTCTACAACACCTGCGTCACCGCCCTCATCGGCGACGACGTGGAGGCCGTCTGCAAGGCCGCCACCGAGCGTTGGGGCACGCCGGTGGTGCCGGTGGATGCCGCCGGCTTCTACGGCACCAAGAACCTGGGCAACCGCCTGGCCGGCGAGGCCATGTTCAAGCACGTTGTCGGCACCCGTGAGCCGGCTCCCGCCAAGCCCCGCCCCGACGGCCGCCCCACCTACGACATCAACCTCATCGGCGAATACAACATCGCCGGCGAGTTCTGGCACGTGGCGCCCCTCTTCGACGAGCTGGGCCTGCGCATCCTGTGCACCCTCTCCGGCGACGCCCGCTTCCACGAGGTGCAGACCATGCACCGGGCCAAGGTGAACATGGTGGTCTGCGCCAAGGCGCTTCTCAACGTCGCCCGCAAGATGCAGGACAGCTACGGCATCCCCTTCTTCGAGGGCAGCTTCTACGGCGTGCAGGACATGACCAACGCCCTGCGCGACTTCGCCCGCCTCATCGGCGACCCGGACCTCATCGCCCGCACCGAGGTGGTCATCGCCCGGGAAGAAGCCAAGTCCAAGGCGGCGCTGGAACCCTGGCGCCAACGCCTCACCGGCAAGCGCGTGCTGCTCTACACCGGTGGGGTGAAATCCTGGTCCATCGTCTCGGCGCTCCAGGATCTGGGCATGAAGGTCGTCGCCACCGGCACCAAGAAATCCACGGAAGAGGACAAGGCCCGCATCCGCGAGCTGATGGGCGAAGACACCAAGATGATCGACGACGGCAGCCCCAAGGCGCTGCTCTCCACCTACCGGGAATACCAGGCCGACATCCTCATCGCCGGCGGCCGCAACCTGTACACGGCGCTGAAGGCCCGCATTCCCTTCCTCGACATCAACCAGGAACGGGAGTTCGGCTACGCCGGCTACGACGGCATGGTGGAACTGGCTAAACAGTTGGCTCTGTCCATGGAAAGCCCGGTGTGGGCGGCGGTGCGCAAACCTGCGCCGTGGGCGGCGCAGCAGGGGCCGGGGAGCGTGCTGGCGGCATGAAGCCCGCCGCTGCCGCTCCGTCCCGGCGTGCCGCCGGACGTGAGCCCAGGGCGCGGTAGCGCTGCAGCTCCCTGCGTCAACTCAGCGTTTTCGGCACGTCGGCAAAGACCCGGGGATCCTTGCCCTTGATCGTTGCGGTATGGGGGCCGCGCTTGGCGACGACCTTGTTGCTGTCCCCGGTGTCGATGATCATCTGCTCAGCGGTAAAGCTGTAGTCGATGACGTCGTCCTTGTCGAGGGAATTCACCACCGGGCCGGGATTGTCGTTGCTCACGAAATCCACGTCGCCGATGCCGTTGCCGCCGGTATCGTCCGCCCGCGAGTAATTGTCGTCGTGGAGGGGCGGGTTGCTGTGCTTCTGGCCCTTGTGGGGGCCGGCGGTGACCTCGAAGGTGTGGAATGCGTTTTGGCGAAATTCGGCGACGGCCGGGTCGTGGGTGCCATCCTTCTTGAACTTGGCCGAATAATCCAGCCTGAGCTTTGCGGTCGTGGCGCTGTTGCCGGCGTTCTCGCTCCATTTGACGACGAAGGAGTCGACTCCGGCCTTTTTCTTCGGCGCGGCGACCGGGGCGCCGGCGTCCCCAGGCCCGACCCCGGCAT
Organism: Rhodocyclaceae bacterium; assembly: GCA_036732025.1. Taxonomy (GTDB): domain Bacteria; phylum Pseudomonadota; class Gammaproteobacteria; order Burkholderiales; family Rhodocyclaceae; genus SSSZ01. Next base: position 30,922 of record DAINDE010000011.1, read on the forward strand.
CGGGCCCCTTGTCCTCCACGAGGCCGAATCGACTATCGCTGTGGCCATCGACGGACTTGTCGCTGAGTACCGGGATGCGGCTGAAATCGTGCCCGAAAGCGACCTTGCCGGTCGTCGGGCCCTGGGCGTTGCCCCCAGCCTGCCCTTTTCGCCGTGATTGTTCCGGAACAGCGGATCGGGCAGGCGGATAAGCCAGGCTTGGCTTTTGTTTCATGGAGAAAGAGTACATCGTTGCCTCCTTCCGGTTGCTCGGCACTACCGGGCTTTGGTGCGAAAAACCAAAATGCATATTACTCCCCTCTTGCCCGATCGGGTCAAGGGGGCAGATTGCGGAACCAGTCCCTGGCGGGGGTCTCAGATCCAGCGCCGGGTGCGGCGTTTGTACGCCAGAAAGGTGTCGCCGAACTTCGCCTCCAGGATCCGCTCTTCTGGAATGATCTGAAAGCGCGTGACATAGGCGGTGAAGAAGGCCGGACCCAGCCATTCGACCCAGGCGCCCAGGCGCACCGCGTAGGCCACCAGCAGCAGGAGCAAGCTGAGGTAGATGGGGTTGCGCGAGAAGCGGTAGATGCCCCCCGTGACCAGCGCCGAGGCCTTGGCCGGATCGAGCGGGTTGAAGGTGGTTCGCGCCAGCCGCAGCCCCACGAATCCCAGAATGGCAATGACCGAGCTGAGCTGCGCCAGCCGGATGCCCACCTCGGCAAGCAACGGGGAGGCGTCTATGGCGACCCGGGCCGTCTGGGCGTAAAGCTTCATGCCGCCACCGGCGGCGATGGCGATAACCGGGGCGGGGATCTTGGTTTCCAGAGTCTGCATGGCGCGGGCGAGATTCACGTACTGCCTTCCTTGTTGCTCCCGTCGTTCGGCGGGAGATGCACGCATTGTTCGTTTTCGACTTGGCCAGTCGCAATTTCCGCCATCGCAGCAACCGGCGAAATCTCTCAGCGAAGGGTAGCCATCCGGCTCGGGACATCGCACTGCAAATCGCAACCGACGTCGCAGAAGCCTTGTCGTAAATGAAGAGCACTGCGCGCGGCGTGAAGTATCACCTATGCGCCACCTCGCACAAACAGGTTCACGGCCTGAGAACTGGCAAAAAGAGGAGAGACAAAAATTTCTTACCCTCCGCGACCATTGATACCGTGGTCTGTCCCCTCTTGCGTTTCTCTTGCGCTGCTTCCGCCAGAACATTTGGATGACGATCCCGAAGAACTGGCTGATGGTCGGCATGGCTTGTCGTCGGGGTTTGTTACTCGATAAGGTAGCAAGGGGGCAGAGACAGTCTCGCTAGGTTCGCGCTATCAACGGATATGCGTCGGGATGGCGAATCGACTCGATGGCCAGGTCGATATCCAGTTCCGGCCAGTAGAGATGCTGCGGGGAAGGAGCCTCGACGCGGGAGAGTTGGTCGATGGTGGCCTGACGGAACCATGGAAACTGCTCGAAAGGCAGGAACAGTTCCTCGTCGGCCAGGAGCAGCCAGAAGCCGTGCCTTGAGACGTGGGTAATCTCAGGTGCCGAAATGACGGTGCCAAGCATCCTTGATCTCCCCAAGGTGGGTTTCGATGATCGCCTGCGCTTCGCGAAGTACGGTTGGTGCCATGGGTGCACTTTATACCAGTTGCAAGGGCAGCGAAGAGGCGTCACCGTCCAGCTTGTTTTTGTCGCCTTTGCGACAGGGCTGCCGTGCTCTAATCGATTGATTTAAATGATTTCGTCGCTTGGCGCGTTCCTTGCAATGGAGTGCTCAACTTCATTGCGGCGACGACAATCATGGCCGAAATCATCCAATCCAAGAAGGCGCTGGCGGTTAACCCTCTCAAGGTCAGCCAGCCGGTGGGGGCTTCGCTGGCCTTCCTCGGGCTCGCCCGCAGCCTGCCGCTGATGCATGGTTCCCAGGGCTGCACGGCCTTCGGCAAGGTGTTTTTCGTGCGCCACTTCCGGGAGCCGATTCCGCTGCAGACGACGGCCATGGACCAGGTGTCCACCATCATGGGGGCCGACGAGAATGTCATCGAGGCGCTGCGTACGCTTTCCGACAAGAGCAAGCCGGACATCATCGGCCTGGTGACCACCGGCCTCTCCGAAACCCAGGGCACCGACATCAAGCGGGCGGTGAAGGATTTCCGCACTGCCCACCCGGAATTCGCCGGGGTGGCGGTGGTGCCGGTGAATACGCCGGATTACGTGGGCTGCCTGGAAAGCGGCTACGCCCTGGCCATCGAGGCGCTGATCGACACCCTGGTGCCGGAAAGCCGGAGCGCCGGTAAGCGGCCCAGGCAGGTGAATGTGCTGGCCTCGGCCATGCTCACCCCCGGCGATATCGAGGCCATCCGCGAGTGGGTCGAGGCCTTCGGCCTGCGCGCCGTGGTGGTGCCGGACATTGGCGATTCCCTGGACGGCCACCTGATCGAGGCGGAGTTCTCGTCGCTGACCATCGGCGGCACGCCGCGCTCCGAGATCGAGATCATGGGCGAGTCGGCGGCCACCCTGGTGGTCGGGCCCTCGCTCTGCAAGGCGGCGGATTTGCTGAAGGAGCGCACCGGCGTGCCGGACTGGCGCTTCGAGGGCCTCATGGGCCTGGACGACTGCGACGCCTTCACCCAGGCCCTGTCCACCATTTCCGGCCGGCCGGTGCCCGAGCGCATCGACCGCCACCGGGCCCAGTTGCAGGACGCCATGGTGGATTGCCACTTCATGCTCGGCTTCGCCCGCATCGCCCTGGCCGCCGACCCCGACCTGCTGGGCATGCAGGCCCGCTTCCTGGCTGGCATGGGGGCGGAGATCGTCAGCGCCGTGTCGCCCCACAAGCACGAGAGCCTGGGCGGCCTGCCCATCGCCCGCGTAATCGTCGGCGACCTGGAGGACATGGAAAAGGCCGCCCGCGCCGGCGACGCCCAACTGGTCATCGCCAACTCCCATGCCGCGGAGACGGCGGGCCGCCTCGGCCTGCCGCTGCTGCGCGCCGGCTTCCCGCAGTACGACCACGTGGGCGGCTACGCCCGCACCTGGGTGGGCTACCGCGGCACGCGGCAGGCCCTGTTCGATCTCGCCAACCTGATGCTGAGGCAACACCATGAACTCGAACCCTATCGATCACTCTACTGGGACGACGCCCGTGACAGCCTCGGCTCCCGAGACTCCCATGTCCGCCCGTCGCCTGCAACTGGTCTGGTCCATTAGGCAGGAGCCCGACGCCGTGCTCAAGGTCGCCTTCGCCTCCACCGACCGGGTCCGCGTGAACCAGCACTTCGGTGCCGCCGAGGCCTTCGCCATCTACGAGGTGACGCCGGACAAGGCCACCCTGGTGGGCGTGGGCGAGTTCGCCGAGGAGGCCATGGACGGCAACGAGAGCAAGCTGGCCGCCAAGGTGGATTTCCTGGCCGGCTGCGACGCGGTCTATGTCATGGCCATCGGTGCCTCGGCCATCAAGCAGCTCATGGCCAAGGGCATCCAGCCCATCCGGGTGAACGAGGTGGACGCCGTGGACGACCTCCTGTCCGACATCTCGCTGGCCATGAAGGAGGGCGGCGTCGCCTGGATCGACCGGGCCATGGCCGCCCAGGCCAAGGCCAAGAGCGAGGACCGCTTCGCCAACATGGAAGAGGAAGGGTGGGAAGGATGAGCGCGCCCCTGATCGAGCACCGCGGCATCGTCCAGCGGGTGGAAGGCGGCCAGGCGGTCGTCGCCATGGAAACCGCCGGCTGTTCCTCCTGCGGCCAGAGCAGCGGCTGCGGCATCGGCAAGATGGCCGGCCACCGCCCGGCCATGCTCCTCACCCTGCCGGTGAGCGGCGAGGTCAAGGCCGGCGATGTGGTGGCCATCGGCCTCCCCGCCAGCCGCCTCTCCCTCTCGGCGCTCTTCGGCTACCTCTTTCCTGCCTTCGCCTTGCTCTTCGGCGCCGGCCTCGGCGCTGTCCTCGACGGCAGCGACGGCGCCACGGCGCTGGGGGCCATCGCCGGCTTCCTCGGCGCTCTGGCCATCGCCCGGGTGGCCGTCGGCCTGCTGCCTGGCCTCATGCCCGCCCCGCAACTGATTCCCCTTGCTTCCCGTTCCCAACTTTCCCCCCAGGAGTCCCATCATGAGTGACGCCGTCCTCGACAAAGATCCCATCCTCGAAACCGATTTCATCAAGGAGATGGCCCGCCAGATGCGCGCCCTCGACACCTACGGCACCTACCAGGGCTGGAGCGTGGACAAGATCCTCGATCCCTTCGTCCTGACCAAGGAGCGCAAGGCCGAGATTCCGCTGATCGGCGACCCGGACGATGTCACCATCTCCCGCGTCAAGGCCTTCTACAACGCCATCGCCGTGCTTATCGAGAAGGAATGCAAGCTGCTGGCGGTACCCCTCATCCACCTCACCCACGAAGGCTTCGGCCGGGCGCTGATCACCGTCGGCAAGCTGGTGGCGGTGGATCGCACCCTGCGCGACGTCCATCGCTTCGGCTTCGCCAGCCTCTCCAAGATGAAGGACGAGGCCGACAAGATCCTCGCCGTGGCCCTGGAGCGCATCGGCGAGTACCCGGCGGTCGCCGGCCTGTAAGGGGCGCGCCATGAGCGAGGAAGAACTCCACGCCCTCGACAAGGAAGTGAAGAAGCTCAAGCGCATCGCTTCCGAGTGGGCCTCCCAGTTGCACGATCTGGTGGAAGACCGCCTGCCGGCGGCCTACCACGAGATTCCGGGCATTTCCCAATCCACCTACGACGCCTGCAAGGCCTGGGCCGATGCCAACGCCCGCCTGACGGCAGCTCAGAAAGGCTGAAGCAATGATTACCGGTCTCACCCGCGGCGGCGCCGAATGGACGCCCCATTTCGTCACCGACCTCAACCAGGAAAAGTGCATCGGCTGCGGCCGCTGTTACAAGGTCTGCCCCCGCAACGTCCTCGACCTGGTCGAGCGCGAGCTGGACGACGATGACGACAGCGATGAAGACAACATGATGGTCATGTCCATCGCCAACGCCATGGACTGCATCGGCTGCGGCTCCTGCGGACGGGTCTGCCCGAAGAGCTGCTATACCTACGCCCCGGCATGACCTCGGTCGGGCAAGCGGATTCGCTGCCGGCAACAGTTCGCCCTGAGCCCGTCGAAGGGCGGGCCTCCACGGGCTTCGACAGGCTCAGCCTGAACGGAGCAAGGGGTGCCCCGGCGGGATCAGTAACGCCCCCCGACGCCGCCGCCGGGGCCGCCGTCTGCGCGGCCCTGCGCGGCCAGGTGGAAAAGCTCGGTCTCTCCATCGGCAGCGAGCCGGTGTGGGAAGCCGCCGCCTTCGAGGAGGCGGTGGACCCCTTCTCCCGGGAAGTGAGCGTCGTCGCCACTTGGCGCGGGGGCGAGCGTTTCGGCAAGGCGACCTTCTTCCCGGACGGCCGCATCTTCGCCGAATACCAGGTGCTGCAGCCCAACCCGGCGGACGAGGCGAGCTACGTCGATTCCGTCCAGGTCTGGGGGCGCCCGGACAAGCTGCGGGGCGAGGCCGTCATCGCCGAGTACCTGAAATGACCCCGGTAGCCCTGCCCCGGCTGATCCTCCTGCACAAGCAGAAGACCAGCGGCCGCGTGCGTTTTTTCTGCCTCAGTTCCGGCGTGGTGGCTTTCAATCCCCTGCCGGCACTGGCGGCGCTGCGGGACGAGGATTACTCCCCGAAGATCCAGTTCCACCCGACGGCGGTGGTGCGGGAGGCCGAAATCCATCTGGGCCTGCCCGAAGGCGCCATCGAGCCGGAAGCCGAATTCGCCGCCTGGGTGGATACGCCGGAGGGGGATGTGCCGGTGCTGCTCGGCGTCTTCACCGATATCGACCCGCCCTTCGCCGCGGCGGAACGGACCAGCAGCCGCTTCATCGCCCTCACCGAATCCCGCCAGTTGAGCGACGTGGAACGCCAGCTCCTGCGGCGGGCCTACGAGCACGTGCTGGGCTGATTTACCGCTGGCCCGGCGAGCCAACCATTCCCGCCGTTCCGGCTGGGCTCTTCGACGATGCCCAGGGCGAACGGTGGCGGGTCACTCCACCAGCCGGTAGCCCACCCCGGGCTCGGTGAGCAGGTGCCGGGGAAAGCTCGCCGTCACCTCCAGCTTGCGCCGCAGCCCGGCCATGTAAACCCGCAGGTAGTGGGTGTCCTCGGCATGGGCGGGCCCCCACACCTCCCGCAGCAGTTGCCGGTGGGTTACCACCCGCCCCAGGTTGCCCACCAGGATGGCCAGCAGCTTGTATTCGATGGGGGTGAGGTGGAGTTCCTGATCGCCTTGCCACACTTGCCGGCGGGCCAGGTCGATGCGGACGTTGCCCAGGGTGACGACGGGGCTCTCGGCGCCGGCGGCATGGCCGACGCGCCGCAGGATAGCCCGTACCCGGGCCTGCAGCTCGGCGATGCCGAAGGGCTTGGTCAGGTAGTCGTCGGCGCCGGCGTCGAGGGCGCGCACTTTTTCGCCTTCCAGGGTGCGGGCGGAAAGGATGAGGATGGGCACCGACGACCAGCGCCGGATTTCCTCGATCACCTCGATGCCGTCCCGGTCGGGCAGGCCGAGGTCGAGGATTACCAGGTCGGGCTTGCGGGTGCCGGCCTCGATGATGCCGCGCTCGCCGTCGGCGGCCTCGGCGACGGCACAGCCCTCGGCCTCCAGGGCGGTGCGGACGAAGCGGCGGATCTGGCTTTCGTCCTCGATGAGGACAACGCTATGGCGGCGGCCGTCCGTGTTCATGCGTCCGTCTCTCCCGGAACGGCGGGCGGATTGCCGGCGGGCAGGCGGATGACGAAGCGACAGCCGCCTGCCTCGCGGTTTTCCGCGCGAATCGTGCCGTCGTGGGCTTCGACGATGGCGCGCACGATGGACAGGCCGAGGCCGACGCCGGACACCGTCGATTCGCTCTTGCCCCGGGCGAACTTGGCGAAAATGCTTTCCTCCTTGCCGGCAGGGAGGCCGGGGCCGTCGTCCTCGACCAGAATCTCCACCCGGTCGCCGGCGGGGCGGGCCGAGAGGGTGATGGTGCTGCCGGCCGGGGTGTATTTGGCGGCGTTCTCCAGCAGGTTGCAGAAGACGCGCTCCATCAGCACCGGGTCGAAGTAGAGGAGCGGCAGGTCCGCCGGCAACTGCACCTGCACGGTGTGGGCGGCGAGCAGCTTGGCGCGGGACTGCAGGGCGACGCCGATCACCTCTTCCAGGGGTTGCCAGTCCCGGTTGATGGTGACGTTGCCGGTCTGCAGCCGGGCCATGTCGAGGAGGTTGGCCACCAGGGCGCTGGTGCGCATGGCCTCCTCGCGGATGGCCTGGGCGATGTCCGCCTGCTCCTTGGGCAGCGGCGGGCCGGCCAGGCTGAGGGAATCGGCGAGGCCGGCCAGCACCGTCAGGGGGGTGCGCAGGTCGTGGGAGAGGGCGGAGAGCAGGGAGTTGCGCAACTGCTCCGATTCCATCTGGATTAGCGCCTCCTGGGCCACGGTGATGAAATGGACCCGCTCCAGGGCGATGGCGATGAGGGTGGCGCTGGTCTCCAGCAGGCGCTGCTGCTCGGGGGTGGCGCTCCACTGGCTGGCGGCGGGCACCAGGACCAGGATGCCGCGGGTGCGCATGGGCGCCTTGAGCGGCGTGTACAGGGCTGGGGCGGAGGGCAGGGTGCCGGTGGACAGGCCCGCCTGCTCGTTGTGGTCGAAGGCCCACTGGGCGATGCCGATGTCCAGTTCGGGCAGGGAGCCGGCGTCGCCGATGGTCTGCAGGCTGTCCCGGGTGTCCAGGGCCAGCAGCAGGGAGCGGGCGCCGAAGACCCGCTGGGCGAAGCGCTCGCTGATCTCGGCGATCTGCTCGACGGCCAGGGCGCTGGAAAGCTCCCGAGCCATCTCGAAGAGGGCGCGCATGCGCTGTTCCCGGCTTTCCGCCACCGCCGCCTGGAACTTGAGGCCGGCGGTGAGCTGGCCGATCAACAGGGCCACCGCCAGCATGACGGCGAAGGTGAGCAGGTACTGGACGTCGCTCACCGCGAAGGAGAGGCGTGGTGGCACGAAGAAGAAGTCGAAGGCGGCCACGGACAGGAGCGCCGCCAGGGCGCCGGGGCCGCGGCCCAACTTGTAGGCGGCGAGGACGGCGGCCATGACGAAGACCATGACGATGTTGGTCAGTTCCAGGTAGGGCAGCAGGGGCACCGCCGCCACCGCCGCCACGGCGACGATTGCCGCTGCCCAGACGTAGCGCAGCCAGGGCTGGGCCTGCCGTTCCGCCGCCGCCGGCGGGGGCGGCAGGGCGGCGCTTTCCCGGTCGCCGGGGTCGCGGGCCACCAGCACCACTTCTAGTTCCGGGGCAGCCAGGCCAAGGCGCTCGGCGAAACTGCGCCGCCAGGGCCGGAGCCGGGTGGAGTCGCGGCCCACCACCACCTTGCCCAGGTTGTGCTCGCGGGCGTAGGCGACGGCGGTGGCCACCGGGTCGTTGCCGGAGAGGCTGGCGGTGGCGGCCCCCAGGTCCTGGGCGAGCTTCAGGGAGCGCAGGATGCGGGCGCGGTCGGCCTCCGGCAGGCGCTGCAGCTTGGGCGTCTCGACGTAGATGACGTGCCAGGGCACGTTGAACTGGGCGGCCAGCCGGGCGCCGGCGCGGATCAGCCGGTTGCTGCCGGTGGTGGCGCCGAGACAGACGAGGAGCGACTCCTGGGTGGGCCAGACGGTGGTCACCGATTTTTCCCGGCGGTAGGCCAGCACGTCGTCGTCCACCCGGTCGGCTGTGCGGCGCAGGGCCAGCTCCCGCAGGGCAAGCAGGTTGCCCTTGCGGAAGAAATTCTGGATCGCCCGCTCCGCCTGCTGGGGGATGTAGACCTTGCCCTCCTTCAGGCGCTGCAACAGTTCCTCGTGGGGCAGGTCGACGAGGACGATCTCGTCGGCGTCGTCGAAGACGTGGTCGGGCACCGTCTCCCAGACCTTGGCGCCGGTGATGCCGCCGATGACGTCGTTGAGGCTCTCCAGGTGCTGCACATTCACCGTGGTGTAGACGTCGATGCCCGCCGCCAGCAGTTCCTCCACGTCCTGCCAGCGCTTGGGGTGGCGGGAGCCGGGGACGTTGGAATGGGCCAGCTCGTCCACCAGGATGAGGTCGGGGGCCCGGGCCAGGGCGGCGTCGAGGTCGAATTCCTTGAGCTGGTGGCCTTTGTAGTCGATGAGGCGGGGCGGGATGGCGTCTAGCCCCCGCACCAGGGCCGCGGTTTCCGAGCGGCCGTGGGTCTCCACCACGCCCACCGCCAGATCCACGCCCTGGGCCACCAGGGTGCGGGCGGCGCTCAGCATGGCGTAGGTCTTGCCGACGCCGGGGCTGGCGCCGAAGAAGATCTTCAGTTTGCCGCGGCGGGACTGCTCCTGCTCCCTTTCGAGCTGGGCCAGCAGGGCGTCCGGATCGGGGCGGCGGGGCGCTTCGGCCATCAGCTTCTTCGGCCCGGCACGATGACGCGGCCCAGGGCGGTGAGCTTGTCACGCAGGCGCACCTTCTCGTCGGCCAGGGTTTCCAGGAAGTCCGACAGCCGCTTGGAGCGGGCCACCGCGAACAGCACCAGGGCGACGAAGACGACAGTGGCGACGATGCCATGCACCAGGCGCTCGCCGGCCGGTCCCTCGCCGAAAGGAATGATGTTCATGCCGAAATAGCCGGTGGTGACGGTGGCGATGAGGCCGAGGATGGTGATGACGGTGAGGCGGACCACGGTGTTCGACTGCCGGCGCTGGGAGTCGCTGTCCAGGTAATGGCTCATCTCGCGGATCTCGTCCCGCACCTCGTCGTAGAGGTCGTCGTTGCGCAGGTGGTTGGCGCACAGGCGGTAGAGGGCCTGCAGGTGGGGCCGCTCCGACAGCTCGTGGAACCAGTAGCGGTGGGTGAAGCGCAGGAAGGTCTCGAAGTTGGCCCGGATGCGGCGCTTGAAGCGGCGCACCGACACGTCGTCGCGGATGTCCAGGTCATTGACCGCATCCACCAGCACCTCGGAAAAGACCAGCAGCGCCGCCCGGTGCAGGTGGGCGATGAGGAAGACGATGAAGTTCTGGTGGCGGAACTGGGCCAGCACGCCCCGTTCGTTGTCGACGAAATAGGCGGAGCGGGCGTCGCCCACCACGGCCAGGGCGTTGCCGGTGCAGATGTAGCGGGTGTTGGGGCCGGCCTCGCTGTTGTGCCAGTGGCGGTCCTGGCAGTAGCGGCCGACGAAGTCCTTGACGCTGGGGTCGTTGACGGGCAGCGCCTCGTCCGGGTGCAGGGTAGTGGCGAAGCCGATGCGCACCCAGTCTTCCCGCGTCAGCCGCCGCGGCTCGTCCACCGCCAGGTAGGCCATCACCGGCATGCGGTGGTATTCGATGAGGCGGTAGCGCAACTCCCCGGCCTGGTCGGAATGGGCCAGCACCAGGGGATTGAGCAGCCAGGCCCAGTGCTCGTTGATGCAGGGGCTGCGGTGGCGGCAGACGTACTCCAGGAACTTGGTCCGGCGCTCGGTATCGGAGACCGCCACCACCCGGTCATCGGCATCGAGCCATTCCACCAGGTGGACGTTGTGCAGGCCGTCGCCCTGCTCGTCCCAGCCGGACGGGTACGCGCGGCCGAAGCGGAAGAGGATGTCCCGGACCGTGGCCAGCGGCAGGTCCCGGCCGCGCACCTCGACGTTGAGGACCACCACGTCCAGGTCGTGGAAGAAATAGAGGTCGAGGTGCACCACGTCGAGCCGGATCGGTTCGGCGCCGGGGGTGGGCCACAGGCGCAGGCCACGCACGTCGCTGCGGCGGAAGACGTGCACCGGCGAATCCCCCGGCGGATCGTCGGGCGAGGGGCGGCGGGAACGGCCTTCGCCGTAGAGGAAGCGCTGGACATAGGGCAGGAAGGCGACGAACTCCCGGTAGTGTCGTTCCTTGAACTGGGCGGGGTCGGCGGTGAACTCGTCGTCGATCAACCGCCAGGGGTGCCCTTCCAGGGCCTGGAAGACCTCCCAGTGGCGTCCCTCCGCCTCGCTGGCGGCCAGGGGCTCCAGCCGCAGGGGCCAGACCAGGCTGGCGTGGAACAGGCGTACCTGCGGGTCGTGCTTCGTGGCGTTGTCGGTCATGGCCGGCTCTCCCTCCTGCGAGCCATTATCCGTTATCGGCAGTCCGTTTGCCTTTTCATCGGCTGCCCGCTTCCCGGTCCAGGGCCAGGTTGAGGGCCAGGACGTTGACCCGGGGTTCGCCCAGGATGCCCCACTGGCGGCCTTCCGTGTGGTGGCCGATGAGTAGGTGCACGGCCGCCTCCGGCAGGCCGCGCTGGCGAGCGATGCGCGGCGCCTGCCAGCGGGCGGCGGCGACGCTGATATGGGGGTCGAGGCCGCTGGCGGAGGCGGTGACCAGGTCGACGGGGATAGGGGCGGTCTGCCCCGGGTCGCTGGCCTTGAGGGCTTCGATGCGGGCCTTGACGGCTTCTTCCAGGGCCGGGTTGAGGGGGCCCTGGTTGGAACCGCCGGAAGAAGCTGCGTTGTAGGGCATCGGCGCGGTGGCCGAGGGGCGCCCCCAGAAGTGCCTGGGGTCGGCGAAGTTCTGGCCGATGAGGCGGGAGCCTACCACCTTGCCGTCGCTGACGATCAGGCTGCCGTTGGCTTCGGCAGGAAAGACGGCCTGGGCGATGCCGGTGACGAGGCCGGGATAGAGCAGGCCGGTGACGACCGAGAGGAGCACGAAGAGGATCAGGGCTGGCTTGAGTTCCTTGAGCATGGTGCTTTCCTTAGGCGAGATTGAGGCCCACCAGGACCAGGTCGATGAGCTTGATGCCGGCGAAGGGCACGATCAGGCCGCCGACGCCGTAGACCAGCAGGTTGCGGCGCAGGATGGCGGCGGCGCCCAGGGGCCGGTAGGCGACGCCCTTCAGGGCCAGGGGGATGAGGGCGACGATGATGAGGGCGTTGAAGATCACCGCCGACAGGATGGCCGAGGCCGGCGTCGCCAGGCCCATGACGTTGAGGGCGTTGAGGGCCGGGTAGGTGGTGGCGAAGGCGGCCGGGATGATGGCGAAGTACTTGGCCACGTCGTTGGCGATGGAGAAGGTGGTCAGCGCGCCCCGGGTCATCAGCATCTGCTTGCCGGTTTCCACCACCTCGATCAGCTTGGTGGGGTTGGAATCCAGGTCCACCATGTTGCCGGCCTCCTTGGCCGCCTGGGTGCCGGTGTTCATGGCCACCGCCACGTCGGCCTGGGCCAGGGCCGGGGCGTCGTTGGTGCCGTCGCCGGTCATGGCCACCAGGCGGCCTTCCGCCTGGTACTGGCGGATCAGTTTCAGCTTGGCCTCCGGCGTGGCTTCGGCGAGGAAGTCGTCCACCCCGGCCTCGGCGGCGATGGCGGCGGCGGTCAACCGGTTGTCGCCGGTGATCATCACCGTCTTGATGCCCATGCGGCGCAGTTCGGCGAAGCGCTCCTTGATGCCACCCTTGACGATGTCCTTGAGCTCGACGGCGCCCAGCACCCGGTTGCCTTCCGCCACCACCAGGGGGGTCGAGCCGTGGCGGGCGATGTCGTCCACCGCCTCCTGCACCTTGGCCGGCCAGAGGCCGCCCTGGACGGCGATGTGGTCGCGCACCGCTTCGGCCGCGCCCTTGCGGATGCTGCGGCCGTTCCAGTCGATGCCGCTCATGCGCGTCTGGGCGGTGAAATGGACGAAGGCGGCGCCGTCGGCCTGGATGTCGCGGCCGCGCTGGTGCAGGGCTTCCTTGGCCAGGGTGACGATGGAGCGCCCTTCCGGCGTCTCGTCGGCGAGGGAGCCGTAGAGGGCCGCCTCGGCGAGCTGGGCCTCGCCGACGCCGGGGGCGGGGACGAATTTCGCCGCCTGGCGGTTGCCCAGGGTGATGGTGCCGGTCTTGTCCAGGAGCAGCACGTCCACGTCGCCGGCGGCCTCGACGGCGCGGCCGGAGGTGGCGATGACGTTCTTGCCCATCATGCGGCTCATGCCGGCGACGCCGATGGCCGAGAGCAGCCCGCCGATGGTGGTGGGGATGAGGCAGACCAGCAGCGCCACCAGCACCGTCACCGTGATGGGCGAGCCGGCGCCGGCAGCCGCCACGCTGTACAGCGAATAGGGCAGCAGGGTGGCGGTGGCCAGCAGGAAGGCGAGGGTGAGGGCCACCAGCAGGATGGTGAGGGCGATTTCGTTGGGGGTCTTCTGGCGCTTGGCCGCTTCCACCATGCCGATCATGCGGTCGAGGAAGGTCTCGCCGGGATTGACGGTGATGCGTACCACCAGCCAGTCGGACAGCACCCGCGTGCCGCCGGTGACGGCGGAAAAGTCGCCGCCGGCCTCGCGGATGACGGGGGCGGATTCGCCGGTGATGGCCGACTCGTCCACCGAGGCGACGCCCTCGATGACTTCGCCGTCCCCCGGGATGACCTCGCCGGCGGTGACGATGACGACGTCGCCTTTCTTCAGGTCTTCCGAGGGCACCGTGTGCATCCGCGCGCCGCGGTGGGGCTCCTGCAGCTTCTTGGCCCACACCGTCTTCTTCAGGCCGCGCAGGGTGGCGGCCTGGGCCTTGCCGCGCCCCTCGGCGACAGCTTCGGCGAAGTTGGCGAAGAGCACGGTGAACCACAGCCACAGGCTGATGGCCAGGATGAAGCCGGCGAAGGCCTCGCCCTCACCCGCCAGGGCCTGGAGGAAGAGGCCGGTGGTCAGCACGCTGCCCAGCCAGACCACGAACATGACAGGGTTCTTGAGCTGATAGCGCGGCGACAGGCGCTTGCAGGATTCCCAGGCGGCCTCCCGCAGGATGGAGGAATCGAACAGGGCTTGAGTGGTTTGCATGGGTTCTCCTTATTGGCCCGGCAACCGGAATTTCGTTCGCCCCGAGCCCTTCGTCAGGCTCCGGGCAGGCTTGTCGAAGGGCGGTGCACCATGGGCTTCGACAGGCTCGGCCCGAACGGCGGGTTGGGTATTGAATTGCGTACTCATCAGCGGGCGCCGATCATCTGCAGGTGTTCGACGATGGGGCCCAGGGCCAGGGCCGGCAGGAAGGTCAGGGCGCCGACCACGATCACGGTGCCGATGAGCAGCAGGACGAACAGGGGCGTGTGGGTCGGCAGGGTGCCGGCGCCTGGCGGAATGCTCTTCTTGGCCGCCAGGGAGCCGGCAATGGCCAGCACCGGCACGATGATCCAGAAACGGGCGAATAGCATGGCCAGGCCGAGCAGGGTGTTGTAGAAGGGGCTGTTGGCGGCAAGGCCGGCGAAGGCGCTGCCGTTGTTGTTGCCGGCCGAGGAGAAGGCGTAGAGAACTTCCGAGAAGCCGTGGGCGCCGGGGTTGGCGAGGCCCGCCCGGCCGGCGTCGGTGGTCACGGCGACGGCCGTGCCCACCAGCACTACCAGGGGCGGCACCAGGATGGCGACGGCGGCCATCTTCACTTCGAAGGCCTCGATCTTCTTGCCCAGGTATTCCGGCGTGCGGCCGATCATCAGGCCGGCCACGAAGACCGCCACCAGGGCGAAGACGAGCATGCCGTAGAGGCCGGAGCCGACCCCGCCGAAGACCACCTCGCCAAGCTGGATCAGCCACATCGGCACGAGGCCGCCGAGGGGGGTGAAGGAGTCGTGCATGGCGTTGACCGAGCCGTTGGAGGCGGCCGTCGTCGCCGTCGCCCAGAGGGCGGAATTGACGACGCCGAAGCGGGCTTCCTTGCCCTCCATGTTGCCCCCGGGCTGCAGTTCGGACGCCCGGGTGTCCAGGCCCAGCCGGGCGAAGAGCGGATTGCCGGCCTGCTCCGCCCAGACGCAGGCGGCCAGCAGGGCCACCAGCAGGAGGGTCATGGCCGCCAGGATGGCCACCCCCTGGCGGCGGTCCCCCACCATGACGCCGAAGGTGATGCACAGCGCCCCGGGAATCAGCAGGATGGCGATCATTTCCAGGAAATTGGCAAGCGGCGTCGGGTTCTCGAAGGGATGGGCGGAATTTACGTTGAAGAAACCGCCGCCGTTGGTGCCCAGTTGCTTGATGGCGATCTGGGCGGCGGCCGGGCCGACGGCGATGGCCTGTTCGGCGGTGGATGCCTTCTCGGTGACGGGCTGTCCCTGGCCGTCGAGAACGGGCCGGCCGTCGGCCCCCATCCGGGGCTGCGCGTAGTCGAGTTTTTCAACCAGGGTGGCGGTTCGATGGGCGTCGAAGGTCTGCACCACGCCCTGGCCGGCCAGGGCCACCGCCAGGGCGATGGACAGGGGCAGCAGGATGTAGAGCACGGAGCGCACGAGATCCACCCAGAAGTTGCCCAGCTCACCCGCCTCCCGCCGCACGAAGCCGCGGGCCAGGGCCACCAGGACGGCCATGCCGGTGGCGGCGGAAAGGAAGTTCTGGACGGTGAGGCCCAGCATTTGGGTCAGGTAGCTCAGGGTCGACTCGCCGCCGTAGCTCTGCCAGTTGGTGTTGGTGGCGAAGCTGACGGCGGTGTTGAAGGCCAGGTCGGCGGTGGTGGCGGCCATGCCGTCGGGGTTCAGCGGCAGAGCACCCTGCAGGCGCAGCAGGGCGTATACCGCCAGGAAGCCGAGGAAATTGAAGAGCAGCACGGCGAAGGCGTAGCGCGCCCAGCCCATCCGGTCATCCTCGCTTACCCCGGCCAGCCGGCAGAGGCCGCGCTCCACCGGGCGCAGCCAGGCCACGAAGGCGGGAATGTCGCCCCGGTAGACGCGGGCCATGTAGACGCCCAGGGGCCAGCACAGGGCCAGGAGGACGCCCAGGTAGAGGACGATCTGCAGATAGCCGCTGGCGGTCATGAGAAATCCTCCGGACAGAAGAGGACGGCGACCAGGTAGCCGAAGACGCCGACGGCGGTGACGAGGGCGATGAGGTAGAGAAGGCTCATGGGCGCCTCCGGATTCTCTCGAAGAGAGAAACCAGCGCCGCAGTGGCGGCGAAGAAGCCGACGGCGAGGGCGATGTAGAGCAGGTCCATGGGAACTCCCGAATATGTCGTGGAACGGTACGCGCTGAAATATAGGCGCCGCCACGTCAAGATTGGGCAAAGAATCGCCGCCGGGGCGTTAAGAAAGTGTAAAGAGGCGGCGTCGGCAACAAAAAAGCCCGGTTTCCCGGGCTCCCTTCTGAGATGCGGCGGCGCGGTCAGAGCCCCGGCATCGGCGCAAAGCCCGGCAATTCCTTGATGCGCCCGATCCACTGCCGGATGTGCGGGTAGGTTTCGAGGGAGACGCCGCCCTCGGGCGCCAGGGCGACGTAGGGGAAGACCGCGCAGTCGGCGATGGTGGGCCGCTCCAGGGCCAGCCAGCGGTGCGCCGCCAGGTGAGCGTCGATGAGGGGGAGGATGCGGGCGGACCGCTTGAGGGTGTCGCCCTTGTCGAGGGGATAGCCGAACTTGTCCACCAGGCGGGCGGAGCCCGGGCCGTTCTGGATTTCGTTGGCGGCGGTGGAAAGCCATTGCATGACCATGGCCAGGCCGGCCGGATCGCGGGGCAGCCAGCTTTCGCCGGCGTAGCGGGCGGCCAGGTAGACGAGGATGGCCTGGGAATCCCGCAGGACCAGGTCGCCATCCACGAGGATGGGGATCTCGCACCAGGGGTTGAGATCGCTGAGGGGCGGGCGCTTGTGTTCGCCGGCGAGGAAATCGACCGCGGCGATTTCCAGGGGAATGCCGGCCAGTGCCGTCAGGAGGCGGACCTTGTAGCAGTTGCCGGACAGGGCGAGATCGTAAAGTTTCATGGCAGTCTCCGTGGCTAAGGGGTGGGTGCGGAAAGGTCGGGGATACCCAGGGCCGCCAGTTCGGCGGCACTGTAACGGGGGGTGATGTGCTGTGAGCAGTTCCAGTCGAAGGCGGCGACTTGCAGGACCATGATCCGCTCGGCGCCGATGCCGCCGGCGGGGGCCGTGACGCCGGCCAGTTCCGGCGGCGCGTCGGCGGCGTCCCAGACGGTCATGTGGCCGAGGATCTTCAGGCGCCGGCGGTGGGGGTAGTCCATCAGGATCAGGGCGGCGCGGTCGTTACCCTGCAGGTTGCCGGCGCTGACGTACTGGCGGTTGCCCCCGTAATCGGGGAAGGCCAGGAGCCGGGGGGCGAGTACCCGCAGGAAGCCGGCGGGACCGCCACGGTGCTGGACGTGGGGCCAGCCGGTTTCGCTGACCGTGGCCAGATAGAAGCTGTCGCGGGCGGCGATGAAGGTGCTTTCCCGCGGACCCAGTTCGGGTTGCGGACTGCCCGAACCGGAAGGCATTTCGCTGCCGTTGTAGCGGCGCTGCAGGACGCGGACGGCCGGCGTGTAGGCGATTTCGGCAAAGTGTCTGGACATGGCGTTTCCTGGGGGGCGATACGTGGATGCCATGGTGATCGATGCGGATATGGAGATAAATAGCTGCCGGAGAATTAAATTAATTCTATTTGCGGTTTAATATCCGTTCATGGACAAGTTCAAGGCCATGGCCACCTTCGTGCGCATCGTGGAAACGGGCAGCCTGACCGCCGCCGCTGACAAGGCCGGCATGTCGCTGGCCGCCGTGGTGCGTTCCCTGGCGGCCCTGGAGCAGGGCCTGGGCGTGCGGCTGCTCAACCGCACCACCCGGCGCATGGCCCTGACCGAAGAGGGGCGCGAATATTTCGAACGCAGCCGTCGCCTCCTGGCGGAACTGGAAGAAACCGAAAGCCTGCTCACCGATCGCCGCCTGCGCCCGGCCGGCCGTCTGGCCATTACCGCCCCGGTCATGTTCGGCCGGCTGCACGTGGCGCCGGTGGTCACCGACTTCCTTGCGGCCCATCCCGAAATGCGGGTGGAACTCCTGCTCTTGGACCGGGTGATCGACCTCATCGAAGAAGGGATCGACCTGGCCATCCGCATCGCCCCCCTGCCGGATTCGACCCTGGTGGCGCTGCCCCTGGGAACGACGCGGCGGGTGGTGTGCGCCAGCCCGTCATACCTGGCGCGCCAGGGGGCGCCCCGGCACCCGGCAGAGCTGGGGAATCATCGGGTCATCCGCTTCACCGGCCTGGGCGAAGCCGCCGAATGGACCTTCACCCGGAGTGGCAAGAACTTGCGGGTGCCGGTGCACGACGTCCTCGCCACCAACCAGGTGGACGCAGCCCTGGAGGCTTGCCGCAAGGGCCTGGGATGCGGGCGCTTTCTCGCCTACCAGTGCCGGGAAGCCGAGGCCGCCGGCGAGCTGGTGCGCATCCTGCCGGAGTGGGAACCGGAAGCCGCGTTGGTCAGCCTGGTCTATCCCCACTCCCGCCTGCTTTCCAACCGGGTCCGCGCCTTTGTCGATTGGGCGGTGCCGCGCCTGCGGGAATGTCTCGGCCCGTCGGTCAGCGGGCCTGCCGCCGATGCCGGTCGACATTCCTCCCTCCCCGCTCGTGGCCTTCTCCTCAAAGAGAAGAACCAGGAATAACCCTCCCGGCTCGTCGAAGGGCTCATCCCGCCTTTGGCCAAACTCGGGTCAACGATCTGCCGAAATGGGCTCTTGCACCAGGGCGTCGGTCTTGGCGGCCATGATGAAGTCGTTGGCGTGCAACCCGTCGATCTTGTGGGTCCACCAGGTGATTTTCACCCAGCCCCAGCCGAAGGCCACGTCCGGGTGATGTCCCTGGCTCTCGGCCAGGGCGCCGACCCGGTTCACGAATGCGAGGGCCGCCTTGAAGTCGGCGAACTTGAAGCTGCGCTCGATGCGCCGGCCATCGCCGAGGAGTTCCCAGGCGGGGGCCTGGGCCAGATAGGCTTCGGCTTCGGCGCGGGTGAGGGGAGGAATGCCGCCCCGGCAGGGCGTGCAGGTCAGGTCGCAGAGGTTTTCGGGCATGGCATGCCTCCTCACGGTTGAGGAAAGGAACGATCAAGATCCGGCATCCATGAGACAGGCGCGGGCGATGGGCCGTTCCCCCCGCCATCAAAACCTCCGGGGGATGGGCGCGCCGGATGGTCAGCGCTTGGCCAGGGTGGCCGACGCGTCGTCGCCAGCCGCGTAATCGGCGCTGGTCGCCGCCATGGCGACTTGGTGCGGCACCGGCCGGCCCTCGGCCAGGGCGGTGAGGATGGCGTGGGTGTGGGCGGCCCGGTGGGCGGCCAGGCCGGCGTGGGTGTAGCCCTGCAGGGCGACGCCGGGGGGCAGCACGGTGCCCCCCCGCACCGCGGCGGCGGCGAGGATGAGGGGCGTGGACAGCCCCCGGCCCTGGTGTTCGCGCCGGAGCCAGAGGTAGGAGCCGGCATAGAAGCCGACGATGACGCCGCCGAGGAAGAGGGCGGTGGTGCCGAGATCGGCGGTGTGGCGAAGGGAATAGTCCCGGTGGCGGCCTTCGCCGGCGGGGGCGGCGGGCTGCCAGGTTTCGCCGGCCAGGTCGGCGAGGATGGCGGCGGCATCCCCGTCGGTGACCCGCAGGGTGTCCGACGGGTGGGCGATGCCGGGGCCGGCGAAGGCGGCGAAGGTTCTCTGCCAGGGGGCGGTCATGATCGTTATGTGTTGCGGTCTTTTGCCAGGAAGGAAGCACGGACCGTACCCGCCTCCTGCGGGGATGGCCGGTGGGCGGCCATCCTGCCGGGGCGGGGGGCGGAGGATGCCGTGGAATGGGCGTCCTGGCAAGGGGTTGAGTGTGCCGCCTGGGCGGAAGTTCCCGGCGGGGAGGCCCCCATCCAGGGCGTTGTCGCAAACCCGACAAAGCGTCGGTTTTATAGATGACTTTCTAAGCCATTGAAATCTATCGGTTTGCGGACGGGGTTTGCCGTGGCACGGCCCTTGCAGGAAGGCAGCCATCAACCCTTCGGAGAACTGCCATGATCAATCTCACCCCCGCTGCCGTGAAAGCCGTCCAACGCTTCATCCGCGGTTCCGAAACGCCGGTGGCCGGCCTGCGCCTGATGATCTCCGGCGGCGGCTGCTCGGGTCTCCAGTACGGCATGAAGCTGGAAGCCGAGAAGGCCGAGGACGACTGGGAACTGGAAGTCGAAGGCGTCAAGCTGCTGGTGGATCCGATGACCATGCCGATGATCGACAACGTCACCATCGATTTCGTGGACACCCTGACCCACACCGGGTTCAAGTTCGACAACCCCAACGCCTCGGCCCAGTGTTCCTGCGGCCAGTCCTTCTCGGTCTAAGGAGAACGCATCATGTGGGAATATTCCGACAAGGTCCGCGAACACTTCTTCAACCCGCGCAACTCCGGCCCCCTGGAAGAGGCCAACGGCATCGGCGATGTGGGTTCCATCCAGTGCGGCGACGCGCTCCGCCTCATGCTCAAGGTGAACCCGGAGACCGAGGTCATCGAGGACGCCCATTTCCAGACCTTCGGCTGCGGTTCGGCCATTGCTTCCTCCTCGGCGTTGACCGAGATCATCAAGGGCATGACCCTCGATGAAGCCCTCAAGGTCAGCAACCAGGATATCGCCGACTACCTGGACGGCCTGCCGCCGGAAAAGATGCACTGCTCCGTCATGGGCCGCGAGGCCCTGCAGGCGGCGGTGGCCAACTACCGCGGCGAGGAGTGGTCCGACGACCACGAGGAAGGCGCCCTCATCTGCAAGTGCTTCGCCATCGACGCCGTGATGATCGAGGACGTGGTCACCGCCAACAACCTCAACACCGTCGAGGAAGTGACCTTCTACACCAAGGCCGGCGGCGGCTGCGCCTCCTGCCACGAGGGCATCGAGGAGATCCTGGCCAAGGTCAAGGCCTCCCGCGCCGGCCCCGGCGAGGTGTCGCCCCCGCCCGCCTGCCCGGCCACGCCGGAAGCGCCGAAGCCCCCCGCCAAGAAGCTTTCCATCGTCGAGAAGATCAAGCTCATCGAGGAAGTCCTGGAGTCGGTGCGTCCCATGCTGCAGCGGGACCACGGCGACGTGGAACTGGCCGATGTCCAGGGCAAGAAGATCTACGTGCACCTCAAGGGCGCCTGCTCCGGCTGCATGATGGAAGCAGCCACCCTGGGCGGCATCCAGCAGAAGATGATCGAGGCCCTGGGCGAGCTGGTGCAGGTGCTGCCGGCCAGCCACATGCCCGTCGAGGCCTGACATGTCCCCGGCGAGCCGCCCTTCGACAAGCTCAGGGCGAACGGTCGGTCACGCCGGATTCTAATTTCACGCCCCATACCCCACAGAGACCCGAGGACCGCGCCATGGACCTGAAACCCATCTACCTGGACAACAACGCCACGACGCGGGTCGATCCCGCCGTGGTCGAAGCCATGCTGCCGTTCTTCACGGAGCATTTCGGCAACGCCTCTTCCATCCATGCCTTCGGCAGCGAGGTGGGCAAGGCCCTCAAGAAGGCCCGCGGCCAGGTGCAGGCGCTGCTGGGCGCCGAGCATGATTCGGAGATCATCTTCACCTCCTGCGGCACCGAGTCCGACTCCACCGCCATCCTCTCCGCCTTGAAGGCCCAGCCCGAGCGCAACACGGTGATCACCACCGTCGTCGAGCACCCGGCCATCCTCACCCTGTGCGACTGGCTGGAGAAGGAGGGCTACATCGTCCACAAGCTCAAGGTGGACAAGAAGGGCCGCCTGGACATGGACGAGTACAAGTCCCTGCTCCACGACCGGGTCGCCGTCGTCTCCGCCATGTGGGCCAACAACGAGACGGGGACCATCTTCCCCGTCGAGGAAATGGCCGCCCTGGCCGCCGAGAAGGGCATCATGTTCCATACCGACGCGGTGCAGGCGGTGGGCAAGATCCCCATCGACCTCAAGAACAGCAAGATCGACATGCTGTCGCTGTCGGGCCACAAACTGCATGCCCCCAAGGGCATCGGTGTCCTCTACCTGCGCCGCGGCTGCCGCTTCCGTCCGCTGCTGCGGGGCGGCCACCAGGAGCGGGGCCGCCGCGCCGGCACCGAGAACTCGGCGTCCATCGTCGGCCTCGGCAAGGCCTGCGAACTGGCCCTGGAACACATGGCGGCGGAGAACAGCACGGTGAAGGCGCTGCGCGACAAGCTGGAAAAGGGCATCCTCAGCCAGGTCACCCACTGCTTCGCCACCGGCGATGCGGGCGTCGGCGGCAACCGCCTGCCCAACACCAGCAACATCGCCTTCGAGTACATCGAGGGCGAGGCCATCCTGTTGCTGCTGAACAAGCTGGGCATCGCCTGCAGCTCGGGTTCCGCCTGCACCTCGGGCAGCCTGGAACCCTCCCACGTCATGCGGGCCATGGGCATCCCCTACACGGCGGCCCACGGCACCATCCGCTTCTCCCTCTCCCGCTACAACACGGAAGAGGAAGTGGATCGCGTCATCGCCGCCGTGCCCGGCATCGTCGCCCAGTTGCGCAAGCTCTCCCCCTACTGGAGCGACAAGGGTCCGGTGGCCTCGCCGGAGGAAGCCTTCGCCCCCACCTACGCCTGAGCGGCGCACCGTTTCATCAGCAGTCTCTCTCTGCAGTAACCTCGGTTCGGCCCCGGTTCTCCCACCGGGGCCTTTTTTTGCCGGCGGAAATAGGCTCTACAATGAAAGCGTCCCCGGCCGCCGGCCGGATGCCCTGGAGAGCGCCACGATGCCGAACCCATACCGCCTGTCGATCGTAGCCTGCATCGCCCTGCTGGCCCTGCCGGCATGGGCCTGGGAAATGGCCGGGAGCAAGGCTCTCACCGCCCACACCCGCGACGGCCGGGCCATCCCCCTCGGGACCGTCGAGTTCGCGCCGGCCAAGGACGGGCGCACCGGCTTCACCCTGCACCTGGACCACGGCCGCTTCAAGGATTTCTTCCTGTCGATGAAGGAATTCAAGTGCCTGGAGGGGAGCGAGGAAATCGTCTGCCACGTCCCTTATCCCTACCGCAACCCGGGTACGGTGACTCCGGCGGACCTGGTCTGGCTGGAGCATTCGCTCCTGTTTCTCTACAAGCTGCCCAGCGATTACGGCGCCCGCCTGTGGAACGGCCTTTACTACCGCCTGCGCCTGACCGACGAGGGCCTCGTCGGCACGCCCCAGGCGGTGGATCTCAACGCCATTTCGGCGCCGCCGGCCGATCCCGGCGTGCCTCCCTTCGGCCCCGGCGAACGCAGCGACATTCCGGCCGGCGCCCGCTGGATCGAGCGCCTGACCATTCGCTGACCGCCGCCTGCCTCAGGCGCGCTTGCGCGCCCGGGCCGCCGGCGTGGGAGCGACCGCCTCGGCGATGAGGCGGGCTTCCTTTTCCGCCACCTCGATGGTCTGGGTGGCGACTTCGCTCATTTCGTGGATGGTGTTTTCGGCGCTGTCCAGGCTGGTGCGGAGGGCGTCGAAGGCGACGGCGCTTTCCCAGGGGGACCAGTCGGCGGCCCGCGTCAGGATGCCGCGCACGACCTCGTCGAAGCGCCGCACCTGGGCGTCACCGGCGGCGATGAGGGCGGCGTGGGTGTCGCAGGCGATCTCGTAGGCCTGTTCCAGGAGGTGGGTGGAGGCGCCGCCGGACAATTCCAGCCACCGGGCCGGCTGCTCCAGGCCGCGGTCGCCCAGGCTCAGCGCCTGGCGGCCGGACTCCATGACCAGGGCGGTGTAGCGCTCGCCCGCCTGGACCAGGATGCCGGTGACTTCCAGCACGCCCGCCAGGGCGGCGGCGCGGTTGGCGAAAAGGGTGGAGGAGAGATAGGGGATCATGGCGGAAAGGCCCTTCGATGGTGGCGCCAGTCTAGGCGGGAAAGGTTGCAGGAAGGTTTCAGCCGAAGCGCCTGACGCCCTCGGCGGTGCCCAGCAGCAGCACGTTGGCCGGGCGCACGGCGAAAAGGCCGTTGGTGACGACGCCGGTGATCTGGTTGATCTGCTGTTCGAGGCCGACGGGGTCGGTGATGGCCAGGCCCTTCACGTCGAGGATGAGGTTGCCGTTGTCGGTGACGAAGCCTTCCCGCAGTACCGGCGTGCCCCCCAGCCGGGCAAGTTCCCGGGCGACGTGGGCGCGGGCCATGGGGATCACCTCCACCGGCAGGGGGAACTTGCCCATCACCTCCACCCGCTTGGAAGCATCGGCGATGCAGACGAAACGCCGGGCCACGGCGGCGACGATCTTCTCGCGGGTGAGTGCGCCGCCGCCGCCCTTGATCATGTGCATGCCGTGGTCGATCTCGTCGGCGCCATCCACGTAGAGGGGGATGTCGTCCACATCGTTGAGGTCGAGTACCGGGAAGCCGTGCCCTTCCAGGCGCTTGCGGGTGGCCTCGGAACTGGCGACGGCGCCCTTGTAGCGTCCCCGGAGGGGCGCCAGGGCGTCGATGAAGAAATTGGCGGTGGAGCCGGTGCCGACGCCGATGATGCTGCCGGCGGGGGCCTCTTCGGCCACGAGGTCGGCGGCGGCCTGGGCCACGGCCTGCTTGAGTTCGTCCTGGGTCATGAGGGGATTCCTGAAGGGAGGGGGTCGCCGCTATTCTACCTTCACAAAAGTTTAACCTTTCTTTGCCCCTGAATCGCTAAACTGTATATACCGTTTTCTAGAGAGGAAGCCATGGCAACGATGAAGAAGGATGCGGCCGGCGGCAAGGCGCCGGTGGTGGTGGCGGCCGAGCCGCTCAAGGAAGAGAAGGCGCGGCCCGCCACCAAGGCGGCCGCCGGCAAGGTTGCGCCGGCGCGGAAGCCGGCGGCGGGCAAGGCCGCCGTGGCGGCCAAGGTCGAGGCCTCCAAGGAAGCGCTCGCCAAGGCCCTGGCCAAGGCCCAGGCGGTGAAGCTGACGCCGCGGCCAGCCCCGGCCAAGGCCCGGATGCCGGCGGGCAAGAAGGCGGATAAGCCGGCCAAGGTGGAAAAACCCAGGAAGGCCAAGCTGGTGCGCGACAGTTTCACCATGCCGGAGAACGAGTACGCCCAGCTTGCCGCCCTCAAGAAGCGCCTCCAGGCGGGGGGCATGGCGGTCAAGAAGAGCGAGTTGCTGCGGGCCGGCGTTGCCCTGCTGGCGGCCCTCAAGGATGCCGACCTGGCGGTGGCGGCCGGCAAGGTGGAGAAAATCAAGACCGGCCGGCCGGCCAAGTCCGGCAAGTAGCGAGTCCGGACAGCGGCTGCGGAAGGGGCGCTGCGGCGCCCTTTTACTTTGGGCATAGGGCGGATGTAACAGGGCTGTAATAAATCAGCCATACACTGCGCTCCAGTTTCTTCCCAAGGAGTACACCGCATGCTGCGCAATTCCCGTTTCCTCCGTGCCACGGTCATCGCCGTCTCCCTCGGCGCCGCGGCTGTTTCCGCCATGGCTGCCGAAATCACCGGCGCTGGCGCGACTTTCCCCGCCCCGATCTACGGCAAGTGGGCGGATGCCTACCAGAAGGCCACCGGCAACAAGGTGAACTACCAGTCCATCGGTTCCGGCGGCGGTATCAAGCAGATCAACGCCAAGACCGTCGATTTTGGCGCTTCCGACATGCCCCTCAAGCCCGAAGTGCTGGAGAAGGACGGGCTGATGCAGTTCCCGACCGTGATCGGCGGCGTCGTCCCCGTCGTCAACCTGCAGGGCGTCGCCCCGGGGCAACTCAAGTTCACCGGCCCGGTCCTGGCCGACATCTACCTGGGCAAGATCACCAAGTGGAACGACAAGGCCATCGCCGAGCTCAATCCCAAGGTCGCCCTGCCGGCCACCGACATCGCCGTCGTCCGTCGTGCTGACGGTTCCGGCACCACCTTCATCTGGACCAACTACCTGTCCAAGATTTCCGAGGAGTGGAAGTCCAAGGTCGGCGACGGCACCGCCGTGCAGTGGCCCACCGGCATGGGTGGCAAGGGCAACGAGGGTGTCGCCGCCTTCGTCCAGCGCATTCCCGGCTCCATCGGCTACGTCGAGTACGCCTACGTCAAGCAGAACAAGATGACCTACGGCCTCGTGCAGAACGCCGCCGGCAACTTCGTGGCCCCCGACGACCTCACCTTCAAGGCCGCCGCCGCCGGCGCCGACTGGACCAAGTCCGCCTTCTACGAAATCCTCACCAACCAGAACGGCAAGGACGCCTGGCCCATCACCGGTGCCACCTTCATCCTCATGCACAAGGCCCAGGACAAACCGGCCCAGGGCGCCGAAGTGCTCAAGTTCTTCGAATGGTCCTACAAGAACGGCGGCAAGCTGGCCGAGGAACTGGACTACGTGGCCCTGCCCGACAGCCTGATCAAGCTGATCCATGGCGCCTGGGGCAACGTCAAGGATGGTGCCGGCAAGCCGGTGTATTCTGGCAAGTAAGAATAGAATGCATCGCGTCGGCAATCCGGCTGAGGCAACCTCCGCTACCGGGCGGAGGTTGTTCCTTTCCCAGCGGGCCGGCCACGACGCACACCGTAACCACCGGATTCCGGCCATGACCACACCCAGCAAGACCAAGGGGCAGTTCGGCGACCTGCTGTTCTTCAACCTGACCCGCGCCTTCGCCGCCATCACCCTCGCGCTGCTCGTCGGCATCGTCGCCTCCCTGATCTGGAGCGCCATGCCCTCGATCCGGGAATTCGGTTTCGGCTTCCTCACCAGCTCGGAATGGAATCCGCCGGCAGAGCGCTTCGGCGCCCTGGTGCCCATGTATGGCACCCTCGTCACCTCCCTTGTCGCCCTGGTCATCGCCCTGCCCATCAGCTTCGGCATCGCCCTCTTCCTGACCGAGCTTTCCCCCACCTGGCTGCGCCGCCCCCTCGGCATCGCCATCGAACTCCTGGCCGGCATTCCCAGCATCGTCTACGGCATCTGGGGCCTGCTGGTCTTCGCCCCCATGTTCGGCGAGCACGTGCAGCCGGTCATCGCCCAGACCCTGGGCCAACTGCCGGTGATCGGCAGCCTCTTCAGCGGGCCCTCCCTGGGTATCGGCATCCTGGCCGCCGGCATCATCCTGGCCATCATGATCATCCCCTTCATCACCTCGGTCATGCGCGACGTCTTCGAGCTGACGCCGCCCATGCTGAAGGAATCCTGCTACGGCCTCGGCGGCACCACCTGGGAGGTGGTGTGGAACGTGGTCCTGCCTTATACCCGGGTCGGCGTCATCGGTGGGGTCATGCTTGGCCTCGGCCGCGCCCTCGGCGAGACCATGGCGGTGACCTTCGTCATCGGCAATGCCAGCCTGCTTTCCAACTTCTCCCTGTTCATGCCGGGCAACAGCATCACCTCGGCCTTGGCCAACGAATTCGCCGAGGCTTCGCCGGGTCTCTATACCTCGGCCCTGGTGGAGCTGGGGCTCATTCTTTTCGTGATCACCTTCATCGTGCTCACCCTGTCCAAACTGTTGCTGCTGTCGCTGGAGAAGAACTCCGGCGGCCGCCAGCATTGAGGGGCCGGCCATGAATCTCGTCATGCGCCGCAAGGCCATCAACGCCATCGCCCTCACCCTCTCCCTGGGGGCCATGGCCTTCGGTCTCGTCTGGCTGATCTGGATCCTCTGGATGGTCATCGACCTGGGCATCGGCGCCATGACCCTGCGCCTGTTTACCGTCGATACGCCGCCACCGGGGGGCGCTGGCGGTCTCAAGAATGCCATCGTCGGCAGCATCATCATGGTCGGCCTGGCCATGGCCATGGCCACCCCGGTGGCGGTGCTGGCCGGCGTCTACCTCGCCGAGTACGGACGCCGTACCTGGCTGGGGAAGATCACCCGCTTCGTCAACGACATCCTGTTGTCGGCGCCGTCCATCGTCATCGGCCTCTTCGTCTATGCCATCTATGTGGCCCAGGTGGGCAAGTTCTCCGGCATGTCCGGTGCCGTCGCCCTGGCGCTGCTGGTGATCCCGGTGGTGGTGCGCACCACCGAGGACATGCTGGCCCTGGTGCCCAACACCCTGCGCGAAGCGGCTTTCGCCCTGGGAGCGCCGAAGTGGAAGGTGATCATGATGGTGACCCTGCGCTCGGCCAAGACCGGCGTCGTCACCGGCATCCTGCTGGCGCTCGCCCGCATTTCCGGGGAGACCGCACCGCTCCTCTTCACCGCGTTGTCCAATCAGTTCTGGAGCACCGACCTCTCCGAACCGATGGCCAACCTGCCGGTCACCATCTTCAAGTTCGCCATGAGCCCCTTCAAGGACTGGCAGGAACTGGCCTGGGCCGGCGTCTTCCTCATCACCCTCGGGGTACTGGCCCTCAACATCGTCGCTCGCGTGATGTTCCGCCAGACCACGCAGCGCTGACCTTTCAACGGATAATTCCATGATGCCCGTCGAACAAGCCATCGAAACCCTGACGCCCCAGATCAGCATCAGGAACCTCAATTTCTACTACGGCAAGGCCCTGGCCTTGAAGAACATCAACCTGGATGTCTTCAAGGGCAAGGTCACCGCCTTCATCGGCCCCTCCGGCTGCGGCAAGTCCACCCTGCTGCGCACCATCAACCGCATGTATGACCTCTATCCCGGCCAGCGGGCCGAGGGGGAGATCCTGGTGGGCGGCAAGAACATCCTGGACAAGGGCGTCGACACCATCGAATTGCGGGCCAAGGTGGGCATGGTCTTCCAGAAGCCGACGCCGTTCCCCATGTCCATCTACGAGAACATTGCCTTCGGCGTGCGCATGCACGAGAAGCTGACCCGCAACCAGATGGATGACCGCATCGAATGGGCCCTGACCAAGGCCGCCCTGTGGGACGAGGTGAAGGACAAGCTGAAACAGCCCGGTACCGGCCTCTCCGGCGGCCAGCAGCAGCGCCTGTGCATCGCCCGCGGCGTGGCGGTGAAGCCCCAGGTGCTGCTCCTCGACGAGCCGACCTCGGCCCTGGACCCCATCTCCACCATGCGCATCGAGGAACTGATCCACGAGTTGAAGCGGGAATTCACCATCGCCATCGTCACCCACAACATGCAGCAGGCGGCCCGGGTCTCCGACTTCACCGCCTACATGTACCTGGGGGAACTGGTGGAGTTCGGCAAGACCGACGACATCTTCATCAAGCCGCAGGACAAGCGGACCGAAGACTACATCACCGGCCGCATGGGCTGATTATGGGAAATGCCATGAACGAGACCTCTCACGTTTCCACCCAGTTCGACGAAGACCTCTCCCGCCTGCGCAGCCATGTGCTGCAGATGGGCGGCCTGGTGGAGTCCCAGGTGTCCGACGCCATCGACGCCTACAACACCGGCGAGATCGCCAGCGTCAAGTCCATCGTCGAGACCGACCGCAAGGTCAACGACCTTGAGAAGGCCATCGACGACGACTGCGCCCATGTCATCGCCAAGCGCCAGCCGGCGGCTTCGGACCTGCGCCTGGTGTTCGGCATCAGCAAGATCGTCACCGACCTGGAGCGGGCCGGCGACGAGGCCAAGAAGATCGCCAAGGGCGTGCGCCGCATCTACGAAAGCGGCCACATGCCGGTGCAGTACGGCGTCGGCGTGCGCCACGTGGCCGACGCGGCCCTGAACATGCTGCGCCAGGCCCTCGATGCCTTCGCCCGCCTCGACACCGCCGCCGCCGAGGACGTCATCCGCGCCGACAACGAGGTGGACGTCGAATTCAAGTCCATCCTCCGCCAGCTCATCACCCACATGATGGAAGACCCGCGGACCATCACCACCTCCATGGACATCATCTGGATCGCCCGCGCCATCGAGCGTATCGGCGACCACGCCAAGAACGTCGGCGAACACGTCATCTACATCGTCGAAGGCCGCGACATCCGTCATCCGCCCAAAGAAGCCGCCAAATGAACCCGACCATCCTCGTCGTCGAGGACGAACCCGCCATCCAGGAGCTGGTGGCCATCAACCTGAAGCACGCCGGTTTCCTGGTGGTGCGCGCCGGCAGCGCCGAAGAGGGCGAATCCGCCATCCGCGCCGCCCTGCCCGACCTGGTCATCCTCGACTGGATGCTGCCCGGCCAGTCCGGCGTGGCGCTCGCCAAGAAGCTGCGGGCCGACGACCGGACCCGGGAACTGCCCATCATCATGCTCACCGCCCGGGTCCATGAGGAGGACAAGATCCAGGGCCTGGAGGCGGGGGCCGACGACTACGTGACCAAGCCCTTTTCCCCCAAGGAACTGGTGGCCCGCGTGCGCGCCGTGTTGCGCCGCCGCTCCCCCCATCTGGCCGGCGAGGCCGTCGAAATCAAGGGCCTGCTCCTCAATCCGGCCACCCACCGCGTCGTGGCGGCCGAGCAGCCCATCGAGCTGGGTCCCACCGAGTTCCGCCTGCTCTTTTTCTTCATGACCCATCCCGAACGGGTGTACACCCGGGCCCAACTCCTCGACGAAGTGTGGGGCGACCACGTCTTCATCGAGGAACGCACGGTAGACGTGCATATCCGCCGCCTGCGGGCGGCCCTGGAGCCCTCGGGCCACCATGATCGCGTCGAGACCGTCCGCGGCACCGGCTACCGTTTCCGTGGGGACTGACAGTAGCAGCGGCATGCCCCTGCCCATGGTGCGGGGCATCGTCTACCTCGTCGTCACGGCGGCCCTGGCGGCCTTCGTTGGCGGCGTCCTGCAGCCCTGGGTGGGCTGGCTGGTGCTCACCGTCGGGCTCGTCAGCCAGATCGCGTACCACCTGGTGTACTTCTCCCGCCTGGAGCGCTGGTCCCGCCAGCCGGCCAACACCGAGGCCCTGGAAGGCGAGGGCGTTTGGGACGAGGTCTTCTCCCGCCTCTACCGCCACGAGAAGCGCCTCCTGTCGCTGATCGCCCAGCGGGAAACCGAAGTGGCGGAATTTTCCTCGGCGATCCAGGCCCTCACCGACGGCATCGTCCTGCTCGACGACGACAACCGCATCACCTGGTGCAACGTCACCGCCGAAATGCAGTTCGGCATCACCCTGCGTACCGATCTTGGCCAGCACCTGGCCAACCTGGTCCGGCGGCCGGAGTTCGTCGATTACCTGGCGGCGGAGGACTTCTCCCGTCCCCTGACCCTGCGTTCCGACCGCAAGGGCGACCGGGTGCTTTCCATCCACGTGCTGCCCTATGGCCGGGGCAACCGCCTCATGCAGATCAAGGACGTCACCCAGGCCGACCTTCTCGACCGCATGCGGCGGGATTTCGTCGCCAATGTCTCCCACGAGCTGCGCACCCCCCTCACCGTGCTGGCCGGTTTCCTGGAAACCCTGCAGGAAATCGACCTGGAAGCCTACGAGCGGCAGCACTACCTGCAACTCATGCAGGAGCAGTCCGAGCGCATGCAGCGCATCGTCCGCGACCTGCTCACCCTGTCCTCCCTGGAGGCCGCGCCGCCACCGGAAAACGAAACCATCGACATGGCCACCCTCCTGGACAAGCTGAAGCGCGATGCCGAAGCCCTTTCCGGCGGGCGCCACACCATCGTCCTGGTAGCCGAAGGCGGCGACCTGCGCGGTGCCGAGGGCGAACTGGTCAGCGCCATGGGCAACCTCGTCTCCAACGCCGTGCGCTACACCCCGGAGGGCGGTACCGTCACCATCTCCTGGCGCACCGGCGCCGAAGGCGGCGAATTCGCCGTCCACGATACCGGCATCGGCATCGATCCCAAGCACATCCCCCGGCTCACCGAACGCTTCTACCGGGTGGACCGCGGGCGTTCGCGGGATACCGGCGGCACCGGCCTCGGGCTGGCCATCGTCAAGCACGCCCTGTCCCGCCACCAGGCCACCCTGGACATCACCAGCACCCCCGGCAAGGGCAGCCGTTTCGCCGCCAAATTTCCGCCCGCCCGGATCGTGGCGTAACCGTGCCGTAACACGGCGATAACCGGCGCTTAACGCCGGGCCGCTATCGTGGCGCCATGCCACGGGTCCGCTCCCTGTTCCTGTCCGACATCCACCTCGGCACGCGCGCCTGCCAGGCCGAGCGCCTTCTCGATTTCCTGCGCGAGTACCCGGCGGAGAAGACCTACCTCATCGGCGACATCATCGACTTCTGGGCCATGAGCCGCAGCATCCACTGGTCCCAGGCCCAGAACACGGTGGTGCAGAAATTCCTGCGCCGGGCCCGTCACGGCGAACACGTGGTCTTCATCCCCGGCAACCATGACGAGGCCCTGCGCGATTACTACGGCATCGCCTTCGGGGACATCGAGATCGTCGAGGAAATGGTGCACGAGACCGCCGACGGCCGCCGCTTCCTGCTCATCCACGGCGACGCCTTCGACCAGGTCACCCGCCACCACCGCTGGGTGGCCATCCTCGGCGACATCGGCTACGAATGGCTGGTACGCCTCAACATGTGGCTGTCCTGGGCCCGCCGCAAGTTGGGGCTGCCCGGCTACTGGTCCCTGGCCGGCTACGCCAAGCGCAAGGTGAAGACGGCGCTCAACTTCATCTTCGACTTCGAGGAATCCGCCGTCCACCACGCCCGCGAGCAGGGTCTGGACGGCGTCATCTGCGGCCACATCCATTGGGCCGCCATCAAGGACATCGGCGGGCTGACCTACGTCAACTGCGGCGACTGGGTCGATTCCTGCACCGCCATCGTCGAGCACGCCGACGGCCGCCTCGAACTGGTGGCCTGGGGCCTGCGGCAACAACTGCCGGCGCTGGCGGCACCGGACCACGAGAAAGTGAGTGCCTGATGCGCGTGCTGATGGTGTCCGACGTCTATTTTCCCCGGGTCAACGGCGTTTCCACCTCCATGGAGACCTTCCGCCGCTGTCTGGCGGAGCAGGGCGTCGAGGTGCGCCTGGTGGTGCCCAGCTACGGTGACGAGGGCGATGAGCCCGGCGTCGTCCGCGTCCCCGGCCGGCGCCTGCCCCAGGACCCGGAAGACCGGCTGGTCGCGTGGGGTGCCATGCATCGCGCCGTGGCGGCCGCCGCCGCGGGCTGCCACCTGGTCCATGTGCAGACCCCCTTCGTCGCCCACTACGCCGGCCTCAAGGCCGCCCGGCAACGGGGCCTGCCGGTCATCGCCACCTACCACACCCTGTTCGAGGAATACCTCCAGTACTACGCTCCCTGGCTGCCGGCGGGCTGGCTCCGGGGGGCCGCCCGGCGCTTTTCGCGGCGCCAGTGCAACGCCCTCGACGCGGTGGTGGTCCCCTCCGCCGCCATGGGCGAGCGGCTGGCGGCCTACGGCGTCACCGCCCCCCTGCACGTGCTGCCCACGGGCATTCCCCTGGAACGCTTCGCCGGCGGCCGCCGGGACGTCTTCCGCCAGCGTCACGGCATCGACCCCGCGCGGCCGGTGGCCCTCTTCGTCGGCCGCGTCGCCCACGAAAAGAACATCGGCTTCCTGCTGGAGGCCCTGGTGCGGGCACGGCGGGCCTGCCCCGACATCCTCCTGCTGGTGACCGGCGAAGGGCCGGCCATGGCCGACCTGCGGCAGCAGGCGGCGGCCCTCGGCCTGGGCGATTCGGTACGCTTCCTCGGCTACCTCGATCGCCGCCAGGAATTGCCGGACTGCTATGCCGCCGCCGACGTCTTCGTCTTCGCCTCCCGCACCGAGACCCAGGGGCTGGTGCTGGCCGAGGCCATGGCCGCCGGCCTGCCGGTCATCGCCCTGGCGGCCATGGGCACGGCGGACATCCTCGAGAGTGGCCGCGGCTGTTTCGTGCCCCCCGACGATGCCGCCGCCTTCGGCGAAGTCCTCGGCCATTTCCTGAGCCACCCTGCCGCCTGGGCGCACAAGTCGGCGGAGGCCCGGTCCCGTTCCCGGGATTGCTCGGATACCGCCATGGCCGTCCGCCTGGCCGCCCTTTACCGCCAATTGGCCGCCGCGCCCGAGGGGGAACGGGCCTGGCCGTCCGCCGGGGCCGCTGCCGATGGGTGTTGAGCGCCCGCCGGCGACCGGCCGGCGAGCCGTCCCGGCCGCTGCCAACACCCTGCTGTTCCTGGCCTTCGCCGCCAGCCAGTGCTACCTGCTCGGGGGACCGCCCCTCCTCGGCCTGCCGGCCTGGAGCGCGCCGGCGGCGGCGCTCTTCACCACCGCCGTGTGGGCGCTCCTGCACGAGGCCATCCATGGCCTGCTCTTCCCGCGGCCGATCTTCAACCAGGCTGGCGGCCGCCTCCTTGCCCTACTCTTCGGCGCCTCCTTCGCCCTATTGCGGGCGGGGCACCTGCTGCACCACCGCTACAGCCGCACCGGCGATCTCAGCGAAACCTGGGAACCGGGCAGGGAAACTTACAAGCGGGCGGCCCTGCGCCACTACGGCACCATCCTCGGCGGCCTTTACCTGGCCGAAATCCTGGCCGGGCTGGCCATGTTCCTGCCCGCCGGCCCGCGGTGCCGGCTCATCGCCCGCTGCCTGCCCGCCAACGCCCTCGGGAAAGCCTTTGGCGAGTGGCTGGAACGGCCGGGCGTGGCGGCCGAAATCCGCACCGACGCCCTGGCGGCCCTGGCGCTCTTCGCCGCCGCCTTCGCCCTCTGGGGCGGCGACTGGCCCTGGCTGGCGGCCGCCCTGGCCCTGCGCGGGCTGCTCCTGTCCTTTTTCGACAACGCCTACCACTACGGCACCCCCGCCGGCGATCCCGCCGTCGCCCGCAACCATCGCCTGCCGGCCTGGGCTTCCGCCGCCATCCTGCATTTCAACTACCACGGCACCCACCACCGCCATCCGGCGGCGCCCTGGTGCCAACTGCCCGCCCAGGCCGTAGCGGAGGGGGCGCGATGGGAAGGCGGCTACTGGCGGCAGGCATGGCGCCAGCTCCGGGGGCCGATTGCGCTGACTGAGCTGCCGGGGCATCAGCCCTTGCGGGCGACGAACCGGTAATAAGGAACGGCGATTCCGGGCAGGTAGGGCAGGCGCGTGGTGGCCAGGGTTTCGCCATGGTCGGGCAGGAGCCGGCGCAGGGTGGGCAGGTGGTCCAGCTCCAGGCGCACGCCGTCGTGGCCGAACCAGGTTTTCCAGAAGGCGCGGGTGACGCCGGACTGATCCGGCGTCAGGGTGAAATCCACCACCGCCAGCCTGCCGCCGGGGCGCAGCATGGCCAGGGCGTTGGCCAGGGCGCCCCGCCAGTCGGGGATCATGGTCAGGGAATAGGCGAAGACGACGATGTCGGCGGGCGTTTCCGGTTGCCAGGTGCAGGCGTCGGCCCGGTGGCAGGCGACATTGGCGTGTCCCTGCCAGCGCCGGCGGGCCTGGGCGAGAAGCGGCCCGCAGAGGTCCACCAGGTCGGCCCGGCCGAGGGCGGCGACCCGCTCCCCCAGCCAGGCCAGGTTGCGGCCGGTGCCGGCCCCCAGTTCCACCAGGCGGTCACCGGGCTGGATTTCGAGGCCGGCGTAGAGTTCCTGGCGGCCCGGCAGCAGGCGCTCGCGGAAGTCGTCGTAACGCTCGGCCTGGCCGCCGTAGAAGGCCTCCAGGTTGGCGGCATGGTCAGCGCCCCGGGGCTGGCCCCGGAGCAGTTGCAGGAGGACGCGGGCGTCGCCGGCGAGGGAGATCATGGCAGCGCCGGCATGTCGGCGATGTGGAAGCCGGCGTAGGTGTGCACCCGGTCGCGGCGGCTGAGGTCGGCGGCCAGGTCGTCGTGGAAGGTGAGCAGGCTCCGCAGGCGCTGGCGGGCGGCGCCGACCTCGATCCAGTCCAGGTAGCCGGGGCGGGCATGGGCGCTCCTGAAGATGATGCGGGCGCCGGGACTGGCCCGATCGAGGATGGCTGCCCATTCCTCCGCCAGGGCTTCCGGGTAGTAGCAGCTCATCCAGTCCATGTGGTCGAGGAGGACGAACTTGTCGATGCGCTCGCCGGTGCGGTGGAGGAAGTCGGTGACGTAGCCGGTGTGACAGCGGACGCTGTCGGCTCGCCCGGACTTGAGGGCGAGGAAGTTGGCTTCCTTGAGGTATTCCGGGCAGCAGTCGCGGGTGTAGCGGCCGCCGAAATAGACCCGCCAGAAATAGTTCTCGTGCATGGGCAGTTCGTGCACCACGTACTCGACAGCCTCGCGGATGAAGCCCGGGATGCCGCCGGGGTGTTGCGCCTGGACCTCCTTGCGCTGGGGATAGGGCACGCCGAGGAGACTCATGGTCATCTGGCGGCCGAGGACCCAGTTCATGGCCTTGCCCCACATGTGCGGGCGGATGCGCTCCCGGTAGAGTCGGCGCTGTTCTTCCAGATCCCGGGCGGCGAAGAGGTCGGTGATGCCGGCGGCCAGGCCGGGGCGGCGGTGGAACCAGGCCTGGAAGCTGCGGGCGACGAGGCCCGCCAGGCTGTGGAAATAGAAACTGCCGTGGCGGCTGGCGAACCAGTGGTGGCGCTCATCCCAGAATTCCCGGGCGAAATCGGAGAGCTGGTGGCGCAGGCGTTCCCGGTAGAGGAGCGGGAAGCGGGCGTGGTAGCCGTGGCCGAAGAGGGCGAAGAAGTCGTCGAAATCGAGGCCGCGGATGCCGGCCAGCT
Source organism: Rhodocyclaceae bacterium (assembly GCA_036732025.1). Lineage (GTDB taxonomy): Bacteria > Pseudomonadota > Gammaproteobacteria > Burkholderiales > Rhodocyclaceae > SSSZ01. The sequence continues at coordinate 66,971 of DAINDE010000011.1, forward strand.
TGAGTTCGAGCAGGGCGTTCTGGCGCGGGTTGGCGTCCACCGCGTGCACCCGGCGGGCGCCGGCCAGGGCGTAGTCGAGGGCGTTGCAGCCGGCGCTGGTGATGACCAGCACCGTGTCGTCGGGCTGCAGGTCGAGGGCCAGGCGGTCAACCGCCGGGTCTTCCCAGCAGGTGTTGTAGACCAGGGAACGGCGGGTGATGGCGTTGAAGACGCCGGCGTCGAGGCGGTCGAGGAGGTTGGGCTGGCGTTTCAAGGGAGCTCTCCGGTTTTGCTGCCGGCACCTTAACGGCCCCATGTGACGCCGGCGTTACCATTGCTGTCATGAATCCTTAGCCTTGCCGCCTTAACGTAGCCCCCGTCCCGGAGAATCCATGCACGAACCCCGACCCCACGAATCCGCCGTTGCCGGCGACGATGAATCCCCCTACAAGGGCAAGACCGGCCTGCGCCGGGTCTGGAACGCCTTCCACTACTCCCTGGCCGGCCTCAAGGCGGCCTACCGCTGCGAGGATGCCTTCCGCCAGGAAACCTGGCTGGCCGTCCTCCTCGCCGCCGTCGCCTGCCTGCTGCCGGTGGGAGGCATCGCCCGCGCCCTGATGATCGGCAGCCTGCTGCTGGTGCTCATCGTCGAGTTGCTCAATTCCGCCGTCGAGGCCGCCATCGACCGCATCGGCCTGGAAAAGCACCGCCTCTCCAAGCGGGCCAAGGACATCGGCAGCGCCGCCGTGTTCATGGCCCTGGTCAACGTGGCCGTGGTCTGGGCCAGCATACTTCTGGATCTCACCGGATGAAACTCAACATCGACTTCGTCACCGAAACCTTCCCCCCCGAGGTCAACGGCGTGGCCATGACCGTGGGGCGCCTGGTGGAGGGGCTGCGCCGCCGCGGCCACGCCGTGCAGGTGGTGCGCCCCCGCCAGGGGAACGGCGACGGCGGTGGCGAAGGCGAGATCGCCGTGGCCGGCCTGCCCCTGCCCGGCTACCCGGGCCTGCGCCTGGGCCTGCCCGCCGGGAACCACCTGCGCCGCCGCTGGAAGCACTCCCGGCCGGACCTGGTGCACGTGGTCACCGAGGGGCCCCTGGGCTGGTCGGCGGTCAATGCCGCCCGGCGCCTGGGCATTCCCGTCACCTCCGGCTTCCATACCAATTTCGACCGCTACAGCGTTCATTACGGCCTCGGCTGGCTGCGCCCGGCAGTGGCCGCCTACCTGCGCACCCTGCACCGGCGCACCCGGGCGACCCTGGTGCCGACGGAGGCCCTGGCCGCCGACCTGGCCGGCGAGGGCATCCCCGGGGTGCGGGTGGTGGGGCGGGGCGTCGATACCGGCCTCTTCGACCCGGCGCGCCGCTGCGGCGCCCTGCGCGCGGCCTGGGGCGTCGGCGAGGGGAGCCTTGCCTGCCTCTACGTCGGCCGGCTGGCGCCGGAAAAGAATCTCGATCTGGCGCGCCGGGCCTTTGCCGCCATCCGCGCCTTGCGTCCCGACGCGCGCATGGTGTGGGTCGGCGACGGTCCCTCCCGCTCCGGCCTGGGCGCCGAACACCCCGATCACCGTTTCGCCGGCGTGCGTACCGGCGAGGATCTGGCGGCCCACTACGCCAGTGCCGACCTCTTCCTCTTCCCCAGCCTCACCGAAACCTATGGCAACGTGGTGGCCGAGGCCATGGCCAGCGGCTTGCCGGTCCTTGCCTACCGCAGCGCCGCCGCCGCCGAGTTGATCCGCGACGGCGAGGATGGCGCCGTTGTCGCCCCCGGCGACGAGCGGGCCTACGTGGAAGCCGCCCGGCGCCTGGCGTCGTCGCCCGCCGGCCATCTGCCCGGCCTTGGCCGGGCCGCCCGTGCCGCCATGTTGCCCCGGGGCTGGGAAGGTGTGGTCGCCCGCTTCGAAGCGGTGGCCCGGGAAGCGGCCGGCATCGGGGAGTAGCCCCGGAAACGGGGGCTTGCCCCTACTTGCGGGGTTCCGCCTTCACTTCCCGGAAGGCCTTGCCCCATACCGGGTGGCCGGCCTCGGTGCGGCTCAGCTCGAAGCCGGGGTCGAGGGCCAGGGCCTGGCGGAAATGGGCCTTGCAGGCGGTGCGCTGGCCGCCGGCGCAGGCGATGAAGGCCAGGGTCTTGTTGGCCGCCACCTGGTCCGCCTTGCCCAGTCCTTCGTCCAGGGCGGCCTTCAGTTGCTGGCGGGCGACCTTGTACTGGCCGTTGTCGTAGGATTTCAGGCCCTGGGCGAGCAACTGGGCGGCCCGGGGCGGCGAGGGAGGCTCGGCGGGCGCCGGTGCCGGGGCCGGCGCCGCAGCGGGTACCGGCGGCGGGGCGGGGGGCGCTTCCGGCGCCGGGGTGGCGCAGGCGGCAAGGAAGAGGGCGGCGGCGAGAGAAGATAGGCGACGGTCCATGGCGTTTTCCATCAAAACTTGTGTTTGAGGCGCAGGGTCTCGCCGGCGGCGAGGGTGACTTCCCTGACCACGGGGGCGGCCCCGGCGTTGCGGATCTCGATGCGGTGCGCGCCGGGAGCGAGCTGGAGGCGGGTAAGAGGCGGCGATACGCCCTTGCGCTCGCCGTCCACCAGGACTTCGCCCCAGGGGGCGATGGCCAGGGCGACCGCGGCCGCTTTGGCTGGGGCGGCATCGGCCGTGGGCCGTTCGGGCTGATCTTGTCGAAGGCCGGGGGGGGCCGCCTGGTGCGTTGCGACAGTGTCAACGCGGACGGATTCGTTCGGGGTCTCCTTGCCCGTTGCTGCCGGGGGCGCCGCAGCGACGGCGGGCGCCGGCGGCGGGGCATGCCGCTCCTCCTTGCCGCCCAGCAGATAGGCCGCCGCCAGGGTTCCCGCCAGGGCGACGCCTGCCGCTGCCGGCCACCAGCGCCGCCAGGCCGGCTGGACATCGTTGGGCTCCACCGCCCGCGTGCCGCCGGCATGGCGCCGGCTCTTGCGCAGGGCCAGGCCGCCGGTGGGCCAGACGGGGGCGACGGTGTCGTCGAGCTTGTGCACCCGGCGCAGGTCGAGGGCGAATTCGTTGGCCGTCTGGTAGCGATCCTCCGGCGCCTTGGCCAGGGCCTTGGCGAGGATGTAGTCGAAGCCGGGGTGCTCCAGGTGGACGATGGTGGAAGGCACCCGCGCCGGCTTCCGGACCACCCGGTAGATGACGCCGGCGACGGTGTCGGCGTCGAAGGGAACGCGGCCGGTGAGCAACTGGTAGAGGATGACCCCCAGGGAGAAGATGTCGGCGCGGCCATCCACCGGCGTGCCGGCGAACTGCTCCGGCGCCATGTAGGCCGGGGTGCCGATGGGCGACGAGGTCTGCGTCTTGCCGCCGCCCTGCAGGTGGGCGATGCCGAAGTCGGCGAGTTTCACGGCGCCGTTCTGCAGAACCATGATGTTGGCCGGCTTGACGTCCCGGTGCACCACCCCGTGGCGGTGGGCGTAGCCGAGCCCGTCGGCGATGCCGCCGACGATATCCACCGCCAGGTCGGCGGGGATGGGCTTGTCCTTTACCATGAGCTGGCGCAGGTCCTTGCCCTCCAGGTACTCCATGGCGATGTAGGCGATGTCGCCGGATTCCCCGGCGTCGTAGACGGTGACGATATTGGGGTGATTGAGGCGGCCGGCGGACTTGGCCTCCTGCAGGAAGCGCTGGTCGAAATCGGCCCGTTCGTCGGGGTTGAAGTCGAGCCGGATGGTCTTGATCGCCACCGTCCGTTCGAGGAGGGGGTCGAAGCCGCGATACACCACGCCCATGGCGCCTTCGCCGATCTTGTCGGTGATGCGGTAGCGGCCGATCGTTTCTGGGACCATGGTCGAGATGAGGGCAGGGCGGCCGGTCGGGCTCGATGACGGTTTGATTTTTCGGGCCTCAAGTGTAACCCGGATTGCCCATCGGGCGTTTCGCCGGCCGGCACCCGCGACGTCTCGCCATTTACAGCAGATTTGCCGGAATCCATAATCGAACGATTGCCGGCTGCCGGCGCGATCATTGAAGGAGACAAGCATGGCTGTGACCAGAACCAAGGCGGCGGGAGTGGCGACGGTGCGGGCGGCGCGGGGGCCGCGGCCGGTGGCGACCGGTGACATCGGGCCGGTGACCACCGCCCAGCGAGTCGAGGCCCACGCCATCCACGAAGCCGTCGATGCCGCCCAGGAAGCCCGCATGGCGGCCATGCGCGACATCATCTCCGGCGCTGCGCCGGAAGAGGCGGCAGCCCTCCTCAAATCCCTGCTCAAGCAGCAGCGCATCGCCGCCGGCGCCCTGGCTTCCAACCCCGACGACGAGCTGGCACCGGACTGGCGGGATGGCGGCTACCCCTACAAGAACCTCATGCAGCGCCGCAACTACGAGCGGCAGAAATACCGCCTGCAGGTCGAACTCTTGAAGCTCCAGGCCTGGGTCAAGGAGACCGGGCAGAAGATCGTCATCCTCTTCGAAGGGCGCGACGCCGCCGGCAAGGGCGGCACCATCAAGCGCTTCATGGAAAACCTCAACCCCCGGGGCGCCCGCGTCGTCGCCCTGGAAAAGCCCACCGAAAACGAGCGCGGGCAGTGGTACTTCCAGCGCTACGTGCAGCACCTGCCCACCAACGGCGAGATCGTGCTCTTCGACCGCTCCTGGTACAACCGGGCCGGCGTCGAGCGGGTCATGGGCTTTTGCAGCGAGCAGGAATACGTCGAGTTCATGCGCCAGGTGCCGGAATTCGAGCGCATGCTGGCGAGGAACGGCACCCACCTCATCAAGTTCTGGTTCTCGGTCAGCCGCGACGAGCAGCGTCGCCGCTTCAAGGAGCGCAAGGTGCACCCGCTGAAACAGTGGAAACTCTCCCCCATCGACATGGCTTCTCTCGACAAATGGGAGGACTACACCAAGGCCAAGGAGGCGATGTTCTTCTATACCGACACCGCCGACGCGCCGTGGACGGTGATCAAGTCCGACTGCAAGAAGCGCGCGCGCCTCAACGCCATGCGCTACATCCTCCACCGCATGCCCTACACGAGCAAGGACACCTCACGCATCGGCAACCTGGACCCGCTGATCGTCGGCCGGGCGCACGTCGTGTATGAGCGGGGGGAAAGGCTGGGCGGGGCACCGATTCTCTGACCCCTGGATGGACCTCCGGCCGGTGTCACCGTGGATGGCACAAACCCGCCGAAGCGAGTTTCAGAAGGACGACTCAGCCTAACGCTTCGTAGCGCGGCGCGCTTCTGGCGGGGGATTGGCCACGCGGAAAACGAGCCTGGCCCCTTTTCTTGCTTGAGCTGAAAAACAGTTACCTGCCGGCGAAATCTCTTCTGCCGCCAGATGGCCCAGACGGCAGCAGCGCCCCCACCAGCCGGCTCAACAACCACGCCGTCTGCCCGAACAGGTCGCGGTCCGGGTTGTATTCGGCGATCTCCACGGCCAGCAGGCCGGGGTGGGCGGCGAGGCGGGCGAGGGCGGGGAGGAGGTCGGCGGGGCCGAGGCCTTCGGGTTCGGGGCTGCCGACGCCGGGGGCGGCGCTGGGGTCGAGGGCGTCCAGGTCGAGGGTGACGCCGAAGCCACCGGGAGCGGCGGTGACGATGGCCAGGGCGTCGTTCAGGGCCGCCGGGAAGCCCCGCTGCTCGATTTCTTCCTGGCCGATGACGCGCACGCCCAGGCGGGCGAGGAATTCGGCTTCTTCCGGCTCGTAGCTGCGGGCGCCGAAGACGACGGTATGGGCGGCATCCACCTGTTGGCCCTGAAGCCCCAGGTTGAGCAGCCGCTTGTCGCCCCGGCCCAGCAGGCAGGCCAGGGGCATGCCGTGGATGGCGCCGGAATAGGTGGATTCCGGCGTGTGGCTGTCCAAGTGGGCGTCGATCCAGAGGAGCCCGAGGGGCGTGCCGGCATGGCGGGCGACGCCGCTCCAGGTGCCGATGGCCACCGAGTGGTCGCCGCCGATGACCACGGGGAATTCGCCGGCGCCGAGGGCCTCCCCCACGGCCTCGGCGAGGCGCCGGCAGAGGTGGGCGATGCGTTCCGTTTCGCTGGTGCCCGGCACGTCGGGGGCGAAGAGGGTCTGGCCCCAGTCGATGCGCGGGTGGTGTTCCAGTTCGTGCCAGGCCTGGGAATGGTGGAAGGCGACGGGGCCGTCCTTGCAGCCGGGGTCCTGGGCGCCAACGCCGCTGGCGGCGCCGATGACGCGCAGGCGGCGGCTGCGGGCGGGCAGCAGCTCACCACGTAGGCGGCGGCGCCGGTGGCGACCAGTTGGCCGTGGTCGTCCTCCAGGGTCATCTGCACCGAGGCGATGCGCCCGCCCAGGCGGGTGACGCGGCCGCCGGCGACGAAGCGCTTGCCGGTGCCGGGGCGCAGGTAATCGACCCGCAGGTCGATGGTGCCCACCCGCCCCAGGCGGTGGCCGAGTTGCTCGGCGGCTTCGTCGCCGTGTTTTTCGGCGATGGCGGTGGCGATGGCCAGGGCGCCCACGGCATCCAGGGTGGCGGAGATCATGCCGCCGTGGAGGCGGCCGACGAGGGCGTTGCCCACCAGTTCGGGCCGCATGGCGAAGCTCATCCGGGTGTTCGCCGGGTCGAGGGAGTCGACCTTGAGGCCCAGGAATTGGTGGAAGTGGATGCGGGATTCGAAGACTTCCCGCAGCATCGTTTCCAGGCGTTGCTGTTCGGCGGGGGCGCGGCGGGGGGGCGGGCTGGCGGCGGTCATGATCCTTGGATTATGCGAGGCGGCGCGGCGCAGGGTCAATGGCGGGGCGGGGGAGCCTTGGGGTAGGATGCGGCCCATCACCTTTTCGCCGGAAACCGCCGTGAACGCTTCGCCTCCCACCCCGGAAACCTGCCGCGCCCAGGCCGCGGATCTGCTGGCCTTCATCGACGCCAGCCCCAGCCCCTGGCACGCCGTGGCCACTGCCGCCGCCCGCCTCGAGGCCGCCGGCTTCAGCCGCCTGGACGAGGGCGAGCGCTGGCAGCTCGCTCCTGGCGGGCGCCACTACGTGGTGCGGGGCGGTTCCTCCCTCATCGCCTTCATCATCGGCGGCGGCGACCTCGCCACCACCGGCTGGCGGCTGGTGGGCGCCCATACCGATTCCCCCGGCCTGCGCCTCAAGCCCAAGGCGGCCCATTGCTGCGACGGGCTGCTGCGCCTGGGGGTCGAGGTCTACGGCGGCCCCATCCTCGCCACCTTCGCCGACCGCGACCTGGCCCTGGCCGGCCGCGTGCACGTGCGCGGCCCCGGCGGCGTGGAGCCCCGCCTGCTGCGTTTCGCCGAACCCGTCGCCCGGTTGCCCAACCTGGCCATCCACATGAACCGGGAGGTGAACGAGCAGGGCCTGAAGTTCCACAAGCAGAACGAGCTGCCCCTGCTCCTCGGCATCGCCGGCTATCCGGACGACGCCGACGGGCGCTTCCGCGGCCTGGTGGCGGAGCGCCTGGGGGTCGCCGCCGGCGACGTCCTCACCTGGGAACTCGCCGCCTACGACACCCAGCCCGGCGCCTTCTGGGGCGCCGGCCAGGAATTCATCGCCGACAGCCAGCTCGACAACCTGGGCTCCTGCCATGCCGCCCTCACCGCCCTGCTGGCGGCGGGGCAGCCCGCGGCCACCTGCGCCATGGCCCTCTTCGACCACGAGGAGGTGGGCAGCGAGAGCGCCGCCGGTGCCGGCGGCAGCTTCGTCCAGGACGTGCTCGCCCGCGTCGCCGGCAACCTGGGGGTGGACGAGGAAGGCCGCCGCTGCGCCCTGGCCCGGAGCTTCTTCGTCAGCGCCGACATGGCCCACGCCTGGCACCCCAATTTCCCGGCCGCCTACGAGCCGGGGCACCGGGTCATGGTCAACGGCGGGCCGGTGATCAAGAGCAACGCCAACCAGCGCTACAGCACCGGCGCCGACACGGCCGCCCGTTTCCTTGCCCTGTGCGAGGCCGCCGGCGTGCCCTGCCAGCAATACGCCCACCGCACCGACCTGGGCTGCGGCAGCACCATCGGCCCCATCGTCGCCGCCCGCCTGGGGGTGCCCAGCGTGGACGTAGGTTCGCCCATGTGGGCCATGCACAGCCTGCGCGAGAGCGCCGGCGTCCTCGACCACGGCTACATGATCGCCGCCCTGGGGGCGCTCTTCCTAGGGCCTGTTCTCATTTAGGTCGCGGATCACGTTGGGCCAGCCTGCGAGGGGATGCTAGGCGCGAGGCGCCGGGAATGGCCTTCCCATTTCCAAGCCGAGTAACGCCGCAGCCACCGCAGGCTGGTCCAACCCGAAGGGCGGGGGTGTGGCGGGGGGCATCGCCGCGTTGCCGTTCGTTTGTGCAGATCACTGCACCGCGCGACCGGCGCCTTGCGCTGCCTCCCCGCCACACCCCCGCGTGACCGCGACCTAAATGAGAACAGGCCCTAAGCTGAGGCGATGAGGCCGGCGAGGCCAGCCGCGTCGATGATGCGGGTGTGGCCCCGGCGCGGTTCCACGTAACCCCTGCCGGCCAGTTCCTGTATCAGGCGGGCCACCACTTCGCGGGTGGTGCCCAGGTGGTGGGCCATCTGCTGCTGGGTCATGGCCAGTTCGCCCTCTGCCGAGGCGTGCACCAGCAGGAGGTTGGCCAGGCGCTGGTTGAGCTTGTAGGCATGGACCGTCTCCAGTTCGTCCATGAGGCGGAAGACCAGGGTGGATAGGGAGCGCACCGTCAGGTCCCGCACCGCCGGCTCCTCGGCGAAGAGGCGACGGTAGACCGGCCCGGGGATGACGGAAACGGTGGTGTCCGCCACCGCCTCCACCCAGGCCGGGTAGCGGAGGTCGTTGAAGAGGCTGTTGAGGGCGAAGACGCAGGTTTCGCCGGGGTCGATGCAGTAGAGGGTGGCCTCGGTGCCGCTGGGGGCCAGGGCGAAGACCCGCAGCCGGCCGGCGACGACAAAATAGGCGCCGGAGATCGGCTGCCCCTTGTGCAGCACCGGCGTGCCCGCCGCCAGGCGGTGGTCGGACAGGCCCTGCCGCAGGCATTGGCGGCCTGCTTCCGAAAGGGCGTCGAAGGGCTTGAAGCTTTCCAGGGCGACCATGGCGGCGCGGGCTCCCGCAGGCATTCCGGGGACAGGCCGCCATTGTAGCGCCATGCCGGCAGAATTCACCTCGCCTGTCCTGCGGCGGCGGCCAGGGTGTCGCTGCTCAGGGCTTCGAGGAAAGCGACGATGTCCTTGACGTCGCCCTCGGCCAGGGGCGACCGGTCGATGCGGCCAAGGCCCCGGTTGCCGTCCAGCCAGGCGACGAACTGCGCCGAGCGGCCAAGTTGTGCGCCGGCCATGATGCGTACCGCCTCTTCCAGGCGGTCCACGCTGCCGTTGTGCAGCCAGGGGCCGGTCAGTGCCACGTTGCGCAGCGACGGCACGCGCCAGCTTCCCCGCCGTCCATCTTCCAGCAGCAGGCCGTAGCGGCGGTCGAAGGGGGTGGGGTTGGCGGGGAAAAGGCGGAAGGGGCTCTCTCCCCCCAGCAGGCTGGCGTCACTGAAGTTGGGCCCGCGGTGGCAGAGCACGCAGCCCACCGATTCGAACAGGGCCATGCCGCGCAACTGAGCGGGAGAGAGGGCGCTGGCGTCGCCCCGGACGAAGCGGTCGTAGGGCGTGTCGGCGGCTACCAGGGTGCGCTCGTAGGCGGCGATGGCCTGGGCGATGCGCTCGAAGGTGACGCGTCCGTCGCCGAAGGCGGCGGCGAAGGCGGTGCGGTAACCGGAGTCGGCGGCGAGGCGGCGCTCCGCCTCGGCGGGGGAGGGCAGGGCCATTTCGATGGGATTGAGGATCGGTCCGCCGGCCTGGGCCTCCAGGGAAGGCGCGCGGCCATCCCAGAAGAGGACGGACTGGAAGGCCGCATTCCACACCGTCGGCGTGTTGCGGCTGCCCGAACGGCCGCCGGCGCCCCGGGCCGTGGCGCGGCCGTCGGCGCCGGCCCGGGCGAACAGGTCGTGGCACGACGCACAGGCCAGGGTGCCGTCCCCGGACAGGCGCTTGTCGTTGAACAGCCGGCGGCCCAGGGCCACCCGCGCCGGCGTCGTGGGGTTGTCGGCGGGGGCCGGAGCGACGGCCGGCAGGCTTTCCCAGACGTAGCGGCCGGGCCGGGGCGGCGCCGGATTGAGAAAGGGGGCCGCCTCGTCGCGCTCGCCGGCCACCGGCGCCGGCGGGGCATGGAGGAAATCCGGCTGGCGGGCGATCATGGCCGCCACCGCCAGCTTGGCGGCGAAGGCCAGGATGCCCAGGCCGAAGGCCCCGGAGAGCAGCCAGCGGCCGCCGGGCGCCAGGCCCGCGAAGGGACCGAGTTCCCGGTGCACCATGAGTAGCAACACCGTCAGCCCGACCAGGACGACGGCGACGCCTATCCGGAAAAGCTCGCTGAGCCCGGTTTCCATGGCGATCCTCCTTGTCCGTTCGGCGCTCAGGCGGCCTGGCGGCGGAAAAAGGTGTCGCCGGGGGTGGCCGTCGTCACCTCGGCGATACTGTCGAAAGGCAGCCCGACCCGGGCGTGGGCCCGGCGCACGGCCTCGGCGTCCGGCGCCATGTTGAGGCAAAAGGCCCGGCCGTCGGCGTAGCTGACGTGGGTGCGCAGGGGCACCACCCCTTCGGCGTAGCAGGCGGCCTCGTACTGCTCGAAGAAGGCCTCGAAGTCGGCGGGCGTCAGGCCGGGCGGGAAGGTGCCCCGGCTCTGGTCGTGGGTGTCGAGGAAGAAACGCATCGCTTGCATGGCAGCTCCTGGCTGGTTGGAAGTGCCTGCAGGGTAGCGGCCGCCGGCGGGGCGGGTCTGTAGCAATTGTTACATTGAGGCGTGCCGAGAAATGCCGAACGAATCGCCGGCCCGGCTGTCGATGCCTGTATCCCCGCAACACGTGTTTTCCCGGGCGACGCCTGCCGCGCCTGCCCATTTTTCCCGGAGATCGCCATGAACACGCCCCCGCCCGTTCCCCCCGACATGCACACCCTCACCCCTTACCTGGTCTGCCGCGGCGCCGCCGACGCCATCGCCTTCTACGTGCGCGCCTTTGGCGCCGTCGAACTGGCGCGGCTGCCCGGACCCGACGGGCGCCTCATGCACGCCATGGTGCGCATCGGCGATTCGCCCCTGATGCTGGTGGACGAATATCCCGAGCAAGGCTGTGTCGGCCCCCAGGCCCTCAAGGGTTCCCCCGTGACGCTCCATCTTTACGTTCCCGACGTCGATGCCACCGTGGCCCGGGCCGTGGCCGCCGGCGCCCGGGTGACCATGCCGGTGGCGGACATGTTCTGGGGCGACCGCTACGGCCGGCTGGAAGATCCCTTCGGCCACCAGTGGTCGGTGGCCACCCATGTCCGCGACCTGTCGCCGGAAGAAATCATGGCCGCGGCCAAGGGGGGCTGCCCGGGGGGCGAAGGGTAGGGGGCAACAGTCGCCCGCGGGGCGGCGCCTCCTGGCCTGACTGCAGCCTGATTTTCCCGGCAGGGGGACATTCCGCTCCGTTCGGGCGGAGCCTGTCGAAGCCCCGGCTGCAGCGGCCTTTGACGGATTCGGGGCGAACGGCAATACCTGGCGCCGGGTGGATGATTTCTCGGCGCCGGGCGCCTCTGCACGGCAAAGCTTGAAATTCGCCGGGCGGCAGGCCATGCTGGCTACATAGGGCGGCGCAGGCGGAGGGGCTATGGCGGCGGCAAACGAGGGCGACGAGGCGTCTGCGGTCAAGGGAAGCGGAAGCCCCCCGGGGGCGGGATTCCTGCCCGCGGTTTCCGACCAGGAGGCGCTGGCGGCCCGGGAGGCGGTGGCCCGCCGCAGCTTCGTTCCGGCCGGCTATCGCCTGCCGGAGGCGGTGTTGCCCGACCCCGACCATATCCGGGTCCTGGACCAGGGGACGGAAGGGATCAGCGTCGGCGTGGCCCTGGCGGCGGTGCTCAACTACCTGCGGTCGGAGCGTGGCGAGACCGACCTCGTCAGCCCGCGCATGCTGTACGAATGCGCCAAGCTCTACGACGAGTGGCCGGGGACGAATTACGAGGGCAGTTCGCTGTGGGGCGGCGTCGCCGGCCTGATGCGGCTGGGGGTGTGCCTGGAGCGGGAGTGGCCCATGTACGGGACGTCCCCGGCGACGCCACCGGCCGCCGGCGCCCGGCCCGCCGCCGTGCTGCGGGTGGAACCGAAGGTGGCGGCCCTGCAGGCGGCAGTTTTCGAGCACCATGCGGTGGCGGTGTCCAATACCATGCACACCGGCTGGGAGCGCCTCCCGGACAGTGGCGTGGTGCCCTTCCACGGCAAGGTGCAGGCCACCGGCGGCCATGCCTTTGCCGTGATCGGCTACGACGCCCGGGGCTTCATCGTGCAGAATTCCTGGGGCGAAAGCTGGGGGGGCGTCGCCCTCGGCGGCCACCGGGTCGGCGGGCTGGCGATCTGGACCTACGCCGACGCCGAGGCCAATCTCGGCGACGCCTGGGTGATCGAGCTGGCGGGGGCCGCCCGCGGCGCCCATCTGGTCGGCTACGACGCCGACAGCCTGGACGGGGAGGATCTCCTCGAGATCAAGGGGGAGGTGGACGCCTTCAGCGTCGTCCTCGCCTCCCGCGTGATCCGCCCGCCCCTGGCCCTGGGGCTGTTCGGCGACTGGGGGAGCGGCAAGTCCTTCTTCATGCAGGAGATGCAGGCGCGCATCGCCGGCCTGGCGGCCCTGCCCCGTCCGTCCGACGGCGCCTCGCCCTTCTGCCGGCGCATCGTGCAGATCCGCTTCAATGCCTGGCACTACCTGGATACCGACCTCTGGGCCAGCCTCGTCACCGAAATCTTCGACCGGCTGTTCGCCAGCATCGGCGGCGACTCGGACGATCCGGAAAAGCAGCGGGCCCGCCTGACCCAGGAACTGCGGGCAGCCAACGGCGTGTGCCAGCAGGCCCGGCAACTGCTCCAGGACGCCGGCGTCGCCCGCAAGAAGGCCCAGGAAGCCCTGACCCGGGCCATCAGCCGGCGGGAAGCGCGGGAAGCGACCCTGCGCAGCCGCTGGGACGACCTGGAAAAGCTGCTGGCGGGGGATGCCGCCATCCGCCAGCAGGTGGCGGAGCTGTCCAAGGACCTCGCCATCCCGGAACTGCAGCATTCCTTCACCGCCCTGGCGGAAAGGGTGGAACGCCTGCAGGGGCTGGGGGGGCGCCTGCGGGCCCTGCTCGAAGTGATGTTCTCGACCCCCTGGGGGTGGTGGCGCCTGGGCACCCTCGTTGCCGCCATGGTGGCACCGGTGCTCGTGGTGCTGGGCATCGAGGCGGTGCGGGCCATGCAGGGGCAGGTGGTGGGGGAGTTCCATTCCTTCGCCCTCCAGGTGAGCGCCCAACTGGCCGGGCTGACCACCTGGCTGGGGGCGCTGGCCAAGCGGGGCAGCGGCCTGCTGTCTTCCCTGGAGGCGACCCACCGGCGCCTGGAAGCCATCCGCGCCGAGCGGCGCCAGGCGGCGGTGGCGAAGGAAGAACGGGTGCTGCAGGCGCTGCGGGAGCGGGAGGAAGTGGCGCGCCGCGGCGTCATCGACGCCGAGCAGCGGGTCCAGGCCCTGCAGCGGGAAATCGACGAACTGCAGCCGGGCCGGCTGATCACCCGCTTCATCGAGGAGCGGGCGCGCTCCGGTGACTACCGCTCCCGCCTCGGCATCGTCAGCCTGGTGCGGCGGGATTTCGAGCGCCTCAGCGAACTGTCCGACCCCGACTCGCCGCGCTACAACGCCGAGGCCATGCCCGTCGACCGCATCGTCCTTTACATCGACGACCTGGACCGGTGCAAGCCGGAACGGGTGATCGAGGTCCTGGAGGCGGTGCACCTGCTCCTCGCCTTCCGCCTGTTCATGGTGGTGGTGGCGGTGGATCCGCGCTGGCTGCGCCACTGCCTGGAAAAACACTATCCCGACCTGCTTTCCCTGCGTTCCCTGCAGGCGGGGACCCTGGCCCACATGGTGCCTTCCCGGCCGGCCACGGCCCAGGATTACCTGGAGAAGATCTTCCAGATCCCCTTCATGCTGCAGCCGCTCAAGGAGGATGGCTTCCGTCGCCTGATCTTCGGCCTCACCGAGCACAACCGCTGGGTGGAAGCAGCGACGCCGGTGACGGGCGCTCCCGACAGCGCCGGATCGGCGCCGGCAGCCCCCCTGCCGACCCGGGACGGCTCAGCCGCCGGGGACGTCGAGACTGCCGCCGGCAAGCGATCGGCGGCGGCGGACGAGGCCGCCGCCGGCGGCGGCGAGGCGCCGGCCCAGGCCGTCGAGCGCCTGCGCATGCGGCCGTGGGAACTGGACGACATGGCCCGCCTGGCACCCTTGTTCAACACGCCGCGGGCGGTCAAGCGCTTCGTCAACACCTACCGCTTCCTGCGGGCGGGGGTGCGGCCCCGGTACCTGGCCAGCTTCGAAGGCGAGGCCGGCGCCCCCGGCAGCTACCGTGGCGCCATGGTGCTGCTGGCCGTCGTCGTCAGCTACGCCAACGTCGCTTCCCGTTTCCTCAAACGCATCGTCGATCACGCCGGGCGCAAGCCCCGGCCGGAACCCTGGCGCAGTTTCCTCGAAGCGGCGCGGCGGGAAGTGGGCGAAGCCCCGCCCGCCGGGCCCGCGGCCCCGGCGGCAGGCAGCGAGACCGGCGCCTCGCCCACCTGGGAGCAGGTGGAGTGGCTGCAACTGTGCGACAAGCTGCTGGCCCTGTCCGAGGACGATTTCCCGGTGGCGACCATCGACGAGCTGGAACAGTGGGTGAATACGGTCTCCCGCTATTCCTTCTCCCTGGCGCTGCTCCCCGGTCCCGGTCTCCGCCGGCCCCCGGCCGGGCGCATCCGGGCGCAGCGCAAGGCGTGACCGGTGGGCTGGCCATCGCCCTGGGGCAGAAGAAAAAAAGCGACGGCCGTGGCCGTCGCCTGAAGATACGCCGGTTGGCGCAGAGGTGATCGCTTACTTCTTGCGGGGTGGCGGCACGTCGGTGCAGGTGCCGTGGGCCACTTCGGCGGCCGTGCCCACCGTCTCGCCCAGGGTCGGGTGGGGGTGGATGGTCTTGCCGATATCGACCGCGTCGCAGCCCATTTCGATGGCCAGGCAGACTTCGCCGATCATGTCGCCGGCCGACGGGCCGACGATGGCGCCGCCGATCACGCGGTGCGTTTCGGCGTCGAAGATCAGCTTGGTGAAGCCGTAGTCGGCGCCGTTGGCGATGGCGCGGCCGGACGCCGCCCAGGGGAACTTGGCGGTCTCGACCTTGCGGCCTTCCTTCTTCGCCTGCTCCTCGGTGGTGCCGACCCAGGCCACTTCCGGATGGGTGTAGGCGACGCCGGGGATGACCTGGGCGTCGAAGGCCGCCTTGTGACCAGCCGCGACTTCCGCCGCGACGTGGGCCTCATGGACCGCCTTGTGGGCGAGCATGGGGTTGCCGACGATGTCGCCGATGGCGAAGATGTGGGGCACGTTGGTGCGCATCTGGGCATCAACCGGAATGAAGCCGCGGTCGGTCACCGCCACGCCGGCCTTGTCGGCGGCGATCTTCTTGCCGTTCGGGCTGCGGCCGGCGGCCTGCAGGATCATGTCGTACTTGACCGCTTCCGCCGGCGCGCCTTCGCCTTCAAAGGTGACGTAGAGACCGTCGTCCTTGGCGTCTACCGCCACCGTCTTGGTCTTCAGCATGATCTTGTCGAAGCGGCTGGCGTTCTGCTTTTCCCAGACCTTGACGGCGTCGCGGTCGGGGCCCTGCATCAGGCCGTCGAGCATTTCGACGACATCGACGCGGGCGCCGAGGGTGGAATACACCGTGGCCATTTCGAGGCCGATGATGCCGCCGCCGATGACCAGCATCTTCTTCGGCACGAACCTGAGTTCGAGGGCGCCGGTGGAATCGACGATGCGCGGGTCGCGGGGGATGAAGGGCAGGTGCACCGCGGCGGAGCCGGCGGCGATGATGCACTTCTGGAACTTGATGATCTTCTTGCCGCCCGTCTTGTCCTGGGACGTGCCTTCGGTCAGTTCCACCTCGATGTGGTGGGGGTCGATGAAGGCGCCGTAGCCGCGCACGATGTCCACCTTGCGGCCCTTGGCCATGCCGGCCAGGCCACCGGTCAGTTTGCCGACCACCTTGTCCTTGTGGGCGCGCAGCTTGTCGACGTCGACTTGCGGCGCGGCGAAGGTGACGCCCAGGTCAGCGGCGTGCTGGGCTTCTTCCATCACCGCGGCCACGTGCAGCAGGGCCTTGGACGGGATGCAGCCGACGTTGAGGCAGACGCCGCCCAGGGTGGCATAACGCTCGACGATGATGGTCTTCATGCCGAGGTCGGCGGAGCGGAAGGCGGCGGAGTAGCCGCCAGGGCCGGCGCCGAGGACCAGCATTTCGCATTCGAGGTCGGCACCGCCGGCGTGGCTGCCGGCCACCGGGGCCGGAGCGGCGGCCGCCGGCGCAGCGGACGGGGCAGCCGCTTGCGGAGCGGGAGCCGCCGCCGCGGCGGCGGCTCCGGCCTCGACCTTGATCAGTAGCGCACCTTCGCTGACCTTGGAGCCCAACTGGACCAGCACTTCCTTGACAGTGCCGGCGACGGGACTCGGCACGTCCATGGTGGCCTTGTCGGACTCCAGGGTGACGATCGCATCGTCGACCTTGATGGTGTCGCCGACCTTGACGAACAGATCGATGACGGGCACGTCGGAAAAATCGCCGATATCCGGGACTTTGACTTCAACGAGACTCATGGTCATCTCCCCTTACAGCGCCACGCGGCGGAAGTCGGCCAGCAGTTGGGCGACATAGACGTTGAAGCGGGTGGCCAGGGCGCCGTCGATGACGCGGTGGTCGGCGGTGAGCGACAGGGGCAGGGTCAGGCGCGGCACGAAAGCCTTGCCGTCCCACACCGGCTTCATGGTGCTCTTGTTGACGCCGAGGATGGCCACCTCGGGCGCATTGACGATGGGCGCGAAGTAGGTGCCGCCGATGCCGCCCAAGCTGGAGATGGTGAAGCAGGCGCCCTGCATGTCGGCCGGTTTCAACTTGCCGTCGCGGGCCTGCTTGGCGAGGTCGCCGGATTCCTGGGCGATCTCGAAGACCGACTTCTTGTCGGCGTTCTTGATCACCGGCACCACCAGGCCGTTGGGGGTGTCCGCGGCGAAGCCGATGTTGAAGTACTTCTTCAGCACCAGGTTGTCGCCGTCGAGGGAGGCGTTGAACTCGGGGAACTTCTGCAGGGCCTTGACGCAAGCCTTGACCAGGAAGGCGAGCATGGTCAGCTTGGCGCCGCCGCCCTTCTCGTTTTCCTTGTTCAACTGGACGCGGAAGGCTTCCAGGTCGGTGATGTCGGCATCCTCGTGGTAGGTCACGGCGGGAATCATCACCCAGTTGCGGGAGAGGTTCTGGCCGGAGATCTTCTTGATGCGCGACAGCGGTTTGGTTTCGATTTCACCGAACTTGCTGAAATCGACCTTCGGCCACGGTAGCAGGTCGAGGACGCCGCCGCCGGTGATGCCGCCGCCGGCCGTCGCCACCGGGCCGGAAATGGCGCCGGACATGACGCCCTTGACGTACTTGGTGAGGTCTTCCTTGAGGATGCGGCCCTTGGGGCCGGTGGCCGGAACCTTGGCCAGGTCGACGCCGAGTTCCCGGGCGTAGGCGCGGACGGAGGGCGAGGCGTGCACCTTGCTGCCCACCGGCAGGGCCGGAGCGAGGGCGGCAGGGGCGGCCGCCGGTGCAGCCGCGGCGGGGGCGGTGGCGGTGCCTGCGGGCGCCGTGCGGGCGGGCAGGGGCTGGCCGGTGAGCGCCGTGTTGCAGATGGCCACCAGCGCGTCGGCCTGGCGGGCGGTCCAGACCGCCAGCGGCGAGCCCTCGTCGGTCCAGATCGAGGCGTACTTGGCGGCCGACTTGGCCGGCCGCACGCGCAGGATGATGCCGTGCAGGATCAGCCACCAGATGGGCTTGGGG
>DAINDE010000012.1:0-83678 GCA_036732025.1 Rhodocyclaceae bacterium
CCGGCTGCGTGCAGCCCAGCCTGGCCCCCAACATCAACGCAGCCGCCGCCCGGGTCCTCGACCGCCTGGGCATCGCCCTCTTCGAGGCCGACGGCGCCGGCTGCTGCGGCGGCCTGCGCTTCCATCTCAATGACCAGGCGGCGGCCCGGGACGACATGCGGCGCAACATCGACGCCTGGTGGCCCCACGTCGAGGCCGGCGTCGAGGCCATCGTCGTCACCGCGTCCGGCTGCGGCGTCCAGGTCAGGGACTACGGCCACGCGCTGCAGGAGGACGGAGCCTACGCCGCCAAGGCCGCCCGTATCAGCGAACTGTGCCGGGATCCGGGCGAGGTGCTGGTGGCGGAGCGGGAGCGCCTGTTGCCGGTCCTGGAGGAACTGCGCCGCGACCGTGGCCGGCTGGCCTTCCATTCCCCCTGCACCCTGCAGCATGGCCTGAAGATCCGGGGCGTCGCCGAGGAATTCCTTGCCGCCTGCGGCTACGCCCTGGTGCCGGTGGCCGACGGGCACCTATGCTGCGGCTCCGCCGGCACCTACTCGGTGCTCCAGCCCGAGCTTTCCCGCCGGCTGCGCGACAACAAGCTCGCCGCCCTCAACGCCGGCGATCCGGCCCTCATCGCCACCGCCAACATCGGCTGCCTCACCCATCTCCAGGCCGGCAGCCACCTGCCGGTGCGCCACTGGATCGAACTGGTGGACGAGGTGCTGCAATGACCGGCTGCGGGGCGCGCCGCTTCCCGGGTGGGGCCGTGCGCTATCATGGCGGCTTGCCCGACTTCATCGAACGCCTTAACGCCCAGGAGTGATCATGGCGACCTTTACCGACGCAAACGGCAACGTCCGTCCTGACCGGCGCACCAATCCAGGCCTGCGGGAACTCTTCGACACGGCGTACGAGATGATCTCGCCCTTCTTCGACCCCGGGTCGGGGTGGGGCGGCCGTTCCCTGGAGCATCTGGCCTTCCGCGTGCTGCGGGAGAACTACCCCTCCCTCTCGGCGGAGGAGGTCCACGTCATCATTGTCGCCGCCCACCGCGTCTATATCCAGCGGAACCCCGGCAGCAGCGGCCATCTGCCGCGGCCGGAGGAACTGCGGCGGCCGGGCTGAGGCAGGGCGTTCGTGCTATCCTTGCCGCCCTAGGAGGAACCAATGCCCATAAGAATAGACGCCTGCGTGGCGCAGCATCAGGGAGATCGCAAGGAGCAGCAGGACCGCGTCGCCATCGTGCCCCACAGCCGGGTCAAGGGCGTCGTCCTGGCCATTGTCGCCGACGGCATGGGCGGCCACACCGGGGGCGTCCTGGCGGCCGAGCAGGTCGTGCATACCGCCCGCACCAACCTCGACCAGTTCGCCCCGGCCGAGGAAACCACCCGCCACCTGCTGGAAAACAGCATGCGCGAAGCCCATACCATGATCAAGGCCTCGCGCTTCATGAACGAGAAGGATCCCCACAGCACCGCCGTCATGCTGCTGCTGCAGCCGGGGGCCGTGAGCTGGGCCCACTGCGGCGACAGCCGCCTGTATCGTTTCCGCGACGGCAAGCTGGTCTTTCGCACCACCGACCACTCCTACGTCGAGCACCTGATCGCCACGGGCAAGATCACCAAGGAGCAGGCGGCGACCCATCCCAACCGCAATATCTTGCTGACCTCCCTGGGCGGGCGGGACGAACCCCGCTTCGACTACGGCCAGGCCAACGATCTCGCCGGCGGTGACGCCTTCGTCCTCTGTTCCGACGGTCTGTGGGCCTACTTCGAACCCGACGAGATGGGCAGCGTCATCAATGGCGCTTCCGCCCGGGAAGCCTCGGAAATCCTCATAAACCGCGCCCGGGACCGGGCCCGAGGCGAAGGCGACAACCTCTCGCTGGCCATCGTCAAGCTGGTGGAAGTGGAGGCCCGGAAGCCGGCCCCTCCCGCCACCTTCGCCCGCCGGCCCCAGTAGGGGCTGGCTATTTGCGGCCGAGGCCGCCGAGGAGGGCCGCCACCACCTTGCGCGGCTTGTGGGGGTCGGGCTTGGTCGGCGCCTGGGGCGAATCGGGTACCTCGCCCCGGGGCGCCTCGTAGGGCTTGCTGAAATCGAAACCGTCGGCGGCGATCATGGGCTGCCGCCTGGGGCCGCCACGGGACGGGCGTTCCGCCACCGGCGCCTTGGCCGGCGGGGCGCTGCGCTTCTTCTTGTTGCCCGGCGGGTATTCGTAGCCCGGCTCCGGCTCGAAACCGGCCACCTCCACCTGCTCGATGGGACGCTTGATCAGCTTCTCGATATCGACCAGGTAGACCACCTCGTGGGCGCTGACCAGGGAAATGGCGTTGCCCTGCTTGCCGGCGCGGCCGGTGCGGCCGATGCGGTGCACGTAGTCTTCCGGCACGTGGGGCAGTTCGTAATTGATGACGTAGGGCAGGTCGTCGATGTCGAGGCCGCGGGCGGCGACGTCGGTCGCCACCAGGACGTGGGTGGTGCCGTCCTTGAAGGCGTCCAGGGCCTTGAGGCGGTCGAGCTGGCTCTTGTCGCCGTGGATGGCGTCGGCGTGGATGCCGGCCCGCTGCAGCTCCCGGGAGAGCCGGCCGCAGCCCTGCTTGGTGCGCACGAAGACGATGGCCTGGGTGATGTCGCCGGATTTGAGCAGCTTGATGAGCAGGTTGCGCTTGCCGAATTCCGACACCGGATGGACCCGGTGGGTGATGGTCTCGGAGACCTGGTTGCGGCGGGCCACTTCCACCAGCACCGGCGACTTGAGCATGGTGTCGGCCAGCTTCTTGATCTCCTCCGAGAAGGTGGCGGAAAAGAGCAGGCTCTGCCGGCTTTGCGGCAGCATCTTGAGGATGCGGGTGACGTCCGGGATGAAGCCCATGTCCAGCATACGGTCGGCTTCGTCCAGCACCAGGGCCTGGACGGAAGCGAAACTCACCGACTTCTGCTCGACATGGTCGAGGAGGCGCCCGGGGGTGGCGACGAGGATTTCGACGCCGCGGCGCAATTCCTCGATCTGGGGCTTGATATCCACGCCGCCGAAGGCGCACATGGCGCGCAGGGGGGTGTGCTTGCTATAGGCCCTGACCGACTCGAAGACCTGCAGGGCCAGTTCCCGGGTCGGCGCCAGGATGAGGGCTCGTACCGGGTGGCGGGCGGGCGAGGGGCTGCTGCTGGCGTGGGGCAGCAGGCGCTGCAGGATGGGCAGGGTGAAGGCGGCGGTCTTGCCGGTGCCGGTCTGGGCGCCGCCCATGATGTCCTGGCCGGCCAGCACGAGGGGGATGGCCTTGGCCTGGATGGGGGTGGGCTTGGTGTAGCCTTCGTCGGTGACGGCGCGCAGGATTTCCGGTGCCAGGCCGAGGTCGGCGAAGGTGATTTCCGGGGCGGGTTCGGCGGCCGGGGCGCCGGCCAGGGGTTCGATTTCAGACATGGGGCGACATTATACTCCTGCCGCCGGGCTGCCGGATTCCCTGCATTCGGCGAGCCCCAGCCGGGCGGTGAACCAGAAGGTGCTGCCGGCGCCGGGGATGCTGCTGACGCCGGTGGCGCCGCCCATGAGTTCGGCCAGGCGGCGGCTGATGGCCAGTCCCAGGCCGGTGCCGCCATACTTGCGGGTGGTCGAGTTGTCCCCCTGTTCGAAGGCGTCGAAGATGCGTCGGGTCTGCTCGGGTTGGAGGCCGATGCCGGTATCGGCGACGCTGAAGCGGACGAGGACGGTTGCGCCGTCGCTGCCGGCGATTTCCGCCCACACCCGGATGCCGCCCCGTTCCGTGAATTTGAGGGCGTTGCCCACGTAATTGACGAGTACCTGGCCGAGGCGGGTGTCGTCGCCCTCCAGGCAGACGGGAAGGGCGGAGAAGTCGACGGCGAAGTCGAGGCTACGGTGGGCGGCCGGGTCGGCGAAGAGGGCGTCGATGCGGTGGGCCAGGTCGGCGGTGGCGAAGCGGCGGGGGCTGATTTCCATCTTGCCGGCCTCGATCTTGGAAATGTCGAGAATGTCGTCGAGGATCTCGAGCAGATGGTCGGCGGCGGACGAAATGCGCTTGAGTCGTTCGAGCTGGTCGGGCTGGGCTTCCTTGCGGCGCAGGATATGGGTCATGCCCATGATGGCGTGGAGGGGCGTGCGGATTTCATGGCTCATGTTGGCGATGAAGGCGCTCTTCGCCCGGTTGGCCGCTTCCGCCGCCTCCTTGGCCTGGTTGAGGGATTCGTTGGCCAGGCGCAGCTCGGCGGTGCGGGCCTCCACCGTCGTCGCCAGTTCGCCGCGGTGGCGCTTGAGGGAAGCCTCGGCCCGGCGCAAGGTGTCGAGGGTGGCCCGTTGCCGCGCCGTCAGGCGGCGCTGCCGGTGCAGCGAGCGCAGCAGCAGGTAGACCAGCGCGGCGATGGCGGCGGCGGTCGTCCAGCCGATGGCACGCACCAGCAGCGGGTGACCGGCGCTGGGCTGGAGAGGGGATGCCGCCGCCATCTGCCAGGAGCCGCCGGGAACGCTGATGGCCATGAGGGCGGTGGCGTCGGCGAACAGGGCGGGGTCGCCGTAGAACACCTCGCCGGACTCGCCGCTGCCATCCCGCCCGCGCAGGGCGATGCGCAGGTCGTGACGGGCCAGCAGGGGATCGATGGTACGGAAGAGGCTGGTCGTGTCGATGACGGTGCTGATCAATCCCCAGTAGGCGTCGCCCAGGAACACCGGTGTGCGGTAGATCAGGGCCTCGCCGCCCTGGACCAGGGCCACCGGGCCGGCCAGCAGGCCGCGCCGGGCTTCGATGACGCGGGCGACGGCGGGCCACTGGACGCGGTTGTCTGGGTAATGGAGGCCGACGGCCCCTTCGTTGCCCCGCAAGGGATGGATGTAGAGCAGACGGTTGCCGGGGGCGACGCCGACATTGCGGATATGGCGGCCGCGGCTGTGGATGAGGGCGAGCATGGCGCGCATCTCGCCCGGTTCGATCTGCCCGTGGCGGGCGACGATGTAGGACTCGACGCCGTTGGCCAGGAAGGCGGTGGCGTTCAGTTCCGACTCCAGCACGGCGCGGATGGCGCCTGCCCGGGCCTGGGTTTCCTGGCGCAGCTCGCTGCGGGCCCGCAGATCGAGTTCGTTGGCCGAATATTCCGTCGCCAGGCCCAGCAGGGTGAAGAGGATCAGCGGCGCAAGGAGGCGCAGGAGGGCGGGGCGGACCGGGGGGCGTTGCCGGGGGGGCACGGTTCAGTGGCCGGTACGCGTGAGCCGGAGGTGGCCGGTGACTTCCTCGCGGTCGTGATAGAGCTGCTTGAAACGCAGCCGGCCTTCGACGCCGGCCGCCGCCAGCTTGCCTTCGACAATGGTGCGGCAGCGCTCCAGTTCCTCATAGCGTTTCTTCATGGGCAGTTTGAGGTTGAAGATGGCCTCCCGGCAAAGCCGGGCGGCTGCCCAGTCGCCCACCAGGGCGGCGACGCGGGCGGGCTTTTCCACCATGTCGCAGACCAGCCAGTCCACGGCCCGCTTGGGGCGCCAGTGGAAGGCGTCGGCCCGGATGTGTTCGACCATCCCGCCGGCCAGCAGGGCCTTGTCCAGGGGGCCGTTGTCGATGGCTGAGACATGGATCTGCCGCTCGGCCAGTTGCCAGCTCCAGCCGCCCGGGGCGGCGCCCAGGTCCACGGCGGTCTGGCCGGCCCGCAGGCGCTGGGGGCCGTTCTGGCCGCCGACGAACTCCAGGAAGGCTTCGGCCAGTTTCAGGGTGGAGCGGGAGGGGGCGCTGCGGGGCATGCGCAGGCGGGGGATGCCCAGGGGCCAGTCGCTGCGGTTGCCGGGCAGGGCGATGGCGACGATGGCGGCCGCTGAGCCGAGGAAAAAGACGTGCAGACGGGGCCGCTCGCCCCCCTTGCCGGGGGCGACGAGGAGCCCGGCCTGGTCAAGGGCGGCGCGGAAGGGCTTTTCGAACTTGCGGCAAAAGGCAGACAGTTCCTTGGCCTCGTTGGTGTCCGCCGTTTCCAGCCAGGCATCGGCGAAGGGGCCGGAGAGGGTGCGGGCCCGCTCCAGCAGCGGCGCGACCCGGTCGCCCACGGGCAACTCGGCGATCAGGGGGGTGGCGAAGAGGAGTTGGCGGGCGAAGACGAGGCGGCGCCATTTCAGTTGCTCCATCAGCGGGAGCAGCGTCGCCGGGTCATGGGGAACGAAGACGACGTAGGCGCTGTCGGGCCGGGCCCGGGCGTAGCCGCTGGCGCCCAGGGCTGCGGCGGCGGCGCAGATTTCCGTGGCGCATTCCTTTTCGAATCCGGCGCGGCAGTAGATGAGGATGTTGTCGATCACAGGGAGAGCCTTTGCATCAGTTCGGCCATGGATTGCAGGTTGACCGGCTTGACCAGGATGTCGTCGAAGCCTGCCGCCAGGATGCGCCGGCGCTCGTCGGCGAAGGCGTGGGCGGTATAGGCGACGATCAGGGTGCCGCTCGCTCCGCCGGCGCGCAGGGCGCGGCAGGTTTCCTCGCCGGACAGGCCGGGCATGCTGATGTCGAGGAGGATCAGGCGGTAGGCCGTGCCGGCGGCCTTGCCCAGGGCGGCAGCGCCGTCGGCGGCCTCGTCCACCTGCCAGCCGGTCTTGGCGAGCAGCGCCCGGGCCAGGACGCGGTTGGTGGTGACGTCGTCGACGACGAGGGCGGTGCGATTGTCAGTCATGGGGCGGGACCAGGGGAAGGCGGACGGTGAAGGCGCTGCCCTGGCCGACGGCGGAGACCAGGGTCACGGAACCGCCCATGTGCTCGACCAGTTGCCGGACCAGGGCCAGGCCCAGGCCGGTGCCGCCGTGGGCGCGGGTGAGGAGGTTTTCCAGTTGCTTGAATTTTTCAAATACCAGGGATTGCGCCTCGGGGGGGATGCCCGGGCCGGTATCGGCGACGGTGAAGGCGATCCCGTCATCCGCCGGGGCCACCGTCAGCCGCACGCTGCCACGGTCGGTGAACTTTACCGCGTTGTCCAGCAGATTGTTGAGGATCTGGCGCAGGCGCATCGGGTCGCTGCGCAAGGTCGGCGGCAGGGCGGCGGCCAGCTCCAGTTCGAGGGCGAGGCCCTTGGCGGCCGCCGCGGCCCGGTGCAGGACCGCCAGCTCCCCGGCCACCTCGTTGAGGCGCACGTCTTCCCAGGCGAACTCCACCTTGCCGGCCTCGACCTTGGCGAGGTCGAGGATTTCGTTCACCAGGCCGAGGAGGTGGCGGCCGCTGTCGTGGATGACCTGGGCGTAGTGGCGCTGCTCCGGGTCGGCCAGATCCGCCTGCAGCAGCTCGGAAAAGCCGATGATGCCGTTGAGGGGCGTGCGCAGTTCGTGGGACATGCTGGCCAGGAATTCCGATTTCAGCCGGTTGGCCTCCTCGGCCTTGTCCTTGGCCTCCTCCAGGCGCCGGAACGAGTCGGCCACGGAATCGGCCATGCTGTTGAAGGAGCGCGCCAGTTCCCCCATCTCGTCGGCGGAGGAGGCATCCAGGCGGCGGCTCCGGTCGCCCCCCTGGAATGAGCGGATGCCGGCGATCATGGCGGTGATGCGGCCGGTGAGGAAATTGGCCATGAGCACGGCAATGGCGACGACGACGACGACCATGAAGGTGGTGGACAGGGTGAGGCCCCAGGCGGTTTCGGTCAGGCTGTCGGCGATGCCCTGCAGCATGGCGCTACGCCTGGCCTTGAAATCGACATCCTTCTCCGCCACCACCGACTTGATCTTGGCCGCCGTTTCGGTGGCCGCCTGGTGGAAATCGTCCACGTTGGCGCCGATGGTGACGAAGCCGAAGCCCTGGCGGCTGGCGCCGTATTGCCCGGTGTAATAAGGGATGGCGGCGGCGGTGGTGAGCTTCCACAGACCGGAAAAGAAGATGACGAAGGAGCCGGAGCCGCCGTGTTCGGTGAGGGCGTTCCAGCCGTCGCACTGGGGCGAGAAGTTGAGGTAGCGGCAGTCGAGCCCGATGGTGCCGGCCTTGACCAGTTCCCGCGCCGGCTTGCGCTTGAGGCTCGGGTCGCGGAAGGCGGGGACGCCGGCGAGGAATTCATGGGCCGGCTTGCCGCTTTGCTGCCACTCCGCGTAGAGCTCCTCATCCATCCACGGCACCGCCGGTTCGCCGGTGGCGGGGTCGTAGCCGGTGATGAAATAGTCCCGGGGGTGGGAGATGGAGCGGCTCCGGTGGTCCCAGAGGAAGGCGTAATTGCCGCGGATGGCGTCGGCGATGGGCGTGTAGCGCTCCTCCGTGGGCATCAGGCGGTCGGAGAACTGGCGGATGTGGTCGTGGTCCAGGGCCAGGGTGACGTAGCCGGCCACCTTGCCCTCCCGGACCACCGGCGTCGCCCAGCGCACGATGCCGCGGAAGCGCCGGCCGACAGGGTTCTCCGTGCCGGCGTAGGCGGATTCCCCGGGCGTGAAGGGCTTGCCGGCCTTCTGCAGGGTGTCGGGCAGGTAGGGGCCGATGATCTGGGTGGGCACATAGGCGCCGATCACTTCCGAAACGTAGATCTCACCGGGCTTGAGCCGGGCCAGTTCAGGGAAATAGCGCTCGGCGCGGACGAAGGTCTGGCGGCGGTCGGCGACGTTGCGCAGCGCTGGATCGGTGAGGTCGCCGGTGGTGACCTTGACCTGTTCCCGGCCGCGGAGATCGACGTAGGTCATTTCGACGAAGAGCGGCCGCGCTTCGGCTTCGCCCAGATACTCCGGCGGGCGGGCGTGGAAGTCGCGGGCGTTGTCGGGCAGGATCGGCCGGGTGACCTTCGCCTCCCGTCGGACCGGGGTTTCCGGCACCCACGACTTGCCGTCGTCGGCCAGTTTCCAGGGGCCGTGGCGGTAGAGAGGCTGGTGCCGCTGGGCGAGGAAACGCCGGAAGTTGGCCGCGGTCGGCTCTAGGTCGGCGGCGGCCAGGATGTCGCGGTCGCGGGTGTAGAGAAAGGCAGCGATGGCCTTGGCCGTATCCGTGGTCAGGGTTTCGATGGCTTCCCGGGAACGCAGGTCGAGGGCCCGCACTGAATCGTCGGTGGCCGTCTTGCCAAAGGCCTTGATGGTGCCGAGCATGGTCTCGGCCATGTCCCCGGCCTGTACCGACACCGCCTCGCCGAGCTGGCGGGCGGCATGCCAGGCGAAGGCGGCGAGCAGCAGCAGCGGCACCACCTTGATCAGCACGAAGATGGCGATCAGCTTGCTGCGAATGCTGGTAAACAGGGAAAAGATCCCCACGGGACTGGCTCCTCCTTTGCCCGGTCATCCCGCCGGCGGCCCCTCGGGACCGCCGGGGCTGCCGCCCCGGGCATTCTTTCAGTGCTTGGCGGCGGGCGCTTCGGCCGGTTTTTCGGCGGCCTTCTCGGGGGCCTTTTCCGGGGTCTTTTCTTCGGCCGGGGCGGCAGCCGTGTCGGCGGCGCGGGGAACCGGCGCCTCCTCGCCCTCGGCGGCCGACCGGCGTTTCTTCCTGCTCCCCGGCGGTTCCGGCGGGGGCAGTTGCGGCTCCACCGTGGCGATCTTGTTGTCGCGCATGTAGGCGTCCATCTCCCGCCAGCCTTCATACACCGCCGCCTTGGGCAGCCAGTTGTAGATGGAGTAGCAGTCCTCGATGGCGCGGCCGGAGTGGCGGCAGGCGCTGCCCACGGCCTTGCCCTCGGCTTCCAGCCGGGCTTCCTTCTTGGCGGGATCCTCGAGGCCGAGCTTCTGGTTGACCTGGTCGCAGCCGGCCAGGGGCAGGAGGGCAAAAGGCAGGAAAATTAGGAGGTTGCGCATAGGGCGGCATTCTCCCACAAGGCGCCGGCCGACGAAACAGGCGGCGGGTGGCCGGCTGCGGGGACGGACTTTATAATGCCGCCTTGTTTTTCTTGCTGCGGAGCTTCCATGTTGCACGCGATTCGCCTGTCGGCCCTGGCCGGCGCCCTCGTCCTCGCCTTCCCCGTCCTCGCCGCCAAGGCTCCGGCCAAGCCCGCCGCCAAGGCCGAGCCTGCCGCCCGGGTGGAAATCGAGCTCTCCCACCAGTTCGGCCATGTCGGCGAAGAGCGCCTGCAGCAGTTGGTGGAACGCTTCAACGAGGGCCAGAAGGGCGTGACGGTCAAGGTGGTGCGCCAAGCGGAAGGCGGCAAGCCGGCGGTGATGAACCTGGCGCGCCGCCAGGACGTGCTCGAATTCATCGCCCGCAAGGAAAGCTTCCGGCCCCTGTTCCAGGTGATGGCCGAGGCCAAGGAGCCCTTCAAGGCCAGCGAGATTTCCGTCGACCTGAAGGCCGGCGTCGCCGATGAGAAGGGCCGCTTCTACGCGCTCCCCGTCGCCTATTCGACGCCGGTGCTGTTCTACAACAAGAATGCCTTCCGCAAGGCCGGCCTCGACCCCGACAAGCCGCCCCGCACCTGGTGGGAAATGCAGGAGACCGCTGGCAAGCTCTTCGACGCGGGGGTCAAGTGCCCTTACACCTCGGCCTGGCCCACCTGGATCCACATCGACAACGTCAGCGCCCTGTCCGGCGCCCCGGTGGCGAGCCCCAAGGGTGAACTCGCCTTCAACGGCCTGCCCCAGGTCAAGCACATCGCCATGATGGCCACCTGGTACAAGGCCCGCTACCTGCACCTCTTCGGCCGCAGCAACGAGGCCAACCAGCATTTCCAGAACGGCGAGTGCGCCATGATCACCACCGATTCCTGGACCCACACCGAATTCCGCGAAAGCCAAGGCGTGGAACTGGGCGTGGCGCCCCTGCCTCATCACGACGACGTCTACGGCGGCCGCCAGCACACCCTGGCCGACGGCGCCTCCCTGTGGATCGGCAGCGGCTACAAGCCCCAGGAATACAAGGCGGCGGCCAAGTTCGTGGCCTTCCTCCTGGGCAAGGACGTGCAGGCCGACATGGTGCGCACCTACGGGCAGTTGCCCCTGGGTGCCCAGGGGCGGGCTGCCGCCAAGGGCAAGGTCCTGCGCGACCGGGAGCAGACCCTGGAGGTGGCCTACGCCTCGCTGAAGGGCGAGGGGGCGACCCATCCCCTGCGCATTTCCGGCATCGACCCGGTGCGCATCATCCTGGACGAGGAGCTGGAAGCCGTCTGGGCCGACAAGAAGCCGGCCAAGGAGGCCCTCGACACCGCCGTGCAGCGGGGCAACGCCGTGCTTTCGGCGAAGCCCGGCCTGAAGAAGGCGTTGCCTTTCTGAGCAAGGATTGGCCATGAACGCCTATCCGCTGCCCCGCTGGATCGCCCACCGGGGTGGCGGCGCCCTGGCACCGGAGAACACCCTGGCCGGGTTTCGCGTGGCGCTGCGTCTGGGTTTTCGGGCGGTCGAGTTCGACGTCATGCTCACCGCCGACGGCGTGCCGGTGCTGATGCACGACGACACCCTGGAGCGCACCACCGACGGGCAGGGGCCCCTGGCCGCGCGGACCTGGGCCGAGGTCGCCGGGCTTGACGCCGGGGGCCGCTTCCACCGGGCCTGGCAGGGCGAGGGCGTGCCGCGGCTGGAGGATGCCCTTGCCCAATGCGCCCGCCTGCGTCTGGCAGCCAACGTCGAAATCAAGCCGGCCGCCGGGCAGGACGCGGCGACCGGGCGTCGGGTTGCGGAAATTGTCGCCGCCTGGCCAGGCACGGCGCTGCTCTCCTCCTTTTCCGACGAAGCACTGGCGGCGGCGGGGGAGCGTGCTCCCCAGGTGCCGCGGGCGCTCCTGGTGGAGGGAGTGCCGGCGGATTGGCGGCAGCGACTGCAGGCCCTCGGCTGTATCGCCCTGCATGTCCGCGCCGACGGGCTCGACGAGGCTTTCCTCGGGGAAGCCGCCGCGGCCGGCGTGCCGGTGGCGGCCTACACCGTCAACGATGGCGCCGCGGCGGAGCGTCTTTTCGGCGCGGGAGTCGCCGCGCTGTTCACCGATCGGCTCGACTGCCTGGGGCCGGTCTGAAACAATCGCTCACAACTTGTTGCAGCTCGGGGCCTTTCGCCGTGCGTAAATGGCGGCGTGGGGATTGCCCATGTCATCCAACCAGGAGGGAATAATGAAATTCGCCAGCAAGTTCGTCGCCGCCATCGCCTTTGCCCTGCCCATCGCCGCCTTTGCCCAGGCCAACACGCCCCGGGTGGACCAGCGCCAGGCCAACCAGGAAGCCCGCATCGACCAGGGCGTCCAGTCCGGTGCCCTGACCCAGCGCGAAGCCGCCCGCATGGAACGGGGCCAGGACCACGTGCAGAACCTTGAAGACAAGGCCAAGGCCGACGGCGTCGTGACCAAGCAGGAACGGGCGCGCCTGCACCACGCCCAGGACGTGCAGAGCCGCCGCATTTACGCCCAGAAGCACGACCGCCAGCACGACTTCAACCACAACGGCCGGGTCGATCGTCCCCACCGTCTGCGCTGAGCCGTCAGCGTCCCGCGAGAAACCCGCCAACCGGCGGGTTTTTCATTTTTGGCAGCGGCTTTCATTTAAAATCGAAGGTTTCGAATACACCGCCCCCAGAGGCCCCAGCTTATGAAAAGCGCCGAAATCCGCCAGCAGTTCCTCGACTTCTTTGCCTCCAAGGGCCACCAGATCGTCGCTTCCTCCTCCCTGGTGCCCCACGAAGACCCCACGCTCCTGTTCACCAACGCCGGCATGAACCAGTTCAAGGACGTCTTCCTCGGTTTCGACAAGCGGCCCTATACCCGCGCCACCACGGCGCAGAAGTGCGTGCGGGCCGGCGGCAAGCACAACGACCTCGAGAACGTCGGCTACACCGCCCGCCACCACACCTTCTTCGAGATGCTGGGCAATTTCAGCTTCGGCGACTACTTCAAGCGCGATGCCATCAAGTACGCCTGGGAGCTGCTCACCGAGGTCTACAAGCTCCCCAAGGACAAGCTCTGGGTCACCGTCTACGCCGAGGACGACGAAGCCTACGACATCTGGACCAAGGAAGTGGGCGTGCCCGTTGAGCGGGTCATCCGCATCGGCGACAACAAGGGCGCCCGCTACGCCTCCGACAATTTCTGGATGATGGGCGACACCGGCCCCTGCGGCCCCTGCACCGAGATCTTCTACGACCACGGCGAGCACATCTGGGGCGGCCCCCCGGGGTCCCCCGAGGAAGACGGCGACCGCTACATCGAAATCTGGAACAACGTCTTCATGCAGTTCAACCGGGACGAGCAGGGGGTCATGCATCCGCTGCCCAAGCCCAGCGTCGACACCGGCATGGGCCTGGAGCGCATCTCCGCCGTGCTGCAGGGGGTCCATGCCAACTACGAGATCGACCTCTTCCAGACCCTGATCAAGGCCGCCGCCCGGGAGACGAGCGATGCCGACATGGCCAGCCCGTCGCTCAAGGTGCTGGCCGACCACATCCGCGCCTGTTCCTTCCTCATCGCCGACGGCGTCATCCCCGGCAACGAGGGCCGCGGCTACGTCCTGCGCCGCATCATCCGCCGCGCCATCCGCCACGGCTACAAGCTGGGCGCCCGGGCCGCCTTCTTCCACAAGATGGTGCCCGACCTGGTGGCCGAGATGGGTTCCGCCTACCCGGAACTGACCCGGCACCAGGCCAAGGTAATGGCCACCCTGAAGCAGGAGGAAGACCGCTTCTTCGAGACCATCGAGCACGGCATGGCCATCCTCGAAGGCGAACTCAAGGCCCTGCCGGAAGGCGGCGTCTTCAACGGCGAGACGGCCTTCAAGCTGCACGACACCTACGGCTTTCCGCTGGACCTCACTGCCGACATCTGCCGCGAGCGCCAGGTGACCGTGGACGGCGCCGCCTTCGACGCCGCCATGGCCCGCCAGAAGGAACAGGCCCGCGCCGCCGGCAAGTTCAAGATGGCCGCCAACCTGGACTACGATGGCCCGGCCACCGCCTTCCACGGCTACGAGACCCTGGAATTCAAGGGCAACGTGCTGGCCCTGTACAAGGACGGCGCCCCGGTGAACCAGTTGAACGAAGGCGAAATGGGCGTCGTCGTCCTCGACAACACGCCCTTCTACGCCGAATCCGGCGGCCAGGTGGGCGACCGCGGCGCGCTGCAGTCGGTCCACGGCATCTTCGCCGTCGAGGACACCCAGAAGATCCAGGCCTCCGTCTTCGGCCACCACGGCGTCGTCAAGACCGGCACCATCACCGTCGGCAACGCCGTCACCGCCAAGGTGGATGTGCTGGCCCGCCAGCGCACCATGCGCAACCACTCGGCCACCCACCTGCTGCACAAGGCCCTGCGCGAAGTTCTGGGAGACCATGTCCAGCAGAAGGGTTCCCAGGTGGATCCGGACAAGACCCGCTTCGACTTCGTTCATAACCAGCCCCTGAGCGACGAGGAAATCCGCAAGGTCGAGGCCATCGTCAATGCCGAAGTGCTGGCCAACGCCGCCACCGAATGCCGCGTCCTGCCCATTGCCGAAGCCCAGAAGCTGGGCGCCATGATGCTCTTTGGCGAGAAGTACGGCGACGAGGTGCGGGTGCTCGACATCGGCTCCTCCCGCGAACTGTGCGGCGGCACCCACGTCGCCCGCACCGGCGACATCGGTCTCTTCAAGATCGTCGCCGAAGCCGGCGTCGCCGCCGGCGTGCGCCGCGTCGAGGCGGTCACCGGCGACAACGCCCTGGCGCTGGTGCAACAGCAGCAGGCCGCCCTGGCTTGTGCCGCCGCCGCCTTCAAGGCCCCGGTGGCCGAAGTGCCGGCCAAGATCGCCCAGGTGCTGGACAACGTCCGCGCCCTGGAAAAGGAACTTGCCCGCCTGAAATCCAAGCTCGCCGCCAGCCAGGGTGACGATCTGGTCGATCAGGCCGTCGACGTCAAGGGGGCCAAGGTCCTCGCCGCCCTCATGGAAGGCGCCGACGTCACGGCGCTCCGCGAGACCATGGACAAGCTGAAGGACAAGCTCAAGTCCGCCGCCGTGGTGCTGTCGTCCGTCGTCGACGGCAAGGTGACCCTGATTGCCGGCGTCACCACCGACCTCACCGGCAAGGTCAAGGCAGGCGAACTGGTGAACATGGTCGCCCAGCAGGTGGGCGGCAAGGGCGGCGGCCGGCCGGACATGGCCCAGGCCGGCGGTACCCAGCCGGAAAATCTCGCCGGTGCCCTGGCCTCGGTCAAGGGTTGGGTGGAGGGCAAGCTGTGAAAGCCGCCGCTCTCGCCATCCTCTTCCTGGCCGCAGGGCAGGCTGCCGCAGCCGACCTGGATCGCACGCCCCTGGAGGCGACCACCGCCGCCGGCGAGAAGGTCCGCCTCTTCCCCAACGGGCGCTGGGAGTACGTGGACGCCAAGAAGGCCGCCGATGCCCAGCAGGTGGCTGCCCAGTACCCGGAAAACAAGACCCGCCCCATCGACGCCCAGGGCGGCTGGCTGCCCGGCACCCGCACGGTCATGCCCGGCGACCGGGATTACAACCGGGGCAGCCTGAACCCGAAGACCCGCTGAATCTCCGCCTTCGGGGCGGGTGTGGTTTTCCGGTCAGCGCGGACCAATAACCGTAGTATTTTTATGGACATTTGACCCAGGTCAAATGTCTAGTCATTTTGATTTTTATCATTAGTCCACTTTAACTAGTCCGTAAGGGGAGCAATGATGAAAATGAAGTTGATGATGGCCATGTTCGCAGCTGCCGGCATGCTGGTTTCCGCGGTTGCCCAGGCTCAGGAATCGCCGTGGCTGGTGCGTGCCCGCGCTGTCTATCTCGACTGGGACAACCAGAACAAGGACGGCCTGCAGAACGTTGGCGTCGGCAAGGTTTCCGCCGACGAGCGCTGGATTCCCGAGGTCGACATCAGCTACTTCTTCACCAAGAACCTGGCCGCCGAACTGGTCCTGACCTGGCCGCAGCAGGTCGACATCAAGACCGCCGCCCTGGGCAAGATCGGTCACGTCGAGGCCCTGCCGCCGTCTCTCCTCGTCCAGTACCACTTCACCGACCTCGGCATGTTCAAGCCCTACGTCGGCGCCGGCGTGAACTACACCCTGTTCACCAAGGACAGCTTCCACGCCTCCAAGCTTGGCGGCGCCAAGGTTTCCGTGGATAACGACTCCGTCGGCCTGGTCGGCCAGCTCGGCGCCGATTTCCTGCTCAACAAGAACTGGTCCATCAACGTGGACGTCAAGTACGTGCAGATGGAAACCGACGTGAAGCTCAACAACGGCAAGATCGGCAAGCTGGAACTGAACCCCGTCACCTGGGGCGTCGGCGTCGGCTATCGCTTCTGATCGTAGTGACAGGCAATGAAAAGGGCGCCTCCGGGCGCCCTTTTTTATGGATCGCGCCCGACTCAGAAAGGCAGGACGACGCCCGGCCAGACAGCGCTGATGGCCTGCCGGAAGCCGGCCTGGATGCGCTCCAGGGCAGCGGGCGTGTCGGCCTCGAAGCGCAACACCACGACTGGCGTGGTGTTGGAGGGACGGGCTAGGCCGAAGCCGTCGGGGTATTCGACCCGCACGCCGTCGATGGTGATGATTTCGGTGGCGCCGTCGAACTGGCCGGCGGCCTTGAGCTTGTCGATGAGGGCGAAGGGTTCGCCTTCGGCCATCTTGATGTTGAGTTCCGGGGTGCTGGGGGAGTTGGGCAGGCCTTTGAGCACCGGGTTGGCGTCGGCGGCCTTGGCCAGGATTTCCAGCAGCCGGGCGCCCGTGTAGAGGCCGTCGTCGAAACCGTACCAGCGCTCCTTGAAGAAGGTATGGCCACTCATTTCGCCGGCGAGCGGAGCGCCGGTTTCCCGGAGCTTCTTCTTGACCAGGGCATGGCCGGTGTTCCACATGAGGGGCGTGCCGCCGTGCTGGCGTATCCAGGAGGCCAGCAGCCGGGTGCATTTGACGTCGTAGATGATCTGCCCGCCGGGGACGCGGGAGAGCACGTCGGCGGCGAAGAGCATGAGCTGGCGGTCGGGGTAGATGATTTCGCCGTCCTTGGTCACCACCCCGAGGCGGTCGCCGTCGCCGTCGAAGGCGATGCCGATCTCGGCGTCAGTGGTTTTCAGGGCGTGGATGACGTCCTCCAGGTTCTCGGGCTTGGAGGGGTCCGGGTGGTGGTTGGGGAAGTTGCCGTCCACATCGCAGTAGAGCGGCACGATGTCGCAACCGAGGCGCTGGAAGAGTTCCGGGGCTACCGCGCCGGCGACGCCGTTGCCGCAATCCATGACGATCTTCATCGGGCGGGCGAGTTTCACGTCGCCGACGATGCGCTCGATGTAGGCGCCCTTGACGTCGGCGCTGCGCAGTTGGCCCTTGCCTTGCCGCAGGCGGCCTTCCTCGATGCGCCGCTTCAGGTCCTGGATGGCGTCCAGGGCCAGGGTTTCGCCGCCGACGACCATCTTCAGGCCGTTGTAGTCCGGCGGGTTGTGGCTGCCGGTGACGGAGACGCAGGAGTTGCAGCCCAGTTCGTAGGCGGCGAAATAGGTGACCGGGGTGGGCACGCAGCCCACGTCGATGGCGTCGATGCCGGCGGCGCAAATGCCGTCCATCAGGGCGCCGGCCAGTTCGGGGCCGGAGAGGCGGCCGTCGCGGCCGACGGCGATGGCGGTCTGGCCCTTTTCGGCGGCCAGCGAGCCGAGGGCGTGGCCGATGCGCCGCACCACGTCGGCGGTGAGCGATTTGCCGACGATGCCGCGAATGTCGTAGGCCTTGAAGATTTCGGCGGGCAGGGAGGCGGGTGCGTGGCTCATGGCGTTCTCGTTATGACGTTGCGGAATTGAAGAAGTGTAAGAGTCTTTGGGGCAGCCAGTCCAGATTGCCGGGGAAGGGGCCGCTGACGAAGCCGACGTGGCCGCCGGCGGCGGGCTGTTCGAGGACGACGCCGGCGCCGGCTTCACCCGGTCCGGGCAGGAAGCGGGCGGGCAGGAAGGGATCGTTCCGCGCATTGAGCACCAGGGCGGGCACGCGGATGTGCGCCAGCCAGGGCTTCGCCGAGCAGCGGGCCCAGTAGTCGTCGGCGCCGGCGAAGCCGTGGAGGGGGCCGGTGACAGCGTCGTCGAACTGGAAGAGGTTGCGGGCGTTTTCCATGCGCAGGGCGTCGAAGATACCCGGGAATTGTTGCAGCCGTTGGCGGGAGACGGCTTTCAGGGTGGTCAGGAAATGGCGGGTATAGACGCGGTTGAAGCCATGGGCCAGGTGATGGCCGCAGGCGGCCAGGTCGAGGGGGGCGCAGACGGCAGCGACGGCGTGCACGACGCGGGTGGCGTCGGCGCCCCGTTCCCCGGCCCATTTGAGCAGCGCGTTGCCACCCAGGGAGACGCCGGCGGCGAAAAGCGGCCGGCCGCCGTTTTCTGCCGCGAGGCGGGCGAGGATCCAGTCGATTTCATCGGAGTCGCCGGAATGGTAGGCCCGGGGACGGCGGTTGAGCTCCCCCGAGCAGCCGCGGAAGTGGGGCAGGGCCAGGCGCCAGCGGGCGGCCTTGCAGGCGTGGGCCAGCGATGCAGCGTAGTGGCTGCGGGAGCTCCCTTCGAGGCCGTGGAACAGCACCAGCAGCGGGCGGTCCGGCGGGCCGTCGAGGCGATCGACGTCGATGAAGTCGCCGTCGGGGGTTTCCCAGCGTTGGCGGTGGGTGCGGGGTGGTTGTCGGCGGATGGCCAGGGGCCACAGGGTCTGGGCATGGCCGCCGGGGAGCCAGGCGGGAGCGGCGTAGGGCGTCAATGCAGGGTGTGGGAGACCGGCTCCGGCATGTCGTCGGCCTCCTGGTCATCGTTGGCCGCCGAGGCGTGGCGGTTCACCAGGCGCCAGCCGTGGGCCCCACGGGCAAAGACGTGGGTCACGTGCAGCACGCCCTGGCCCTCGGGGTTGTCCCCCAGGTAAAGGGTTTCCGTCAGGTGGTGGACGGCCAGCAGCATGCCCTGCCAGTGGCCGACCAACTCAGCTTCCACGCGCAGGGCGGAAGCGGCGAAGATGCTGCGCCAGCTTTCCCGCACCAGGTTGATGTCGTCGATACGCACGCCGGTGGGATGGACGCAGACGATGTCCTCGTCCTCGGCCCAGGTGGCCATGAGGGCGTCGACATCGCCCTTGGCCAGGGCTTCGTAGAAGGCGCTCTCGACGTCTTCGGGGGAGGGGAAATGACTGGGTTGGCTCATGGTGCGATCCGGGCGAGGCAGGCGGCGAGCACCTGCCGGGGTTCCAGTTTGTTCAGGCAGTCGAGGTGGCCGAGGGGGCATTCCCGCTTGAAGCAGGGGCTGCAGGATAGTTTGAGGCTCAGTATATCCGCCCGTTGTGAGAGGGGTGGCGTGAAGCCGGGGGACGAGGAGCCGTAGAGGGCCACCAGGGGGCGGTCCAGGGCGGCGGCAACGTGCATCAGGCCGGAGTCGTTGCAGACCACCAACTGGGCCAGGGCCAGCAGGTCGATGGCCTCTTCCAGGCCGGTGGCGCCGCACAGGTTGCGGCAGATGCCCGGGGCGGCGGCTTCGATGGCATCGGCCACGGGCTTGTCCTTGGTCGAGCCGAAGAGCCAGACGGCGTGGCCGCGGGCGTGGAGTTCCCGGGCCAGCTCGGCGAAGTGGGCGGCGGGCCAGCGTTTGGCCGGGCCATACTCGGCGCCGGGGCAGAAGGCCACCAGGCGCTCGGGGGCCGGCAGGCCGAGGGCGGCCAGGGCCGCCGCCTGTTGCGCCGGCGTCGAGGTCAGGCGGGGCTGGGGCAGGGGGCGGGGCAGCGGGGCGCCGGGGGCTTCGGCCAGCTGGGCGAAGCGCTCCACCATGAGGGGCAGGATGCCCTTGTCGAGGGGGTGACGGCGGTTGATGAGGCCGACCCGGGATTCGCCGGTGAAGCCGATACGCTGGGGGATGCCGGCCAGGAAGGGCACCAGGGCGGATTTCAGCGAATTGGGCAGGACGTAGGCCCGGTCGTAGTCCCGCGCCGCCAGGTCGCGGGCCAGGCGCCAGCGGGCCTTGAGGGAGAGTTCCCCGTGGCCGAAGGGGCTGTCCACGATGTCGGCGATCTCCGGCATGCGGCGCAGCACCGGCGCCACCCAGCGGGGGGCCAGGGCGTCGAGCTGCAGGCCGGGATGGCGGGCCTGCAGCCGCTGGAGGAGCGGCTGGGCCAGTACCGTGTCGCCGATCCAGGAGGGGGCGACGATGAGAAACTTCATTCAGGATTTAGGATTCAGGATCCGGGACTTAGGGAGAACCGAAAGCACTTGCGGGTGCGTTCGGTTACCAAATCCTAAATCCTCGGTCCTAAATCCTGCCTTAGTGATGTCCCTTGGGCAGTTCGCCCTTGAAGACGTACTTGGTGCTGCAATAGGGGCAGACTGCTTCGCCGGTCTTGGTGGCGTCCAGGAAGACGCGGGGATGCTGGCACCAGAGGGGGGCGTTGGGCTGGGGGCAGTGGAGCGGCAGGTCGTGGGCGTCGATTTCGACGGTGCGGGTGGCGTCGGCCATGTTGGAATCTCCCTGGGTCTGTTTAGACGTGGGCGAGCCAGCCCGCATGCTCGGCGGAGCGGCCATAGACCACGTCGAAGTATTTGGCTTGCAGGCGGCCGGTGACCGGGCCGCGGCGGCCGATGCCGATCTGGCGGCCATCGAGTTCGCGGATGGGGGTCACTTCGGCGGCGGTGCCGGTGAAGAAGGCCTCGTCGGCGGCATAGACCTCGTCGCGGGTGATGCGCTTCTCGAACACCGGGATGCCCATTTCCTCGGCCAGTTGCAGCACCGTGGCGCGGGTGATGCCTTCCAGGCAGGAGGTCAGGTCCGGCGTGTAGATCTTGCCCTTCTTGACGATGAACAGGTTCTCGCCGGCGCCCTCGGCCACGTAGCCTTCCGGGTCCAGCAGCATGGCCTCGTCGTAGCCATCGTTGGTGGCTTCGTTGTTGGCCAGGATGGAATTGATGTAGTGGCCGCAGGCCTTGGCGCGCACCATGGAGATGTTCACATGGTGGCGGGTGAAGGAGGAGGTCTTGACGCGGATGCCGCGCTCGAGGCCTTCCTCGCCCAGGTAGGCGCCCCAGGGCCAGGCGGCGATGGCGACGTGCACCTTGGCGCCCTTGGGGGAGACGCCCAGCTTTTCCGAGCCGTAGAAGGCGAGCGGGCGCAGGTAGCCGGATTCCAGGCCGTTGGCGCGGATGACTTCCTTCTGGGCCTCGTTGATGGTGGCCTTGTCGTAGGGCATGGCCATCTGGAAGATGTGGGCCGAGTTGAAGAGGCGGTCGGTGTGGTCTTCCAGGCGGAAGATGGCGGTGCCGGATTCGGTCTTGTAGGCGCGCACGCCCTCGAAGACGCCCATGCCGTAGTGCAGGGAATGGGTGAGGACGTGGGTGGTGGCGTCCCGCCAGGGCACCAGCTTGCCGTCGTACCAGATGAATCCGTCGCGATCCGCCATGGACATGATGCTTCTCTCCGTGAGTGCTGCTGAAAGCCGCTAATTTTAGCCGATTTCCTCCGGTAAAATGAGGCCTTTGAGCTGTTGCGGGAAGCATCGTGAGCGAAAGGGAAGTCTGGAAGCCGAATGTCACCGTGGCCGCGGTGGTCCAGCGGGATGGCCGGTTCCTGCTGGTGGAGGAAGAGAC
The DNA here is from genome assembly GCA_036732025.1 of Rhodocyclaceae bacterium. Taxonomy (GTDB): domain Bacteria; phylum Pseudomonadota; class Gammaproteobacteria; order Burkholderiales; family Rhodocyclaceae; genus SSSZ01. The sequence goes on from DAINDE010000012.1 coordinate 21,367, forward strand.
CGACGCCGGCCTCGCCTTCAACCAGCCGGCGGGGCATCTCGAATGCGGGGAGGACCTCCTCGACGCGGTGGCGCGGGAAGCCCTGGAAGAGACCGCCTACCACTTCCGCCCCACCCATCTGGTGGGCATCTACAACTGGCGACATCCGAGCAGGGACATCACCTATCTGCGCTTCGCCTTCGGGGGCGACCTGACGGGCTGGGAGCCGGAGAGGAAGCTCGACGACGGCATCGTCGGCGCCCGCTGGCTGACGCTGGAGGAAGTGCGGGCCAGCGCCGCCCGCCACCGCAGCCCCCTGGTGCTGCGCTGCATCGAGGATCTCGCCGCCGGCAAGCGCCATTCCCTCGATCTGCTGACCCACTACGCATGAAGCGCTTCGGTCTCGCCCTGCTGCTATGGGTGAGCCTCGCGGCGGTGGCCGACGAGCAGGTCACCCTTTGCTACAACTGGAGCTGCGTGGCCAAGGCGGACATCGTCTACGACCGCTACCAGTGGCTGGAGGTGACGCGGCTCCTCGGCCTGGCGCGGGACGCCGAGGGCGAGCGGGCCTTGCTGGCCCAGGCCGTCGGCCGGCTGTACCGCTGGGCCGGCGAGCAGTCGCCGATCCGCAACGACCGGGCGGGCAATGCCCTGGACGCCGACGCCGACGGGCGGATGGATTGCATCGACCATTCGACATCCACCACCCGCCTGCTCAAAATGCTGGAAGGGGCCGGAGCGTTCCGCTGGCACCGGGTGCTGGAGCCGGCCCGGCGCTCCCGCTTCGTCATCGCCCAGCATTTCGCGGCGGTGATCGAGGACCGCCGCAACGGCGAGCGCTTCGCAGTGGATAGCTGGTTCGTGGATAACGGCCAGCCGGCGGTGATCCTGCCGCTGGCGGCCTGGATGGAAGGAGAGGGTCCAAGTGTCGAATAAAACCGTGGTCGTCGGCCTGTCCGGCGGTGTCGATTCCGCCGTGGCGGCGTTGCTGCTGAAGCGCCAGGGCTGGAAGGTCATCGGCCTCTTCATGAAGAACTGGGAGGACGACGACACCGAGGAATACTGCTCGTCCCGCCAGGACCTCATCGACGTCATGAGCGTCGCCGACCGCATCGGCATCGACGTGGAGGTGGTCAATTTCGCCGCCGAATACCGGGAGCGGGTCTTCGCCGAATTCCTCAAGGAATACCAGGCCGGGCGCACGCCGAACCCGGACATCCTGTGCAATTCCGAGATCAAGTTCCGCGCCTTCCTCGACCACGCCCTCAAGCTGGGCGCCGACAAGATCGCCACCGGCCACTACGCCGGGGTGCGGGAGTTCGACGGCCGGTTCCAGCTCTTGAAGGCCGAGGACGGCACCAAGGACCAGAGCTATTTCCTCTACCGCCTCAACCAGGCGCAGTTGTCGAAGACGATCTTCCCCCTCGCCGACCTCTACAAGCGCGAGGTGAGGAAGATCGCTGCCGCCGAGGGCCTGCACGTCGCCGCCAAGAAGGACTCCACCGGCATCTGCTTCATCGGCGAGCGACCCTTCAAGGAATTCCTCAGCCGCTACCTGCCGCCCAAGCAAGGCGAAATCCGGCGCCTCGACGACGGCAAGGTGCTGGGGGAGCACGACGGCCTCATGTATCACACCCTGGGGCAAAGGAAGGGCTTGCACATCGGCGGCGTCAAGGAAAAGGGCCAGCCCGGCGGCGGCGACCACGACGCCTGGTTCGTCGCCGGCAAGGACATGGAGAAGAATGTTCTCTACGTCGTCCAGGGCCACGACCACCCCGCCCTCTACCGGGAATCCCTGGTGGCCGAGCAGCTTTCCTGGGTCTCCGGCCAGGCGCCCCATACCCACTGGGTCTACACGGCGAAACCCCGCTACCGGACGGCGGACCAGCCCTGCGAAGTGGAGCGGGTCGACGGCGAGAGCGCCGAAATCCGCTTCGCCGAGCCGCAGTGGGCGCTCACCCCGGGGCAGTCGGTGGTGCTCTACGAATCCCGGGTTTGCCTGGGCGGCGGCATCATCCGCTGATACGGCTTCGCGTCTCGCTTCGAGGGCGAAGCAGAATTAAGGAGAAGGTGGCGGTCAGTTCCGGAACCGGCCAAAACGGCCGGTAGTCAAAGGATCATGGAGTTCTCCTGCAAGGAGGCAGATCATGAACCTGATGATGTTCCCGAAAATGGCGGCTTCCCACGATGAAGGCTGGGCCTGGCTGATGCAGGTCCATCCCTCGGTGGCCAAGGTGTTCGCCCTGTACGTGGCGCCCATGGCCCTCATTCCGCCGGCCATGCTGCTTTATGCCGTCCATGCCTACGGCGGCATCATGGGCAGCGTCACCATGGACCACGCCTGGCGTCTGGCGATCGTCTTCTACCTGGCCGAACTGATGGCGGTGCCGGTCATGGCGGCGGTCATCCAGCGCCTGGGCGACGTGGTGGACACCCGGCCCGAATACCACGACGCCTTCGCCTTTGCCGCCGCCGTGCCGACCCCCCTCTGGCTCTCGGCCCTGGCGCTCTTCATCCCCAGCCTGACCGTGGTGGCGGTGGCCACCGCCGTGGCGCTCTTCATCTCGGCACTGCTGATCTACGAGGGCTGCGACCGGGTCTTCGGGCTCAACGACGAGGGCAAGTCCCGGTTGCTGGCCGGTTCCATCCTGGCCGCCGGGCTGGTGGCCTGGGTGGTGCTGATGGGCCTGGCCTTCGTCAGCTGGGGTTGGGCGGTTTCCTGAGCGCGGCAGCGGCGTCAATCAACGGCAAGCAGATCCGTAGCCGGGGCCGGGCCGCGCACCGGCCCCGCGGCAGGCTGAAAGAGGCGCCAAAACCCGCTTGCGCCAAGCCCGGTCTGAATTCCGGGCGATTGTGGAGGGCCGCGGCGTGCATACCGTACTCCTGCTTCCTGCCGCCACCCGCGCCGAACTGGAAATGCTGGCCGGCGGCGGTTATCCGGACGAGACCTGCGGGCTCCTGCTGGGGCGCGAGGAAAGCGGGCGCTGCCTCGTCGTGGGCCAGCGTGCGGCCCGCAACGTCAATCGGGAGCGCTCCCGGGACCGCTTCACCGTCGATCCCCTGGACTACCTGGCGGCGGAACAGGCCGCTGCCGCCGCGGGCGTCGCCCTGGTCGGCTGCTGGCACAGCCATCCCGACCATCCCGCCCGGCCCAGCGAGACGGACCGGGTCCTGGCCTGGCCGGGCTGGTCCTACGTCATCGTCGCGGTGACGGCCGCCGGCGTCGCCGATCTGCGCTCCTGGCGCCTGGACGGGCCGGAGTTTTGTGAAGAGGAGGTGCGCGATGGCTGAAATGAATGAAACGGTCACCATCCGCATTCCCACGCCGTTGCGCAGCTATACCGCCGGCGCCGACCACGTGGCGGTGGCGGCGGCGACGGTGGGCGAGGCCCTGGCCGCCCTGGGCGAGGTCCATCCCGGAATCCTCGAACGGGTGCTGGCGCCGGGCGGGGATTTGCGCCCCTTCGTCAACGTCTTTCTCGGCCCCGACAACGTGCGGGGCCTGCAGGGCCTGGCCACGCCCCTGGCCGCCGGCGCCGTGCTGGCCATCGTGCCGGCGGTGGCCGGCGGGGCCGGAGGCAAGGAGCGCCGGCTCGCCGAGTTGCGCGCCACGGTTCCCGAGATCACCCCGGCCGAGGCCCTGGCCCGCCAGGCCCGGGGGGCGGTGCTGGTCGACGTGCGGGAGGCCGACGAGGTCGCCCAGGGCAGTCCGCCAGGGGCGCTGCGGATCAACCGCGGCTTCCTCGAACTGCGCATCGAGGCGGCGGTGCCCGACTACGACCGGCCCCTGCTGGCCCTGTGCGGCGGCGGCGTGCGTTCCCTGTTCGCCGCCGACAGCCTGCAGCGCCTGGGCTACCGCCAGGTGGCCTCGGTCAGCGGCGGCTTCGCCCGCTGGAAGGCGGAAGGGCTTCCCGTCGAACAGCCCCGGACGCTTTCCGGCGAGGCCCGGGAGCGCTACGGCCGCCACCTGGCCATTCCCGAGGTGGGGGAGGCCGGCCAGGCCCGCCTGCTGGCCGGCAAGGTGCTGCTGGTGGGGGCCGGCGGCCTGGGCTGCCCCGCGGCCCTCTACCTGGCGGCGGCCGGGGTCGGCACCCTGGGCCTGGTGGACGACGACCGGGTGGAGCGCAGCAACCTGCAGCGCCAGGTGCTGCACACCGACGGCCGGGTCGGCCAGTTGAAGGTGGATTCGGCCCGGGCCGGCCTTGCCGCCCTCAACCCCGGCATCCGCATCGACACCTTTGCCGAGCGCCTCTCCAGCGCCAACGTCGAGCGCCTGTTCACCGGCTACGACCTGGTGGTGGACGGTTCCGACAACTTTCCCACCCGCTACCTGGTCAACGACGCCTGCGTCAAACTGGGCATTCCCAACGTGCACGGCTCCGTGTACCGCTTCGAGGGGCAAGTGACGGTCTTTTGGCCGGCCTGGGCCAGGCGGCGCGGCCCCTGCTACCGTTGCCTCTACCCCGAGCCGCCGCCGCCGGATCTCGCCCCCTCCTGCGCCGAGGCCGGCGTCCTGGGGGTGCTGCCGGGAATCATCGGCCTTCTGGAGGCGGTCGAGGCCATCAAGATCCTTCTCGGCCTGGGCGACCCCCTGGTGGGGCGGCTCCTCTGCTACGACGCCCTCTCCGGCAGTTTCGACCAATACACCCTGCAGCCCGATCCGGATTGCGCCTACTGCGGCGACGGCAAGGCCTTCCCCGGCTACGTGGATTACGCAGCCGCATGCCGGGCGGCGGCATGAGAGCGGACGCGCTGCTGGCCGCCGTCGGCCATACTCCCCTGGTGGAGATCCCATTCGCCGGCGAGGCGGCGCCGGGGGTACGGCTGTTCGCCAAGCTGGAAAGCGTCAATCCCGGCGGCTCGATCAAGGACCGGCCGGTGGCGCGCATGCTGACCCGGGCGCTGGCGGCGGGCGTCTTCGCCGGCGGGCGCCGGCTTCTCGACTCCTCCTCGGGCAACGCCGGCATTTCCTACGCCATGTTTGGCGCCGCCCTGGGCGTGCCGGTGACCCTGGTGGTGCCGGGCAATGCCAGCGCCGAGCGTCTCGACCGCATCCGCGCCCACGGCGCCGAGTTGATCCTCACCGATCCCGTCGAAGGCTATGACCACGCCCTCGTCACCGCCCACCGCCTGGCCGAGGCGCAACCGGAGCGCTACTGGCTGTGCGACCAGTATGCCAACGACGACAACTGGCTGGCCCACTACGAGGGCACCGGCGAGGAAATCCTGGCCCAGTTGGGCGACGGCGGCGCCGTGCTCCCCGACGCCCTGGTGGCGGGCATCGGCACCGGCGGCACCCTGACCGGCGTGGGCCGCCGCCTGCGCCGCGAGAATCCGGCCCTCTTCATCGCTGCCGCCATTCCCGAGACCTTCCCCGGCATCGAGGGCCTGAAGCCCCTCGGCCACCCCGGCGACATCGTGCCGGCCCTCCTCGACGAGGGCCTCATCGACTGGCGCCTCCCGGTCACCCTGGAGCAGGCCGTCGCCATGTGCCGGCGCCTGGCGGGCCTGGGGTTCTACGTCGGACCCTCGGCCGGCGCCTGCGTGGACGTGGCGCTGCGGCTGGCGGCGGAAGGGCGCTGGCGCACCCTCGTCACCGTCCTGCCGGACACCGGCGAACGCTACGTGTCCACCGGCCTGTGGCAGTGACCGGTCGGCCTCGCGGCAAGGGGCCGGGGCAACTATAGTGAAAGCCGAAGGGCGGAATTCTTCGCCCTCCCGACGGAAAGGAGAACATCATGGCGATCGCAATGACCTTGGCGGAATATCTCCAGAGCCATCACTCCGCCTTCGAGATGATGACCCACGCCCACACCGGCTGCAGCCTGGACACCGCGGCGACGGCCCACGTGCCGGGGGACCGGCTGGCCAAATCGGTGATGCTCAAGGACGAGGCGGGCTACGTCATGGCCGTCCTTCCATCCACTTGCCATGTCTCGATCAGCGCCCTCAACCGCCGCCTGGGGCGGCACCTGCAGCTGGCCGAGGAATGGGAGCTGGCGGGCCTCTTCCGCGACTGCGAACCGGGCGCCATTCCGGCCGTGGGCCCGGCCTACGGCCTGAAGACCCTGATCGACGAGCGCGTGACGCAGCAGCGGGACGTCTATTTCGAAGCCGGCGACCACGAGGGCCTCATCCACATGCCCATGGACCAGTTCCTGGAACTCATGGGCGAATGCGACCGGGCCCAGTTCGCCCGCCACCTGTAGGCCCCCGCCGGCGGCGCAAAGGCATCAGCCGGGGCTGCGCGCTGCGCTACCCCGGCAGGATCGGCTGATGCTGCGGCCTCAGCGGCTTTCGTTGGGCGCCGGGGCCGGCGGCGAGGAAGGAGAGCCCTGGTTCTCGGGCGCCGGCATGGCCGGCGTGCCCGAAGGCGAAGGCGAAGGCTGGCCGGCGGCCGGAGGGGCGCCCTGCAGGATTTTTTCCGGGGAATCGGGGGCCCGGGCCTGATTTTCCTGGGCCTGGCCGGGGGCGGCCGCGGACGGAGACTGCTCCGCCCGGTTGCAGGCCAGAACCAGGAGCGGTACGGCCAGGGTCGACATCAGTAGAAGCTTGCTACGCATGGTATTGACTCCTTTCAGGGGGAGGAGGGGAACTGCCGGGGGCTACGCCCACGGCCAGGTTCCCGGGGAGTTGCCGCCCGTCAGGTGGCGGGCGGCGGAACCGGCGAAGCGGTCTCGGAGCGCCGGTTCTTTTCCTGGAGCGACTTGAGGAGGCCGTTGATGCCGCCCTGCTCGATGGCGCTGGCGAAGCTGCTGCGATAGCTGGTGACCAGGCTGACGTTGGCGATGGCCACGTCGAACACCTTCCAGCCGGCGTCGGTGCGGGCCAGGCTGTAGTCGAGGGCGATGGGCTGGGCGCCGGGCTTGTTGATCTGGCTATGGACGGTCACCTCGTCGCCCTGGGGCGGCTTGGGCGAAGGCTTGAAGCTCACCGTCTGGTTCCGGTAGGCGGTGAGGGAATTGGCGTAGGTGCGCACCAGCAGCGTGCGGAATTCCTCGGTGAGCGCCTTCTGCTGTTGCGCATCGGCCTGGCGCCAGCCCCGGCCGACGGCAAGGCTGGTCATGCGGCCGAAGTCGAAGTGGGGCGCCACCTTGGTCTCGATCAGGGCGACCGCCCGCTGCTGGTTGCCGGACTGGATGCCCTTGTCCGCCTTGAGGATGGCCAGGACTTCGTCGGTCACGTTCTTCACCAGCGCCTCCGGAGGGGCGGTCTCGGCCGGGGAGAAGCCCGGTGCCAGCAACAGGATCGGCACAAGCCAGGTCAGGAGATTGCGGATCATGATGTCCTCCTTTGCAACGGGGCCCGCGGTGGCGAGGGTATTCCTTTCCCGCGCCACGCCTGTGGCGGCACCGCGGGTTGATTCCAGCCTAGTTCCCCGCCCTGCCGAAAGCTGTCGGACCCGGCCGATTCGCTTGTAGGACGGCGCCTGCAAGGGAAACGGGCCTGAACTCCTGCGGGCGGGCGAGGGTCACACGGGGGATTCCACCGCTGCGGAGGACAGACCATGCTCCGAGTCGCCATCGTCGATGACCACGAGATCGTCCGTGCCGGGTTCCGCGAAATGCTGGCCGACGAGCTGGGCATCACCATCGCCTTCGAGGCCGCCTCCGGCGAAGAGGCGCTGGCCCGCCTGCAGGACACCGCCTGCGACGCCCTGCTCCTCGACCTTGCCCTGCCCGGGCAGAGCGGCGTCGATGTCTTGCGCACCCTGCGCCAGCGCCATTCCAACCTGGGGGTCCTGGTCCTGACCGGCTACCCCGAGGAACGCTACGCCCTGGCCATGATCCGCAACGGCGCCAATGGCTACCTGTGCAAGGAGTGCGGCCGCGATGACCTGCTCAAGGCGGTGCATGCGGTGGCCCAGGGCCGCCGCTACCTGTCCCCCCACATGGCGGAACTGCTCGCCGACGAGCTTGCCGGCGGCGGCGCCACGGGGGCGCCCCACGAGCAGCTTTCGGAACGGGAGCTGCAGGTCTTCCTGCGGCTGGCCCGGGGTGAATCGGTTTCCGACATCGGCCGTGCCCTCAACCTCAGCGTCAAGACGGTCAGCACCTATCGCTCCCGGCTCCTGGAAAAGCTGGGGCTGGCGAGCAACGCCGAGCTGGCCGCCTATGCGGTGCGCCAGGGGCTCCTGGTGGAGTGAAGGGGGGAGCGATGGCGACCGCGGGACCGTTGCTGAAGGTGGTCATCATCGAGGACTCGCTCCTGCTGCGGCAAACACTGGGTGCCGTCCTTGGCGAGGTGGCGGGGGTGGCCGTGGTCGGCGGGGCCGACGACGAGGGGGCCGCCATCGAACTGCTGCGCAGCCAGCGGCCCCACCTGGCCATCGTCGACCTGCAGTTGCGGACGGGAAGCGGCCTCGGCGTCCTCCGCGCCTTGGCCGTGAACCCGGACGAGTTCGGCCATCCCCGGGCCGTCATCTTCTCCCATCACGGGCAGGCGGCGGTGCGGGAGCGCTGCCTTGCCCTGGGGGCCGACGGCTTCTTCGACAAGGCCACCCAGTTCAATGACCTCTTGGCCTACGTGCGGCGGGCGGTGCCTTCCTGATCGCCGGCCACCGCCGCCCGGGGCAGGCGCACCACGATGCGGGTACCGGCGCCGGGCCGGCTGTCGATGACGAATTCCCCGGCGTACATCTGGACCCGGTGACGCATGCCCGCCAGGCCATGGTGCCGGCCGCGCACCCAGGCGCTCTGGAAGCCCTTGCCGTCATCGCTGATTTCCAGTTCCAGGCGGGCATCCGCGGCGCGCAGGGCGAGCCGCACATGGCGGGCCTGGGCGTGCTTGCGGACATTGGTCAGGGCCTCCTGGGCGATGCGGTAGAGGGCCAGCGCCGGCGCCGGGGCCAGGGAAACCTCCTCGGCCGGCAATTCGAGGCTGAGGGTTTCCTCGGCGCCCCGGGCGAACTCCTCGCCGAGGATGCGCAGGCTGCTGATGAGGCCCAGTTCCTCGAGAAGCGGCGGGCGCAGACCGTCGATGATGCGGCGCTTGAGGGCGATGCCGCTGTCGAGGATTTCTTCCAGGCGCGCCAGCCGCTCCCGGCATGGCGCCAGGTCGGTGCCGTCGAGCTGGCGGGCGAGTGAGCCGGTCTGCATCTTCGCGGCGGTGAGGAGCGACCCCAGTTCGTCGTGAAGCTCCCGGGCCAGCCGGGCTTTCTCCGCCTCGCGGGCGTCGCTGAGGTAGCTGGCCAGATCGCTCAGTTCGTCGGTGCGCTCCCGTACCAGGGCATCGAGGCGCTGGTTTTCGCCCTGCAGCAGATCGGCGATCTGCTCCCGCAACTGGAGTTGGCGCTGCAGCAGGAGAAAGAGGATCGCCATCAGCGCCAGGGCGGCGCCCCCCAGGGCGGCCACCACCCAGCGCGTGCGCTCCACGTGGCGGGTGGAGCGTTCGAAGGATTCCTGCCCTTCTGCCGCCAACTGGGCGCCCAGGCCGAGGATGCGATCACGGATGCGGTCGGTGTAGCGCTTGCCCTGGATGCGGGTTTCCTCCCCGGCCATGCCGCGCTCGACGGCCTGGCCCAGGGTTTTCAGCTTGATGGCCACCAGCCCGGAAAGATCGGCGATGGCAGCGTCGTTGTCGGGGTTGGGGGCGAGATCCCGACGGATTTCCTCCAGCGTGAGATTGGCCGTCGCCAGGGTTTTCTCGTAGGGCTCCAGGTGGCTCCGGTTCCTGCTCAGGAGATAGCCCCGCACGGCGTTTTCGGCATCGATCAACTGGATCAGCAGGCTGTCCAGCCGCTCGACCCGCGCGGCCTGCTGGCGCAGGTCGCCGAGGGCCCGCAGGCTGGCGGTCCCCTGCCAGATGCTCGACCCCAGGAGGAGGAGGACGAAGGCGCCGCCCAAGGCGAGAAGCAGATGCTGCCAGCGGCGGGGGAAGCGAAGGGTGAAGCGCCCCTTGCCGGTCAACGGCGGGGATGGGGAAAGCGGGGGCATGGTTGGTCTCCTCCCTCGGGCCGGGGCGGGATGGCCCGAGCATGCGGGAATTGTCCTACCGTCGATTCAGTTAAATCTGACAGCGGTTTGGGGCCCGGGTTCGTAAGATGGGATCACGTCCCGGCCGCGGCCGACAGCGTCAAGCAACCCAGCCTGTACAGCCGTGCCGGGCCAACGCAAAAGGAGAAATCATGAGAACCCAGCGTTCCTGCTTCGCCGCCCTCCTGCTGTCAGCCGTGCTCGCCGCCTGCGCGGGCAGCCCGGCCAAGGAAAGCACGGGCGAGTATATCGACGACAGCGTCATCACCACCCGGGTCAAGGCCGCCTTCGTCGACGACAAGACGGTCAAGGCCGGTGACATCCAGGTGGAAACCTTCAAGGGTACCGTGCAACTGAGCGGCTTCGCCTCCAGCCGGGCGGAAATCGACCGGGCGGCGGAAATCGCCAGCAAGGTGCCGGGGGTCAAGGCTGTGCGCAACGACGTGATCCTGAAGTAGCAACCCCGTTGCGCCGACCGCGCCGGAGCTTCCCCAGGCCTTCCTCCGGCGCTGGCCAACGGCAGTCAGAAGGCCTGGTTTTCCCGCGTTTTCTCCATCAGCCGAATCTGGGTTTCCGGCATGCGGATGCCGGCCCGGGTGAATGCCTGCCCCAGCCGGCGCAGGAGTTCGCGGCGGACGTTCCATTGCTCCATGGGCACCACCTTGAAGCGGCAGCGCAGCGTCAGGCTGGTGTCCTGCCAGTTTTCCACGCCGGCGATTTCCAGGTCGTCGGCGATGCGGGCCGCGAAGGCCGGGTCGCGGCGCAGTTCGTCCCCGGTCTGCCGCAGCAGGGCGAGGGCCCGGTCCGTATCCTCGTCGGCGGCGATGGCGACGTCGATCACCGCATAGGCGAAGTCCATGGTCATGTTGGTCACCACCGAAATGGTGCCATTGGGCACGTAATGGACGTTGCCCGAATAGTCCCGCAGCTTGAGGTAGCGCAGGGTGAGTTCTTCCACCACTCCGGCCCTGCCGCCGGCCTCCACCACGTCGCCCATGCGGATCTGGTTTTCCAGCAGCAGGAAGAAACCGCTGAAGAAATCCTTCACCAGGCTCTGGGCGCCGAAGCCGACGGCGACCCCGACCACCCCCGCCGCCCCCAGGATGGGCGCGACGGAAATGCCCAGTTCGCTCAGCACCAGCACCGCCGTGACGGCCACCACCACCACGGTGAGGGCATAGCGCAGCACCCGCGAGAGGGTGACCACGCGGCGGCCGTATTCCGGCCCCGGCTGCCGGGCGACGAGGGCCGCCTGCAGGCGGGGCAGGAGACGGCCCACGGCGTGCAGGGCCCCGGCCGCCAGCGCCAGGATCAGCAGGATGCGGGCGAGGCGTTCCAGATCGTTGGGTAGCCAGGCGATGGCCTGGTCGAGGAGATGCTCCATGTTGCCCCCGGTTGTCAGAAAGCCTGGTCCCAGCGGATCGACAGGCGGATGGCGGCGTTGATCAGCCCGACCATGCTGTAGGTCTGGACGAAATTGCCCCACTGCTCGCCGCTCCGCGGGTCGATGTGCTCGGCCAGCAGGCCGTGGCGATTGCGGCAGGCCAGCAGCCGCTCGAAGACGGCGCGGGCCTCGTCCCGCCGGCCGAGGGCGGCGAGGGCGTTGGCGTACCAGAAGGTGCACACGATGAAGGCGTTTTCCGGTTCGCCGAAATCGTCCTTCTCCACGTAGCGGAAGATGAAGTCGCCACGCTTGAGGTCCGCTGCCACCGCCGCCACGGTCCTGGCGAAGCGGGGGTCGGCGGCATCCAGGAAGCCGACTTCGGCGAGCAGCAGGAGGCTGGCGTCCATGGCCTCGCCGTCGAAGGTGGAGGCGAAGGCGTTGCGCCCGGCGCACCAGGCACGCTCGGTGATGACGGCGGCGAGGCGGCGGGCGTGTTCCCGCCAGTGGTCGGCGCGGCCGGTGAGGCCGAGGTGGGCGGCGATGCGGGCCAGGCGGTCGCAGGCGGCCCAGCACATGACCGCCGAGAAGGTGTGCACCCGGGCGCTGCCACGCAGCTCCCAGAGGCCGGCGTCGGGCTGGTCGAAGGAGGCCACCGCCTGGTCCCCCAGGGGTTCGAGGCGGTGGAACAGGGCCTCGTCGCCGCGGCGGGTGAGGCGGCGGTCGAAGAAGATGTGGGTGGCGGCGAGTACCGCCGAGCCGTAGACGTCGTGCTGCACCTGCAGGTAGGCGAGATTGCCCAGGCGCACCGGCCCCATGCCGCGATAGCCCGAGAGGGCCGGCGCCTCCCGCTCCGGCAGCTGGGCGCGGCCGTCGATGGCGTAGACCGGCTGCAGCGGCCCGCCGCCGGCGTCGGCGGCGATATTGACGATGTAGGCCAGGTAGCGCTCCATGGTGCGGGTGGCCCCCAGGCGGTTGAGCGCGTTGATGACGAAGTAGCTGTCCCGCAGCCAGCAGTAGCGGTAATCCCAGTTGCGGGCGCTGCCCGCCGCTTCGGGCACGGAGGTGGTCATGGCGGCGATGACGGCGCCGGTGTCGTCGTAGGCGTTGAGCTTCAGGGTGATGGTGGCGCGGATCACCGCCTCCTGCCATTCGAAGGGGATGGCCAGGGTGCGCACCCACTCCCGCCAGTACTGCGCCGTGTCCTCGCCAAAGCGCCGGCCCACCTCGCCCACCGCGTCGGGCACGGTTTCGTCGGGGCCGAGGATGAGGGTCACCGTGTCCTCCAGGAAGAAGGGGTTTTCCTGGAGGACGGCGGTGATCGAGGCGTCGGTGGTGAGCCGCAGGGCCAGCCCCGGCGTCACGTAGCGGATGTGGTTGCTGCCCCAGGTGGTCTGGGGCCGGGCCTGCCCTTCGTCGCAGGCCGGGCGCAGGCGGATGGTCAGGCGGGGGCTGCCGGCCAGGCGCCGCACCTGGCGGACCAGGGTCATGGGCCGGAAGGTGCGCCCGAACTGGCCGAAGCGGGGGGCGAAATCGGTGATCTCGACGACGGCGCCCTGGCTGTCGTGGAGGCGGGTGACGAGGATGGCGGTGTTGTCGAGGTAGGCCTGTTCGGCGCGCTCGAAATCGGCCAGCTCGATGGCGAAATAGCCGAAATCCGGGGGCTCCTTCAAGAGCGAGCAGAACACCGGGTCGCCGTCGAAGCGGGGAAAGCAGGCCCAGACGATGGTGGCCCGGGCATCCACCAGGGCGCCGATGGTGCAGTTGCCGATGAGGGCGAGGTCGAGGCTGCTCATGGCGAACCCGTTACCCCGTTCGCCCTGAGCCTGTCGAAGGGCGGTGCACCAGGGGCTTCGACGAGCTCAGCCCGAACGGAGCGGGGTTTTGGCTTGCGGGATTGATATCCAGCGCCCTGGCCAGCCAGGCGCGGACGGCGGCGACGTCGGCCAGGCGGTAGCGGGCGGTGAAATCGCCGGCGCCGACGCCGATGGAAATGCCGCCGCAGGCATTGACGGCGGCGAAGCCATGCTCGTCGTTCTTGTCGTCGCCGACAAAGACCGGCTGGCGGCCGAGGAAGGGCCGTTCGGCCAGATACTCGGCAATCGCCGTCCCCTTGTCCACGCCGGCGGGCTTGACCTCGACGACGCACTTGCCCTCCTGGACCAATAGATTCTCGCCGCTGTCCGCCACCAGCCTGCGCAGAAGATCGAGGAGGTAGGCGGCCAGTTCAGGCACCTGCCGATAATGGAGGGCCAGGGTCAGCCCCTTGTCCTCCAGGAGCAGGCCGTCGTGGCGCTCCAGCACGGGGGCCAGGGCTTCCCGGATGAGCTGCTTGGTCCGTGGCTGGGCGGCATGGATCCACAGGCGGCCGCTGGCGTCGCGCCGTTCCAGTCCGTGCTGGCCAGCCTTGGGCAGGGCCGGCAGGCCGAGGCGGCGATCGAGGTCGGAGAGGGCGCGGCCGCTGACCAGGGCCACGGCCCCCGCCGTCGCCTGGTGCAGGGCGGTAAGCAGTGCCGGCAGGGCAGGGTCGATGCGGATGGCGTCGGGGGTGGGCGCCAGCTCGACGAGGGTGCCGTCCACGTCCAGGAAATAGGCCCAGTCGCGGCGGGCGGGGGGCGGGGCGAAGTAGTCTCGGATCATGGGATGGCCTGGGCGGGAACACCGTTGGCCGGCACCGGGTTTTCCGGCAGCCTGCTGCGACGGCGCATGAGGGCGGCGTCGAGCAGCATGCGGCCGGCCCAGCGGTAGACGTTGAACTCGGCGATGAGGCTGCGCATCAGCCGCATGCGGTCCTGCTGCTCGCTGGCCGGCATGGCCAGGGCCGCCTCCAGGGCGGCGGCGCCTTGGTCCACATCGTAGGGATTGACCACCAGGGCCTCCGGCAGCTCCCGGGAGGCGCCGGTGAATTGGGAGAGCACCAGGACGCCCCGCTCGTCGTCACGGGCGGCGACGAATTCCTTGGCCACCAGGTTCATGCCATCGTGCAGGCTGCTGACGACACACACTTCCGCCGCCCGGTAATACTCATAGACCTGCTGCGGCTCGTGATGCTCCACCTTGAGCAGGATGGCCGGCGCCGGGCCGGGGAAGCGTTCGTTGATGCGCTGGGCGAGGGCGCGGACGGTGGCTTCGTGGTTTTTGTACTCGTCGATGCTGGAGCGGCTGGGGGCGGCGATCTGGATGAAGGTGAAGCGGCCGGCCCGCTGGGGGTTGAGGTCGAGGAGCCGCTCGACGGCGAGAAAGCGCTCGACGATGCCCTTGGTGTAGTCGAGGCGGTCGACGCCGATGCCCAGCAATTGCTCCGGCGGCAGGCCGTTCATCTCCCGCACGTCGCGCCGGCAATCGGCCACCGGCTTGCCCACCATCTCCGCGGCCGGCGGCCAGGCGATGGAAATGGGGTAGCGGCGCACGGCAGTGAGCTTGCCCCCTTGGCAGACGGTGAAGGATTCCCGGTCCACCCGGGCCTCGATCAGGCGGTCCACGGTGTCGACGAAGTTGTTGCAGTGGAACTGGGTGTGGAAGCCGAGGATGTTGCTGCCCAGGAGGCCGTTCAGGATGTCCGGCGCCCAGGGGCAGATGGCGAAGGATTCCGGGTTGGGCCAGGGGATGTGCCAGAAGGTGATCACCGTCGCCTCCGGCAGCCGCTCGTGGATCATCCGCGGCAGGAGGGCGAAGTGGTAGTCCTGGACGAGGACGATGGGGTTCTCCGTCTTGGCCTCGCTGACCACGGCATCGGCGAAACGGCGGTTGGCCGCCTGGTAGTGGGCCCAGTCACCGGAACGGAACGTGGGGCGGACGTGGGCGATGTGGCACAACGGCCACAGCCCTTCGTTGGCGAAACCGTAGTAGTAGCCGGCCTCCTCTTCCGCCGTCAGCCAGACCCGGCGCAACTGGTAGCTGGGGCGCTCGGGGGGCACCGCCACCCGGTCGGTCGCATCCACCACGTCGCGGTCGGCGCTGCCGCTGCCGGTGGCGATCCAGACGCCGGAACAGGCGCGCATGATGGGTTCGAGGGCGGTCACCAGGCCGCTGGCCGGGCGCTGCACTTCGATGCGCTCGTGGCGGCGCTGGTGGATGTAGGGTTCCCGGTTGGAGACGACGATCACGTCCTCGCCGCGCAGGTCGCTGTGGAGGATGTTGCGCAGGACGTCGGGGGTCCACGTCAGCTGGCTGTCGTCCCGGGCCCGGCGCTCCGCCTCCAGGTCGTGGAGGAGGCGCTGCAGGTCCCGGGCGATGGGACGGAATTCCGGTGCCGGCGGCTTCATTTCTGTGGCTGCCGGCGCCGCCGCCGGGCTCTGGCCCAGCAGGCCGACGCTCCGCAGCAGCACCTGGGTGCCCGCCACCCAGCCGCGCCAGGAAAGCTGGGCGATGACCACGGTGATGAAGGAGACCACCACCGCCAGCCCGAAGAAGAAGTAGAAGAGGTAGCGCCGGGTCTCCGCGCTGCGGGGGGCGACGAAGCTCATGTCCTGGACCAGGACCAGCCGGCCGGCGGGGTTGGCCTCGTTGGCAAAGGGCCGTACCGCCACGTGCAGGAAGCCGTCGGCAGTGGGCAGGACGCGGTCGCCGGGGCGGTTCCAGCGTTCCAGGTCGTTGCAGCGGATGGCGTCGGGCAAGGTGGGCGTGGCCAGCGGTGCGCCCGTCGGGGAGGGGCAGTAGGCGGCGGCAAACAGGTGGGCGTCGTGCCCGACCCGGGTGAGGAAGGCAGTCACGCCGGCTGCCGATCCTGTCTCCAGCTCCCGGTCCAGCGGTTCGGCGATGGCGTTGACGATGATCGCCGAGCGCTGATCGAGATCGCGCACCGACCAGCGCAGGGTGAATTGGTCGACCAGTGGCGCCACCCCGTAGGCGATGGCGGTAAGGATCAACAGCAGGGGAAGAATGAAGCGGAGGGATAAACGCATGGCGTCCTCCTTGGGGTGCGGCGGGGTGCGGCTGCCCGCCTGGCCCGGGGCATTGCGCCGGGGGGCAAGGGCAGGGGGCGCCCCTCCCCCCTATCGGTCCGTGCGACCGGCAGCGGGTTCAAGGCCGCACTCCGGCCAGGGAACGCAGGCAGGCCCCGCTGTCCCGCTCGCCGGGATCGACGAAGGGAAGCAGGGCCGCCAGCGGGTTGATCAGGGCGAGGCCCAGGGCGCCGGCAGCCCGGGCGGCAAGGGGGCCGCCTTCCGGGGCCACCCGGGGCGCGGCGAAGGTGCCGCGCAGGCGGATGGGCGTGCGCAGGGTGACCGGCGACAGGTTCTGGGGCTTGGCGACGAAACGCAGGTCCAGCTTCTCCTTGGCGAGGTCGAGGCTGCCGTCCGCCATCACCACCGTCACCGGCGTCGCCACCAGGGCGACGCGGGGGGACAGGCGGCCGTTGCGGACCTCCAGGTCGGCCACCGCGCACTCCACCGGTTGCCGGTCGTCGCCGCCGAGGAGGAGGCCCAGCCCCTGGGCGACATCGAGTCCTGCCGCTTCCAGGGCGAGGTGGGAGAGGCTGCCCCGGCGGACGAAGACCGTGGCCCGGCCGTCGAGGGAGCCCAGGAGCTCGGCGGTGGAGCGGCCGTGGCCTACGAGTTGGGTGCGGCCATGCAGGGTGCCGGTGAACCAGGGGGGCGGCTCGCTTGCCGCCTGACGGCGGATGTCGCCGGGGCCGGCCTTGGCGGCCTTCAGCCAGGTGTCGAGGCGGATGCCGTCCCAGCGCAGGTCGGCCTCCCAGCGGGGCAGGGGGTCCCTGGCGTCGACGGCCAGGGCGCCGCTCAGCCGGCCCCGGGCGGTGGTGGCGTCGAGGTCGGCCAGGGTCAGGCGGCCGCCCTCCAGGATCAGGCTGGCGCGCAGGGGGGCGATGGGCTGGCGGAAGGTGGCGCCCAGGTCGACCGCCTCGAGATCGATGGCGATCCGGGCATCCAGACGGGTCAGGGAAGGCAGGTCGAGGGCACGGTGGGGCAGGGTACGGCCGTGGGCCGGGGCGACGGGGGCGCCTTCCGCGTCGCGGGTACCGAAAGCCGGCGCCAGGTCGGCGAGGACGAAGTGGCGGCCGGTGAGCCTGCCGTCCAGGCGCGGTGGCACCGGCCGGGGATCGAAGGCGAAGCGCCCGGCCAGGTCGCTGCGGCCGATGCGGGCCCCGGTTACCGTCACCTGCCAGAGGGGCGAGTCCTCCTTGGCGACGATGCCCTCCAGACGGAAGGGAGCGGTGGTGGGCAGGGGGGTGTCGGCCAGCCGCCCCAGGATGCCGAGGGAAGGCCCTCGTACGGCGACCTTGGCGCTGAAGTGGTCGGGGCTGGCGATGGTGCCGGCAAAGTCGAGGCGCAGTTCGCCGTAATCGATACTGCCTTCGCTGACGACGGGAGTCGGGGTGTGCCCGGGCAGGGCGGGGGGGAGACCGCCGGGGAGGTGGATGCGGGCATGCAGCGGCTGCCCCCGCAGGATGCCGGCGATCTCCGCGCCGGCCCCGGGGCCGCTGTCCTGGCGGGCGCTGGCCCGGGCCGCCAGGTCGGCCGCCAGCAGGGCGTCGTGCAGGACGACGTCCCACTGCCCCAGGGCGAACTGCTCGGCCTGGGGGGGCGGGCGCTCCGACCCGGTGTCGAACAGCCAGGTGGCGGGCCCGTCCGGCAGGCGGATCAAGCGGGCGTCGAGCCGGTCTGCTGCGATGGCGGCGAGGCGCAGGGGCGCCTGGAGGCGGCGCAGGGCGAAGAGGTCGCCGTAGCTCAGGGCGAGGGCCACGCCCTCGGCCTTGACCAGGTGCGGTTCGGCGAAGCCAGGCGGGGCGGCGATCCACAGCCCCCCGGCCGTCAGGTGGATCTGGCGGCGGAAATGGAGGCGGAAAGGCTCGCCGATGCGCACTTCCCGCCCCAGACGGGAAGCCAGGGCGGCCTCCGCCGGCCCGCGCAGGAAGAACCAGCCGCTCGCCTCGGCGGCGGCCAGAAGGGCCACCGGCAGGGCGAGCAGCGACCAGAGGAGACGGCCACGGGCGGTCATGGGGGAACGGTGGCGCCGGCGAACCCCGGGGCCGGGCTATGCGCCAGGCAAGCCCGGGGCAACGATGGAGGCGAGCAAGATGGATGATTTCATGGGGATTTCCTCCCGGCTGGTGGATGCGCCCGCCACCGCCATTGCCGGCGGAGGGCGCGCAAACCCAGCTTAGGCGGTCATCGGCGGCCGTGCTGCCGGAGGATGCTGAATCCCCTGTCGGACGATTCCTTCAAGGCGCCCCGGCGGCCAGCAACCGGGAAAGCGCCGCTTCGCGCTCCGGCGGCGGCAGCCGGCCGAGGGCGACGGCCTGCCTGTAGAAGGCGGGGAGGTCGCCCCCCACCGACCGCAGCAGGGCCTCGAAGGCCGGCACCCAGCGGCGGTAGACCCCGAGGGCGCCGAGGACGGCGTTGTTGAAGGCGGCGGGCGCCCGGGGGAGATCGGCGGCAGCCTCGGCCAGCCGGGCCATGAGGGCGGCCTTGGCACGGCGCTTTTCCTCGACGCCGGCGGTAGAGGCGTAGAGCTGCGCCAGACGGGCGCGGCTTTCCCCGACCAGGGCGTCGAAGGCGGCCTGGCGCTCCTGCCGCCGGGCCTGGCGGGCCAGGCCCGCCCCGTCGCCGGCGGCCGTCAGCCAGCGGCGCAGGCCCTCCTGCTCGACGGCGGTGGCGAAGGATTCGTTGAAAGCCGGGTCGTCGGCGATGAAGAGGCGCTGATGGGCGAGTTCGTGGAACACGGTGCGGGCCGTGCCGTCGTCCCCCGGCCCGAGGAAGGTGTTGAGCAGCGGATCGGCGTAGAAGCCGAGGGTGGAATAGGCGGCGACGCCGCTCACCGCCACGTCCAGGCCCCGGGCCCGCAGCGCCCCGGCGAAAGCCTGGGCCTCCGCCTCCCGGTAGTAGCCGCGGTAAGGGACGCAGCCGACCAGGGCGAAACACCACTCCTCCAGATCCAGGGAGAACGCCGGGGCGGCAAAGACGTTCCACACCACGTAGGGGCGGCCCAGGTCGGCGTAGCTCTCGTAGCTGCCGTTGTCCGGCAACGCCAGTTCCCGGCTGGCAAAGGCGCGGATCGCCCGTGCCTCTTCCAGGCGGGCGCGCAGGCCGGGTTCCAGGGCGGGATCGGCGAGCAGGGCGGGAACGGGGCGGGCGGCCTGCAGCACGGCGCTGTGGCCCCCCACCGCCTGGGCGTAGTAGGCCAGGTCGGCGCAGCCGGCGAGTAGCAGCGCGGTCAGGGCGAGGGCGATGGCCCCGTTAAACCTGCTACCCAATAGATCGCCTCCGCCCGTTCGCCCTGAGCCTGTCGAAGGGCGGTGTGCCAAGGGCTTTGACAAGCCTGTCCCGAACTGCGCCGAAGGGCTCAGACCGAACGGGGCGGGGTGTCGGCTTGCCGGATTAATGGTCATGGCAAAAACGGCCCTGAGCGAGAAAGTGGGCTACCTGGGCGGCGCAGGCGGCGGAGAGCAGCATGCCGGAGTGGCTGACGGGCAGGGCGACGAAGTCGGTCGCCCCGGGCAGGCGGGTCTCGGCCACGGCCACGGCGCCGTCGTTAGGCCGGGGCAGGCCGCCCAGGAGCCGGCCGAGGCCCAGGCCGCGGGTGCCGGCGATGATGCCGGCCTCGAGGTCCGGCGGCAGGGCGGGGCGCGGCGCCCGCAGCCATTCCCCCAGGCTGCGCCCGACCAGCCGGGCTCCCCAGGCGCTCGCCCCCAGGCGGGCGGCGGCGTGGGAGCCGAGGGCCGGCGAGCCGAGCAACACCACCCGTTCCAGCCGCTCGTCGTGCCCGCGGGCGAGGAGGCCGAGTATCAGGAGTCCCCCCAGGCTGTGGCCCACCAGATGCACCGTCCGGCCGGGCGTGTCGGCCAGGCAGCGGGCCAGGGCCTCGACATTGGCCGCCAGCCCATTGCGCCAGGAGGGATAGGCGAAGCGGCGAACCGCATGGCCGGCGGCCTCAAGCCGCCACTGCCAGGGCAGCAGGACGGCCGCGGGCATCCACAGGCCGGGGATGAGGATGACGGTGGTTGACTGGGCGGGTGCCATGGGGAGGGTTCTCCGCCGTTAGTCCGGCGGCTAGCCGGCGAGTTCTGGTGGCCCTGCCGGTTTTCGCTGAGTTGGTCAGGCAATCTCGCCGGAGGATTGCGGTTCTGAGCGAGCATTCAAACTGACCAAGCCTCCTTTCGAGCTATAGAGTCTGCCTCGAGCGACAAGATGATGTCTGGCCTCGGCCTCTGGTTCATGAGCGTTCTACGCAGCCTGCAAAAGGAACTCCACTTTCACGGCCTCAAACGGAAAGACGATCTGGCCGTCCTCTGTGCGGTGAAGCACCCCAACGTTCAGCAACGCCGTGACGTCCCCGTGAACAGCCTTCACATCTCGGCCAACGCGACGGGCGGCCTCACGAATTGACATGGGGCCGGCCCCACACAACGCCTTCAGTAGTTCCCACCGCTTTTCGGTCAGTACCTTCCAGAGCAGTTCAGGGGTGGCGAAGCTAATACGGGCGGACCGTTGCGGCTCGCCCGTTTTCCAGGCTTGGGTGAAGTCCGCCATGGCCTCGGAGGGCGAGCGGACGTCAAGCGTTACGGTTTTCATCGTTCCACCTCTCAATGTCACGTTGGAAGTCGGCAATCAGTTTCTCGGGCGTCGTGAAGGTGTAGGCGCTTTCAACTTGGCCAACATGTCGATGATCGCCTTTCCCAACCTCGTTGTCGTAACGGAGAACGCATTCGCCACGAACTACGTAGGCGAGCCGATACTTGAAGCCATGGGCTGATCCCTCTACGGGTTGGGGCAGCCGCCACAGCACGAGTTCAGCGAAAGCCGACTCCGAGTATGGGATACGCGTCGAGACGAGCTGTATGGTTTTCATGTTGGAGATTGTGACAACAGCGCCTGTGTGTTGTCAATGTCTCCAACTTTCACCCCTCATGCAGGAATCGTCCGACAGCCGATTCCGAAATGTCCGACAGAAGGCTGGCCCAGGGCCGCGTACGGTGAACCTCAGCTCAGGCGTTTCCTGATGAAGCGCGCCCCGGGCGGGGTCTTTCGCTGAGCTGCCCGCAATGTCTTCAGAGGAGAATCCTTATGACACGCAACGCTCGTTTCGCCACCATCCTTCTATTGGCCGCCGCGCCGCTGGCGGCGCTGGCTGCCGACCCGAAACCCGCTCCCGCCGCCGGCCAGGCCGAGGCGCCGCCCATGTTCAAGGAGCTGGACAAGAACCACGACGGGCAGATCGACCAGGCTGAGGCCAAGCGATCGGCCGACGTGCAGGCCCGTTTCGCCATGCTGGACAGCAACAAGGACAAGCGGATTTCCGTGGCCGAATGGATGGCCGGCGAACAATCCAAGTCCGGCGGTGCCGGCGAGAGCCGCGACCCGGGCACCTCTTCCACCGGCAAGTCGGGCGAGGTCATGAAGCCGCTTCCCGACAAGTATTGATCGACCGGGATCGAAGCCATGACTGCCAGGAGTTCCATCGTTGCCGCCTTGCTGTTGTCGGCCTCGCTGGCGGCGTCCGCCGGCGAGCCGGCGCACCAGAGTATCGGCGGGCATGTCGACGACGCAGTCATCACCGCCAAGGTGAAAAGCGCTTACTTCAACGACCCGGCGATCAGCATCTTCGACGTGAAGGTGGAAACCTTCAAGGGTCGGGTGCAGCTTTCCGGTTTTGTCGACAACCCGGCCGAAGTCGAAAGGGCCGCAGCCCTCGCCCGGGCGGTCCCGGGTGTGAAGTCGGTGGATAACGCCATCCGGCTGAAACGGGAATAGGCGGCTTTACCGGGTGCCGGTGTCCGGCGGATGCCGGCGCCCACCGGGAGAACATCATGAAACACGCGAAGACTCTTGCTGCCGCGCTGGCCGCGGCCCTGCTGATGTCCGCGTGCGGCACCCTGAGCGGCACCGCCATCGGCGCGGCTGCCGGTGCCGGCGTGGGCCATGCTGTCACTGACGGTTCCTTCCTCGGCACCGTCGGTGGTGCCGCGGCGGGTGGCGTGATCGGCCACGAGGTCGGCAAGCGGAACGCCCGCTGAGGGCGCGTTTGCCGCGGCCGCTCCCGGACGGCAGTCGAGGGCGGCCGGCGACCGATCATGTCCAGCCTCATCTGCTGCCGGGTCTGCGGGCAGGTGCAGCACCCGGCCCGGGAAGCGCCGGCGCCGGATCAGGCGCAGCACTGCTGCCGCTGCGGCGCCCGCTTCATGGCGCCGGGCCCCGATCCGCTGCAGCGCACCGCAGCCCTGGCGCTGGCGGCCCTGATTCTCTATCTGCCCGCCAACACCTACCCCATCCTGGAGATGGAGTGGTACGGCGCCCACCGCGAGAACACCATCTGGGAAGGCAGCGAGCAGTAAATACAGCACGAGCAGAGGCCGGTGGCGGCAGTCGTCTTCCTAGCCAGCATCCTGGTGCCCTTGCTCAAGCTGCTGGGGCTCTTCTACCTGGCCGTCGCCAGCCGCTTCTGGCCCGGCCGCCGGCGGCGGGAGCGGGCCTGGATCTGCCGGACCCTGGTGGCCATCGGCCCCTGGGCCATGCTCGACGTCTTCCTGGTGGCGGTGCTCGTCGCCCTGGTGAAGATGGGTGAACTCGCCACCATCGTGCCGGGCCCCGGGCTGCTGGCGTTCACCGCCGTGGTGGTGCTTACCCTGCTGGCTTCCGTCGGCCTCGACCCCTGGCGGGTGTGGGATGAATCCGAGTCCTGATCTCCCCGGCGACACGGCGCCCCGGGCCCGGCTGCAGCGGCGGCGCTGGCATTTCCCCTGGCTGTGGCTGGTGCCCCTGGCAGCCACCCTGGTCACCGGCTTTCTGGTGTGGGAGCGGGTCCGCGACCTGGGGCCCACCATCACCATCCGCTTCCAGGACGGCAGCGGCCTGGTCGCCGGCCGCACCGACATCCGCTACCGTGGCGTGGCGGTGGGCGAGGTGCGGACGGTGGAGGTCAGCGAGGACCGCCGCTTCATCGAGGTCACGGCCCGCCTGCGTCGCTCCGCCGCCTCCTTCGCCCGCAGCGATTCGCTTTTCTGGATCGTCCGCCTGCAGGGCGGCATCGAGAACCTGGCCCAGGTCGGCACCGTGCTCAGCGGCCCCTACATCGAGGTGCGACCGGGTACCGGCCAGGTCCAGACGAGCTTTGTCGGCATGGACAACGCCCCGCCCGGGTGGGATCAGGCGGGCCTCAAGCTCGTCCTGCGCACGCCGCGCCTGGGCTCCCTGGGGGGGCGGACGCCGATCCATTACCGGGGGGTCGAGGTGGGGTCGGTGCAGGATGTCCGCCTGGCGCCCGACGCCCGCAACGTGGATCTCCACGTGGTGATCCAGCCACGCTACGCCGGCCTGGTGCGTTCGGGCTCGCGCTTCTGGCGGGAGCGCGACGTCGAGATGGATTTCAGCCTGTGGCGCGGCTTCAACATGCATGTGCCGCCGCTGAAGAGCCTGGTGCTGGGCGGCATCGGCTTCGCCACGCCGGAGGAGGCCCCGGGGCGGCCGCCGGGCGACGGCGCAGTCTTCTCCCTCTACCCGCAGCCCGAAGCCGCCTGGCTGAAATGGACCCCAAGAATCGCCATTTCGCCGGAGCCCGGCGCGCCATAGCGCTAGCGGTTCCCCTCGCGCTCCAACGACCCTGGTGCCGTCATCCTTTCTGGTAGGTGCCGACCAGTTCGGCCGCCGCCAGCACGTGGCCCTTCATCGCCTGTTCCAGGCGGGCCTTGTCGGGCTGGCCGAGGTCGGGGAGGCGGCAGTCCAGGGCGTAGAGCTTGTGGAAGTAGCGGTGGCGGCCGATGGGCGGGCAGGGGCCGCCGTAGCCGGGACGCCCCCAGTCGTTCTCGCCCTCCAGGGTGCCCGCCGGCAGCGCGCCCCGGGCGATGCCCTCGGCCAGGCCGAGGGTCGTGGCCGGCAGGTTGTAGAGCAGCCAATGGACCCAGGTCATGCGGGGGGCGGCGGGGTCGGGGGCGTCGGGATCGTCGACGATGAGGACGAGGCTCTCCGTTCCCGCCGGAACGCCGGACCACGCCAGGGGGGGCGAAAGGTCGGTGCCCTGGCAGGTGTGGCGGGCGGGGATGGCGCCCAGGTGGCTGAAGGCGGGGGAGGTGAGGGTCAGCATCGCGCTGGCGGTTCGTCCTGGTTGACACCTTGCCGCCCACCGGCGACTCAGGCGACGGTTTCCTTATGCTCCCGCTCATGGCGGGCCAGCCAGCGTTCCAGCCGGGCCAGGAAGGCGGCGAAGGCCACCTTGTCGGATTGCCGCCACAGCCGGGCGGCGGCGGAATCGACCCTCCGCTCGCTGGCGGTCGCCGGATCGGATGCACTTTCCGGCGTCGCCCGATCACGCTTGCACATCATTCGATAACACATACCATGAACTCCCGATTCTTCGGCACACAAACCCCACCCTGCCGCCGGTCGGCAGCCGGACGGGCTTCCCGGCGGGCGGCTCAGCCGGGCTGATCCACCTTGCCCAGGATCATCCGGAGCAACTGGGCCTGATCCTTGAGCCGCTCGCGATAAGCCTGGCGATCGGGATGGCTGACTTCGGTCTTCAGTTCGGAAAGGGCGCTGCGCAGCACGTTGCCGAGCATTTCCTGTTCCTGGTCATTGAGTTCCAGTCGCACCATGATGACCTCCTTTCAAGGACAGCCAAGCTATTTGGCCGGCAATTCAATAGGCCTTTTCCCCGTTCGCCCTGAGCCTGTCGAAGGGCTCAGCCCGAACGGAGCGGGGCGTTGGCTTGCCGGGTTAATACTTCGACCATCCCCGTCGGCAATGGTGCCGCGTAGCAGCCTGTCGGGCCTAAAGCCAGTAAACGAAGACGAACAGCAGCAGCCACACCACGTCCACGAAGTGCCAGTACCAGGACACCGCCTCAAAGCCGAAGTGGCTCCCGGTCGTGAAATGGCCGGCGAAGACCCGGCCGGTGATGACCGTCAGCATGAGGGCGCCGAGGGTGACGTGGAGCCCGTGGAAGCCGGTCAGCATGTAGAAGGTGGCGCCGTAGATGCCGGTGCGGATGGTGAAGGCGGCTTCCAGGTATTCGTGGGCCTGGAGGGTGATGAAAAGTAGCCCGAGGGCGATGGTGAGGATGAGCCCCGCCTTGACCTGCCAGCGCCGGCCGAGCTTGAGCCCCCAGTGGGCCCAGGTGACGGTGACGCCGGAGGAAAGGAGGATGAGGGTGTTGATGGCGGGGATGCCCCAGGCTCCCATGGGGGTGAAGGGATCGGTCAGCGCCGGGCCGGCGGTGGGCCAGGCGCCGGCGTAGCCGGGCCACAGCAGCTGGGCCTCGGCCAGCCAGGGGACGGCGATGTTGCGGGCGTAGAAGAGGGCGCCGAAGAAGCCGGCGAAGAACATCACCTCGGAAAAGATGAACCACACCATGCCCCAGCGGAAGGAGACATCCACCCGGCCTTCCAGCAGCCCGGCCTGGTTCTCGCGGATGACGCTGCCGAACCAGCCGACCAGCATCCAGACCAGCAGGGCGGCGCCCAGGGCCATGACCCAGGGGCCGGCGGCGATCTTGGCGAGGAGCAGGATGAAGCCGCTGGCCAGCCCGAGCAGGGCGCCGGAACCGACGATGGGCCAGTGGGAGGGTGGCGGCAGGTAGTAGGCGGTGGGCGAATGGCTCATGGCGGCCCCCGGTCAATGGACCACCGGTGGGGTGGCGAAGGAGTGGTAGGGGGCGGGCGAAGGCAGGGTCCATTCCAGGGTGTCTGCCCCTTCCCAGGGCTTGTCGCCGGCCGGGGCGCCGCCCTTGATGCACTTGACCACGGTGTAGAGGAATAGCAGTTGGCTGGCCCCCAGCACGAAGGCGCCGAGGCTGGAGATCAGGTTGAAGTCGGCGAACTGCAGGGCGTAGTCGGGGATGCGCCGGGGCATGCCGGCCAGCCCCAGGAAGTGCATGGGGAAGAAGGTGACGTTGAAGGCGATGGCGGTGAGCCAGAAATGCCACTTGCCGAGGGTCTCGTCGTAGAGGTGGCCGGTCCACTTGGGCAGCCAGTAGTAGATGCCGCCCATGATGCTCATGGCGGCACCGGAGAACAGCACGTAATGGAAGTGGGCGACCACGTAGTAGGTGTCCTGGAGCTGGATGTCCACGGGCACCAGGGCCAGCACCACGCCGGAGAAGCCGCCGATGGTGAACAGGCAGACCACGGCGACGGCGAAGAGCATGGGCGTCTCGAAGGTCAGGGAGCCGCGCCACATGGTCGCCACCCAGTTGAAGACCTTGACCCCGGTGGGCACGGCGATGAGCATGGTGGCGTACATGAAGAAAAGCTGGCCGGCCACCGGCATGCCGGTGGTGAACATGTGGTGGGCCCAGACGATGAAGGAGAGAAAGGCGATGGAGGCCACCGCCCAGACCATGGAGGTGTAGCCGAAGAGCTTCTTCCTGGCGAAGGTGGGGATGATGGTCGAGATGATGCCGAAGGCCGGCAGGATCATGATGTACACCTCCGGGTGGCCGAAGAACCAGAAGATGTGCTGGAACATGACCGGGTCGCCGCCGCCGCCGGCGTTGAAGAAATGGGTGCCGAAATGGCGGTCGGTCAGCAGCATGGTGATGACGCTGGCCAGCACCGGCATCACGGCCACCAGCAGGTAGGCGGTGATGAGCCAGGTCCACACGAAGAGGGGCATCTTCATCAGGCTCATCCCCGGCGCCCGCAGGTTGAGGATGGTGGTGATGATGTTGATGGCCCCCATGATCGAGGAGAGGCCGAGGATGTGGATGGCCAGGATGGTCATGTCGTAGGCGATGCCGCCCTGGATGAAGAGGGGCGGGTACATGGTCCAGCCGGCCGCCATGGCGCCGCCGGGGACGAAGAAGGAGGCCAGCAACAGGGTGGCGGCCACCGGCAGCAGCCAGAAGCTCCAGTTGTTGAGCCGGGGGAAGGCCATGTCCGGGGCGCCGATCATGAGCGGCACCTGCCAGTTGGCGAAGCCGACGAAGGCCGGCATGATGGCCCCGAAGATCATCAGGAGGCCGTGCATGGCGGTGAGCTGGTTGAAGACCGCCGGGCTGACCACCTGCAGCCCGGGCTGGAACAGCTCGGCGCGGATGAGCAGCGCCAGCGACCCGGCGAAGAGGAACATGGCGAGCGAGAACCACAGGTAGAGGCTGCCGATGTCCTTGTGGTTGGTGGTGGTCACCCAGCGCATGAGGCCGCTCGGGTGGTCCTCGTGGTGAGGGGCGTGCAGGACGTTTTCCATGGACCCTTCTCCTATTTGCGCAGGGCGGCGACTTCGCTCGGCTGCACCCCGTCGCCGGTCTTGTTGTGCCAGGTGTTGCGCTCATAGCTCACCACCGCCGCGATCTCCAGGTCGGAGAGCTGCTTGCCGAAAGCCTGCATGGCGGTCCCCGCCTTGCCGTGGAAGACCCGCTCCAGGTGGGCCGCCTTGGCACCGGTGATGAGGGCGGAGCCGTCCAGGGCCGGGAAGGTGCCGGGCAGCCCGGCGCCGTTGGCCTGGTGGCAGGCGGCGCAGTGGGCGAGATAGACCTTTTCCCCCTGGGCGACCAGGTCGGCCAGGGCGTATTCCTTGCCGGCGCTCGCCTTGGCGGCGGCCAATTGGGTCTTCTGCCCTTCCAGCCAGGCGGCGAACTGCTCCGGCGGCAGGGCCTCGACGACGATGGGCATGTAGGCGTGGCCCACCCCGCACAGTTCGGCGCACTGGCCGCGGTAGGTGCCGGGCTGGTCCACCTGGAACCAGGATTCGCGGATGAAGCCGGGGATGGCATCCTGCTTGACGCCGAAGGCGGGCACCCACCAGGCGTGGATGACGTCCTCGGCGGTCAGCACCAGGCGGATCTTCTTGCCGGTGGGCACCACCAGGGGGCGATCCACTTCCAGCAGGTAGTGTTCGCCCTTGGGCGCCCGGTTGGCGATGGCGTCCTGGCCGGTGGCGAGGTTGCTGATGAAGCGGATGTCCTGGCCCAGGTACTCGTATTCCCACTTCCATTGCCGGCCGGTGACCTTGATGCTCATGTCCGACGCGCCGGTGTTCTTCATGGCCTGGACCACCCGGGTGGTGGGGATGGCCATGGCAATGAGGACGACGAAGGGGGCTGCCGTCCACGCCGCCTCCAGGAGGGGATGGTCGTGAATGGGGTGGGGGGCGTGGCCGCGGGACTTGCGGTGCCGCCACAAGGCCCAGAACATGGGGACGAAGACCACCAGGAAGATGCCGCCGCAGATCCACAGGACCAGGGTGTGCAGGTCGTAGATCTGGCGGGCGATGACGGTGGCTGGAGGCGGCAGGTTGAGGGCGTAGTCGGCGCGGGCGGCGGTCTGCACCCCGGCCATGGCGATGGCCAGGAGTACGGGGGGCGGGCGGCGGCTTTCCATGACCTCGTTCCTTGTCGCCTAGGTCCGGATGCGGGCCAGGCGCTGTTTCAGTTCGCGGCCGAGGGCGGCCCGCTCGGTGTCGGAAAGCAGGCTGCCGAAGAGGAATGCCTTGCCGTGGGAACGCAGCGCCAGCATGCGTCCGAAGCCGCTGACGCTGGGTTCGAGGTCCACCTGGACCCAGTAGCTGTTGAACTCCAGATGCCGGTCTTCATCCGGGGAGTGCGTATCGACGACGAGGCGGTCGCCTTCCAGGCAGAGCCGCTCGAAATCGTCGGCATGGCGCTCCACATAGCGGAATGCGGCCACCAGGGCGGCGATGTGCAGCGCCAGGCAGACGGTGACGGGCCAGGCGCCCACCGCCAGGAAGGCGGTTCCCAGGACGCATCCGGCCGGGACCAGGACCAGCATGCTCCACGCCAGCCCGGGCTGTCCCTGCACGGAGTTGGCCCTGGCGGTGACGCAGAAATTGTTGCCGCAGCCCGTGGCGCTTGACCATTCCATCATCGGGTGTCTGCCAATCAATGCGATTGATCGAACACCCCGTCTGCCCCTTCCCTCCTTGCCCTACCGCTTCAGACAGGGCAGCCCTGCTGCTTCATAGCATTTGAAAGGTCCGGCGATGGCGAGTTCCGGCCGCCGATCTCATTTGGGCTGGGGCACGATGCGCAGGTAGGGCTTGGGGGCCTTCCAGCCGCCCGGGAAGCGTTCCCTGGCCTCGTCGTCCTTGACCGCCGGGACGATGATGACGTCCTCGCCGGCCTTCCAGTTCACCGGTGTCGCCACCTTGTGCTTGGCGGTGAGCTGGACCGAATCGAGGACCCGCAGCACTTCGTCGAAATTGCGGCCGGTGCTCATCGGGTAGGTGATCATCAGCTTGATCTTCTTGTCGGGGCCGATGACGAAGACCGAACGCACGGTGGCGTTGTCGGCCGCGGTGCGGCCCTGGGCGCTGCCGCTGGCGTTGGGGTGCAGCATGTCGTAGAGCTTGGCCACGGTGAGATCGGTGTCGCCGATCAGGGGGTAATTGACCTTGGCCCCCTGGGTTTCCTCGATGTCCTTCATCCAGCGGTCGTGATCGGCCACGGAATCGACGGAGAGGCCGATGACCTTGCAATTGCGTTTGTCGAATTCGGGCTTCAGTCTTGCCATGTAGCCCAGTTCGGTGGTGCACACCGGGGTGAAGTCCTTGGGGTGGGAAAAGAGGATCGCCCAGCTGTCGCCGATCCACTCGTGGAAGCGGATGGTGCCCGCCGTGCTTTCGGCGGTGAAATCGGGGGCGTCGTCGCCAATATGTAGTGCCATGCCAGTTCTCCTTGGGGGATGGGAACCTGCTGTCGGGGAATCCCGTCAGCCACCGGCGCTGCGCGCCGCAAGGGGGCGCGGCCGGCAACCCGGAAGCGGTGGGGCGGACGCTCGTGAAGGGCCGTCATGGAGCGGAGCGGCGCGTTCACGCCGGGTCACGCATACCGCTTCCATGAGTCTTCGACCGCCCGCCGCCCGGCCGGTTCGCGGGGGCGCGCAGCGCCCGCCGAAACCCTATTTCTTCTTCCCGGCGCCCGGTTTGCCGGTGTCCAGCGGCGGCACGTCGAGGCCGGCTTCCGACGGGGCGGCTTGCTGGGCCAGGCGCCGGGCGTCGGCTTCAAGCACGTTGGTGTCCACCCCGTAGCACCCCTGGAGGTCGATTTCCTCGACGATCGCATCGGCCGGGAGACCGCCGGCCGGCGGCGGAGGGGGCGCCTCCGGCAGCAAGGGCGCGTTGGGGAGGTGGGCTGTCGGGGTTGCTGCGGGCGCATGGGCGCCGGTCCGGTACGCGACGCCCTGGGCGGCCAGGATTTCCTTGAGACTCAGCCCGGTCTGCGTACCGGCCGGGATATGGGCGCCCAATTCGATGAGCAGGCGCACGGTTTCGGTCTTGCCCGTCCTCACCGCAAGGGTGAGGGGGGCACTGGCCATCCTGCGGGTGGAGTGATTGACGTCGCCGCCCCGGCCGGCCAGTTCCCGGATGATGTCGCCGTTGCCGCCGAAAGCGGCCAGACGCAGGGGCAGGCCTGCTTCCCCCAACTGGTCGGCGAGATTGGGGTCGGCGCCAGCATCCAGGGCCGCCACGACGCCCCGTTGATCGCCGGCACGGATGGCCGCGATCAGGGAATCATTGCTGTTCGCGCTCACGGGTACCGCCGGCAAGGGGTGAAGGGCTGGCTCAGCCCTGGGGAACGGTGTCCGCGAAGGACGGACGCTGCATCAGCTTGTCGTAAAGCTTGGCCAGGTTCGGGTGAGCGGTCTGCCAGTCGATGTCGCCGAAACGGAAGCAGAGGTAGCCCAGCGCCGTTCCCACGGCGATGTCGGCCAGGGAGATGTGGGTGCCCATGCAGAAAGGCTTCTCGCCCAGTTCCTCGGCCATGAATTCGAGGCCGCGGGTGATCTTGTCGCGCTGGCGGGCGATCCAGTCGGCGCTCTGCTCCTTCTTGGGGCGCTTGGCTTCCAGGAAGGCGCTGGCAGCGGCGTCGCAGATGCCGTCGGCCAGGGCTTCCCAGCGCTTGACCTCGGTGCGCTCCCGGTTGGGGGCGGGGAAGAGCTTGTTGTTGGGGGTGACGCTGTCGATGTACTCGACGATGACCCGGGAGTCGAAGAGAGGGGTTTCGTCGTCCAGCAGCAGCACGGGAATCTTGCCCAGGGGGTTGATGTTGGGCACCTTGGTGTCGGCGACCCAGGGCGAATCGATCTCGAATTCGTACTCGATCTTCTTTTCGGCGAGGACGACGCGGACCTTGCGGACGAATGGGCTGGTCAGGGATCCGATCAGCTTCATGATGTTCTCTTCTGCGTTCCGATTGGGGATTCCAATTATAGCCTACTGGGGCGGCTTCGCCGTAACCGGAAGGGGCCCGCCGGGCCGGCGCGTTTGCTGGCGGGTGGGGGGGCGGATAAAATTGTTCCTTTTGCTTCGGACGGTTCACCCATGACTTCCTCCCCCCTTACGGCCCTTTCCCCCCTGGTCGGCCGCTACGCCGGCTAGGTCGACGCCCTGCGGCCTCAGTTTTCCGAGTTCGGGCTCATCCGCCGCCGCCTTCAGGTGGAAATCGAATGGCTCAAGGCCCTGGCCGCCGAACCCCATTTCAGCGAAATCCCCGCCTTCTCCCCGGCCACGGTGGCCGAGCTGGACGCCCTGGTGGCCAACTTCAGCCCCGCCCAGGCCCAGGAGGTGAAGGACATCGAGGCCGTCACCAACCACGACGTCAAGGCCCTGGAATACTGGATCAAGAAGCAGACCGCCGGCAATGCCGAGGTCACCAAGGTGGGCGAGTTCATCCACTTCGCCTGCACCTCAGAGGACATCAACAACCTGTCCCACGCCCTGATGTGCAAGCACGCCCGGGACGAGGTCATGCTGCCCGCCCTCGACCAGGTCGTCGCCAAGCTCAAGGAACTCGCCCACGCCCATGCCGAGGTGCCGATGATGAGCCGCACCCACGGCCAGCCGGCGACCCCCACCACCCTCGGCAAGGAAATGGCCAACGTGGCCTATCGCCTGCAACGGGCCCGCGCCCGCATCGCCGGCGTCGAACTGCTGGGCAAGATCAACGGCGCCGTCGGCAACTACAACGCCCACCTGGCGGCCTACCCGGGCTACGACTGGGAAGGCTTCGCCCAACGCTTCGTCGAGTCCCTGGGCCTCGTCTTCAACCCCTACACCATCCAGATCGAGCCCCACGACGCCCTGGCCGAGCTTTTCGACGCCTTCGCCCGGGCCAACGGCATCCTCATCGACCTCGACCGCGACGTCTGGGGCTACATTTCGCTGGGCTTCTTCAAGCAGAAGGTCAAGGCCGGCGAAATCGGCTCCTCCACCATGCCGCACAAGGTAAATCCCATCGATTTCGAGAATTCCGAGGGCAACCTGGGCCTGGCCAACGCCGTCTTGAAGCACCTCGCCGAGAAGCTGCCCATTTCCCGCTGGCAGCGGGACCTCACCGACTCCACCGTGCTGCGCAACATGGGCGTCGGCCTCGGCTACACCCTGCTGGCCTACGATTCCCTGCTCAAGGGCCTCAACAAGCTGGAAATCAACGCCGACCTCATGAAGGCCGACCTCGACGCCAACTGGGAACTGCTCGCCGAGCCCATCCAGACCGTCATGCGCCGCTACGGTATCGCCAATCCCTACGAGAAGCTCAAGGAACTGACCCGCGGCACCCGCGTCTCCCGGGAGGGCATGCAGGCCTTCGTCCAGGGCCTGGAGATCCCGGAAGCCGCCAAGGCCGAACTCCTCAAGCTGACGCCCTGGGACTACACCGGCAAGGCTGCCGAACTGGCCAAGCGCGTATGAAATGCGGCAAGTGCGGGCAGGAGGTGCCGGACGGCGCCCTCTACTGCCCGTTCTGCACCGGCGGGGGGCGGACCACGGACGGCGACGTCATCCGCGGCGGCGTCAAGGGCGGCCTCGTCGGCCTCGCCCTCGGCCTGGTGCCGGCCCTGGCGCTCCTCTATCTCTACGGCCCCGAGCGCGGCATCAAGGCCATCGCCTTCGCCGTGCCCACGGCCGCCTTCATCACCGGCCTCATCATCGGCATGGTGCGGGCCAAACAGGACTGGAAATGAGTCAATTCGCTGAAAATCTCAAGAAACTGCCGGGCATCTCCCACCTGGCCGCCCTCAACCTCCTCGACGGCGAGGGCGCTGTCGTCGCCGCCATCGAAAACAAGGCCGGCAGCCAGGGCTCCCTGGCGGTCTATAACCACCTGGCCCAGACCTACGGCGCCATCACCCCCGAGGCGGCGAAGAAGGGCCTGGAGCTCTACGCCGAGCACACCGAAGACGCCCGCGCCCATCCGGGCAAGCATCCCAATATCGACCGCCTGCTGGAGATCGAGGCGACGGGCAAGGCCCTGCGCGCCAAGCACGTCTTCGCCCCCGTTTGAGGGCGCGCTTTCCGGCCTAACCGGGCGTCCGCCAGCCCGGGTGGCGGAAATACTTGCCGTAGGCCTGCAGGGCATGGAGCACCCGTCCGGCACCATCGTGGCGGGAGGCCGCGGCCTTCCCCGCCATCGCGTCGGCCCCTGCCAGGAGATCAGCGATCACCAGGTGCAGCATGGCGTCGGCCCGGGGTTCCAGCTTGCAGTTGGCGACGGCGTAAGACACCTCCTGGCGGACGGTGGCGGCCAGGTTGTCGTAGTCGGCGTCGCTGAAACGGTCACCATGGATGGCGGGGAGGGCTCCGGTCAGGGCCTGGTTGATCCGGCCCATGGCTTGCCGCAGGGGCCGGTCCGTGTGCCATTGCCGGCCCGCATCGAGGCGGAGTTCCCGGACCTCGCCGCCATCGGCATGGTTGTGGGCGGGGGAGGCAGCGCCGGCGGCGCAGGAAAGGCCGAGGGCCAGGGCGGCCAGCGGTAGGGCGAGCTTTGCTTGCATGGGAACTCCCGGAAGGCGATGCGACTTCCGGCCAGGCTACGCGGCGGGGCTTAAGTCAGCCTTAAGGCCCGCCGCCGGGGGCATTACACCACCGCGCCTTCCTCGTTGGCGCCTTCGATGACCTTCTTCTGCTTGATGAACTGCTCCCGGGATACGCCCAGCCACATGACCAGGGGGCTGGCCACCAGGACCGAGGAGTAGATGCCGAAGCAGATGCCGATGGTCAGGGCGAGGGCGAAGTAGTGCAGGGTTTCGCCGCCGAAGATGAGCATGGATAGCACCATGAGCTGGGTGCAGCCGTGGGTGATGATGGTGCGGCTGATGGTGCTGGTGATGGCGTGGTCCAGCACCTCGGGCGTGGACAAGCCACGCACCTTCTTGAAGGTCTCCCGCACCCGGTCGAAGACCACCACCGATTCGTTTACCGAGTAGCCAAGAACGGCCAGCACCGCCGCCAGGACCGATAGGGAGAACTCCCACTGGAAGGCGGCGAAGAAGCCAAGGATGATGACCACGTCATGGAGGTTGGCGATGATGGCGGAGACCGAGAAGCGCCACTCGAAGCGGAAGGCCAGGTAGATGACGATGCCGATGACCACCAGGAGCAGGGCCATGGCGCCGTTCTCGGCCAGTTCCTTGCCCACCTGCGGGCCGACGAACTCGACGCGGCGCAACTGGGCGCCGGGGGCGTCGGCTCCCAGGGACTTCATCACCGCTTCGCCGAGCTGGGCGGTGTTCTGGTCGCCCTTCAGGGGCAGGCGGATCATGACGTCCTGGGAGGAGCCGAAGTTCTGCACCGAGTAGTCGGTGAAGCCGGACTTGCCCAGGGCGCCGCGGATCTTCTCCAGGTCGGCGGCCTGCTGGTAATTGACCTCGATGAGCGTGCCGCCGGTGAATTCCACGGAGAGGTGGAGCCCCTTGGCGAAGAGGAAGACCACGGCCAGGACGAAGGTCAGCAGGGAGATGATGTTGAACTTCAGCGCATGGCGCATGAAGGGGATGTCTTGCTTGATGCGGAAGAATTCCATTTTTTTCCCTTACTTGCCGGCGAGGCCGGGCTTCCACACGGCACCGATGGCCACCTTGGCCAGTTTCTTCTGGCGGCCGTAGATGAGGTTCACCAGGGCGCGGGAGACGACCACCGAGGAGAAGATGGAAGTCAGGATGCCCAGGCAATGGACCACGGCGAAGCCGCGCACCGGGCCGGAGCCGAAGATGAGCAGGGCCAGGCCGGCGATGAGGGTGGTGATGTTGGAGTCCAGGATGGTGCCGAAGGCCCGTTCGTAGCCTTCCGAAATGGCCCCCTGGGGCGGCACGCCATTGCGCAGTTCCTCGCGGACCCGCTCGTTGATGAGCACGTTGGCGTCGATGGCCATGCCCAGGGTCAGCGCGATGGCGGCGATGCCGGGCAGGGTGAGGGTGGCCTGCAGCAGGGAGAGCAGGGCCACCAGGAAGAGCAGGTTGGAGGCCAGGGCGACGACGGAGATGAGGCCGAACATCTGGTAGTAGGCGATCATGAAGAGGGCGATGGCAGCGAAGCCCCAGAGGGTGGAGTGGAAGCCCTTCTTGATGTTCTCGGCGCCCAGGCTGGGGCCGATGGTGCGTTCCTCGATGATGTCCATGGGGGCTGCGAGGGACCCGGCACGCAGGAGCAGTGCCACGTCGTTGGCCTCGGTGGTGGTCATGCGGCCGGAAATCTGCACGCGGCCGCCGGCGATCTCGGTACGGATGACCGGGGCGGTGATGACTTCGCCCTTGCCCTTTTCGATGAGCAGGATGGCCATGCGCTTGTTGACGTTCTCGCGGGTGACGTCCTTGAAGATGCGAGCGCCGGCCGAATCGAGGGTCAGGTGTACAGCAGGTTCGTTGGTCTGGCCGTCGAAGCCGGGCTGGGCATCGGTGAGGCGGTCGCCGGTCAGCACCACCTGCTTCTTGACCAGGAGAGGCTGGCCGCCGCGCTCGGTATAGACCTCGGTGCCGAAGGGCGGGTTGCCGGCGAGGCCGGCTTCGAGGGCGCCGGGGGAGTCGTCCACCATGCGGATTTCAAGGGTGGCGGTGCGGCCGATCAGATCCTTGGCCCGCGTCACGTCCTGGATGCCGGGGAGCTGGACGACGATGCGGTCGCTGCCCTGCTGCTGGATCACCGGCTCGGCGACGCCCAGTTCGTTGATGCGGTTGTGCAGGGTGGAAATATTCTGCTTGAGGGCGAATTCGCCCAGGCGCTTGATGGCCTCGGGCTTCAGGGTGGCGACCAGGCGGAGGTCGCTGCCCTCGCCCTGGTCGGCCACCAGCAGGTCCGGCTGGCTGTCGCCGATGGCATTGCGGGCCTTGTCGCGGACTTCGGCCTCGCGGAACTTGACGACGATGCGCTCGCCTTCCCGGTTGATGCCGCCGTGGCGCAGATTCTTGTCGCGCATGAGGGTGCGCAGGTCGGCGGCGGTGGAATCGAGGCGCTTCGTGAGGGCCCCCTTCATGTCCACCTGCAGCAGGAAATGCACGCCGCCCCGCAGGTCCAGGCCCAGGTACATGGGCAGGGCGTGCAGGCTGGTGAGCCAGGCGGGAGAGGCGGAAAGCAGGTTGAGGGCAACCACGTACTGGGGGTCGCTGGCATCGGGGTTGAAGGCTTTTTCCAGGGCATCCTTGGCCTTCAGCTGGGTGTCGGTGTCGAGGAAGCGGGCCTTGACGCCGTTGAAGTCGAGCTGGATGCCGTCATGGGCGATGCCGGCGGCCTTCAACGTCTCCTCGGCCTTGGCCAGGGTCCTGGCGTCGACCTTGATGGTGGCCTTGCCGCTGGAGAGCTGGACGGCCGGGGATTCGCCGAAGAAGTTGGGCAGCGTGTAAACGAAGCCCAGCAATAGCGCCACGGCGACGGTGATGTATTTCCAGAGGGGGTAGCGATTCATGGGAGGCCAGAAAGCAGACGGGGCAGGGTGAAGCCTGCCCCGGAAGGATTACAGCGACTTGAGGGTGCCCTTGGGCAGGAGATTGGCGACCGATTGTTTCTGGACGATGACCTCGATGGGGCCGTCCTTGCCTTCGGCGACCTCGACATTGACGTAGTTCTCGCCGACCTTGGTGATGCGGCCGGCCAGGCCGCCCTGGGTCACCACCTCGTCGCCCTTCTGCAGTGCTTCCATCATCGCCTTGTGTTCCTTGGCCCGCTTCATCTGGGGGCGGATCATCATGAGCCAGACGATGGCGAACATGGCCACCATCATGATGAGGCTGGTGTAGTCGCCGCCGGGGCCGGCGGCAGCGGTCTGGGCGTGGGCAAGGCTGATCATTCCTGGGGTCTCCTGAGAGCGGAAGAAATTACGAAACGGATGATTCTAGCACTGTGTTATGGGACGCCGGCCCCGCGTTCCCGGTGGAAGCGGGAAACCATGGCCGGCAGCTCGCCGGCGGTGATGGCGGCCCGCAGCTCGGCCATCAGCGTCTGGTAGTAGTGCAGGTTGTGAATGGTGTTGAGCATGGAGCCGAGGATTTCGCCGGCCCGGAAGAGGTGGTGCAGGTAGGCCCGGGTGAAGTTGGCGCAGGTATAGCAGGTGCACGAGGGGTCCAGGGGGCCGGTATCGGTCTTGAAGCGGGCGTTCTTGATCTTGACGTCGCCGTAGCGGGTGAACAGGTGGCCGTTCCGCGCATTGCGGGTGGGCATCACGCAGTCGAACATGTCGATGCCGGCCTGCACCGCCTCCACCAGGTCTTCCGGGGTGCCGACCCCCATCAGGTAGCGGGGCTTGTGGGTCGGCAACCGGGGGGCCGTGTGGGCCAGGATGCGGACCATGTCTTCCTTGGGCTCGCCCACGGAGAGGCCGCCGATGGCCATGCCGTCGAAATTGATGGCGTCCAGGCCGGCCAGGGATTCGTCCCGCAGGTCCTCGTACATACCGCCCTGGACGATGCCGAAGAGGGCGTTGCCGTTGCCCAGCCGGTCGTGCTTGTCCCGGGAGCGCCGGGCCCAGCGCAGCGACAGGCGCATGGAGTCGGCCGCCTGCTCGCGGGTGGCCGGGTAGGGCGTGCATTCGTCGAAGATCATGACGATGTCGGAATTGAGCACGTGCTGGATGCGCATGGATTCTTCCGGCGTCAGGAAGAGCTTGGCGCCGTCGACGGGGGAGGAGAATTTGACGCCTTCCTCGGTGATCTTGCGCATGGCGCCCAGGGAAAAGACCTGGAAACCGCCGGAGTCGGTGAGGATGGGCTTGTCCCAGTGCATGAAGCGGTGCAGCCCGCCGTGGGCGCGGATGACCTCCAGCCCGGGCCGCAGCCAGAGGTGGAAGGTGTTGCCGAGGCAGATCTGGGCACCGATGTCGGAGAGGGACCTGGGCGTCATGGCCTTGACCGTGCCGTAGGTGCCGACGGGCATGAATACCGGGGTTTCCACGACGCCGTGGGCCAGGGTGAGGCGGCCGCGGCGGGCGGCGCCGTCGGTGGTCAGGAGTTCAAACTGCATCGGGGTCGGTCCGTTCGAGGAGCATGGCATCGCCGTAGCTGAAGAAGCGGTAGCCCTGGGCGACGGCGTGGGCGTAGGCGGCGCGGATGGTGGCGTGGCCGGCGAAGGCGGAGACCAGCATGAGAAGCGTCGATTTGGGCAGGTGGAAATTGGTGACGAGCCGATCCACCACTTTGAAGCGGTAGCCGGGGGTGATGAAGATGTCGGTCTCGGCCGGGCCGGGGCGCACCGTGCCGTCGTCGCCGGCGGCCGATTCCAGGGCCCGCAGGCTGGTGGTGCCGACGGCGATGACGCGGCCGCCGGCGGCCCGGGTGACGGCAATGGCCGCGGCGGTGGCGGCGGGAATGTCGAAGCGTTCGCTGTGCATGCGGTGGTCGGCGATGCGCTCCACCCGCACCGGCTGGAAGGTGCCGGCGCCCACGTGGAGGGTGAGGAAGGCGGTGCCGACGCCCATGTCCTTGAGGCGGGCCAGGAGGGCCTCGTCGAAATGCAGGCCGGCGGTGGGGGCGGCGACGGCGCCGGGCTCCCGGGCGTAGACGGTCTGGTAGCGGGTCTCGTCGGCGCCTTCGGCAGCATGCTCGATGTAGGGCGGGAGCGGCAGGCGGCCGTGGGCCTCGGCAAGTTCCCAGAGGTCGCCGTCGCCGGGGAGTTCGATGGCGAAGAATTCGTCGTTGGCCCCGGCTCGGCCGGTGACTACCACTTCGAAGGCCTCTTCCAGGATCAGCCGCGCCCCGGCCCGGGGCGATTTGCTGGCGCGGATCTGGGCAAGGCCGTGGCGGCGGTCCAAGATGCGCTCGAGCAGCATCTGCACGGCGCCGCCGCTTTCCTTGCGGCCCCGGAAGCGGGCCTTGATGACGCGGGTGTCGTTGAAGACCAGCAGGTCGCCGTCGGCAACGAGGGCTGGCAGGTCGGCGAAACGCAGGTCGGCGAGATGCCCACCCCGGACGTGCAGGAGCCGGCTGCCGGTCCGCTCGGGTGCGGGGTGCTGGGCGATGAGCTCGGGCGGGAGGGGAAAATCGAAGTCGTCGACGGTCAACGACATGGTGTTCCTGGGCTGGGGGTGGCGGGGCGGGAAGGCTGGCGGGCCGTCGACCGCGCCCCTGGTGCCGAGAGAGGGACTCGAACCCTCACACCTTGCGGCGGCGGATTTTGAATCCGCTGCGTCTACCGATTCCGCCATCTCGGCCAGATGGGAGGGCGCATTATCCTTGAATCATCCCCCCGCTTCAAGCGGACCGGTGCCGGCTAGGGCGGGCAGGGAAAAGCCTTGGAGAGGGCTCCGGCCACCAGCGTGCGGGTATCGGCGGTGGTGTTGGGCGGCTGCTTTTCCAGGTGGGCGAGGACGGCCCGCACCAGGCGGTATTGCACGTCCCCGTCGGAAGGCAGGCAGATGGCGTTCAACTGCACTCCCACCTTGCCGGCCAGGTAGTCGCCAACGCCGTAACCGTCGGCGAACCCAGCGACATAGGCCATGCAGCGGGCACCCTGGACCGAGCGGTAAGGGTCGCCGGCCTTCTTGTCGGCGTACATGGCTTCGGCGGCCTGGCAGTCCTCCAGCAGCTCGCGGCCGCCGTAGGCCTGCGCGACGCCGCCGGTGGCCAGCCCGGCCAGCAGAATCAGGGCGCGGGCCGCTCGAACCACGAGAGCTTGGCGTGCAGGCCGACGACGCTGCCGACGACGATGAGGGCCGGCGGCTTGATGCCGGATTCGGCGATGCGGTGGGGCAGGGTGCCGAGGGTGGCGAGCAGGGTGTGCTGGCTGGGCAGGGTGCCGTTGCGCACCACGGCGGCGGGGGTGAGGGAGGGCAGGCCGTGGTTGATCATCTGCCGGCAGATGTCTTCGGCGGCGCCGATGCCCATGTAGAAGACGACGGTCTGGTTGGGCCGGGCCAGGGCGGGCCAGTCGAGATTGACGGTGCCGTCCTTGAGGTGGCCGGTGACGAAGACCAGGGCCTGGGCGTGGTCGCGGTGGGTGAGGGGAAAGCCGGAATAGGCCGCGCAGCCGGCGGCGGCGGTGACGCCGGGGACCACCTCGAAAGGGATGCCGGAGGCGGCCAGGGTTTCCAGCTCCTCGCCGCCGCGGCCGAAGATGAACGGGTCGCCGCCCTTGAGGCGCACGACCGACAGGCCTTCCTGGGCCAGTTCGACCAGCAGGTCGTTGATGGCGTCCTGGGGCAGGGTGTGCTTGGAGGCTTCCTTGCCGGCGTAGATGCGGTGGGCATCGGACCGGGCCAGGTCGATGATGCCGTCGCCGACGAGATGGTCGTACACCAGGGCATCGGCCTGCCCGATCAGGCGGGCGGCCTTCACGGTGAGCAGTTCCGGGTCGCCCGGGCC
Organism: Rhodocyclaceae bacterium; assembly: GCA_036732025.1. Lineage (GTDB taxonomy): Bacteria > Pseudomonadota > Gammaproteobacteria > Burkholderiales > Rhodocyclaceae > SSSZ01. The sequence goes on from DAINDE010000012.1 coordinate 62,168, forward strand.
GGCCCCGACCAGCCATACCTTGCCGGGGGTGAGGGGTCTGCCTTCAGTCATGGTCGCGCTTCGATTGATCGGGCGGCCATCGTAATGCCGGAATCCGGCGCTGCCAATAGCCGGGTTCGGCAATTGCCCGGAAGTAGTTCCAAAGAACTAGCCGTCATAGTGCAGATGGTCTATATAACTATCTGAAAGTCAAAACAAAATGACTTTGCACGCTTGATGGATATCAAGGAATCCCTGGCCCCGCAGGTTCAACCTTTCGCCCATCGCGTTGGGGGATTGACGCGCTTTATTTCTACTTGAAGGAGAGGATGATGAGAAAGAGTGTTGTGGGGGTGCTGGCGCTGTCTGCGATGACCGTGGCGATGGGTTCCGCTTTCGCCCAGACGGCCGGCAGCGACGGGCTGTCGATGACCGCCGACGAAAAGGAAAAAGCCAAGAAGATCTACTTCGAGCGCTGCGCCGGCTGCCACGGCGTGCTGCGCAAGGGCGCCACCGGCAAGAACCTGGAACCCCACTGGAGCAAGAAGGACAAGGACGGCAACGTCACCGAAGGCGGCACCCTCAAGCTTGGCCAGCAGCGCCTGGAGAAGATCATCGGCTACGGCACCGACGGCGGCATGGTCAACTTCGACGACATCCTGACCAAGGACGAAATCGCCCTCATGGCCAAGTACATCCAGAACCAGCCGGATGTGCCGCCCGAGTACAGCTTCAAGGACACTACCGATTCCTGGAAGGTGATGGTGCCGGTGGATCAGCGGCCCAAGAAGCAGATGAACAACTTCAATCTGAAGAACATGTTCTCGGTCACCCTGCGCGACACCGGCGAAGTGGCCCTCATCGACGGCGATACCAAGGAGATCCGCTCCATCGTCAAGACCGGCTACGCGGTGCACATTTCCCGTCTTTCCGCCTCCGGCCGCTATGTTTACGTGATCGGCCGCGACGGCCGCCTGTCCCTCATCGACCTGTGGATGGAAAAGCCCGCCGTGGTCGCCGAGGTCAAGGTCGGCTTCGACGCCCGCTCCGTTGATACCTCCAAGTTCAAGGGCTACGAGGACAAGTACGCCGTGGCCGGCTCCTACTGGCCGCCCCAGTACGTGATCATGGAAGGCGACACCCTGAAGCCTCTCAAGGTGGTTTCCACCCGCGGCATGACCGTCGATGGCGAATACCACCCCGAGCCGCGCGTGGCCTCCATCGTTTCTTCGATGATCAAGCCGGAGTGGGTCATCAACATCAAGGAAACGGGCCAGATCCTGCTGGTCGATTATTCCGACATCAAGAACCTCAAGACCACCACCATCGAATCCGCCAAGTTCCTGCATGACGGCGGCTGGGATGCCTCCAAGCGCTACTTCCTGGTGGCCGCCAACGCCTCCAACAAGATCGCTGCGGTGGATACCAAGACCGGCAAACTGGCCGCCCTGGTCAATACCGCCAAGATCCCGCACCCGGGCCGCGGCGCCAACTTCGTGCACAGCAAGTTCGGCCCCGTCTGGGCCACCGGCCACCTGGGCGCCGATGTCATCACCGTCATCAGCACCGCCTCCGACGACAAGAAGTACGCCCAGTACAAGGGCAACAACTGGAAGGTCGTCCAGGAAATCAAGCACATCGGTGCCGGCAACCTGTTCGTCAAGACCCATCCCAAGTCCAAGAACCTGTGGGCCGACGCGCCCCAGAACCCGGACCGGGACATCGCCAGCTCGGTGGCGGTCTATGACATGGGCGGCGACTTTTCCAAGCCCAAGGCCGTGCTGAACGTCGCCAAGGATTCCGGCCTGCCGGAAACCAAGGCGGTCAAGCGTGCGGTGCATCCGGAGTACTCCGCCGACGGCAAGGAAGTCTGGATTTCCCTGTGGGGCGGCAAGACCGACCAGTCCGCCATCGTCGTCTATGACGACGCCACGTTGAAGGTGAAGAAGGTGATCACCGATCCCAAGATGATCACGCCGACCGGGAAGTTCAACGTATTCAACACGCAGCACGACATCTATTGATCCCGATTTGATCGATAGCAAGGATATGGGGGCGAAAGCCCCCATATCATGTGGGGCATCTAGAACAATACGCGGAGGGATCCCGCCATGGGTGACAGCAACAAAACAGGTTTCTGGGCCAGCCTGAAACGTCCCAGTACGAAATATTCCTTGCTGACCCTGCTGGTGGTCGGCTTTGTTTCCGGCATTGTCTTCTGGGGTGGTTTCAACACCGCCATGGAAGCCACCAACACCCTGGAGTTCTGCATCTCCTGTCATGAAATGCGGGATACCGTGTATCAGGAATACAAGCAGACCATCCACTACTCCAACCGCACCGGCGTGCGCGCCGTCTGTTCCGACTGCCACGTGCCCAAGGACTGGGTCCACAAGATGGCCCGCAAGATCCAGGCGAGCCAGGAAGTGTGGGGCAAGATCATGGGCACCATCGACACCCCCGAGAAGTTCGAGGCCAAGCGCCTGGAACTGGCCGAGCACGAGTGGGCGCGCATGAAGAAGGCCGAGTCCCGCGAATGCCGCAACTGCCACAGTTTCGAGGGCATGGATGTGGAAAAGCAGAAGACACGGGCTTCCAAGATGCATAAGATTGCCAAGGAAGAAAAGAAGACCTGTATCGACTGCCACAAGGGCATCGCCCACAAGAAGCCGAAGGGCATGAAGGAAGATGACGAAGACGAGTGATCGTCCCGGTCATGGATCAATCGACTCTTAGAACGGAGATCAACACGATGAAGAAGAATCTTGTTTCCCTGGCTGTTACCGGCGCTTTCCTCGCCATGGCTTCCCAGGCTTTCGCGGCTCCCGACTGGGGCAAGGTACCGACCAAGAACATCGAGGTCTTCCACCCCGGCGTGACGCCCCTCGAGTGGGCGACCAAGAAGTCCGACCACAGCGGTTCCACCGGCCTCAAGAAGGGCGAGACCTGCGCCGGCTGCCACGACGAGAAGGGCAAGCTTTCCCTCGACCTGAAGCGCCTGGCGAGCAAGGATCTGGAGCCCAAGGGCGCGCCCAAGACCATGAATTTTCCGGTGGGGGTCCAGGCTGCCTATGACGCCACCAACCTCTACGTCCGCCTGACCTTCAAGGCGCCCGCCGGCGCCGCCGACCAGTCCGACAAGGAGAACGAGGTCAAGGCCACGGTCATGTTCGCCAACGACAAGGTGCCCCAGGGCGTCCAGGTCGGCTGCTGGGCCACTTGCCACAACGACGCTCGCACCATGCCCGGCGCCGACGACAAGAAGACCAAGTACGTCAAGGAAGGCGCCATGGATCTGATGCAGTGGAAGAGTGCCAAGGGCGCCAAGGCTGTCGATGGTACGGTGACCGACAAGCGCAACATGGAAGGCGGCACCGCCGGCGTCAAGGCCGAAGGCGCCAAGGCAGGCGACACTTATACCGTCACCTTCACCCGCAAGCTGGCCGGCGGCGTCGCCATGGCCGAAGGCAAGGCTGTTCCCTTCGGTGTCGCCATCCACGCCGACCACGCCACGGGCCGCTTCCACCACATTTCCTTCGGCTACACCCTGGGCATCGGTGCCGATGGCGATGTGAAGGCGGTCAAGCAGTAAGCTTTCGCGCCTCCGGAAATGAACACCGGAAGGCAGATCCTGCAACGGGCGCCGGCAATCCTGGCGCTCGTTGCGCTTTCGGCGTGGGCGGAACCGACAGTGACGGTGGAAATCCAGAACTACACCTACGTTCCGGCGGAAGTGAAGATCCGCCCCGGCGACACGGTGCGCTGGGTCAACAAGGAAAAACGCACCAGCCACTCGATACTCTTTCCGGCCGAGGGCGGGATGGAATCCGACCGCATCTTTCCCGATGAAAGCTGGCAGCGGACCTTTTCCAAGGTGGGCAGCTACCCCTACACTTGCGGCCCCCACCCGGAGATGAAGGGCCTCGTCGTTGTATCCGAATAAATTGATTGCCTGTCTGGTTGCGGCCTGTATGGCCGGCGCCGCCATGGCCACCGAACCGACGGCGGAGCGCCAGAAGGAACTGGTCCGCCTGGTGCGCCAGGATTGCGGCTCCTGCCACGGCATGACACTGGGCGGCGGCCTCGGCGCCCCGCTCCTGCCGGCGACCCTCAAGGATAAGCCGGTGGAAGGCCTGGTGGCCACCATCCTCCTGGGCCGTCCGGGGACCGCCATGCCGCCCTGGGAGCGCTTCGTCAATGAAGCCGAAGCCCGCTGGATCGTCGATAAACTGATGACTGAATTCCCCCGTTGAGGCCCGCCGTGCGACTTTTCTTCATCGCCCTTCTGTCCCTCCTTGCCGCCGCCTGCGCCGGCCCGCAGTTGCGCGGCACCGGCGATCTGGGCCTGGTCATCGAGCGGGCAAGCGGCCACGTCACCCTGGTCAATACCAGCAGCAAGAGCGCTTACGCGCGCATAGGCGGCCTGGGCGACCTTTCCCATGCCTCCGCCGTCTATTCCCGGGATGGCCGCTATGCCTACGTTTTCGGCCGCGACGGCGGGCTGACCAAGATCGATCTCCTGGAAGCGCGCATCGTCAAGCGGGTCATGCAGTCCGGCAACGCCATCGGCGGTTCCATTTCCCAGGACGGCCGCCTCGTCGTCGCCCAGAACTACACCCCGGGCGGCATCAAGGCCTTCGACGCGGAAACCTTGGAATTGCTCTCGGAAGTGCCCGCCGAGTACGCGCCCGGCAAGTTCTCCAAGGTAGTGGGCCTGGCCGACGCGCCGGGCAACAAGTTCGCCTACGCGCTCTTCGAAGGCGGCGAAATCTGGGTCAGCGACTTCAGCGATCCCCGCCACCCGGTCACCGCCCGCTTTCCCGCCGGCAACCAGCCCTACGACTGCCTGGTGACGCCGGACGGCCGCTACTTCCTCGCCGGCCTCTTCGGCGAGGACGGTATCGCTCTCCTCGACCTCTGGCAACCGGAGAAGGGCAGCCGCAAAATCCTGGAAAACTACGGCCGCGGCCAGGAAAAGCTGCCGGTCTTCAAGATGCCCCACCTGCGGGGCTGGTCGCTGGCCCAGGGCAAGGCCTATCTCCCCGCCATCGGCCGCCACGAGGTGCTGGTGGTGGATGCGACGACCTGGAAGGAAGTCGGCCGCATCCCCGTGCGCGGCCAGCCGGTCTTCGTCATGGCCCGCCCCGACGGGCGCCAGGTGTGGGTCAATTTCGCCTTCCCCGACAACGGCAAGGTGGACGTCATCGACACCCTGGGGGGCAAGGTGGTCCATGCCTTCGAGCCGGGCAAGGGCATCCTCCACCTGGAATTCGCGCCCCGTGGCGAATCGGTCTGGCTCTCGGCCCGGGACGACAACAAGGTTGTCATCGTCGATACGACGAGCTTCAAGACCCTGGGCGAGATTGCCGCCGACAACCCCTCGGGCATATTCTTCACCTCGCGGGCCCATAGAACGGGTTTCTGACCATGGACGACACCCTCGAATTCCACCTCTTGAACGACTTCCAGCGGGGTTTCCCCCTCTGTCCGGCGCCCTTCGCCGAGCTGGCGGCGCGCCTCGGCGTGGCGGAGAAGGTCGTCCTGGGCGGCCTGGAAAAGCTGCGGCGGGAGGGCAAGATTTCCCGGGTCGGCGCTGTCTTCGCCCCCAAACGCATCGGGGCTTCCACCCTGGCCGCGATGGCCGTGCCGCCGGAACGGCTGGAGACCGTCGCCCAGGCGGTGAATCGTTTTCCCGAGGTGAACCATAACTACGAGCGGGAGCATCGCTACAACCTGTGGTTCGTCGTCACAGCCGGCAGCGAGGGGCGGCTCCAGGCGACCCTGGGCGCCATCGAGCAGGCAGCCGGCCACCCCGTGCTGGCCCTGCCCCTGCTGGAAGAATTCCATATCGACCTGGGTTTCCCCCTCAAGGAGGCGGCCCCCGCCCGGCGCCATGCCGAAGCCCGTCCTGTCCAGCCCCAGGCGCCCATCGATGAGGCCGAGCGTCGCCTGGTCTCGGTGTTGCAGGAGGGCCTGCCCCTCTTCATCCGGCCCTTCGCCCTCATCGCCGAGCGCATCGGCGCCTCCGAGAGCGAGGTGCTTTCCCGCATCGGCCAGTGGCTGGAAAACGGCGCCATCAAGCGCTTCGGCGTCGTCGTCCGCCATCGGGAACTGGGCTTCACCGCCAACGCCATGCTGGTGCACGACATTCCCGACGACCGGGTTAGCGAACTGGGCCGGGCCCTGGCCGAAGAGCCGGCGGTGACCCTCTGCTACCGCCGCCCCCGGGTCCCGCCGGACTGGCCCTACAACCTCTTCTGCATGATCCACGGCCGGGAGCGGAGCGAAGTCGAAGCCGCCATCGCCGACCTGCGCCGCCGCCACGGCCTGGAAGCCTGCGCCCACGACGTCCTCTTTTCGCTTACCCGCTACAAGCAGAACGGCGCACGCTATGCGTGAGCGTCCGGCAGCGGAACTGGATGCCGTCGACCGGCGCATCATCGACACCCTCCAGGGTGGCTTCCCCATCTGCGAGCAACCCTACGCCGAAGCCGCCATCACACTGGGCATCACCGAGGCCGAACTGATCGCCCGCCTGCAACGTCTGCTGGACAGCAAGGTGCTCACCCGCTTCGGCCCCATGGTCCAGATCGAGCGTCTGGGCGGTGCTTTCGTCCTGGCCGCCCTGGCCGTGCCGGAGGAACGCTACGACGAAGTCACGGCGGCGGTAAACGCTTTGCCGGAAGTGGCCCACAACTACCGCCGGGAACACGCCCTCAACATGTGGTTCGTCCTGGCCACCGAAACGCCGGCGGGTATCCCCGCCGCCATCGCCAGGATCGAGGCGGCCACCGGCCTGCCGGTCCACGCCTTCCCCAAGGAAGCCGAATATTTCGTGGAAATGAAGCTGGAGTCCCGGGTATGAGCGAGGGCTACACTTTCGACCCCGCCGACCGCGCCATCATCGTCGCCACCCAAAGCGGCCTGCCCCTGGTGCCCCGGCCCTACCACGCCGTCGCCGAGCAGACCCGCCTGCCGGTGGAAGAAGTCCTGGCCCGCCTGCAGGCCATGCTGGCGGCAGGCGTCATCCGCCGCATCGGCGCCGTCCCCAACCACTACGCCATCGGCTGGACGGCCAACGGCATGACCGTGTGGGACGTGGCCGACGAACGCATCGACGAACTCGGCCGCCAGGTTGGGGCGCTGGACTGCGTCACCCACTGCTACCGCCGTCCCCGCGCCCTGCCGGCCTGGCCCTACAACCTCTTCGCCATGGTCCACGGCAGCAGCCGGGAAGAAGTGCTGGCCAAGGCCGAAGACATCCGCCGCCTCCTGGGCGACGCCTGCCGTGGCAGCGACGTACTCTTCTCTACCCGCATCCTCAAGAAGAGCGGGTTGCGGATCGGATAGGGGCCGCTATTGTACGGAGTTTGTACGGGGTGTTGCCCAGGGTCGGGAAGGGCGCTAAACTGATCCGTAAAATTTCCGTACAAAGGAGTCGATCATGCTGGCTTCAACCCAGGCGAACGAGCGCATCGATTTGCGCACGTCGCCGGAAATCAAGGAGTTGATCGTGCGTGCCGCCACCACCGCCGGTATGTCGGTTAGCGCTTTCCTTCTGGGTACGGCTCAGGAGCGTGCCAAGCAGATACTTGCCGATGCCGAAATGCTGACCTTGTCCCCCCGCGACTGGGATACCTTCGCCCAGGCCCTGGACGCAGCGGACAAGCCCAGGCCGAAACTTTCCGCAGCGATTAAACGTCATCGCGAATGGCAGGGTAAGCGCTGACTGTGGAATTCGCGGGTAGCATCGAACAGCTATCGGCGGAGCACGACCGGCGTGCCTTCACCTGCGGAGTTGGGGCGCTGGACGAGTATTTGCGCCGCTTCGCCCGTCAACATGCGGCAGCCAACCTCAGCCGAACCTACGTTGCGGTGGAGGGTACGGCGATATGGGGCTACTACAGCCTTGCCATGGCCGGTATTCGGCGGGAAAACCTGCCGGCTCGCCATGCCGGCCGCTTTCCCGGTTTCCCGCTCCCCGTCGCCCGCCTGGCGCGCCTTGCGGTGGCGGAACGCCATCAGCGACAAGGGCTCGGCGAACTGCTGCTGGCGGACGCCTTGCAACGTTGCCTGCACCTTTCCGACGCCATCGGCATGGTCGGCGTCATCGTCGATGCAAAGGATGAACGGGCGAGGGGGTGGTATGAGCGCTACGAGTTCGAACGACTGCCGGACTCTCCGCTGACCTTGTGGATTCCGACGGAAGCGATCAGGGCGCTTTGATGGGAAATTGTCTCCTTTCCCGATCCTGGCTCCGTTTGCCATTTTCCAAGTAGCCGGAACATGGCGCTCACACGTCGTCAGCGATTGCGCAGGGTGGGGCTGCTCTGCTGCCATTGCCTCCGGAACGTCGCTCTATACCGGGCCGGGTGGAGAGATGGAGTGCTTCGGGTGGATGGGCTGTTCTGGAGGTCCGCTAATTCCAACTTCATCGACATCGCGGTGCTGGAGTGGTACAAGTTGTTCGCGGACGGGAGGGGGCAGCATCACTGGCGCAAAGTGGTCTCTGACCCTGATAGCTTCCGCACTGGGCTATTCGTTGCGTTGCGGATGACCGAGGCTGAGTTCGAGGCCTATATCGCCAGGGTGAAGGAGTACAGGGATAAGTTTGTCGCGCACCTCGACGACTTGGAGGTGATGGATATCCCGTGGCTCCGAGTGGCCCGACAGAGCGCGGCCTACCTCTTCAACTATCTGCGCGCACATGAAGAGGTCGAGAACTACTTTCATGACGCTCCGACCAGTGCGGGTAGTTTCTACGGGGTCGCAGCGAGGCAGGGTAGGCAGGTCTACGGAACGCTCATGAATTAGTCAGCTCCGAATCTCAGGCTAGGCGAAACTACTCCGCGCAACGCTTGCCGATGTGCGCCAGCGCCTCTTCCACCTGGTCGATGAGGATCAGGCACAGGTCGCCGGCTTCGAGCCGGGACAGTGCCTGGTCGATGGCCAGGAACTCGCCGTAGACCTCCTCCACGTGATGGGTGCGCTGGGCGTTGGCCAGGCCTTCGCGCAGTAGCGCCAGGACTTCGCCGTCCTCGCGGCCGCGCTGGCAGGCGTCCTGGTAGAGGATGACTTCGTCGAAGGCGTCGCCGAGGATTTCGGTCTGCTGGCGGATATCCTCGTCGCGGCGGTCGCCGGCGCCGCTGATGACCACCGAACGCTTGCCGGCGGGCATGGTGTCGATGGCGTTGACCAGGGCCTGGATGGCATCCGGGTTGTGGCCGTAGTCGGCGATGAGGGTGGCGCCGCGGTAGGTGAAGACGTTGAAGCGGCCGGGGGCGGTCTGGGCGTCGTTGACGAAGCTGGCGAGACCGGCGGAGATGGTTTCCCAGGGCAGGGCCAGGGCCCAGCCGGCGGCGGTGGCGGCCATGGCGTTCTCGATCTGGAAGCCGATGGTGCCGCCCCGGGTGATGGGGATGGAGGCGAGCGGGATGCGATGTTCGTCCTTGCCCTCGGCGCAGACGATGGAGTCGCCCTCGGCGTAGACGACGCGCTTGCCCTGGGCACGGTGGGTGGCCATGATGGGCTGGAAGCGGTCCCGGGCGAAGTAGATGACGCTGCCCGGGCAGTTGGCGGCCATGGCCGCCACGTGCGGATCGGCGGCGTTGAGCACGGCGTAGCCGCTCTTGGCCACGTTCTCGACGATGACCCGCTTGACTACGGCCAGATCCTCGACGGTGGTGATGTAGTTGAGCCCCAGGTGGTCGCCCATGCCGATGTTGGTGACCACCGCCACGTTGCAGCGGTCGAAGCCGAGGCCCTCGCGCAGCACGCCGCCGCGGGCGGTCTCGAAGACGGCGGCGTCGACGCCCGGGTGCAGGAGCACGTTGCGGGCGCTCTTGGGGCCGCTGCAATCGCCAGTGTCGATGCGGCGGCCTTCGATATAGACGCCATCGGTGCTGGTCATGCCGACCCGTTTGCCGTTCTTGGTCAGGATATTGCCGATGAGGCGGGCGGTGGTGGTCTTGCCGTTGGTGCCAGCGACGGCCACCACCGGGATGCGGGCGTCCTCACCCGGCTTGAACATCATGGAGACGATGGCCTCGCCCACGTTGCGCCCCTTGCCGTAAGAGGGGGAGAGGTGCATGCGCAGGCCGGGGGCGGCGTTCACCTCGACGATGCCGCCGCCCTGATCCTCCAGGGGCTTCAGGACGGAATCGCAGACCACGTCGATGCCGCAGATGTCGAGACCGACGGTCTGGGCGGCGGCGACGGCGCAGGCAGCCAGCTCGGGATGCACGTCGTCGGTGACGTCGGTGGCGGTGCCGCCGGTGGACAGATTGGCGTTGTTGCGCAGGATGACCCGGGTGCCCTTGGGCGGCACGGACTCGGCATTCAGCCCCTGCAGGGCGAGGCGGGCCAGGGCGATGTCGTCGAAGCGGATCTTGGTCAGCGAGGTGGCATGGCCCTCGCCGCGGCGGGGATCGGCATTGACGATGTCGACCAACTGGCGGACGGTATGCACGCCGTCGCCGATGACCTGGGGCGGATCGCGGCGGGCGGCGGCGATCAGCTTGTCGCCGATGACCAGGAAGCGGTAGTCGTGGCCGGGCAGGTAGCGCTCCACCAGGATGTCGTCACGGAACTCGATGGCGGTATCAAAAGCCGCCATGACTTCTGCCTTGGTGCGGACGTTCACTGAAATGCCCTTGCCCTGGTTGCCGTCCCGGGGCTTGACCACCACCGGAACGCCGATTTCCTGGGCGGCGGCCCAGGCGTCCTCGGCGCTGGTCACGGGGCGGCCGAGGGGCACGGCGACCCCGGCGGCGTGGAGCAGCTTCTTGGTCAGTTCCTTGTCCTGGGCGATGGCTTCGGCGATGGCGCTGCTCATGTCGGTTTCGGCGGCCTGGATGCGGCGCTGCTTGCTGCCCCAGCCGAACTGCACCAGGCTGCCCTGGGTCAGGCGCCGGTAGGGGATGCCCCGGGCCACGGCGGCTTCGACGATGGAGCCGGTGGAAGGGCCCAGGCGCACGTCCTCGTCCAGCTCCTTCAGGCGGTGCAGGGCGTCGGCCAGGTCGAAGGGCTGGTCGTGGAGGGCGGCGTTGACCAGTTGCTCGGCCAGTTCCAGGGCCAGGCGGCCGACGTCTTCCTCACTGTATTCGACCACCACCTGGTAGGTGCCCTTGTCCACGGTCTCTGCCGTGCGGCTGAAGGTTACCGGGCAGCCGGCCTGGGCCTGCAGGCCGAGGGCGGCGAATTCCAGGGCGTGGGCCAGGGAAACCGTCTCGTCATGGGCTGTGGCGGTGAGGAAATCGATCTCCGGAAAGCGTTCCCGCAGGCGGGCCTCGAAACCGGGCAGGGCGTCAAGGGAACGCTCCGCCTCGCTGCATTCGACGATGGCCTGGATGGCGGTGTGCCGGCTCCACAGGTTGGGGCCGCGCAGGGCCCGGATGCGTGAGACTTCCATGAACTTCTCTTCCTCTCGTACGGGGCGCCGGGCGCCCGGTCAGTTCTTCTTCTGGCGCTTGGCGGCCTGCAGCTCTTCCTGGCAGTAAGTGCGGATGCCGGCGGCGAGCAGTTCCAGCGGAATGTCAAGGGCCCAGCCGGCGGCAAGGGCGGCCAGGGTGTTGTCGATGCGGTAGGCTTCGTCGCCCAGTTGCACGGCCGGGATGTCGGCCAGCCGGGCGAGGCGGGTTTCCGTATTGCCGGCGGCCAGGATCACCTCGCCCCGGCGGACGAAGACGGCGCGGCGGCCCTTGCCGGTGTGCTCGACGATCACCGGGTTGGCGTCGTCGGCGGCGAAGAAGATCACCTCGCCGTCGGAAAGTTCGGCCATTTCGACCAGTTGCGGGTCGGCGGCGTTGAGAACGGCGGCGCCGCCCTTGAGGACGATATCCACCTGGGTGCGCAGCACCTTGTAGAGCTGGTCCGGGTCGTCGATGGCGTAGTCGAGATGCTTCTCTTCCGGGTCCAGGTTGGTGACCACGCCCACCTGGCAGCGGTCGTAGGCCAGGCCTTCGCCGAGGATGGCACGGGCGCCGTTCTCGAAGATGGCCAGTTCGGCGGCGCGGTTGAGCAGGACGCGATGGGCCGCCGTCCAGTTGGCGGCGTCGGTCTTCTGCACGTGGCGACGGTCGAGGAACAGGCCGTCGCTGGAGGCTTCCGCCACGTACTTGCCGGAAAGCCGGGCCAGATGGCCGAGGAAGCGGGCGACGGAGGTCTTGCCCTTGGAACCGGTGATGCCGACGATGGGGATGCGCCCCGACTCGCCTTCCGGGAACAGGTGATCGACGATGGCCTTGCCCACCGGCCGCGGCTCGCCGACGGCGGGCTTCAAATGCATGAGCAGGCTGGGGCCGGCGTTCACCTCGACGATGGCGCCGCCTTGCTCCAGCAAGGGTTTGGAGATGTCCTGCGCCACCAGGTCGATGCCGGCAATGTCGAGGCCGACGATGCGGGCGGCCAGGGCGGCCAGCGCCGCATTGTCGGGGTGCACCTGGTCGGTGACGTCGAAGGCGTGGTTGGCGTTGCGCTGGATGAGCACTTCCTTGCCCGTCGGCGGCACCGAGTCGGCGTCGTAGCCCTGGCGCGACAGCTCCATGGCGGCGGCGGAATCGATGCGGATGAGGGAGAGGGGGTGCAGTTCCGTCGGGCCGCGGCGGGGATCGGAGTTGATCTGGGTGTCGATCAGTTCCCGCACCGTGGACTTGCCGTCGCCGATGACGCAAACCATGTCGCCGCGGCAGGCGGCGGCCAGCTTGCCGCCGACTACCAGCAGGCGGTGCTCGGTGCCGGGGATGGAGCGCTCCACCAGGACGCCGCTGCCTTCGTCGACGGCGATGGCGTAGGCCTTCTCCACTTCTTCCCGGGTCTTCACGTCGATGAAGACGCCCCGGCCGTGGTTGCCGTCCACCGGCTTGACGCAGACCGGCAGGCCGATGTCCTGGGCGGCTTCCCAGGCGTCTTCGGCGCTGTCCACCTCGCGGCCCTCGGGCACCGGGACGCCGCAGGAGGAAAGCAGGCTCTTGGTCAGGTCCTTGTCCCGGGAGATGGTCTCGGCGATGGCGCTGGTACGGTCGGTCTCGGCCGTCCAGATGCGGCGCATGGCGGCGCCGTAGCCGATCTGCACCAGGTTGGCGTCGGGGATCAGGCGGATGGTGGGGATGTCGCGGTCGTCGGCGGCATCGACGATGCTCGCCGTGCTGGGGCCGAGGCAGAGGGAATCGGCCATGTCCGAGAGGCGCTCGATGGTGCCGGCGACGTCGAAAGGCTTGTCCTCGATGGCGGCCATCACCAGGTCCCGGGCAGCGTGCAGGGCGGCGCGGGTGACGTCCTCCTGCCAGGCGCGGACGATCACCTTGTAGACACCCCGGCGGCCGCCGTCCCGGGCCTTGCCGAAGCCGCCGGGCAGGCCGGCCAGGTTCTGCAATTCCAGCGTGACGTGTTCGAGGATGTGGCCGGGCCAGGTGCCTTCCTGCACCCGGCGCAGGAAGCCGCCCCGCTCCTCGTAGCTGCAGCGGTGCTCGACGAGGGACGGCAGCCAGTTGGAGAGTCGCTCATAAAAGCCGGGGATGGTGTTGGAGGGGGCGTCCTCCAGGTCGTGGATGTCGATCAGCGCTTCCAGCACCGGGCGGTAGGTCCACATGTTGGGACCGTTGAGGTGCGTGATCTTGAGGAACTCGATATCTCTCTTGCTCATGGCTTTGTCGTTGTCGTGGCGGTGGCCGGCGTCGCGGGTTTCGCTGATTAACGTGGCGGTGGACCGTTAGATTACAGGGAATTGTAGCGATTCTGTAACGCTTGGCCGGGGGCCTCCGGGATCAGAGGAAGCGGTCCAGCAGCTTGCGGCTGTGCCGGTCGAGGCGGGACAGGTCGCGGATGAGGAACTGGATGCCGTTGCTGTCGGCGATCATCAGCATGGTCTGGGAGAGGCGGCGGATGTCTTCCTCGCCCTTCAGCACCAGGGCGAAGGGGCCGCGGTCGGTGTCCACCTGCCAGGTGCTGGGGGTGGCGAAGCTGGAGACTTCCCGCAGGGCGCGGATTTCCGGCACGAACTCGCGGCTGGACAGTTCTTCCTCCACCAGTTGCCGCTGGGTGTCGGGGAGATCGGCGAGGCGGTCGATCCAGGCCCTTTCGTGGCCGTCGGCGTCCACCAGGGAAATGCCCCGTTCCGGCTCGGCGATGGGGAAGGCGCGCACCGGCACCACTTCCTGGGGGCCGTCGGCGGTGGCGAGGACGAGGCGGCCGTAGGGGCTGCGGGAGAGTTGCAGGGGGGCGCTCATGCGGCGTGCTCCTTGGCCGGGGTCGGCACGCTGGCGAGTTCCAGTTCGGTGTCGACGTTGCGGGCCTGGGCCTGGTAGAGGCGGTAGTAGTGGCCTTCCTGGGCCATCAGCTCGTCGTGGCTGCCCACTTCGACCACTTGGCCGCGGTCCATGGCTACCAGGCGGTCGGCCTTCCTGAGGGTCGACAGGCGGTGGGCGATGGCGATGGTGGTACGGCCGCGCACGAGATTGTCGAGGGCCTTCTGGATTTCCTTCTCGGTCTCGGTATCCACCGAGGAAGTGGCCTCGTCGAGGATGAGGATCTTGGGGTCGATGAGCAGGGCCCGGGCGATGGAGATGCGCTGGCGCTCGCCGCCGGAGAGGCCCTGGCCCCGCTCGCCGACCAGGGAGTCGTAGCCGTGGGGGAGCCGGAGGATGAACTCGTGGGCGTGGGCGGCGCGGGCGGCGGCGATGATCTCCTCGCGGCTGGCGTCCGGTTTGCCGTAGGCGATGTTCTCGGCGATGGTGCCGAAGAAGAGGAAGGGCTCCTGCAGCACCAGGCCGATGTTGCGGCGGAACTCGGCCACCGGCACCGAGCGCACGTCCACGCCGTCGATCAGCACGGCGCCTTCGGTGACGTCGTAGAAGCGGCAGATGAGGTTCACCAGCGTGCTCTTGCCGGACCCGGAATGGCCCACCAGGCCGATCATTTCGCCCGGTCGGATGGTCAGGCTCACGTCGCGGGTGACGGCGCGGGTGCCGTAGCGGAAGCCGCAGCTGCGCAATTCGATCTCGCCGCGCACTTCCTTCAGATGCACCGGGTTGGTGGGCTCCGGCACGCTGGAGACGTGGTCGAGGATGTCGAAGATGCGCTTTGCCCCGGCCGCCGCCTTTTGCGTCACCGAGACGATGCGGCTCATGGAATCGAGCCGGGTGTAGAAGCGGCTGATGTAGGCGAGGAAGGCGGTGAGCACGCCGACGGTGATCTCGCCCTTGCTGATCTGCCAGATGCCGAAGGCCCACACCACCAAGAGGCCGATTTCGGTGAGCAGCGTCACCGTCGGGCCGAACAGGGACCAGGTCTTGTTGATGCGGTCGTTCAAGGCCAGGTTGTGGAAATTGGCCTCGCGGAAGCGGGCCGCCTCGCGCTTTTCCTGGGCGAAGGCCTTGACCACGCGGATGCCGGGGATGACGTCGGCCAGCACGTTGGTGACCTCGGCCCAGATGCGGTCCACCTTCTCGAAGCCGGTGCGCAGGCGGTCCCGCACGGCGTGGATCATCCAGGCGATGATGGGCAGCGGCAGCAGGGTGACGATGGCGAGCCAGGGGTGGATGGAGAAGAGGATGATCGCCGTCAGGGTGATCATCAGCACGTCGGTGGCGAAATCCAGCAGATGCAGGGAGAGGAAGACGTTGATGCGGTCCGTCTCCGAGCCGATGCGGGCCATCAGGTCGCCGGTGCGTTTGCCGCCGAAATATTCCAGCGATAGTTGCAGCAGGTGCTCGAAGGTGGTGGTGCGCAGGTCGCGGCCGATGCGCTCCGAAACCAGGGCCAGGATGTAGGTGCGGGCCCAGCCCAGGCTCCAGGCCACCAGGGCGGCGCCCAGCAGCCCGCTGAGGTAGAGGGTGACCAGGCCGACGTCGATGGGCTTGCCGTTCTGGAAGGGAATCAGCACGTTGTCCATGAGGGGCATGGTCAGGTAGGGGGGCACCAGGGTGGCGGCGGTGGAGGCCATGGTGAGCAGGAAGCCGGCCAGGAGCTGGCCCTTGTAGGGCTTGGCAAAGCGCCACAGGCGGAACAAGGTCCAGGTGGAGGGCGGGGTCGCCGTCTCCCGGGTGCAGATGGGGCATTCCTCGACGCCGGGCTCCAGGGGCGCCTTGCACTTGGGGCACAGCAGCTCTTCGGGCCGGGCCACCGGCTGGCCGCTGAGGGCGCTCTCCAGTTGCTCCGCGAAGGCCCGCAGGATGTTGAGGGCCGCCACGTTGTGGCCCAGGGTGTAGCGCCAGCTGGCCAGGCGCCCGCTGCCGTCCATCAGTTCCAGGGTACCGACGCCGGCGTGGTCGCGGTGGTCAAGGGCGAGGCCGGCCCGGAATTCCCAGCTTTCCCAGATGTCGGCGCCGGGTGCCCTGGCCAGCAGGCGGCGGTTGGTCACCGCCACCAGGCCCCGGGCGAAGTGCAGGCGGGTGTCCAGATCCACTTCCAGCCAGGATACGATCGCCTCGCCGGGGGTGAGGAGGGCACCGAGATCGCTCCGCCAGGGTTCGGGCAAATTGGCGTCGTTGGCGGCGGGCGAGACGGGGGTGAGGGTCATGGGGCTTCCTGGGCGCCGCGGCGGGAGGCCGCAGGGTGTTGCAAAAACAAACAAGTATACCTGAGGCGGGGAGGGGCGGCCGGATGTACTACTCCGGACGGCAAGCACCTAACGCGGTGCCGTCGGGCTGGTTGACGAACCGCCTCTGCCGGCCAAGGATGGCGGGGCTGGCGTTGATGCATGTCAATGCCGGCCGCCGCCGTCTGCGGTGCAATGGCCCGCAACCGTAGGAAGGATTCCCGATGTTCCGCATTTCCCAATACCTGGCCGAAGTGGCCGCCCCGACGCCCCTGGGCCCCAAGCGCAATCCGCCGGGGCCGGTGGTGATCTGGAACCTGATCCGCCGCTGCAATCTCACCTGCAAGCACTGCTATTCCATTTCCGCCGACACCAACTTCCCCGGCGAGCTGTCCACCGGGCAGGTGTTCGCGGTGATGGATGACCTCAAGGCCTTCCGGGTGCCGGTGCTCATCCTTTCCGGCGGCGAGCCCCTGCTGCGGCCGGACATCTTTGACATCGCCAAGCGGGCCAAGGCGATGGGCTTCTATGTCGGGCTTTCCTCCAACGGCACCCTCATCACCGAGGAAAACATCGGCCGCATCGCCGAATGCGATTTCAACTACGTGGGCGTCTCCCTCGACGGCCTGGGTGCCACCCACGACAAATTCCGCCGCCTGGAGGGGGCGTTCGAGGCTTCCTTGAAAGGCATCCGCCTCTGCCGTGATTTGGGGTTGAAGATCGGCGTGCGCTTCACCATGACCCAGGACAACGCCCAGGACCTGCCGGGGCTCTTGAAACTGGTCGAGGACGAGGGCATCGACCGCTTCTACTTCTCCCACCTCAACTACGCCGGCCGCGGCAACAAGAACCGCAAGGACGACGCCCGGCACCAGCTCACCCGCTGGGCCATGGACCTCCTCTTCGAGACCTGCTGGGAGTATCGGCAGCGGGGGCTGGACAAGGAATTCACCACCGGCAACAACGACGCCGACGGCGTCTATTTCCTGCACTGGGTGCGCCGCCGCTTCCCCGAGCGGGCCGCCCACGTCGAGGCCAAGCTGCGCCAGTGGGGCGGCAACTCTTCGGGCATCAACGTGGCCAACATCGACAACCTGGGCAACGTGCACCCGGACACCATGTGGTGGCACCACACCCTGGGCAACGTTCTGGTGCGGCCATTCTCCCAGATCTGGCCGGATACGAGCGATCTCCTGATGGCCGGCCTCAAGCAGTACCCGCGGGCGGTCAAGGGCCGCTGCGGCACCTGCGCCTACCTGCCCATCTGCAACGGCAACACCCGGGTGCGGGCGCAGCAGATGACCGGCGACCCCTGGGCGGAAGACCCGGGCTGCTACCTGGACGACGAGGAGATCGCGGCGTGATCGACTGGAAGACCCTTGCCGCCGCCGGCTTCGCCGCCTATTTCCTCTCCGCCATGGCCAACCTGGCTGAGGCCGCCGAAGCCCAAGCAAACTTCAGGGAACACTGCGCCGCCTGCCACGGCGCCGATCGCCTGGGGGGCATCGGCCCCGCCCTGCTGCCGGAGAATCTGGCACGGCTCAGGAAGGCCGAGGCCGAGAAGGTCGTGCGCGAAGGCCGCCCGGCGACCCAGATGCCCGCCTTCGGCCAGAAGCTGGCGGCCGAGGACATCAAGGCCCTGGTGGAATACGCCTACATGCCGATCAAGCCCATGCCGGCCTGGGGCGAGGCCGAGATCAAGGGCTCCCGCGTTGTCCATCATCCTGCCGGCAGCCTGCCCGACAGGCCCGCTTTCGCCGCCGACCCCATGAACCTCTTCGTGGTGGTGGAATCCGGCGATCACCACGTTTCCGTCCTCGACGGCGACAAGCTGGAGCCCATCCACCGCTTCCAGAGCCGCTTCGCCCTCCACGGCGGGCCGAAATTCACCCCGGACGGGCGCTATGTCTTCTTCGCCTCCCGCGATGGCTGGATCACCAAGTTCGACCTGTGGAACCTCAAGGTGGTGGCCGAGGTGCGGGCCGGCATCAACACCCGCAACGCGGCGGTCTCCGGCGATGGCAAATGGGTGGCGGTGGCCAACTACCTGCCCCACAGCCTGGTCATCCTCGACGCCGAGCTGAACCTGAAGAAAATCCTGCCGGTGACCGACAAGGAGGGCAGGGGCAGCTCCCGGGTGTCCGCCGTCTACGACGCCTCGCCGCGGCAGAGCTTTGTGGCGGCGCTGAAGGATGTCAAGGAAGTGTGGGAGGTCTCCTACAACCCCAAGGCGCCGGACGTGCCTATTGGCGTCATCCATGACTTCAAGTACAAGGAGGGCGCCTTCGTCGAGGGCTTTCTCAATCCCCAGCGCACCTTCCTCGACGACTACCTGGACGACTTCTATTTTACCCAGGGCTACGACGAGGTGATGGGCGCCTCCCGCAACGATGCCAAGGCGGCCGTGACCGGCCAGGTGGTCAATTTGGACGCGCGCAGGAAGATCGCCGACCTGGAACTGCCCGGCATGCCCCACCTGGGTTCCGGCATCAGCTGGAAGTGGGAGGGCCGGACGGTGATGGCCACCCCCAATCTCAACGAGGGCGTCATCAGCATCATCGACATGGCGACCTGGAAGACGATCAAGCAGATCAAGACCCGGGGCCCCGGCTTCTTCATGCGCAGCCACGAGAACAGCCGCTATGCCTGGACCGATTCGATGATGAGCAGGGAATTCAAGGACACCATGCAGATCATCGACAAGGACAAGCTGGAGATCGTCGCCGAACTGAAGCCCGAGCCCGGCAAGACCTTCGCCCACGTGGAATTCACCAAGGACGGCAAGTACGTGCTGGCCAGCCTGTGGGAAGACGACGGCGCCCTCATCATCTACGACGCCGCCACCCTCAAGGAGGTGAAGCGCCTGCCCATGAAGAAACCCGTGGGCAAGTACAACGTCTGGAACAAGATCACCAAGTCCGAAGGTACCAGCCACTGAGGGAAAGGGAGCCCCGCCACGCGGTGGTGGCCGTTCCCGGGGCAGGCATGCATCTCGCTACGAATTCCCCGGAAACCGGCGGCGTTCCCTGGCAGGACGGTTCCTTGCCCTCCCAGGGGGAACCGTTCGCGGCAAAGGATGTTGGGTGCCGACGGCAAGTCCTGGATTCACCCCCAGCGAACCAGGCTCCCTGCCGCCGCGCCAGGCCAGGGGAACCGCCGGTTTCCACCCTTTCCCTTGCCCGGCCGGCGGGGCGGGGGCAAAGCCACTTTCCGGAGCGTGAGCCAGGCGCTGACGCCGGGGCGTGTTATGCCAGTATTGGCAGTCGCTCTAGGGCAAGTGCCACAAATGGCGCGAAACATCGGCCGCCCCTCGGGGGGACCCGCACTTCACCCGGTGGCCTGAGTTTGCCGATAACCCTGTTGAATACATGGTCTTGCCGCTTTCCCGATCGCTGCGGCCGCTGCTCTCAGGCAATGGGCATATGTCTTGCAGGAATCTCCCCCGCAACCTGGTTGCACTCTATCAATTCATAGTAACGGGAGAGGAATCATGGCATGGGATCTCTTATTCACGTCTGACATCGGCTTGCTCAGCCTGTTCACCATCGGCTTCGTCCTGGTCATGGGCGTCTACATCGGCCGCTACGCCATGAAGCACATGAAGGACGAGCAGGGCCCCTCGGGCGCGCACTGAACGACGGGGAAGGAATCACAACGCCGGCGGCGCGGGGGTTGCCCTTATCCCGCGACCCGCTGGCGGCCCGGCCGGGCGAAACCCGTGTCGGCGATGGAGAATCGCCTATAGACTGGCGGCTTTACGGTTGCAAGTCAGGCCATGGAACGCTGCCCCTGGTGCGAAGGGTTCGATCTCTATCGTGAGTACCACGACAAGGAGTGGGGCGTCCCCCAGCGGGACGACCGTGCCCTGTTCGAACTCCTCATCCTGGAAGGCGCCCAGGCCGGCCTTTCCTGGGCCACCATCCTCAAGAAGCGGGCGCACTACCGGCAGGTCTTCGACGGCTTCGACCCCGCCCGCATCGCCCGCTACGACGACGCCAAGGTTGCCGCGCTGCTGGCCGACCCGGGCATCATCCGCAACCGGGCCAAGATCGCCGCCGCCATCGGCAACGCCAAGGCCTATGTGGCGCTCACCGCCACCGGGCGCCCCTTCAGCGATTTCCTCTGGTCCTTCGTCGGCGGCGCCCCCCTCCAGAACGCCTGGACCTCCCTCGCCCAGGTACCGGCCAAGACCGCCGAATCCGACGCCATGAGCAAAGCCCTGGCCGGCGCCGGCTTCAAGTTCGTCGGCTCCACCATCTGCTACGCCTTCATGCAGGCGGCGGGGATGGTCAACGACCATCTGGTGAGTTGCCCGCGGCATGCGGCAGTACGCCTCGAAGGAGCGCCGCCCGGGGCGGACTAAAGATCCGCCCTGGTCGGGCAGGGGCGGGTTTGCCCGGCGGCTCAATCCTCCCGGCCGCGCAGGCGCCGGAACAGGGCGGCGGCGCTCTCCTGCGGCCCCTGGCCCTGGCCCTGGGCCTGCAGCAGGCGGACGTGGAGGACCAGGTTTTCCAGCACCAGCTTTGCCGCCACCGCCAGGAGCATGGTCTGGCAGCTTTCCTCGCCCAGGCGCTCGGCCTGGACGGCCAAGTCGCGCATCTGGCCGCAGACCAGGAGGCGCAGGTCGTCCTCGGCATAGGGCAGGGTGGCGTAGTCGATGGGGTCTTCGGCCTCGATTTCGCGGATCAGGCTGGCGAGTTCTGCGCTGCTGACGATCATGGCGGCTCCCGGGGGCAGTGGTTTGTCTTGTTGAGACAACGCTGCCGGCAGGAAAGTGCTGCCCGGCCGGCGCGACAACTGCTGCGGGAAATCCGCGACAATGGCGTACCGTAGCTTGCAGCCACCCACCGTGACCGTCCTGAACCCCGCCTCCCGCCAGTTGCTGCTCGTCCTTGCCGACGGTTGGGACGACAGCGCCGGCCGCTTGTGGCGTTTCGCCCGCGGGGGCGGCGCGGTGGGCTGGCAAGCCGCCGCGGGGCCGGTGGCGGCATCCCTGGG
>DAINDE010000013.1:0-74530 GCA_036732025.1 Rhodocyclaceae bacterium
GGCGTGGTGCATCTGGGCGGGGTTGAAGGCGGTGAAGTTGGTGTGGCAGGTGTCGCAGGACTGGCTGGTGGGGATATGGGTGGAGGGTTTGCCCAGGGCCGTGACCCCATCGTGGCAGGTAGTACAGGTGCCGGCGGTGACGTTGCCGTGGTCGAAGGTGGCCGTCGCCCAGGAGGTGGTGGAACGGTGGCAGGTGTCGCACTGGGCCGAGGTGGGCACGTGGGCGGCCGGCTTGGCCTGGGCGTTCCAGATGGTGAAGGCGCCGTTGTGGCAGGTGGAACAGTTGCCGGCGGCCGCCGGCCCGCTCATGTTGGCGTGCATGGCCGAGATGCCCGTGGAAACCGGGGCGAAGGCCAGCCCGGGGGCATGGCAGGCGTCGCAGGAAGCGGTGGTGGGAATGTGGTTGGTGGGTTTGCCCGTTGCCCGGGTGCCGTTGTGGCAGGTGGCGCAACTGCCCGGTGTCACCAGGGCGTGGCTGTAGCCCGCCGGCAGCCAGGCCGCCGTCTTGTGGCAGGAATCGCAGGAGGCGCTGGTGACCGGGTGGGTGAGCGGCTTGCCCGGCGCCGCCCCGCCGTTGTGGCAGGTGTTGCAGGCGCCCTGGGTCACCCCCTGGTCGGCCCGATGGCGGAAATTGGCCGGCGTCCAGGCGGTGGTGAAGTGGCAGGAGTCGCAGGCGGCCGTGGTCTGCACGTGGGTCGCCGGCTTGCCCGGCGCCCGGCCGCCGGGGCGGTGGCAGGTGGCGCAGTCCCGCGGGGTCCCGCGGAAGGTGGCCTGGGTGTGGCAGGACTCGCAGCGTTCCCGCAGGTGGGCGCCGTCGAGGGTGAAGCCGGTGGTGGCATGGTTGAAATTGGGGGTGCCCGCCCCCTGGGCTGCGGCGGGAACGGCGGCGGCCATGGCGAGGACGAAGGCGAGCGCCGGCCATAGCCGCGCCCCCAATCCCGCCAGGATCTTGCCGAAATTTTCCAAAGCCTCCCCTTCGTTCCGTCCTTGTCCGTCCTTGTGCCAGCGACGTGTGAAAATATCCCACGCAGCCAAGATTCTATCCAAGCGCCGGGAAAATGCCAGCGTTTTTTGATTCAGGACAAATTTCCTCGCCGCCTGCCGTCAGCGGCGCACTTTCTTCCAGTTGGCGGTGACGTGGCAGCGCTCGCACTGGGCACTGAAGCCGCCGTCGTGGACGTCGTCCTTGGCGTGGCAGGCGACGCAGGCGCGACCGGGCTTGCTCTGGGCACCCAGGGTTTCCTTGTGGCAGTCGTAGCAATCCACCTTCTTGTGGGCGCCGTCGAGGGGATAGCGGGTCTTGTCGTGGTCGAAGTCCCAGGTCTTCCAGGTGCCGGTGTAGTGGCACGACTCGCATTTCGCGCCGAAGCGGCCCTTGTGCTTGTCGTCCTTCTCGTGGCAGCCGTTGCAGGCCATCGGCGCATCCTTGTAGGCGGGCGTCTGGTGGCACTTCTTGCATTCCACCTTGGCGTGGCTGCCGGTCAGGGGATAGCGGGACTTGTTGTGGTCGTAGGGGACGCCGGTCCACTTCTTTTCGTCGTGGCAGGTCTCGCACTTGTTGCCGAGCTGGCCCTTGTGCTTGTCGTCCTTCTTGTGACAGGCGATACAGGCCGTCTCCAGCTTGCTCTTGTAGATCGGCCCCTTCTCCGGCAGGTGGCAGGTGTCGCACTTGGGGTCGGCATGCTTGCCCTTCAGCGGATACTTGGTTTCCTTGTCGTGGTTGAAGAAGCTCTTCTTCCATTCCCTGGCGTCGTGGCAGGTCTCGCACTTGTCGCCGTAGCGGCCCTTGTGGCCCTTCTCGTCGTCGTTCTTGCGGTGGCAGGCGACGCAGGCGGTGTCCACCTTGAGCTTGGCGTTGGGCCCCGACACGCCACCCTTGTGGCAGGTGTCGCACTTGGCGTCCTTGTGCTTGTCGCGTAGCGGGAACTTCGTGTCGTCGTGGTCGAAGCTGGAGTTCTTCCAGCCCTTTTCGTTGTGGCAGGTCTCGCACTTTTCGCCGAGGCCGCCACGGTGGCCCTTCTCCTGGTCGTCCTTCTTGTGTCAGGCGACTCACTTGCCGGGCAACTTGGCCTGATAGAGGGGGCCCTTCTCGGGCAGGTGGCAGGCGTTGCACTTGGTCTGCCGGTGCTTGCCCTTGAGGGCGTAGTGGGTGTCGGCGTCGTGGTCGAAGGAGATTTCCTTCCACCCACGGTCGTCGTGACAGGTCTCGCACTTGCTGCCGTAGCGGCCCTTGTGGCCCTTCTCGTCGTCGATCTTCTTGTGGCAGCCGTGGCAGGTGAGGGGCGTCTTCTGGTAGGTCTTGTCGGCGTGGCACTCCTTGCACTTCACATCGGCGTGCTTGCCGCCCAGGAGGGAGAACTTGGTCTTCTCGTGGTCGAAGCGGGTTTCCTTCCAGTCCTTCTCCCCGTGGCAGCTTTCGCACTTGCTGCCGAGGTGGCCCTTGTGGCCCTTTTCCTGGTCGTCCTTCTTGTGGCAGTCGTTGCACAGCTTCGGCGCCTGGCGGTACTTGAGCTTGGGCTGGTGGCAACTCTCGCACTTGGCCTCCCGGTGGGCGCCGAGGAGCTTGAAGTCGGTGCGGCCGTGATCGAACTTCTTCTTGTCCACGGGGGCGATGGCGGCGCGGCGCCCCTTGTGGTCGGTGTGGCAGTTGCGGCAGGTGGTGTCCTCCAGGCGGCCGTGCAGCCTCGATTTGGCGCGGACGTCGGCGGCCACGTCCTTGTGGCAGTCGAGGCAGAGGCGGATCTGGGCCGCCTTGTCGAAGCGCTGGTGGCAGTTGTTGCAGTCGTGCTCGTACTTGGCGTGGCCCTCGATGACCTCCCCCGGCATCAGGGCCTTCTCGATGGCCTGCCCCCACGCCGCGCAGGCGAAGGCCAGCAGCGCCAGGGCCAGCCAGCGGCGGAGCCCCTCAATACATGTGGACGGCGACGACATGGACGATGCCGCTGATGACCAGCAGGTAGAGAAAGGGGATATGGACCACGTGCCAGAGGGAGAACAGGCGCTCCCAGCCGGCGAGCTGGGCGGTCTTGATGACCGCTTCCAGGAAATTGTCCACCTGGTCCCGGGCCAGGCGGTAGTTGAGGAGCAACTGCTTGCGGGGAATGTTCTTTTCCCGCCCCAGGCGCTGCAGGGCCCGCTTGGCGTCGTGGCGGATTTCCCGCGCCAGGATGCGGCTGCGCCAGCGCAGCGTGAGGAAGCGGCGGATGCGGGGCAGGAGGCCATCGAGGGGAACCGTCGCCTGCTTGTAGAAGGCGTAGAGGCGGGGCTCCATGTCGGGCTGCAGAGAGAACACCGAGCCCAGGTTGTCGATGCTGGCCCTGAGGTCCGCCTGGGCTTCCCGCAGGCTCAGGTGGTGCCCGTACAGCCCCCGGTGCACGTGGCGGTAGAGGAAGCGCCCCACCAGGCCGCTGCAGGCGACGAGCAGCATGGCGTAGAGGGCGACGGTGCCGTTCATGGAACCGGTGCGGAAGGTGGAGTGGAAAAGCACCAGGAGCGGCCCGCAGATGCCGGCGATCATGTGGTAGCGGAACCAGTGCTCCATGCGCCCCAGCCGTTCCAGGGCACGAAAGCGCTTGCGCAGGGGATAGACGAGCAGGCTGACCATGAGGAGGCCGCCGACCAGGCCGAGGTTGTAGCCGAAATCGGAACCGGGCTCGTAGAGGTCGCCGGTGGCCACCAGCCAGGCCAGCCCGCCGAGCAGGATCACCAGCACCAGGATGGCCACCCGCCACGTGCCCCGCAACACGCTTTCGGTGGGGGTCTTGGCGTGCCCTTCCATGGAGATGACGGTCAGGGGACCGATTGCGCTCATGCCTGCCATGCTTGCCTGCTAATATGGGTTTCCGATGGGTTCTTGCGGTCGGCTAGGGCCGCGCCGGATTGTGCGGTAAAATTTCCCGCGCCGAGAGGATAACAAAACCCACTCCGGCGGCATAGGCCCGCCTGCCAGTATTCCGCGGGCCCGCCGAAACGCCCGACCCCGACCGATGCCGATGTCCGACTGGTTCTACTATCTCGTCCCCGCCCTCTTCGCCCTGGTGGCGGTGCAACTGCACCTGCGCTGGGTGCGGGCCCGCACCCGCCGCCACCTGGAAATCCTGAAGGAAGCCCAGGCCGCCGGCCTCACCGAGCCGGCGACCCTGCACCCGGTGGTGGACCTCTCGGTGTGCATGGGTTCCGGCGCCTGCGCCCGGGCCTGCCCGGAAAAGGCCCTGGGCGTCATCAACGGCAAGGGTGTGCTCATCAACCCTTCCCACTGCATCGGCCACGGCGCCTGCGCCCCGGCCTGCCCCGTCGGCGCCATCAAGCTCGTCTTCGGCACCGCCAAGCGGGGAGTGGAAATCCCGGCGGTCAATCCGGAGTTCGAGACCAACGTGCCCGGCATCTTCATCGCCGGCGAACTGGGGGGCATGGGGCTCATCCGCAACGCCATCCGCCAGGGCACCCAGGCCATCGCCACCATCGCCAGACGCCCCCGCGGCAAGGCGGACTACGACGTAGTCATCGTTGGCGCCGGCCCCGCCGGCATCGCCTCCGCCCTCGCCGCCAAGGAGGCCAACCTCAAATACGTGGTGGTCGAGCAGGAAGACTCCCTGGGCGGCACCACCTACCACTACCCCCGCAACAAGCTGGTCATGACCGTGCCCATGAAGCTCCCCACCATCGGCGAAATCAAGGTCCGCGAGGTGAGCAAGGAGCAGCTCATGGAAATCTGGCAGGGCGTGCTCGACAAGGCCACCCCCAACATCCGCTTCAGCGAACGCATGGAGGAAATCGTCCGCGAGGAAAGCGGCTTCACCGTGCGCACCAACCGCGGCAGCTACCGCACCGCCAGCATCCTGCTCGCCATCGGCCGCCGGGGAACGCCCCGCAAACTGGGCGTCGCCGGCGAGGAACTGCCCAAGGTGGTATACCGCCTCGCCGACCCGGCCCAGTACGCCGGCCGCCACGTCCTGGTGGTGGGCGGCGGCGACAGCGCCCTGGAAGCCGCCCTCGACGTGGCCGACCAGCCCGGCACCACGGTCACCCTCTCCTACCGCGGCAAGGCCTTCGACCGGGTCAAGCCCAGGAACCGCAGCCGCCTCGACGCCGCCGTGGGCGACGGCCGCATCCGCCTGATCCTCGAATCGACGGTGCGGGATATCAGCGAAGGCGGCGTCGCCCTCAAGACCGGCGACGGGAGCCTCGAACTGGACAACGACGCCATCATCGTCTGCGCCGGCGGCGAATTGCCGACCCCCATGCTGAAGAAGCTCGGCATCCAGGTGGACGCCCACTATGGCACCTGAGCGCCACCCCTTGGTCATGACCGGGCTGCTCCTGGCCGCCGCCCTGCTGCTGCCCACTCCCCTGCCCGCCCAGGCCCGCACCCCGGGCGAAGTGGAGGTCGGCAGCCAATTGCGGGACGCCCCCCTGCGCGCCCTGGCGGGGGAAGGCAAACGGCTCGCCGACTACCGCGGCAAACCCCTGATCATCAACGTCTGGGCCAGTTGGTGCGGCCCCTGCCGGGCCGAGATGGGCGCCCTGGAACGCCTGGCCCGGCGCTTCGGCGGCCGGGAATTCAACGTCATCGGCATCTCCACCGACGACGACGGCCGCGCCGCCGCCGCTTTCCTGCGCCAGGCGGGCGTCACCTTCCCCAACTACCTGGACGACCGGCAGCTCCTGGAAAACATGCTCGGCGCCGACCGCATCCCCCTCACCCTCCTCATCGCCCCCGACGGGCGCGTCCTGCGCAAGGTGGGCGGTTCAAGGGCCTGGGACAGCCCGGAGGCGGTGCGCTTCATCGGGGCGGTATTCGGCTTGAAGCTTCCGGACTGATGCCTGGACGACGGCCAGGGCAGTAATCGCAGCGGGTTGGGGTTGGATGCAAGACCCTGGCCCTGAATGCCAAACGATTGACCTCATGGAGATGGACCTTACAATCCCCATCGCTACCGCTTTCCCACCGGTTCACTCCAACGAGGTGTATCTGCCCGCACCGGTATCGGCGGACAAACAATGCTCGTCCGGCCACACAAATGCATCCCTCGGTCACCCAATTCATCGCCATCGCTAACCGTTACGCTGCAGTCGGATTACAGGCCGCACAAGCCTTGAGTGCCCAGCAGCAGAATCTTGAACTTGATCGGGTGCTAAGCCGATCAAGGCTTCAAACAAGCGAGGGGACTTCGGAGTCAATGGCAGCAATCGCGCAACTCCTGGCATTGACGGGCGTACATCAGGCAGCCTTTGAAAAAATTGTGGTTTCGGCATCTTCTGAGCTGTCATCAGCCGTAGCAGAAATCCCCGAGCCGCTTCAAAGTGAATTCAAGCGCGGCATATTGCAGAGTATCAACTGGCAACTAACTGCTCAAAGAGCCTTTTACGAAGGGCGGCTCCGTTGGGCAACCGCTGCCGCGAACTTATGCGAGCTGATCGAGTCCCGCCGAAACAACCTGATCTTTGGCGAGCAAGGGGTTGAGTTCCAAAGCGATGACGACGTCGAAGAGTTCAACCGATTACTCGCCGCTATCGAGGAAGTACACCAATCGGAGGTTGCAGCACTTCAAGAGCGCGCATCCCGATTTGAAGCCTCGTCCGCGATACTTAGAGGCATAGAAAGACCATAAGCGCTCCTTGGGAAGACCAGGGCCAAGTCTTGCAATCCTACAACTGATACTCCGCCCCACCCCCCAGCATGGCCATGTCCACCACCTTGCGCGACAGGTGGGGGGCGAAGAGTGATATGAAATCGTAGTCGTAGCGGCGCAGGTAGGTGCCGCGGCGCAGCGCCAGGCGGGTGGTGTTGGATTCGAAGAGGTGGCTGGCGTCCAGGGCCACCAGGCCGATGTCCCGCAGGGGGTCGAAGGCCAGGGCGGAGACGATGCCCAGGCCGAGGCCGAGGCTGACGTAGGTCTTGATGACATCGGCGTCGAGGGCGGTGAGGGCGATGTTGGGGGTGAGCCCCACGCGCTCGAAGGCCCGGTTGATGCGGGAGCGCCCGGTGAAGGCGGTGTCGTAGGTGATCAGCGGCCATTGCGCCAGGGCCGGCAGGGTGAGGGGCCGGTTGGCGAGGGCATGGCCTTCGGGAACGATGACGCAGTGGCTCCATTGCCGCACCGGCAGGGTGACCAGTTGCTCGTACTGGTCCAGGGCTTCGGTGGCGATGCCCAGGTCCGCCTCGCCGGACACCACCCATTCGGCGATCTGGGTGGGGCTGCCTTGGTGCATTTCCAGCCGGACATCCGGATGCTGGGCGACGAAGTCGCGGACGACCACCGGCAGGGCGTAGCGGGCCTGGGTGTGGGTGGCGGCCAGCACCAGGCGGCCGCTGCCGCCGCCGGCAAACTCCTCGCCGGCCCGCTTGAGGTTCTCTGCCTCCCGCAGGATGCGCCCGGCGATGTCGAGGACGACCCGGCCCGGCTCGGTGATGCCGGTGAAGCGCTTGCCGCTGCGCTCGAAGATGACGATGCCCAGTTCCTCCTCCAATTGCTTGACCTGCTTGGAGATCCCCGGCTGGGAGGTGTAGAGCGCCTCTGCCGCCTCCGAGACGTTGAGGCCGCGGCGTTCGATTTCGACGATGTAGCGCAGTTGCTGGAGTTTCATGGGGCAGGACTTAGGATCGATGATTTGGGATTAGGGAAAAGCCGTCGGTGCCTGGAGCGGCGATGGGTCGCAATATCCCGATTCCCAAACCCTAATAGCTAGAAGTTATTTCAATCTAACCCAATATTCTTTTTGTTTCAAACGCGCCGCTGCTAGGATGCAAAGCGTTTCCTATTGCGGCGCACCATGGACATTCTCTACACCCTTTCCGGCTTTGCCGTCGGCGCCATCGTCGGCCTCACCGGCGTCGGCGGCGGCTCGCTGATGACGCCGCTGCTGGTGCTGCTGTTCGGCGTCCATCCGGCCACCGCCGTGGGTACCGACCTGCTCTACGCCGCCATCACCAAGGCCGGCGGCACCGTGGCCCACGGGCGCAAGGGCCACATCGAGTGGAAGATCACCGGACGCCTTGCTCTCGGCAGCATTCCCGCCGCCGCCATCACCATCTTCGTGCTTTCGCAATTGCCCAAGGGCAGCAACGCCATCGGCGCCGTGGTTGCCAACGGCCTCGGCTTCGCCCTGCTGCTCACCGCCTGCGCCATCCTCTTCGGCAAGCGCCTGCGGGAGTACGCTTCCACCCACGAGGAAACCAAGTTCCGCCAGTGCTGCCTCCCCGGCGTCACCGTCCTGGTGGGCGCCGTCCTCGGCGTGCTGGTCACCATTTCCTCCGTCGGCGCAGGCGCCCTGGGCGTCGCCGCCCTCTACTTCCTCTACCCCAAACTTTCCCCGGTACGCATTGTCGGATCGGATGTGGCCCATGCGGTGCCCCTCACCCTGGTGGCCGGCCTCGGCCACTGGCTGCTGGGCGGCGTCGATTGGGCCCTGCTCGGCAGCCTGCTGCTGGGCTCCCTGCCCGGCATCTGGATCGGCACCCACGTTTCGGCCAAGGTGCCCGAGCATATTTTGCGTAAACTGCTGGCCTCGATGCTCGTCATCATCGGCGGCAAGCTGGTTTTTGCCTGACCGTTCCCCAACGGAGTTTTCATGTACCAATACGACAATATCGACCGCCAGTTCCTGCAGGAGCGCGTCGCCCAGTTCCAGGACCAGGTGCGCCGCTGGAAGTCCGGTGAGCTCACCAACGACGAGTTCCGCCCCCTGCGGCTGCAGAACGGCCTCTACGTCCAGCGCCACGCGCCGATGTTCCGCATCGCCGTCCCCTACGGCATGCTCTCCAGCGCCCAGCTGCGCAAGCTGGCCTTCGTCGCCCGCACCTACGACAAGGGCTACGGCCACTTCACCACCCGCCACAACATGCAGTTCAACTGGCCGAAGATCGAGGATTGCCCGGATATCCTCGCCCACCTGGCCGAGGTGGACATGCACGCCATCCAGACCTCCGGCAACGACATCCGCAATATCACGACGGACCAGTTCGCCGGGGTGGCCGCCGACGAGATCGTCGATCCCCGTCCCTACGCTGAAATCCTCCGCCAGTGGAGCACCTTCCACCCGGAATTCGCCTACCTGCCGCGCAAGTTCAAGATCGCCATTTCCGGCAGCCTTGAGGACCGCGCCCTGACCTGGTTCCACGACATTGGCCTCCACCTGCAAGTGAAGGATGGCGAGATCGGCTTCCGCGTGCTGGCCGGCGGCGGTCTGGGCCGCACCCCCATCCGCGGCGAGGTGGTGCGGGAATTCCTGCCCTGGCAGCACATCCTCACCTACTGCGAGGCCATCCTGCGGGTCTATAACCGCTTTGGCCGCCGCGACAACCCCTTCAAGGCCCGCATCAAGATCCTGGTGCAGGCGCTGGGCATCGAGGAATTCCGCCGCCAGGTGGATGAGGAATGGGCGTTCAGGAAGGACGGCCCGGACACCCTCACCCAGGCTGAATTCGACCGCATTGCCGCCCACTTCGTGCCGCCGGCCTACGAAACCCTGCCTGCCGACGACCTCGGTTTCGCCCAGCACAAGCAGGACGACAAGGCCTTCGCCCGCTGGGTCGAGCGCTGCGTCCATCCCCACAGGGTGGCCGGCTACGCCGCCGTTACCTTGTCGCTGAAGAAGCACGGCCAGAACCCCGGCGACATCACCGCCGAGCAGATGGAGGCCGTCGCCGACCTGGCCGACCGCTACAGCTTCGGCGAGGCCCGCGTCTCCCACGAGCAGAACGTGGTGCTGGGCGACGTCAGGAAGGCCGACCTCTACGCGGTCTGGCAGGCCGCCCGCGAACAGGGCCTGGTGACGCCCAACATCGGGCTTCTCACCGACATCATCTGCTGCCCCGGCGGCGACCTCTGCGACCTGGCAAACGCCAAGTCCACCCCCATCGCCAAGGCCATCCAGGCCCGTTTCGACGACCTGGACTACGTTTTCGACCTGGGCGAGATCGACCTCAACATCTCCGGCTGCATGAACGCCTGCGGCCACCACCACGTGGGTCACATCGGCATCCTCGGCGTGGACAAGAACGACGCCGAGTTCTACCAAGTCACCCTGGGTGGCCGCCAGGGCAACGACGCCAAGCTGGGCAAGGTCATCGGCCCCTCCTTCTCGGCGGAGGAAATGCCCGACGTGGTCTCGAAGATCATCCAGGTCTATGTCGAGAACCGCCACGCCGACGAGTGCTTCCTCGACACCTTCGACCGCATCGGCGTCGATCCCTTCAAGAACCGCGTCTATGAAGGCCGCGCCCACGGCAAGGCCAAGGCAAACGAAAGGAAGGTGGCGTAAATGGCCCGCCTGATCAAGAACGGCGCCGTCATCGACGACGGCTGGACCACCCTCGCCCTGGCCGAGGGCGAAACGCCGGAAGTCGTCGCCCTGCCCGCCGGCCCCGTGCTCTTCCCGCTGCCCGTCTGGAAGGCCCGCCAGGACGAGATTCTCGCCCGTGGCGAACCGGTCGGCCTCTTCCTGCAGGACGACGACAGGGTGGAAGACGTGGCCGCCGACCTCGCCCACTTTGCCGTGGTGGCGGTCAATTTCCCCAAGTTCGTCAATGGCCGCGGCTATTCCACCGCCGCCCTGCTGCGCCAGCGCTACGCCTATAAGGGCGAAGTGCGGGCCGTCGGCGACGTGCTCCACGACCAGCTCTACTTCATGGCTCGCGTCGGCTTCGACGCCTTCGCCCTGCGCGACGACAAGAGCGCCGAATACGCCCTGGCCGCCGGTTTCAACACCTTCAGCGAACGCTACCAGGCCTCCACCGACCAGCCCCTGCCCGCCTTCCGCCGCCGCGCCGCCTGAACACGATGACGCCCAACATGCTCAACCTGACGGCAGAGCTCACTGCCGCTGTCGCCACCAAGGCCGAGAAGGCCCGGGCCCTGCTCGCCACCATCGCCGCCGACTGGTCCCCCGCCGCCTTCGCCAACAGCCTGGGCGCCGAGGACATGGTGCTGACCGACCTCATCGTCAAATCGGGCCTGCCCATCGAAATTTTCAGCCTAGACACCGGCCGCCTGCCGCTGGAAACCTACGACCTCATGGCCCAGGTGCAGAAACACTACGACCTGAAGCTCATGGTCTATTTCCCGCAAAGCGAGGGCGTCGAGAATTTCGTCCGCGCCAACGGCATCAACGCCTTCTACGACTCCGTCGAACTCAGGAAGGGCTGCTGCTACGTGCGCAAGGTGGAGCCCCTGCGCCGTGCCCTGGCCGGCAAGAAGGCCTGGATAACCGGCCTCAGAGCCCAGCAGGCCGCCACCCGCGTCGGCCTGCCGGTGCAGGAATACGACGAGGGCAACGGCCTGGAGAAATTCAACCCCCTGGCCGACTGGTCTGAAAAAGAAGTCTGGGCCTACATCAAGCAGAACGGCGTGCCCTACAACGCGCTGCACGACAAGTTCTACCCCAGCATCGGCTGCGCGCCCTGCACCCGGGCGGTGACGCCGGGCGAGGACATCCGCTCCGGCAGATGGTGGTGGGAAAACCCGGAATCCAAGGAGTGTGGCCTCCACGTCAAGGCGCAGTAATCCGCCAAGCCGCCCCCCCGCTCCGTTCGGGCTGAGCCTGTCGAAGCCTTTGGTGCACCGCCCTTCGACAAGCTCAGGGCGAACGGCACTATAGGTTGCCGGGAAAAAAACCCGGTCCGCCCGTAGCGCCGCAGCCCCGAGGTTTGCCTACCACCCCGGGTGAAACCCCAGCCCTGCCTGGCAACGCAATGTTTGCCGCCGCCCCTGGCCGCAAACCGGTACACTCCCGCCTTCGCGCACGCTGCGATCCTCGTCGGGCGCCCCTCCACCGCCACGAAAAGGCCCCCCGATGCACGTAAACGACATTGACGCTCTCCTTCTGCTGGCCACGGCCCTCGCCTCCAAGCGGCGGCCGGCCGCACTGGCGGACATCGTCGCCGCCGCCGATCTCCTCCAGGCCGCCATCCCGGCCGCGGCCAAAATCGCAGAATCCGTCGAACGCCTGGCCCGCCACGGCCTGCTGGTCGAGCGCGACGGCGGCCTGGCCCTGACCCCGCCGGCCCAGCAGATGGTCGCCGACCAGCCGCGCAAGACGGAGGCGGCGGAACGCCTGTTCGGCATCCGGCAACTACTGTCGGCCCACCCTGCCAAGGGCGACCACGCCCCCGTCCTCCTCGCCGAGGAGCAACTGGCCGCCGCCATCGAGGCCCACCGGGCTGCCGCCCAGGGCGGCGCCAAGAACCTGCTGGTGCCCAAGCCCAAGCCGGAAGGCGACAAGAACCGCCCCGGCCAGCGCCAGCGCAAGCCCCTGGCCCGCCGCCGCAAGGACTAACCCCCTCCCCTCGCTCGCGGCAGGCACCCTCTGCGCCTGCCGCCGATTCACCCCCGCCATGATCACCCTCAAGAACGTCACCCTGCGCCGCGGCGCCAAGGTCCTCCTCGACAAGGCCTCCGTCACCCTCAACCCCGGCGAGAAGGTCGGCCTGGTGGGCCGCAACGGCGCCGGCAAATCGACTCTCTTCGCCCTCTTCAACGGTACGCTCCACGAAGACGGCGGCGACTACGCCATCCCCGCCCACTGGCGGCGCGCCCAGGTGGCCCAGGACATGCCGGAGACCGAGCAGAGCGCCACCGACTTCGTCATCGAGGGCGACACCGCCCTGGTGGCCGCCCAGCGGGAGGTGGATGCCGCCGAGGCCAGCGAGGACGGCATGCGCATGGCCGAGGCCTACATCGCGCTGCACGACGCCGGCGCCCACGACGCCGAGTCCCGCGCCCAGGCCCTCATCCTCGGCCTCGGATTCCGGGTGGATCAGCTTTACCAGCCGGTGGACAGCTTCTCCGGCGGCTGGCGGATGCGCCTGCAACTGGCCCGGGCCCTGATGTGCCCCTCCGACCTCTTACTCCTCGACGAACCCACCAACCACCTCGACCTCGACGCCCTGGTGTGGCTCGAGGCCTGGCTCAAGCGCTACGCCGGTACCCTCATCGTCATCAGCCACGACCGGGAATTCCTCGATTCCATCACCCAGGTGACGCTGCACATCGACAACGCCAAGCTGCTGCGCTACGGCGGCAACTACAGCAAGTTCGAGGACATGCGCGCCGAACAGATGGCGCTGCAGCAGGCGGCCATGGCCCGCCAGGCCGACAAGATCGCCCACCTGCAGTCCTTCATCAACCGTTTCAAGGCCAAGGCCAGCAAGGCCAAGCAGGCCCAGAGCCGGGTCAAGGCCCTGGAGCGCATGGAAAAGATCGCCCCGGTGCTGGCCGACGCCGAATTCAGCTTCGAATTCCAGGAACCCCTCAACCTGCCCAACCCCATGCTGTCGATGGTCGATACCGTCATCGGCTACCCGCCACCGGAGGAATCACCCCCCGGCACGCCACCGACGGTCATCGTCCGCGGCATCAACCGCTCGGTGATGGCCGGTCAGCGCATCGGCATCCTGGGCGCCAACGGCCAGGGCAAATCAACCCTGGTCAAGACCATCGCCCGGGCCCTGAACGCCATCAGCGGCGAAGTCACCGAGGGCAAGGGCCTCAACATCGGCTACTTCGCCCAGCAGGAACTCGATGTCCTGCGGCCCCAGGACACGCCGCTGGAACACATGATCCGCCTGGCCAAGGAAACCATCGCCGCCGGCCGCAGCGGCAAGGTGGCTGGCCGCGAGCAGGACCTGCGCACTTTCCTCGGCACCTTCAACTTCAGCGGCGACATGGTCAAGCAGGCCGTCGGCACCATGAGCGGCGGCGAAAAGGCCCGGCTGGTGCTGTGCATGCTGGTCTGGCAGCGCCCCAACCTGCTGCTCCTCGACGAACCCACCAACCACCTCGACCTCGCCACCCGCGAGGCCCTCGGCGTGGCCCTCAACGAATTCGAAGGCACCGTCATGCTGGTCAGCCACGACCGCGCCCTGCTACGGGCCGTCTGCGACGAATTCTGGCTGGTCTCCCGCGGCGGCATCGCCCCCTTCGACGGCGATCTGGAGGACTACCAGCGCTACCTGCTGGAGGAGGCCAAGCGGGCGCGGGAGTGGGCGGCGTAGCGGTGGGGTGGAGGTCAGGCGCTACCGGGAGTTTCGGTTACGGCTGTATGTCAAAAGTCTACTAATTCGTATGATCATTAGTAGACTTTTGACTATCAGCAGCCATATACTAATGTTTACTAATCAACTACTAAATTAGTAGACAGATGAGGAAACCTGATACCGCGCCCGATTTCCCCACTGTTGCGAAAGGCCTGTCTCCTGACGTCTTTCAGCAAGTTGCGGCAGCAATTACGCCACTCCCAGAGGGAAAATACCTACATTGGGATGATCTACGCTATCGAGAACCGCCCGCCGGCCTATCGAGACAAACGTGGTGGGCCTCAATTTTGCTCGGCCGGGTTTCACTGCTACAAAATCTGCCCCTGCTCGACAAATGGGGGAAGCCAATTCGATTTGCCACGCCAAGTCCGGTGTTGATAGACCTGCATCACATCGACCGCGATGCAGCCGGGCAAATCAACTCAGCTGCTGGACAGCCCATTAGAGAGGATCAGGGACGTTATCTGATAAGTTCCCTTATCGAAGAGGCAATTACGTCGAGTCAACTCGAAGGAGCCTCAACAACACGTCAAGTCGCGGCATCTATGTTGAAGACCGGCCGCAAGCCTCGCGACCATAGCGAACGCATGATCTTTAACAACTATCGAGCGATGGAGCATCTTCGTTCAATCAAATCGGACGCACTCACGCCAGAGCATATTCTTGAACTGCATCGGATATTGACTGAAGAGACGCTTGACGATGCTGCGGACGCTGGCCGTTTTAGGCGTACCAATGACATCAGAGTAGTCGATCCGCGAGACGGGACAATCTTACATGAACCGCCCTGCTATTCAGAATTGCCGGCACGTCTTGAAAGGTTGTGCGAATTTGCCAACGCGGACGAGAAGACGACCCCGTTCGTACATCCCATCCTGCGCGCCATCATCTTGCATTTTATGATTGGTTACGACCACCCATTTGCAGATGGTAACGGAAGAACGGCTCGAGCACTTTTTTACTGGTCAGTTGCACGAAGCGGCTATTGGCTACTGGAATACACATCCATAAGCCACGTTATCAGACGTGCGCCCGCAAAATACATGAAAGCCTATCTCCACACCGAAACCGATGGGAATGACACAACCTATTTCTTGCTTCATCAGCTATCGACAATAAGAAAATCGATTGCTGCACTCCACGACTACATTGATAGAAAATCTCGTGAACAAAAGGAAACCGAGAAACTGCTGTCTGCGTCGGCAAAGCTAAGAAGCCGCTTCAATCACCGCCAAATTGCACTCCTGACACATGCCCTTAGAAATAAGGGCCAAGAGTATCGAATCGACGCGCATCAACGTTCACACAATGTGGTCTATCAAACTGCGCGAAATGACTTGATGGGTTTGTACCAATTGGGACTATTAGAAAAGGTCCAGCAAGGCAATGCATATATCTTCTACACGCCAGAAGACCTAAGGGAGCGCCTCGCGCAACTTGCATGATTTAACGTAAGAGCCTGTCATCAAGCCACCTTGGCCCGCGCCTGGTGCAGTTTTCGGTAGCTGTCGATCAGGCGCTGGTGCCGATCGAGCCCTTCCAGTTTCATGCTCGTCGGCGTCAAACCGTGGAAGCGCACGCTGCCGTCCACCGACCCCAGCACCGCGTCCATCCGCGGGTTGCCGAACATGCGGCGGAAGTTGGCCTCGTAATCGGCCAGTTCCAGGTCGTCGTCCAGGCGCACCTCCAGCACGGCGTTCAAGGCCTGGTAGAACAAGCCGCGCTCGACGGTGTTTTCGTTGTATTGCAGGTAGGCTTCGACCCGCTCCTTGGCCGCTTCGAACTGCTGCAGGGCAAGGTTGATCAGCAGCTTCAACTCCAGAATGGTCAGCTGACCCCAGTCGGTGTTCTCGTCGAACTCGATGCCAATCAAGGTGATGATGTCGGTGTAATCATCCAGCTCGCTGGCTTCCAGGCGTTCGAGCAGGGCTTCCAGGGCGGCATCGTCGAGGCGGTGCAGGTTCAGGATGTCTTCGCGGAAGGCCAGCGCCTTGTTGGTGTTGTCCCAGATCAGGTCTTCCACCGGGTAGATTTCCGAATACCCCGGCACCAGGATGCGGCAGGCGGTGGCGCCGAGCTGGTCGTAGACCGCCATATACGCTTCCTTGCCCATGGTTTCGAGAATGCCGAACAAGGTGGCGGCCTCAATGGCATTGGACTCTTCGCCGTGGCCGGAGAAATCCCACTCGACAAAATCGTAATCGGCCTTGGCGCTGAAAAAGCGCCACGACACCACGCCGCTGGAATCGATGAAATGTTCGACGAAGTTGTTCGGCTCGGTGACGGCGTTGCTTTCAAAGGTGGGCCGCGGCAGATCGTTCAGGCCTTCAAAGCTGCGTCCCTGCAGCAACTCGGTGAGGCTGCGTTCCAGCGCCACCTCCAGGCTGGGGTGCGCGCCGAACGAGGCAAACACACCTCCAGTACGCGGGTTCATCAAGGTGACGCACATCACCGGAAACTCGCCGCCCAGCGACGCATCCTTCACCAGCACCGGGAAGCCCTGCTTTTCCAGCTCCTCGATGCCGGCCAGGATGCCGGGGTACTTGGCCAGCACGTCCGGCGGCACATCGGGCAGGGCGATTTCACCTTCGAGGATTTCCCGTTTGACCGCCCGTTCGAAAATTTCCGACAGGCATTGCACCTGCGCCTCGGCCAACGTATTGCCGGCGCTCATGCCGTTGCTGAGGAACAGGTTGTCGATCAGGTTGGTGGGGAAATACACCACCTCGCCGTCCGACTGGCGCACATAGGGCAGCGTGCAGATGCCACGCTCGGTGTTGCCAGAGTTGGTGTCGTAGAGGTGCGAGCCCCGTAGCTCGCCATCGGGGTTGTAAATCTGCAGGCAGTAGTCATCGAGTATTCCGGCCGGCAGAGCGTCCTTGCGGCCGGGCTTGAACCAGCGTTCGTCCGGATAATGCACGAAGGCCGCGTTGCCGATGTCTTCCCCCCAGAACTGGTCGTTGTAGAAGTGATTGCAACTCGCCCGCTCGATGAATTCGCCCAGGGCCGAAGCCAGCGCGCTTTCCTTGGTCGCCCCCTTGCCGTTGGTGAAACACATCGGCGAGTGGGCGTCGCGGATATGCAGCGACCACACGTTGGGCACTAGGTTGCGCCACGACGCGATCTCGATCTTCATGCCCAGGCCGGCCAAGACCCCCGACATGTTGGCGATGGTCTGCTCCAGCGGCAGAT
Organism: Rhodocyclaceae bacterium; assembly: GCA_036732025.1. GTDB lineage: Bacteria > Pseudomonadota > Gammaproteobacteria > Burkholderiales > Rhodocyclaceae > SSSZ01. The sequence goes on from DAINDE010000013.1 coordinate 17,228, forward strand.
CCTTGCCGGCGATATAGGTACTCGCTTGCGAATCCGGATTCAGCGTCAACAGGGCCTGGGCGTCGGCATCGAGATTCTCGACCTCCTCGATCACGAACTCGGGCCCGGTCTGGACCACCTTTTTCACTGTGCAGCGGTCGATGGATCGCAGGATGCCCTGCCGGTCCTTGTTGGAAATATCCGCCGGCAACTCGACCTGGATCTTGAAAATCTGCTGGTAGCGGTTTTCCGGATCGACGATGTTGTTCTGCGACAGGCGGATGTTCTCGGTGGGAATATTGCGCGTGTCGCAGTACAGCTTGACGAAGTAAGCCGCACACAGGGCCGACGACGCCAGGAAGTAATCGAACGGCCCCGGCGCCGAGCCATCGCCCTTGTAGCGGATGGGTTGGTCGGCGATGACCGTGAAGTCGTCGAATTTGGCTTCAAGACGAAGCTTGTCCAGAAAGTTGACCTTAATTTCCATGGGGAGAATCCCAGCGTTCAAAACGAATTGGCCGCCATTATCGGGCTTTCCCGGAACGGAAGGGCTCTGCGTATCGATCCGGCAGGACAATACCCCGCCCCTACCGACTCTCCAGCAACTTCACCGCCGCATACAACACCCGATTGACCGGCGTCGGGATCCCCAGGGCCTCGCCCCGGGCGCAGACATGGCCGTTGAGGTGGTCGATCTCGCTCGGCTTGCCGCGGGCCAAATCCTGGGCGGTGGACGAAAGCTGTTCGGGCATGGTCTGGGCGATGCGCAGCACCGCCTCCCAGGGGTCCCCCGGCACCGTCACGCCTTCGGCTTCGGCGACGGCGCGACATTCCCGCACCACGTCGCGCAGCACGGCTTCCATCCCCGGGCCCTGGATCATCCGGCCATAGGGCACCCGGGTGATGGCCGAGAGGGCGTTGTAGGCGCAGTTGACGATCAGCTTGGCCCACAGGGCGCCGGCCACATTGGCGGAAATCTGCACCGGCACCCCGGCGTCGGCAAACAGCCTGACCAGCTCGTCGGCGGCCGCCGCCGGCCCGATGACCAGTTCGCCCCGCCCGTGGTGCTTGACCCAGCCCGGCCCGGCCATTTCGGTGGCGACATAGACCACGGCCGGAATCACCTCGCGCCCGAGGGCTCGTTGCAGCCGCTCGGCGTTGTCGACGCCGTTCTGCAGGCTCATGACCAGGGCGTCGGGAGCCAGATGGGGCGCCAGTTCGGCGGCGGCCGCCTCGGTATCGGTGGCTTTGACGCAGCACAGCACGAGCCGGGCCGCCCGGGCGCCGCTGGCGTCCACCGTCGCCTCCACCGGCACGTGGGCCTGGAACGATTGGGTGTCGAGGAACAAACCGTCGCGGCGCATGGCCTCCACATGCCGGGGGCGACCGATGAGGACCACTTCGTTTCCCGCCCGGGCCAGCATGCCGCCGTAGTAGCAGCCGACGGCACCAGCGCCCATCACTGCAATTATCATCCGCTTCACTCCAGGTCGACGTTTCCCGGGCTGCCACCTTCCTTGCGGCCTGGCGGCGTATCTTGCCATGCCGGGATGAATCGTTGATTCGGCAACCAGGCCCCGTTCGCCCTTGATCCGTTCGCCCTGAGCCCGTCGAAGGGCGGTGCACCAAGGGCTCCGACCAGCTCAGCCCGAACGGAGCGGGGGGTTGGCTTGCTCGGATAATAGCGTCGGCGCCGGGCTTCTCATGGCGTACACTGCCTCCCTCGACTCTCAACGCCCTATAACTGCTCTACGCAGAAGTTATTCATTTTCGGAATAACAAGATGCGCACTCGTTCTTAATCGAGCATTAAGCCCTTGCTACAATAGCGGGGCATTCAACATCCCCCTGGATTTCCCTGCAATGACCCAAACGACCTCCCGCGCCACGCTCAGCCACCTGGACTGGCTCGAAGCCGAAGCCATCCACATCATGCGCGAAGTGGCCGGCCAGTGTGCCAACCCGGTGCTGCTCTTCTCCGGCGGCAAGGACTCCATCTGCATGCTGCGCATCGCCGAGAAGGCCTTCCGCCCCGGCAAGTTCCCCTTCCCGCTGATGCACATCGACACCGGCCACAACTACCAGGAAGTCGTGCAGTTCCGCGACAAGCGCGCCGCCGAACTGGGCGAGCGCCTGATCGTCCGCTCGGTGGAAGACTCCATGAAGCGCGGCACGGTGGTCCTGAAGCACGAGGGCGAATCCCGCAACAAGCACCAGTCGGTGACCCTGCTCGAAGCCATCGAGGAATTCGGCTTCGACTGCTGCATCGGCGGCGCCCGCCGGGACGAGGAAAAGGCCCGGGCCAAGGAGCGCATCATGAGCTTCCGCGACGAATTCGGCCAGTGGGACCCGAAGAACCAGCGCCCGGAGCTGTGGAACCTCTACAACGCCCGCAGCCACAAGGGCGAGAACATCCGTGCCTTCCCGATCTCCAACTGGACGGAAATGGATGTCTGGCAGTACATCGAGCGCGAAGGTCTCGAACTGCCCTCGATCTACTTCGCCCACACCCGCCCGGTGGTGCTGCGCCAGGGCGCCATCGTGCCGGTGAATGTGCCGTTGATGACGGGTGAGCTGACCAACCTGCCCAAGGCCGGCGAGGAAATCGTGAACCTTCAGGTGCGCTTCCGCACCGTCGGCGACATTTCCTGCACGGCGCCGGTGGAATCGGACGCCGACACCGTCGAGAAGATCGTGCTGGAAACCGCCACCACCACCATCACCGAGCGCGGCGCCACCCGTCTGGACGACCAGACCAGCGAAGCCTCCATGGAACAACGCAAGAAAGAGGGTTATTTCTGATGTCCGCCCAAGTTGAAGACCACGGCCTGCTGCGCTTCCTGACCTGCGGCAGCGTCGATGACGGCAAGAGCACCCTGATCGGGCGCCTGCTGTACGACACCAAGACCATCCTCGCCGACACCCTCTCGGCCATCGAGCGCACCTCCCAAAAGCGGGGCATGGGCGCCGTGGACCTCTCGCTCCTCACCGACGGCCTGCAGGCCGAGCGGGAACAGGGCATCACCATCGACGTCGCCTACCGCTACTTCAGCACCGGCACCCGCAAGTTCATCATCGCCGACGCCCCGGGCCACGAGCAGTACACCCGCAACATGGTGACCGCCGCCTCCACGGCCAACCTCGCCATCATCCTCATCGACGCCCGCAAGGGCGTGCTGACCCAGACCCGCCGCCATTCCAAGATCGCCCATCTGGTGGGCATCCCGCACCTGGTGGTGGCCATCAACAAGATGGACCTGGTGGATTACTCGCAAGAGGTCTACGAGAAGATCAAGGCCGACTACCTCGATTTCGCCGCCAAGGTGGGCATCGACGACGTGCGCTTCATCCCCCTCTCGGCCTTGAACGGCGACATGATCGTGGACCGCGGCGAGGCCATGCCCTGGTACGACGGCCCGGTGCTGCTCGACATCCTGGAAGCCGCCCCCGGCGCCCACACCGAGCACGCCGAGAAGTTCCGCTTCCCGGTCCAGTACGTCTGCCGCCCCCAGGATTCCGCCAATCCCGAACTGCACGACTACCGCGGCTTCATGGGCCGCGTGGAATCGGGCTCGATCAAGGTGGGCGACGCCGTCACCGTCCTGCCCAACGGCCTCTCCTCCACCGTCAAGGCCATCCAGATCGGCGGGGTCGATATTCCCGAGGCCATCACCGAGCAGTCGGTCACCCTGCTGCTGGCCGACGAGATCGACTGCTCCCGCGGCGACATGATCGTCAAGTCGGACGAAGTGCCGGCGGCGGTGAAGGAAATCCGCGCCACCGTCTGCTGGCTGGCGGAAACCCCCCTGGACCGCGCCCGCACCTACCTCATCCGCCACACGACGCGGGATTCCAAGGCCAAGCTCACCGGCATCGACCACCGGCTGGACGTGAACACCCTGGAAAACCTGCCCGCCGAAAAGCTGGCCATGAACGACATCGCCGAGGTCAGCTTCAAGCTGGCCCAGCCGCTGTTCGTGGACCCTTACACGGAGAACCGCGGTACCGGCGCCTTCATCGTCATCGACGAGAGCAACAACAACACCGTCGGCGCCGGCATGATCCTCTGACCGGTCCCGGTCGGCACCGCGCAACGCCCCCATCTGGGGGCGTTTTCGTTTCCGCGGCGTTACAATGGGCTGTCGCAGCGGGGGAGCAGGCCATGAAACGAGCCATAACGCCAACCACACAAGAGCGGGTGATGCGGGAGAACGACTTCATCGTCTCCAAGACCAACCCCAAGGGCATCATCACTTACGGGAACCCGATCTTCATCGAATTCTCGGGCTATTCGGAAGAAGAACTCCTCGGCTCCCAGCACAACATCATCCGCCACCCGGACATGCCCCGTGCCGCCTTCAAGCTGGCCTGGGACACCATCCAGTCGGGCAAGGAATTCTTCGCCTACGTGAAGAACATGTCCAAGGACGGTGGCTTCTACTGGGTATTCACCCACATCGCGCCGGATTTCGCCCGGGACGGCAGCATCGTCGGCTACACCTCGGTGCGCCGCTGCCCGAAACGCAGCGCCATCGAGAAGATCGAGCCGGTGTACCGCCAGATGCTGCAGGCGGAGCAGGCGGCCGGCACCCGCGATGCCATTGCCGCCGGCACGGCGGTGCTCCTCGATGTTCTGAAACAAACCGGGATGGCCTATGAAGAACTCGCCTTCGCCCTTTGAGGCCCGCTGGCCGGCGGCAGCCGCCATCGCCCTCGGCGCCGTCCTGGCGTTCTGGAACCCGGGGGCGGCCCTCGCCCCTCTGGCGCTGGCGGCCGCCCTGCTCCTGTGGCGCGGCGGCGGGGGCAATACCCCCCTGGCGGAAACCAACCGCCTGCTCACCCAGGTGGGCCGGGGCGAGCTGGCGGACCGCCTGCCCCGCCGCTTCGCCGACCCCACCCTGGAATCGATCCGGGTGAACTTGAATTCCGCCCTGGACCAGACGGAAACCGCCTTCCGCGAGATTCTGGGGGGCATGGAAGCGGCCACCGGCGGCCGCAACTGGCGGCGGTTGCAGACAACCGGCCTGCACGGCGCCTACGCCGAGATCCTGGTGAAGATGCAGGGAATCCTCGACCAGCTCGACGCCGCCCAGGAATCCGTCGCCCGGGATGCCCTGCTGTCGCGCATCTTCCTGCGTTCCGAACGCGGCCTCTCCATGGCCATCCAGCACGTCGGCACCGCCCTCGACGAAGTGGGGGCCCACGCCGCCGATTCCCAATCCCTGGCCGCCTCCTTCGCCGGCTCGGCCCAGTCCATGTCTGGGGCCGCCGAACGCATGTCCCAGGCCCTGGGCAACGCCAACGCCTCGGCCCAGTCCGGGGTGACCTCCCTGGAAGACCTCACCGCCAAGGCCGCCGCCATACGGGAACTCACCGGCCGCATCGACGGCATCGCCAAGCAGACCAACCTCCTCGCCCTCAACGCCGCCATCGAGGCCGCCCGGGCCGGCGAGGCGGGAAGGGGCTTCGCCGTCGTCGCCGACGAGGTGCGCAAGCTGGCCGACCAGTCCCAGCGCTCCGCCGAGGAAATCGCCGCCGCCATTTCCGCCATGACGGGCGCCCTGGCCACCGTCTGCAGCCAGATCAATGACCTGACCGTCTCTGTTTCCGCCGCCCGGGCCACCGCCGACGAGTTCGGCCACGAACTGGGCAGCGCCGCGCTTTCCGCCGAGCAGGTCGAGGGCCTTGCTTCGGCCATCGGCCGCGGCGCCAGCGCCATGGAATCCTCCATGCGCCTCGTCGCCCTGGCCCAGAAGGCGCGGGCCGACGTCAATGCAATCCTCCACGGCGAAGTCGTTGCCATCGAAAGCCTGAGCGAATCCGAGCAGGCCGCCGCCGAAATCGCCTCGTCCCGCAAATGGGTCAAGGGCAGCGCCGACCGGGAAGCCATGGTCCAGATCTACGATAGCGTCTTCGCCAATATCGAAAGCCAGATGGAATAGCCGCCCACCCTTCCAACCCGAACCATGCTCAACGACTCCTTCCTCCGCCAGGCCATCGAAAGCCAGAGCGTCGCCGTCTTCGTCCTCGACCGGGAGCACCGCGTCACCTTCTGGAACCGGGCCTGCGAAGCCCTCACCGGGCTCGCCGCCGCCGACATGCTCGGCCGCAGCGACGTCTGGCGGGCCTTCTACACCGAACCCCGGCCGACCATGGCCGACCTGGTCATCGACGGCGCCCAGGACAAGGCCGCCGCCCTGTATTCGGTCCAGGGCAAGTCCCAACTGGTGGAAGGCGCATCCCACGGCGAAGGCTGGTTCAACAACCTGGGCGGCAAGAGCCGCTACGTCATTTTCGACGCCGCCCCCATCTACGACGCCGAAGGCCGCCTCTGGGCCGCCGTCGAAACGCTCCAGGACATCACCGAGCACAAGCGCACCGAGCGCATGCTGCACGAGCGGGAGGCCGACCTCAAACAGGCCCAGGCCATCGCCCGCCTGGGCAACTGGCGCCTCGACTTCGCCACCGGGGCCATGACCTGCTCGGAGGAGTTCTACAAGATCGTCGGGCTGCCGAACGGCACCCCCCTGACCCTGGAAAGCTTCGCCCGCTTCCTCCCCCCCGACCAGTACCGCCTCCGCCAGGCGGCGTGGAAGGCAGCGTTGGCCGGCGCGCCTTACCATATCGAACTGCACCTCGTCGCCGACAACCGGAACCTCTGGGTCAGCGAGCGCGTCGAGATCATCCGCACCGACGACGGGCGCCTGCGCTTTGCCGTGGGCACCCTCCAGGACGTGAGCGAACGGCACGAGCTGCTGCGCTCCCTCCACCTGCGCCAGACCCAGTACCAGGCCGTGGTGGATGCGGCAGCGGACGGCTTCTGGATGACCGACCTGGAAGGGCGCATCCTCGACGTCAACGAGGCCTACCTGCGCCGTTCCGGTTACAGCCGGGAGGAAATGCTGGCCATGTACGCCTGGGACGTGGATGCCGAGAAGGACAAGAACCGCATCATCTCCGACGTGCTCAAGGTCTTCGAGGAAGGCCGCGGCAGTTTCACCACCCGGCACCGGGCCAAGGACGGCAGCGTCTGGCCCGTGGCCATGAGCCTTTCCTTCTGGCCGGCCGGCGAAGGGCGCATCTTCGCCTTCTTCAACAACGCCGCCGGTGAAGGGTGAGCGCCGAGGCGCGGCGAAGTGTCGCATTCACGGCAACAGCCGCCGGCAATTCACCCACCCGTAACAAATTTATATTGCCGTAATATTTCCCGACCTTATCATCTCGCCTACCGGGTTTCCTCTTACCCACGATTGCGACGATGGCCGGCAAGAAAGCAAGTCCCGACTCCCGCGAACACACTTTCGCCGTCAACCTGATGCAGCATCTGGTTGTGCCCACCTTCGTCCTCGATCCCGACGGCCGGGTCATCGTCTGGAACCGCGCCTGCGAGCGGCTCACCGGCGTCCCCTCCAACGAAGTGGTGGGCACCCGCGACCACTGGCGGGCCTTCTATTCGGAACCCCGCCTCTGCCTCGCCGACGTCCTCGCCCAGGGCCGGACCGATGAGCTGGCCAGCCTCTACGCCTTCCATACCGAACCTTCGGAATACGGCCATGGCCTCAAGGCGGAAAACTGGTGCGTCATGCCCCGGGTGGGCAACCGCCTCTACCTGGCGGTGGACGCCGGGCCCATCTATGACGAATCGGGCCAGTTGATCGCCGTGGTGGAAACCCTGCGCGACATGACCGAGCACAAGCAAGCCCAGATGGCCCTGCAGCAGCTCGCCACCTGCGACGGCCTGACGGGCATCCCCAACCGGCGCAGCTTCGACGACAAGATGCAGCTCGAATGGAGCCGGGCCCAGCGCCAGGGCCAGAACCTCTCGCTCATCCTTGCCGACGTGGACCACTTCAAGCGCTACAACGACCACTTCGGCCACCAGGGCGGCGACGAATGCCTCAGGGCCGTAGCCACCGCCCTGCAGCGCCAGATCTTCCGGGCCGGCGACCTGCCTGCCCGCTACGGCGGCGAGGAGTTCGCCGTCATCCTCCCCGGCACCGACCTGGCCGGCGCCCGCACCGTCGCCGACCGCCTGCGCAGCGAAGTGGAGGCCCTGGCGCTCCCCCATCCGGCCGGCGGCTCATCCCCGGTCGTCACCCTCAGCCTGGGCGTGGCCACCTGCGTCCCCCAGGCGGGCAACCGCCCCCAGGATCTCATCGCCCTGGCCGATTCCGCCCTCTACGCCGCCAAGCACGAGGGCCGCAACCGCGTGTGCATCGCCGAAAGCGCCCTGCCCGCCGCCGCCTGACCCCCGCCGCCGCTGACGAAGCACGCCACCCTGTGGCAAGATGCGGCCATGCATGCCCTTCCCCACCTGAGCCTGGCCGACTGGCTGGCACTGGCCGCCTATTTCGCCTCCTGGGCGGGCTACGCCTGGTTTTCCGAACATAGCCGCTGGCGCGATGCCGGGCTCATCGGCCAAAGCCGCGACTACCGGCTGCAATGGGCCTACCGCCTGCTGGAGCGGGAGGTCCGGGTGCACGATTCGACCCTCATCGGCAACCTGATGACCAGCGTCTCCTTTTACGCCAACACCACCATCTACATCATCGCCGGCCTCATCGCCGCGCTGGGCGCCGCCGACAAGCTGGTCAGCGTCACCGCCGACCTGCCCTTCGCCGGCGCCGGCAGCCGCGACATGCTGGAACTGAAGCTGATCCTGCTGCTCGGCAGCTTCATCTTCGCCTATTTCAAATTCACCTGGTCGCTACGGCAGTTCAACATGCTTTCCATCCTTGTCGGCGCCGCCCCCCGGGGCCAGGCCGGCGACGCCGGCATCGACGCCTACGCCCGCCGCCTGGCCGGCACCAACAGCCTGGCCGGCGACGACTTCAACCGGGGCATCCGGGCCTACTACTTCAGCCTCGCCGCCACGGGCTGGCTGGTCAATCCGGTGGTGCTGGCCTGCCTCAGCCTCATCATCCTGGTGGTGCTCTACCGCCGCGACTACCGCTCGCCCCTGGTTCGCGTCATGCAGGGGAACGGCTGACGGCCGTCCCCGCAGCCTTCGCTCCCGCCGCCATGACGTCCCCGCGCCCTTCCCTGCCCGGCATCGCCTTCGGCCTTGCCGCCTACGGCATGTGGGGCTTCTTTCCCCTCTTCTTCCGCCAGCTCGCCCACCTGCCGCCCATGGACGTGCTGTGCAACCGGGCGGCCTGGGGCTTCCTCTTCGTCGGGCTGCTGCTCACCCTGCGCCGCGACTGGGGCAGGGCCCTGGCCGTCTTCCGCACCCCCCGCCACCTGGTCATGCTTGCCCTGGCCGCCCTCCTGGTGGGCAGCAACTGGCTGGTCTTCCTGTGGGCGGTGGCCAACGGGCAGGTGGTGGCCTCCAGCCTGGGCTATTTCCTGACGCCCCTGGTCAACGTCCTTCTCGGCCTGGCCGTCCTCAAGGAGCGCCTGAACCGCCTGGAGTGGCTTGCAGTGGCCCTGGCGGTGGCGGCGGTGGCCAACGAGATGCTGTTCCTGGGCAGCCTGCCCTGGGTTTCCCTGGTGCTCGCCGGCACCTTCGGCTTCTACGGCCTGGTGCGCAAGCAGGTGCCGGTGGATGCCGTCTCCGGCCTGTGGCTGGAGACCCTCGCCATGCTGCTCCCCTGTGGCCTCTACGCCGGATGGATGGCCGCGCAGGGCCACGCCGTGTTCACCGGCCACGACGACCGGACGGCGCTGCTCCTCGCCCTGGCCGGGGTGCTCACCGCCCTGCCCCTCATGGCCTTCGCCGCCGCCGCCCGCCGCCTGGACCTGGCCACGGTGGGCATGCTCATGTACATCAACCCCACCTTGCAGTTCCTCACCGCCGTCTGGCTCTTCGGCGAACCCCTGCAGGCGGCTCGGCTGGTCACCTTCGCGCTCATCTGGCTGGGCCTGTTCGCCTTCAGCTGGAGCGCCTGGGGCAAGGTGCGCCAACAGGAATGATCGCGGCGATGCCCCGCTCCCTGCTCTACGCCATCGTCTTCATCGAGGGCTTCTGCTCCCTGGGGGCCGAAGTCATCGCCCTGCGCCGCCTGGTGCCGGAGGTGGGCAGTTCCATCGTCGTCACCGCCCCCACCATCGGCCTCTTCCTCCTCGCCCTGGCCCTGGGCTATGCCGCCGGCGGGCGGGTGGCGGGCGATTTCCGGCGGGTGGTGGCGCGCAACTTCCTGGTGGCGGCCCTGCTGGCCGGCACCGGCCTGGCGGGGCCCACGGTGACGGGCCTGTTCGCCCACCTGCAACCGGCGGCCATGGCCTACCTGGTCTTCATCGGCGGCATCCTCTGCCCCCTGGCCTGGCTGCTCGGCCAGACGGTGCCCATCCTCACCAACCTCATGGGCCACGCGCGGGCCGGAGAAGCCAGCGGCACCGCCCTCTACTGGTCAACTCTCGGCTCCTTCCTGGGCTCCCTCGGCCTGTCGCTGCTGGTCATGCAATGGCTGGGCGTCTCGGCGGCGGTGTTCGCCTGCGCCCTGCTGCTGGCGGCGGGCGCCGTGGTGCTGCACGGCCGGCGGCCGGCGGCGGCGCTGTCGGCGGTGGCGGTCGCCGGCCTGGCGGCCTGGATCAACCTCGCCCCCCAGGCGACGACGCAAACCGCCTACGCCGACTACGCGGTGGTGCCGGTGGAATTGCCCGGCCAGGCGCATCCCCGGGCCTTCCGGGTCAACAATTCCACCGCCTCCCTCCTCGACGACGGCACGCCGCCCCGCTACGCGCTCTACATCCGCCACCTGCGGCGGGTGCTGCTGGAAGATCTGGGCTTCAAGGGCAAGGAGATCCTGGTCCTCGGCGCCGGCGGCTTCACCCTTTCCCACCGGGAGCCGGACAACCGCTACACCTACGTGGATATCGACCCGGCCATCCGCGCCATCGCCGAAAAGGAATTCCTCAAGGAACCGATCCGCGGCGACTTCGTCGTAGACGACGCCCGCCGCTTCGTGGCCGCCACCGACCGCCGTTTCGACGCGGTGGTGGTGGATGTCTTCAGTTCCCATACGTCCATTCCCAGCCATCTGGTGACCCGGGAGTTCTGGCGCGACGCCCGCCGGGCGCTCACCGCCGACGGCGTCCTCCTCGCCAACCTGATCCTCGACCCGCGCCTGGAAACCCCCTACGCCCGCAACCTGCTCGCCACCATCGAGAACGTATTCGGCCGCTGCGCGGTCGAAGTTCTGCACCGGGACAGGCCCCTGGCCAATGTCGAGGTCATCTGTTTCGCCAGCAGCCGGCCGCAAGCCGCCCGCCTCTATGCCGACGAACTGAACCCCGCCGACGTCGATCTGGCGCGCTCGCGCTGAGGACGGCCACAGCCGACCGCAGCGACGTTCCCAGCGACCATCCGTCCCCCTGCGCGTCGACACCGCTCCGCCGGTGCTAACATGAACATGGATATGGCAGGAGGATGGAACGGAATGCAGTTGCTGCTCCCCGAGCGCTACGCCGAACTGAAGGCCACCGGCCGGCTGCCCTCGCCGCGGGGGGTGGCCGTGGCCATCATCCGGCTCCTGCAGCGGGACGAATTTCCGGTGGGCGAACTGGTGCGCCTGGTGCAATCGGACCCGGCCATATCCGGCCGCCTCCTGAAATACGCCAACGCCGCCGCCTTTGGCCGCTCGCGGCCGGTGGTCTCGTTGCACCGGGCCATCGTCGCCCTAGGCTCCTTCCGCGTGCGCGACCTGGTAATCGGCTTCTCGGTGCTGCAGTCCAACCGCAGCGGCGACTGCAAGGGCTTCGACTACAACGGCTTCTGGAGCCGCTCCCTGGCCACCGCCATCGCCTGCCAGGACCTGGCCCGCTTCGCCCAGATCGCCGGCGAGGAAAATTTCACCATCGGCCTCCTCTGCGGGGTCGGCGAACTGGGCCTGGCCACCCTCTACCCGGACGACTACGCGGCGGTGCTCGCCACCTCTCCCGATCGCCTGGCCTTGCTGGCCAACGAGGAGGAACGCTTCGGTTTCGACCACCGCACCCTGGGCGCCAGCATGCTCGCCGAATGGGGACTGCCGGACATCCTCATCCGCGCCACCTATCACCACGAACTGCCCGAGGAATCGGGCCTGGCCGACGGCTCGCGGCTGCAAACCATCTCCCTCACGCTGCATTTCGCCCGGGCCCTGGCCGAGATGTGCACCGCCGACGACAAGTCGCGCTGGAGCCTGCTGCCGCCCCTGGTCAATCGCTCCGCCCGCCTGGGCATCGACCCGGCCACCCTGGGCGGCATGGTGGACGGCATCGTCGCCCGCTGGCGGGACTGGGGCGCCATGCTCCAGGTGCGCACCCAGGACGTGCCACCCTTCGCCGAGCTGCTCGCCGCCAGCCCGCCCCATTCCCTGGCCGCCACTGCCGACATGGGGGCGGCCCAGCCCGCCCTCATGCTCATCGCGCCCGCAACCCCGGCCACCGACGAACTGGTGGACCTGCTGACCGGCCAGGGCTACCGGCCGGCCATGGAGCACAACCCCGACGAGGCCCTGGCCAGGGCCTTGGAAGCGCCGCCGGCGATGATCGTGGTGGACCTGGAGCTGTCCGGCCTGGACACCGCCGAATGCTGCCACGCCTTGCGCCAGGACCCGCTGGGCAGCACGACCTACGTTCTCGCCATCGCCGCTCCGGACCAGGAAGGAGCCGCCATGGCCGTCCTCGAGGCGGGCGCCGACGATGTGCTGCTCAAGCCCATCACCGCCCAGAATCTGCGCCTGCGCCTCAATCTCGCCCGCCGCATGCTGCACTTGCGCCAGGAGATGCTGCGGGAGCGCCAGGGCGTGGTCCGTTCCGCCGGCGAATTCGCCGACGCCCACCGGCGCCTCATCCAGGTGGCCCTCACCGACCCGCTCACCCAGTTGCCCAACCGCCGCCACGGCCTCGATTACCTCAACACGGAATGGGAAACCGCCCGGGCCAACAACCTGCCCCTTTCCCTGATGATGCTCGACATCGACCATTTCAAGCAGGTCAACGACACCTGGGGCCATGCCGCCGGCGACGCCGTGCTGCGCCGTCTCGCCGACCTGCTGCGCGCCATCTCCCGGGCCGAGGACCTGGTCTTCCGCTACGGCGGCGAGGAATTCGCCGTGGTCCTGCCCGGCGCCGACCTGGCCACGGCGGTCAAGGTGGCGGAGCGCATCCGCCGGCTCATCTCGGTGGAAACCTTCGAATGGGAAGAGTGGATCATCCCGGTCACCGTCAGCCTGGGGGTCGCCTCGGTAACGCCGGCGCTCGGCGACAGCCACGCCCTGGTGGAAGCCGCCGACGCCGCCCTCTACCAGTCCAAGGAAGGCGGACGCAACCGGGTCACCGCCGCCCGCAGCAACTGATCAGCCCCGGCGGCGCCGCGCCTCGTAGAGGCAAACCCCCGCCGCCACCGAGACGTTGAGGCTCTCCACCGCCCCGTGCATGGGGATATGTACGAGCTGGTCGCAGTTTTCCCGGGTCAGGCGGCGCATTCCCTCCCCCTCGGCCCCCAGCACCCAGGCCGTGGCGGCCGGCCAGGTGGCCTCGTACAGGCTCTCCTTGGCCTCGCCGGCGGTACCGACCACCCAGATCTCCCGTTCCTGCAGTTCCCGCAGGGTGCGCGCCAGATTGGTGACCATCACGTAGGGCACCGTCTCGGCGGCGCCGCTGGCCGTCTTCACCGCCACCTCGGTGAGACCGACCGCCCGGTCCTTGGGCGCCACCACGGCGTGCACGCCGGCGGCGTCGGCCACCCGCAGGCAGGCCCCCAGGTTGCGGGGATCGGTGACGCCGTCGAGGACGAGCAGGAAGGCCGGCTCCTCCAGGGTGTCCAGCACGTCGTCGAGGCGCGCCACCTGGCGCCCGCCTTCGACCCGCGCCACCACGCCCTGGTGGCGCCCGCCCGGCACCATGCCGTCCAGGCGCTTGCCCTCGGTGGCTACCACCTTCACCCCCTGCAGCTCGGCGTGGCGCAACAGGTCCCGGGCCCGGGCATCCTGGCGGCCGGCGTCGATGAGGATTTCGTTCACCGCCTCCGGATCGTGGCGCAGCTTGGCGATGATGGCGTGGAAGCCGTAGATGAGGCGGGAGGAAGACATGCGCTGGCGATCCGTTGACGAAAGCGGCGAGTCTACCACCCGCTAGCCGCGCTTGCGGGTCGTCGTCCGGGCGGAGGCTTTCCCGCTACCCCCCTGCTTTCGGGATCCCGCCGATTTGCCGGTGGCTGCCTTCTTCTTGCCGCTGGCTGCCTTCTTCGCCGGAGCGGGCTTCCTGGCCGGTTCGGCTTTTTTCGGGGCTGCCGCCTTCGTCTTGGTCGCCTTCGTCTTTTCCGGGGCCGTCGCGGGCAGCACCGGAGCAGCCGCAGGCCGCCGCGGCCCCCGGCTACCGCTCGCCGCCTCCGGCGGCGCCAGCACGAAGTCGATCTTGTTGGTCTCCAGGTCCGCCCGTACCAGCTTGACCCGCACCCGGTCGCCGAGGCGGAAACGCTGGCCGGTACGCTCGCCCAGCATCTGGTGCTTGATGGGATCGAACTGGAAGTAGTCCTCGCCCAGTTCGGAGACATGCACCAGCCCTTCCACGTACACCGTATCCAGGGCGACGAAGATGCCGAAGGCGGTGACGGCGGAGATGGTGCCGGTGAAGATCTCGCCGATGCGCTCCTTCATGAAATAGCACTTGAGCCAGTTTTCCACGTCCCGGGTGGCCTCGTCGGCCCGCCGCTCGGTGGCGGAGCAGTGCAGGCCGATGTCCTCCCAGGTGCCCACCGGGCGGTACTTGCCGCCGGCCAGAACGGCCTTGATGGCGCGGTGCACCAGGAGATCCGGGTAGCGCCGGATGGGCGAGGTGAAGTGGGTGTAGTGCTCGTAGGCCAGGCCGAAATGGCCGACGTTGTCCGGGCTGTACATGGCCTGCTTCAGCGACCGCAGCATCACCGTCTGCAGGAGCTGGAAATCGGGCCGCTGCTTGACCTTTTCCAGCAGGGCGCCGTAGTCCTTGGCGTGGGGATCGTCGCCGCCTCCCAGGGCGAGGCCGAATTCGGCCAGGAAGGAGCGCAGGTTCTTCAGCTTTTCCGCCGACGGCCCTTCATGGATGCGGTAGAGACAGGTCTGCTGGTGCTGGGCGAGGAAATCCGAGGCGCAGACGTTGGCCGCCAGCATGCATTCCTCGATCAGGCGGTGGGCGTCGTTGCGCACCACGGGCACGATGTTCTCGATCTTGCCCTGATCGTTGAACAGCATCTGCGTCTCGGTGGTCTCGAAATCGATGGCACCCCGCTGGCCCCGGGCCTTGTGCAGGATCTGGTAGAGCTTGTAGAGGTTTTGGAGGTGGGGCTGCAGGGCGACATGTACGTCGCCCTCGGGCTTCGCCGCCCCGGACAGCCAGTTCCACACCTGGGTGTAGGTCAAGCGCGCCTTGGACTGGAAGACCGCCGGGTAGAACCGGTAGGCGCCGATCTTGCCGGCGGCGCTGATGGACATGTCGCAGACCATGGCCAGGCGTTCCACCTCCGGGTTGAGGGAGCAGATGCCGTTGGAGAGCTTCTCCGGCAGCATGGGGATGACCCGGCGCGGGAAATAGACGGAATTGCCCCGCTCCATGGCCTCCTTGTCCAGGGCCATGCCCGGCTTGACGTAGTGGGAGACGTCGGCAATGGCCACCACCAGCCGCCAGCCGCGGCCTTTCTTCTCGCAGAAGACGGCGTCGTCGAAATCCCGCGCCGTCTCGCCGTCGATGGTCACCAGGGGCAGGTCGCGGATGTCCTCGCGGCCCTGGAGATCGGTCTTCCTCACCTTGAGCGGGGTGGCCTTGTTCTCTTCCAGGGCGGCCTTGGAGAACTCGAAGGGCAGGTCGTGCTTCCTGAGCGCGATCTCGATCTCCATGCCCGGGTCGGCGTAATTGCCGAGCACCTCGGTAATACGGCCGATGGGCTGGGAGAACTTGCTGGGCTGCTCGATGATGTCCACCATCACCACCTGGCCGGAAACCGGCTTGACCTTCGCCTTTTTCTCCGGCGGCACCAGGATGTCCTGGGTGATGCGGCGGTTCTCCGGCACCACGAAGACGACGCCGTGCTCGACGAAGACACGCCCCACCACCCGCGTGTTCGCGCGCTCGGTGACCTCGACGATGCTGCCTTCCGGACGGCCCTTGCGGTCGATGCCGGTGACGCGCACCAGGGCGCGGTCGCCGTGCAGCACCTTGCCCATCTGGTGCTGGTCCAGGAAGATGTCCGGGCTGCCGTCGTCGGGGATGAAGAAACCGTAACCGTCCGGGTGGCCCTGCACCTTGCCCGGCACCAGGCTCGCCCGCTCCGGCAGGATGTAGGCGCCCTTCCGGTTCCTCAGCAGCTGGCCTTCGCGCTCCATGGCGCCGAGGCGGCGCTGGAACATCTCCCGCTCATGGCGGTCGATATCCATCAGGGCGGCCAGTTCGTCGAAACTGACCGGCCTGCCCTCGTCTTCCAGGATCTGCATGATGAACTCCCGGGAGGGCAGCGGCAGTTCGTAGCGGGCCGCTTCCCGTTCCAGGAAGGGATCGCGGCGACGGGTCTTGGACAGCTTGTTCTTTGTTGACATCCTTGTTCTTTCCTTTACAATGCGCAGCTCTTCGCACCTGCCCAGGTGGCGGAATTGGTAGACGCACTAGTTTCAGGTACTAGCGCTTAACGGCGTGGGGGTTCGAGTCCCTTCCTGGGCACCAAATTCTGAGAAAGCCGGCTTCCCGCCGGCTTTTTCTATTTCGCCCCGCCGCTTTCCCCGGAAAAGCCGTCCGGCAAGGCATTCAGCCCGCATGATACCATCACCGCCGAGGCGGGCCGTGGCGTAGAATCGGCGCCCATGAAGCGACGGAACTTCCTGCTGCTGATTCCCGGCCTGCCGCTCTCCACGGCCCTTGCCGCCCCTGCCGGCGCCCCCTCCCTGCCCGAGGAGGATGTGGAGACGGTTTACGACAACGGCATCTACCGGGGCAGTTTCCGCTTTGCCATCCCCGTCGCCCCCCGCGTCGCCTGGGCGGTCCTCACGGATTTCGACCACATGGCCGAATTCGTGCCCAACGTGGAGAGCAGCCACATCGCCAGCCGCGATGGCCGGATCATCCACGTGGTCCAGCGCGGCCGACTGGAATTCGGCCCCTTCACCTTCCGCTTCGAATCGGAACGCCGCATCGAAATGCGCCCGGAGGAAGGCGTCATCCTGGCCCGGGCCGTCGCCGGCACGACCAGGCACATGCAGAGCGAAATGCACGTCAGCGCCGATGGCAACGGCACCGTCCTCGACTACCAGGTGGAAATGATCCCCGACCGCTGGATTCCCTCCAGCGTCGGGGTCAGCTTCATGCGCCACGAACTGGCCGAGCAGTTCTCGGCCATCGCCCGGGAAATGGTGCGCCGGCAGCAGGGGCAGCGTCCCCGCTAGCCCGGATATTTCATGAGTATCGCGGATGCCGGCGCCGTCATCGGCCCGATCCGGCGCCGGGTACCCGCGCTCCGAAATGCCGTATTGGTCGGCTATGCGGTAGCGCAAAGCCGGCGGCTCATGAGATTTCCGGACTAGTGCCCCTATTTGAACGGGTGCTGCCGCAGGATGGTTTCGTCCCGCTCCGGCCCGGTGGAAACGATGGCGATGGGGACTTCGCAGAGGGCCTCCAGGCGCTCCAGGTAGGCACGGGCGTTGGCCGGCAGGTCTTCCCAGCGCTTGACGCCGAAGGTGCTCTCGCTCCAGCCGGGCATGGTCTCGTAGATCGGCTCGCAGCGAGCCACTTCGTCGGCACCGATGGGCAGCAGGTCGATCACCTTGCCGTCCAGGCGGTAGCCGGTGCAGATGTTCAGTTCCGGCATGCCGTCGAGGACGTCGAGCTTGGTGATGCACAGGCCGGTGAGGCCGTTGATGCGGCCGGAGCGGCGCAGGGCGGCGGCGTCGAACCAGCCGCAGCGGCGTTTGCGGCCGGTGACGGTGCCGAATTCCCGGCCCACCTGGGACATCTGGTAGCCCGGGCAACCTTCGGTTTCGATATCCAGCTCGCTGGGGAAGGGGCCGCCGCCGACGCGGGTGCAGTAGGCCTTGGTGATGCCCAGGACGTAGTGCAGCATGCCGGGGCCGATGCCGGAGCCGGCGGCTGCCTGGCCGGCGACGCAGTTGGAGGAGGTGACGAAGGGATAGGTGCCGTGGTCGATGTCCAGCAGCGTCCCCTGGGCGCCTTCGAAGAGCAGGTTCTGGCCGGCCTGGTTGGCGGCGTAGAGGGCGGCGGAAACGTCGGCCACCAGGGGCTTGATGGCTTCGGCATCGGCCATGGCCTGGGCGAGGACGGCCTGGTAATCCACCGGGTCGGCCTTGAAATACTGGGTCAGGACGAAGTTGTGGTAGTCGAGGATTTCCTTCAGCTTCTCGGCGAAGCGCTCGGGATGGAAGAGGTCATAGACGCGCAGGCCGCGGCGGGAGACCTTGTCCTCGTAGGTGGGGCCGATGCCCTTGCCGGTGGTGCCGATCTTCTGGTCGCCCGCCTTGGCCGCTTCCCGCGCCTTGTCGATGGCGGAATGGTAAGGCAGGATCAGCGGGCAGCCCGGGCTCACCTTGAGGCGGGAGCGCACGTCGATGCCACCCTTTTCCAGCTCGGCGATCTCCGAGAGCAGATGGTGGATGTCCAGCACCACGCCGTTGCCGATGTAGCACTGCACGCCGTCACGGACGATCCCCGAGGGGACCAGGTTCAGCTTGTACACCTTGTCGCCCACCACCAGGGTGTGGCCGGCGTTATGCCCGCCCTGGAAGCGGACCACCCCTTGCGCGTGATCGGTCAGCCAGTCGACGATCTTGCCCTTCCCTTCGTCGCCCCACTGGGTGCCGACGACGATGACGTTCTTGGCCATGTTCTCTTAATCCTCGTTGATTGCTTCGATAATCCAGTGCTCGCCAACCTGGACGAGCTTGCGGTCGCACTGCGGCCCTTCGCAGGCGTTTTCGCCCGGCAGGAGTTCGACCACGGTTTCGCCCTGCTCGCGCAGGGAGGCGATATGGGCGGCCAGCACCTTGTCGTGGCCGGCCTGGGGCGCCAGGATGGCCCCCTTGAATCGTTCCCGCGGCGCCAGGCGCGCCACTTCCCGCAGGTCCAGGGAAAACCCGGTGGCGGGTCGGGCGCGGCCGAAGGCCTGGCCGGCGCCGTCGTAGCGCCCGCCCAGGGCGATGGCTGTCGGATAGTCCGGGCAATAGGCGGCGAAGACGATGCCGTTGTGGTAGTGGTAGCCGCGCAGATCGGCCAGATCCACCGAGAAGGGCAGGTCCGGCGCACCGGCGATGAGCTGGCGCAGGCCATCCAGGGCGGCGGCAATGGCCGGCAGGGCCGGCAGCTCCGCCGCGGCGCGGTCGAGCACCTCGGCGCCGCCATAGAGATGGGGCAGTTTCAGCAGCGCCCCGGCGTAGGGTTCGGCCACGCCGGCGCAGGCTTCAGTCAGCCCGGGCACATCCTTGGCTTGCAGGAGGCTCAGCAGCTCGTCCTCGGCTTCTGCCGGCAGCCCTGCGGCTTCGGCCAGGGCCCGGAAGATGCCGACGTGGCCCAGGTCGATGCGGCTCACCGGCAGTTTGACCGCCGCCAGGGCGGAGGCCAGCAGGCGGACGATCTCCTGGTCGGCGGCGATGCCGGCGTAGCCGTAGAGTTCGGCCCCCACCTGGATGGGTTCCCGGGTGGCGGCGATGGTGGCCGGAAGGGTGTGCAGCACGCTGTCGCAGTAGCACAGGCGGGTGACGCCCTGGTGGTTGAGGAGGTGGGCGTCGATGCGGGCGGCCTGGGGCGTGATGTCGGCCCGGATGCCCATGGTGCGGCCGGAGAGCTGATCGACCAGCTTGAAGGTGCGCAGCTTGAGATCCTGCCCGGCACCAGTCAGGAGCGACTCCAGGTATTCCAGGTGCGGCGGCATCACCAGCTCGAAGCCGCGCCGGGCGAAGTGGTCGAGGAGCAGGCGGCGCAGGCGCTCGATCTGGGCCGCCTCGGCCGGGAGGGCGTCGGCGATGTATTCGGGTAACAGCCAGTTCATGGGAAGATCAGGAGCAGAACCAGGCCGATCAGCATCGAGGTGAGGCCGATGAAGCGGATCTGCCCGTCGGTGAGTTGGATGAGTCGCTGGAAGGTGTCACGCCAGGTGGCCGGGGCGATGAAGGGCAGGATGCCCTCCAGCACCAGCATGAGGCCGAAGGCCAGGAGCAGGGTGGAGGTCATTTGCGCCCGCCATTGCCCTCGCCACGACCGGCACCCTTCATGTACCTGAAGAAGTCGGAGCTGGGATCGACCACCAGCACGTCGTTCTTGTTGCGGAAACTGGCGCGGTAAGCGTCCAGACTGCGGTAGAACGCGTAGAACTCGGGACTCTGGCCGAAGGCCTGGGCATAGGTGGCCGCCGCCTTGGCGTCGCCCTCGCCCTTGATCTTCTGGGCGTCGCGGTAGGCTTCGGCGACGATGATCTCGCGCTGGCGGTCGGCGTCGGCGCGAATCTTCTCGGCCTCGGCGGCGCCCTGGGAACGCAGTTCGTTGGCCACGCGCTTGCGCTCGGCCTCCATGCGACGATAGACGGCGTCGCTCACCTCGGTGGGCAGCTCCACCCGCTTCAGGCGGACATCGACGATCTGCACGCCGATCTTGCGGGCATCGGCGTCGGCCTTGACCACCATGTCGGCCATGATCTTGTCCCGCTCGCCGGAAACCACATCATGGACGGTGCGCTTGCCGAATTCCTCCCGCAGGCCGGCATTCACCGTCTGGTTGAGCCGCGTCCGGGCGCGGGACTCGTCGCCGCCCACGGAGATGTAGTACAGCTTGGGATCGACGATGCGCCACTTGATGTAGGAATCGACCAGGACGTTCTTCTTCTCCGACGTGATGAAGCGCTCCGGCTCGGCGTTGTCCAGCGTGATGATGCGCTTTTCGAAGTAGCGCACGTTCTGGATCATGGGCAGCTTGAAATTGAGTCCCGGCTCGGTGAGGACGCTCTTCACCTCGCCCAGCTGGAAGACCAGGGCGAACTGGCGCTGGTCAACGGTGAAGATGGACATGGCTGCCACCACCAGGACGGTGGCGGCGACGGCGCCGATAACACTCAGTTGCGGCCTCATCAGCGACCCTCCCTGTCCCGCGAGCGCAGCGAACCGTCACGGGAGCCCGACGAATACGACCCGCCACCCACTGGTGGCGCCTTTTCCAGCTGTGGCGGCGCTTCCGAGGAAAGCGGCGCCGCCGGCCGGCTCTGCACGGCGGCGGATTCGCTGCCGGCCCCCTGGGCCGCCGTTGCCACCCCGGCCGCCTGCATGAGCTTGTCCAGGGGAAGGTAGAGCAGGTTGCCCTGGCCCTTGGCGTCGATCAGCACCTTGCTGGTATTGGCGAAAATCTGCTGCATGGTATCCAGGTACATGCGCTGGCGGGTCACCTCCGGCGCCTTGGCGTACTCGACGCTGATCTGGCGGAAGCGGCTGGCGTCACCCTCGGCACTGGCGATGACACGCTGCTTGTAGCCGTTGGCCTCCTCCAGGAGGCGCGCCGCCGTACCCTTGGCCTTGGGAATGACGTCGTTGGCGTAGGCCTGGCCTTCGTTCTTCTGGCGCTCCCGGTCCTGGCCCGCCTTGACGGCGTCGTCGAAGGCCGCCTGGACCTGCTCCGGCGGCTGGGCGTTCTGCATGGTGACCTTGGAGATGAGGATGCCGCTCTTGTAGCGGTCGAGGATGTCCTGCATGAGCTTGGCGGCCTGGGCTGCGATCTGCTCGCGGCCTTCGTAGAGCACGAAGTCCATGCGGCTCTTGCCCACCATTTCGCGCACCGCCGTTTCCGCGGCGCCCATCACGGCATCGTCGGGATGGCGGTTGTTGAAAAGGTATTCCACCGGATCCTTGAGGATGTACTGGACGGCGAACTGGATGTTCACGATGTTTTCGTCATCGGTGAGCATCAGCGCTTCCTTGAGCACCTTGTTCCGCTCGCTGCCCCGGTAGCCGATTTCGATGGTGCGCACGCCGGTGAGGTTGACCAGTTCGTGGGACTGGACCGGATAGGGGAAGCGCCAGCGCAGGCCCGGCTCCGTGGTTTCCTTGAACTTGCCGAACTGGAGGACGACGCCCCGCTGGGAGGCATCGACGATGTAGAAGCCCGAGGCCAGCCAGACCACGACCACCAGGCCGGCCAGGAGGCCGAGGCCGCCACCGAGGAAGCGGGGATTGAAATCCATGGGCGGCAGGCGGCGGCCGCCGTCGTCGCCGCCATTGCCCCCGCCCTTCTTGCCCAGCAGGCCCGAGAGCCGCCGGTTGAAGTCGCGCCATAGCTCTTCCAGGTCCGGCGGGCCCTGGTTGGGCCGCCGGGGACCGTTGCCGGAATTGCCGCCGTCGTTGCCCCCGCGGTTGCCCCACTGGGGATCGTTGAGGGACATCAGTATGCCAATGGATGGGATCATGGAGTCGGGATGGTTAAATGTGTCCGTGCAAATCGGCCTACCCTGCCGCCGCCGGGGCCGCTTCGCCCGCATCGGCACGCCGGGCGGCCCGCTGTTGAGCCTTGTCGTGTGCATATTCCGCCAGCGCCCCGCGCAGGAGGTCCAGCCCTTCGCCCGACCGGGCACTGACGCGGACCCGGCGGATTTTACCATACTCGTCCCGCTCGACCCCCGCGGCAGCCTCGGTGAGATCGATCTTGTTCCATACAAGGACCTGGGGCACCCGTTCGGCGCCGATCTCCTGCAACACCTTGTTGACTTCCGCCATCTGCTCGTCGCGGGCGTGGTTGGCGCTGTCCACCACATGCAGCAACAGGTCGGCCTGGGCGGTGGCTTCCAGCGTGGCGTGGAAGGCGGCCACCAGGGAATGGGGCAGGTCGCGGATGAACCCGACGGTGTCGGAGACGACGATGTTGCCCGCCCCTTCCACCCAGAGCTTCCTGGAGGTGGTATCGAGGGTGGCGAACAACTGGTTGGCGGCATAGACGCCGGCCTTGGTCAGGGCGTTGAAGAGGGTGGACTTGCCGGCATTGGTGTAGCCCACCAAGGACACGTTGAGGACCTCGCCCCGGTCCCGGGCCTTGCGCTGGACGCCACGCTGCCGCTCCAGGCGGGCGAGCCGTTCCTTGAGCGTCTTGACGCGGTTGCCGAGGAGCCGGCGGTCCGTTTCCAGCTGGGTTTCGCCGGGGCCGCGCAGGCCGATGCCGCCCCGCTGCCGCTCCAGGTGGGTCCAGCCGCGCACCAGGCGGGTGGACAGGTGTTCAAGCTGGGCCAGTTCGACTTGCAGCTTGCCCTCGGCGCTCTGGGCGCGCAGGGCGAAGATGTCGAGGATCAGGCTGGTTCTGTCGATCACCCGGCATTTGAGTTCCCGTTCCAGATTCCGTTCCTGGGCCGGCGACAGTTCGTGGTTGAAGATCACCAAATCGGCGTCGGCCGCCCCCAGCGCAGCCGCGATCTCCTGGACCTTGCCCCTGCCGGCGTAGGTCTTGGGATCGGGGCTGTGGCGGCGCCCGCCCACCTCGGCGCAGACGATGCCGCCCGCCGATTCCGCAAGCAGGCGCACCTCCTCCAGCTGATCGGCCAGGTCCGCCTGGCCGAAATCGAGTTGAACGATGACCGCTCGTTCTCCGGCAGCGGGCCGCTCAAGCATCGGGCGAGAATCGGGGAAGCATGGAATCGCCCTTCCCGGTGAAAGGGGACCGGAAAAGGACTGCGCTTACTCGGCGTTCTGTTCCTGCTGGATATTGACAGGACGCGCGGGCACGACCGTGGAAATGGCGTGCTTGTAAACCATCTGGGTAACGGTGTTCTTGAGAAGAACGACGTACTGGTCGAAGGATTCGACCTGGCCCTGCAGCTTGATGCCGTTCACCAGGTAGATGGAAACGGGCACGTGCTCCCGGCGCAGGGCGTTGAGGAACGGGTCTTGTAGAAGTTGCCCTTTATTGCTCATGGTGTGGACTCCACTGTGGTTGTTATGAGAGGTCAAATGTACCGAATTTCACTTCGGATGCCAAAAAATTATTTCTTTTCCCTGTCCGCGTAGGGGTTGTGGCTGGTCACGAACTGGATTCGCAGCGGCGTTCCCTGCAATTTGAACGCCTCCCGGAAGGTATGTTCCAGATAGCGCCGGTAGCTGTCGGAAATATGGTCCACGGCGTTGCCATGGATGACGATGATGGGCGGATTGGAGCCGCCCTGGTGGGCGTAGCGGGGTTTTGGCCGGAAGATGCCGTGGCGCGGCGGCGCCTGACGGGCGACGGCGTCGGCCAGGACCCGCGCCAGCTTGGGCGTGGGCAGCTTGGCCATGGCCGCCGCGTAGGCGGCGTCGACGGAGCGGAAGAGCCCTTCCAGGCCGATGTTCTCCTTGGCGGAGATGAAGTGGAAGCGGGCGAAATCGAGGAACTTGAGCTTGCGCTCGAGGATGGTCCGGGTCTGCTCCTTGACGTAGCCGTCGAGGCCGTCCCACTTGTTGATGGCCACCACCAGTGCACGGCCGGATTCGACGATGAAGTCGGCGATGTGTGCGTCCTGGTCGGACACGTCCTGGCGGGCATCGACCATGAGGATGACCACGTGGGCGTCCTCGATGGCCTTCAGGGTCTTGACCACCGAGAACTTCTCGATGGCCTCGAAAACCTTGCCGCGGCGGCGCATGCCCGCAGTGTCGACGAGAAGGTAGGGCTTGCCGTTGCGTTCGAATTCGACCTCGATGGAGTCCCGGGTGGTGCCCGGGGCGTCGAAGGCGATGACCCGCTCTTCGCCGAGGAGGGTGTTGATGAGGGTGGATTTGCCGGCGTTGGGCCGGCCGACGATGGCCACCCGCACCGCTTCCGGCTTTTCCTCGTCCTCCTCCGGTTCGGGGAAGGACTCGAGCGCCAGATCCACCAGCCCGCGAACCCCTTCGCCGTGGGAAGCCGAGATGGCATGGGGTTCGCCCAGGCCCAGTTCGTGAAACTCGGCCTCGACCATGCCCCGGTTCATGCCCTCGGTCTTGTTGACGGCGACGAAGACCGGCCGCTGCAGGCGACGCAGCTTGTTGGCGATTTCCTTGTCGTGGGGGGTGACGCCGGCGCGGCCGTCCACGACGAAGACGATGGCGTCCGCCTCGGCAATGGCCTGCTCGGTCTGGCGGGCCATCTCGTGCAGAATGCCGTCCTTGACCAGGGGTTCGAAACCGCCCGTATCCACCACCAGATAAGGCTTGCGGCCGAGACGGCCGTGGCCGTAGTGGCGGTCCCGGGTGAGGCCGGGCACGTCGGCGACGATGGCATCCCGGGAACGGGTCAGGCGGTTGAAGAGGGTGGACTTGCCGACGTTGGGCCGGCCCACCAGGACCAGGGTTGGCTTCATTGGACCTCGATCGCTTCCACGCGGCCGCCGGTGGTTTGCACCAGGACGGCCGTGCCCAGGGCCTGGGGGGCGGCCAGGACGGCCCTGCCGTCGGTGGCCTGGCGGGCGGCGAAGGCGCCATCCTCCCGGCTGAGGAAATGCACCACGCCCTCGCCATCGGCCACCACCACCATACCCCGCCGCACCATGGGGCCGGACACCCGTCGGTTGAGCAGCTTGTCCTGCTTCCAGATACTGGCGCCGGTACCCCGGTCGAGGGCATGGACGGCGCCCTTGTCGTCGGTGACGAAGAGATAGCGGCCATCCATGGCGAGGCCGGCGGCAGAGGAAAAGTCCCGGGCCCAGATGAGGGAGCCGGACTGCCCCAGGTCGAAACAGGCGACACGGCCTTGGAAGGCCACGGCGCACACCTGGCGCCCGTCGATGGCGGGCACCGAAACGATGTCGGCCACCCGGTCAAGTTCGGTCGTACCCTTGGGCAGGGCGACGGTTCCTTCCCACACGGGGGCGCCGTTGTTGAGGGTCAGCGCCACCAGCTTGCCGCCGGGGAACCCGATCAGCAGGAAGCGATCGGCGAAGACCGGGGGCGCCCAGCTGCGCAGCGACAGCGGTGGCGTCGCCCGCTGATAGACCCACTTGCGGCTGCCGTCGCCCGCGCCGAGGAGATAAACGCGGTTGTCGCCACTGCGCACCGCCACCCCCTGGTCGGAGACGGCCGGCGCCGCCAGGATCTCGCTGCTCACCTTGGCCTGCCAGAGGGGCTTGCCGTCGGTGGCGGCGAAGGCCAGGACGTCGCCCTTGGCGGTCCCTGCCACCACCAGCTTGCCGTCGCTGCCGACGCCGGCGGAAAGCGGCTGGCCGGCGTTGATGCGCCAGGCGACCTTGCCGTCGTCGATGCGGGCGATGGTGCCGTCGGCGCCGGCCACGAAGGCGGCGTCACCCGCCACCGCGGGCACGAAGACGTAGTTGCCAGCCTTACCCGCGTCCACCGACCAGCGCGCCTTGACTTCGACACTGGCCTTGATCGGAGTCAGTGGCGTCATCTTCGGGCCGGAACTGGAAAAGGGATTCAGGGAATCGACGGTTTCCGAAATGGTCGAGCAGCCGCTCACCAGCACGACCGTCAGGCCCCCCAGCATCAGCCCGCGCAGGGCGGTTCTCATGCGGCTTCTCCCAGGGCATCGAGTTTCTGCTGGACCACTTCGCGGTAGGGGCCGCCCTTGCCGTCGAGCTTGGCCAAGGCCGCCTGGTAGGCAGTCCGGGCCTCGGCCTTCTTGCCCTGGGCCGCCAGGATGTCGCCCTTCAACTCGGCGAAACGGGCGTCGAAGGCCGCCCCGTGCCCGGCGTCGAGTTGCTTGAGCGCCTCGTCGTAAGCCTGGCCGTCGAGAAGCACCGCCGCCAGGCGCAGGCGGGCGATGTCACGCAGTTCGTCGCGGCCGTGCTCGGCCACCCAGCCGAGCTGGGCCTGGGCGGTCTTGAGGTCGCCGGCATCGAAGGAGAGGCGGGCAGCAGCCAGGGCACCGAGGGCGGCGTAGGTGGTGGCGCCGAATTTTTCCGTCAGCTCGCCGGCGGCGGCCTTGGCGCGCTGACCATCCCGTGCCGCCACAGCCTGTTCCAGCACGCCGTACACGGCCGCTGCCTGGGCCGCCTGGCCGCGCTGGTACCAGTTCCAGCCCTGCCAGCCGACGACCCCCAGGGAAGCGGCGAGCACCACCCCGCTGATGAGGTTGCCGTACATCTTCCACCAGGTTTTCAGGGAGTCGATCTGTTCCTGTTCTTCAAGGTCGTAGTGGGCCATGCCGCTTATTCCTCTTCGTCCGAATCGATCAGTTGGCCGACGATGGCTTCGGCCAGTTCGTCGACCTTCATTTTCTTCTGCCCGGCGCCTTCCTCGCGCAGGGGCTTCAGCTGGGCTTCGCCGGTGGCGGCCTCGTCGTCGCCGATGACCACGGCGAACAGGGCGCCGCTGCCGTCGGCCTTCTTCATCTGCGACTTGAAGCTGCCGCCGCCGCAGTGCAGCAGCACGTTGAGGCCCTGGTCGCGCAGCCCTTCGGCGGCCCGGAAGGCGAGGCGGGAAGCGGCCTCGCCCTGATGCACGACGTAAACGTCGGGAGCCGGTGCCGCCGGCTCGCCGCCGGCGTCCTTGATGAGGGCGATGAGGCGCTCGACGCCCATGGCGAAGCCGCAGGCCGGCGCCGGCTTGCCGCCCAGCTGGCCGACCAGGCCGTCGTAGCGGCCGCCGGCGCAGACGGTGCCCTGGGCGCCGAGGCGGTCGGTGACCCACTCGAAGACCGTCAGGTTGTAGTAGTCGAGGCCCCGCACCAGGCGCGGGTTGATGGTGTAGGGGATGCCGGCGTCCTTGAGCACCCGCTGCACCCCTTCGAAGTGGGCGAGGGACCCTTCGCCCAGGTAGTCGATGAGCTTGGGCGCCGCGGCGCACAGGTCCTGCATCGCCGGGTTCTTGCTGTCGAGGATGCGCAGGGGATTGGTGTGCAGGCGCCGCTTGGCGTCTTCGTCCAGCAGTTCGGCGTGTTCCTCGAAATAGGCGATGAGGGCGGCCCGGTGCTGGGCCCGTTCCTCCGGCTGGCCGAGGCTGTTCAACTGCAACTCGATGCCGTCGAGGCCGAGGTCGGCCCACAGGCGGGCGCCCATGAGGATCATCTCGGCGTCGATGTCCGGCCCCGGGTAGCCGAGGGCCTCGACGCCGACCTGGTGGAACTGGCGGTAGCGGCCCTTCTGGGGCCGCTCGTGGCGGAACATCTGGCCCAGGTAGTAGAGCCGCTGGGGCTGCTGGGCGATGAGGTTGTGCTGGATGACGGCCCGCACGCAGCCGGCGGTACCCTCCGGGCGCAGCGTCAGGGGTTCGCCGTTGAGGCTGTCGGTGAAGGAGTACATCTCCTTTTCGACGATGTCGGTGACTTCGCCGATGGCCCGCTTGAAGAGCGGCGTCGGCTCGACGATGGGCAGGCGGATGGGGCGATAGCCGTAGGCCTTCAGCCAGGACCGCACGGTGTCCTCGAAGAGTTCCCAGAATTCGGCCTCGTCGGGGAGGATGTCGGGCATGCCGCGGACGGCTTGCAGGGTTTGGCTCATGCTTTCAGTTTCTTCGGATACTTGCGCTCGACGTAGCGCTCGATGATTTGCTTGAATTCGCCGGCGATGTTGTCGCCCTTCAAGGTGACCGTCTTCTCGCCGTCCTCGTAGACCGGCGCCGAGGGGGCTTCGCCGGTGCCGGGCAGGGAAATGCCGATGTTGGCGTGCTTGGATTCGCCGGGGCCGTTCACGATGCAGCCCATGACCGCCAGGGTCATGTTCTCGGCGCCGTCGTAACGCAGCTTCCACTCGGGCATGCGGGCGCGGACAAAATCCTGCACCTCGCCGGCCAGCTCCTGGAAGAAGGTGCTGGTGGTGCGCCCGCAACCCGGGCAAGCCGCCACCATCGGGGTGAAGGCCCGCAGGCCCATGGTCTGCAGAATTTCCTGGGCGACGATCACTTCCTGGCTGCGGGAGCCGCCCGGCTCCGGCGTCAGGGAAACGCGGATGGTGTCGCCGATGCCTTCCTGCAGCAGCACAGACAGCGCCGCGGTGGAAGCGACGATGCCCTTGGAGCCCATGCCGGCTTCGGTCAGCCCCAGGTGCAGGGCGTAATCGGCGCGGGCCGACAGCGAGCGGTAGATGGCGATCAGGTCCTGCACGCTCGACACCTTGCAGGAAAGGATGATCTTCTCCCCGGCCAGCCCCACCTCCTCCGCCTTGGCTGCCGACTCCAGGGCCGAGGCGACCATGGCGTGGCGCATGATCTCGGTGGCGTCCAGCGGCTCCGGGCGGCGGCTGTTCTCGTCCATGATGCGGGCCAGCAGGTCCTGGTCGAGGCTGCCCCAGTTGACGCCGATGCGCACCGGCTTGTCGTAGCGGCAGGCGAGTTCGACCATGCGGGCGAACTGCTCTTCCTTCTTCTTGCCGAAGCCGACGTTGCCCGGGTTGATGCGGTATTTGGCCAGGGCCTCGGCGCAGGCCGGCTCGTCGCTGAGCAGGCGATGGCCGTTATAGTGGAAATCGCCGATCAGCGGCACGGCATAGCCCATCTTGTCGAGATGGTCGCGGATCCTGGGCACGGCGGCGGCGGCCTCGGGCGTATTGACGGTGATGCGCACCAGTTCCGAGCCGGCCCGGGCCAGTTCGGCGGTCTGGAGGGCGGTGGCCAGGTAGTCGGCGGTATCGGTGTTGGTCATGGCCTGCACCACCACCGGGGCGGCGCCGCCCACCGTCACGTCGCCGATCCGGCAGGAGCGGGTCTTCTTGCGCTGCACGAGGCTCATCGGGTCAATCCAGGGTCAAACGGGCCACGTCACCGCGGGTGTGGGGCGCCAGATCCACGGGTTGGCCGCGCAATACCAGGCGCACGCCCGGGGCGTAGCCGACGACGATGGCGAAGGGTCCGCTGCCGTCGATCGCCTGCTCGCTGCCCGGCGTTCCGCGCTGTGCGAAGAGCACCT
This sequence comes from Rhodocyclaceae bacterium, assembly GCA_036732025.1. Lineage (GTDB taxonomy): Bacteria > Pseudomonadota > Gammaproteobacteria > Burkholderiales > Rhodocyclaceae > SSSZ01. The sequence goes on from DAINDE010000013.1 coordinate 46,936, forward strand.
TGCCGGCGCCATCCCGCACCTCGACCCAGGATTCCTTGTCGAAGTGCAGCCGCAGCACCGGCGCCTCGGCAACGGGCATGGCTGCACCCGGCGGGGCGACGGCAGGCACCGCCGCCTCCGGCGCAGGCACCGCCTGGGGATTGAGGATCTGCTGCGGCGTCATGCCCGGCGGCAGCACCGGCTCGGGCTGTGTCGGTGCCGGAGACGCGGGCGGTGCCGGCCGGGCGAAGATTTCGGCGACCGATTTAACGGAGGACTGAAGATCGGCCAGCCCTCCCGGCATGAAAAAGTAGATGGCGAAGGCGATGACCACCAGGCCGACGCCAAAAAGCGCCACGGCATAGTCGCGTCGTTGGCCATGGGCGGAAGCCGGCATGGTGGCCGGCGTCGTTTCCGGCAGGTCGAGGCTGGGGGCAGCCGGCGCCAGGACGCTGTCCAGCTGGGCCATGAGGGCGGCGCCATCCACCTGCACCAGGCGGGCATAGTTGCGGACGAAGCCGCGGATGAAGGTGCTGCCGGGCAGGCCCTGCCAGTCACCGTTCTCCAGCGCCTCCACCTGGCGCACGCCGAGCTTGAGGACCTGGGCGACGTCGCCGACGCTCATGCCGCGGGCTTCGCGGGCCGCGCGAAGCTGGGCGCCGACGGACGGCATGGCGGGGAAGCCGGCCTCGCCCCCCTCTTCGGCAAGGATTTCCGCACTCATTCGAAATTGCCCTTGAGAAAATCCTGGTACTCGGCGGATTCGGGGTAACGGGAGCGCAACTGGGCCGCCAGACTGCTTTCCGCGTTGCGGTTGCCGAGCTTGCGCTCGACGCGCAAGGCCAGCCAGAGCGCATCGGGACCGGGAGGATCGGAAACCTTCAGGATGTCGGTGATGAGCCGGCGCGCCTCTTCCAGGTTGCCCTTGCGGTAGGTCAGGGTCGCCAGCTGGACCCGGGCCAGGAAGCCGCCCTCGCCCCCGAGGCGGATGGCGGTCTGCAGATAGCTGGCGGCGCCTTCGTAGTCGCCCGCCTTGAGGGCGCAGGTGCCGGCATTGGCGTAGGCGCGATCGGGCGTGGTGTACAAGGGGTTCTTCACCGCATTGAGGAAATGGGCGATGGATTGCCGCTCCCGCCCGGACTGGCAGAGGAACCAGCCGTAGTTGTTGCTGATTTCCGGATCGTTGGGCGCCAGGCTCATGGCACGACGGAAAACCCGCTCGGCTTCGTCGTTTTCCCTGAGGTAGGCGTGCACCAGGCCGAGGACCGTGTAGGCCGGGGCATAGCCGGAGTCGGCGGCGATGGCGACCTTGAGCTCCTCCAGGGCCACGGCCATATTGCCGGCCTGGAAGTACATGGACCCCAGTTCCGTATGGATCTTGGCCCGGCTGCGGGCATCGCTGCCATAGGCAGGCGCCTGGGAGGCCGGCGCCACCGCCGTCTGGGCGACGGCGGGAACGGCCATGGCGGCGAGCAGTGCCGCGAGGGCCAGCTTGCGTTTCAATTCACCCATCAGGGTCTGACCTCCTTTAGCGTGAAACTGCGCCCGGCTGTACGCCGGGTCTTGTCGCGGACCTGCCCGGCCAACTGGCCGCAGGCAGCGTCGATGTCGTCCCCCCGCGTCTTGCGCGTGGTGGTTACGATGCCGGCCGCCATGAGAATATCGGCGAAACGGCGCACCCGCTCCGCCGGGGAGCGCCGGAAGGGCGAACCCGGGAAGGGGTTGAAGGGAATCAGGTTGAACTTGCAGGGCACGGTCTTGACCAGCGCCAGCAGCTCGCGGGCGTGGGCGTCGCTGTCATTGATGCCGTCGAGCATCACGTACTCGAAGGTGATGAAGTCCCGCGGCGCCTTTTCCAGATAGCGGCGGCAGGCAGCCATCAGCTCGGCCAGGGGGTATTTCTGGTTGATCGGCACCAACTGGTCGCGCAGGGCATCGTTGGGCGCGTGCAGGGAGACGGCCAGGGCCACCGGGCATTCGTCGCGCAGGCGGTCCATGACCGGAACCAGGCCGGAGGTGGACACCGTTACCCGGCGGCGGGAAAGGCCGTAGGCGTTGTCGTCGAGCATCAGGCGCAGGGCGGTGACCGAGTTTTCGAAATTGGCCAGGGGCTCGCCCATGCCCATGAGGACGACGTTGGAGATGACCCGCTCGTCGCCATGGACGACGCCCAGGGCCTCGTTGGCCCGCCACAGCTGGCCGATGATCTCGGCCACGGTGAGGTTGCGGTTGAAGCCCTGCTTGCCGGTGGAACAGAAGGCACAATCGAGGGCGCAGCCGGCCTGGGTGGAGACGCACAGGGTGCCGCGGTCGTCCTCGGGGATGAAGACGGTCTCGACGGCGTTGCCGCCGCCGACGTCGATCAGGAACTTGCGGGTACCGTCGTCGGAGAGCTTGTCGGAAACGACGGCAGGGGGCGCCACGACCGCCTTCGCCTTGAGCTTGTCGCGCAGGCTCTTGGCGATGTCGGTCATGGCGTCGAAATCCGCCACCCCCGAACGATGCATCCAGCGCAGCACCTGGCGCGCCCGGAAGGGCTTTTCACCCTGCTCGGCGAACCAGGCGGTCAGGCCAGCGGCATCGAAATCGAGGAGATTGACGGTCATGCGGTTTCGGCTCAGCGGCCGCTGTAAGTGTTCATGCCCGGGAAGAAGAAGGCGACTTCCACGGCAGCGGTTTCGGGGGCGTCGGAGCCATGGACGGCATTGGCGTCGATGGATTCGGCGAAGTCGGCGCGGATGGTGCCCTTGTCGGCCTTCTTGGGGTCGGTGGCGCCCATCAGCTCGCGGTTCTTGGCGATGGCGTTCTCGCCTTCCAGGCACTGGATCATGACGGGGCCGGAGGTCATGAACTCGACCAGGTCCTTGAAGAAGGGACGCTCCTTGTGCACGGCGTAGAACTGGCCGGCTTCCTGGGCGGACAGCCAGGTCATGCGGGCGGCGATGATCTTGAGGCCGGCCGCTTCGAAACGGGAATAGATCTGGCCGATGACGTTCTTCTTGACGGCGTCCGGCTTGATGATGGAGAGGGTGCGCTCGATGGCCATGGGAAAGCTCCGAATTAACAGTGGTTTAGCAAAACTCTGTATTTTATCAGCTTTTCTCGATCGCCACCCCACGAAATAAGCTGGTGTGGCGAGGACTGCCCGGCAAAATGGCGGCCATGCGCCGGGCGAGCGCGGGGTCCCGTCCCGCCGCGCCCGGACGCGTGTTCGACGAGATCGGTCAACGCGCCGTAACGCAGGCCAGCTATCGTGCCTCCCTCTTTGTATTCAGGGACATCGACACCGTGGATGCCAGCGTAACGCTCGACCGGGAAGACGACGCCCCGGCCATCGATACCGAACTGCTCGACATCATCCGCCGCAAGCGCCTTCATCCCGTTTTTCAGCCGATCATGGATTTCCGGGCCCGGGCCTACATAGGCTTCGAAGGCCTCATTCGCGGCCCCGTGGGATCTCCCCTGCACACGCCCGGCGCGCTCTTCGCCGCCGCCCGGGCCATCGGCCGCGGGGCCGACCTGGAACATGCATGCCGCGAAACGATCCTGCGAGCCTTCGCCGGCTTGCGCCTGCCCGGCAAGTTGTTCCTCAACGTGACGCCTGGCTGCCTCAAGGACGAGCGCATGCTTAACGGGGCCACCCGCAACCTGCTGCTCGAGCTCAAGCTTTCCCCCGGCCGGATCGTCATCGAGCTGACGGAAAACCAGCAGATCACCGACATACCGGAGATCAATGCCATCCTGGCGATCTACCGTGCCCGGGGCTTTCAGATCGCCATCGACGATCTGGGGGAAGGCTTCGCCAACCTGCGCATGTGGTCTGAGGTGCGGCCCGACTTCGTCAAGATCGACCGCCACTTCATCCACGGCATTGCCGACGACCGCATGAAGTTCCATTTCGTGCGGGCCATGCAGGACATCGCCGAGATCAGCGCGGCCCAGATCGTCGCCGAAGGCATAGAGCGGGAAGAGGACTTCAATCTCCTGCGGGACATGGGCATCGCCTGCGGCCAGGGCTTCTTCCTTGCCAGGCCCGCGGCGGTTCCGCCCAGCCGGCCCACCACCCAGGCGATGGCCGCCCTCGAGAAGGCCCGCATCGCCCTCTCCCCGGTCGGCGCGCTGGGTGGCAAGCCGGTCACCGCCGAGGCCCTGCTGCGCCCCATCGAGCCGGTTTCGCCGGATACCCTCAACGAGCGCGTCATCGACCTCTTCAAGGCCGACGCCCAGCTCGACGTGCTGCCCGTGGTCCAGGACGGCAATCCCCTCGGTCTGATCAATCGCTACACCATCCTCGACCGCTTCGCCCGACCCTTCACCCATGAGCTGTTCGGTCGCCGCTCCTGCACCCAGTTCATGGACCCAGCCCCCATGGTGGTGGACCACCTGGCAACAGTCCAGGAAATCAGCCTTACCCTGGCCCGCTCGGAAAAACACCATCTGTTCGACGGCTTCATCATCACGGCCGGGGGCCGCTATCGGGGCGTCGGCAGCAGCCACGACCTGATGGCCATGATCACCGAGATGCAGATCAGCGCCGCCCGTTATTCCAACCCCCTCACCCACCTGCCCGGCAACGTGCCGATCAACGAGCATATCGACCGTCTCCTGGAAAATCGCGTCGATTTCGTCGCCTGCTACGCCGACATCGACAACTTCAAGCCCTACAACGACACCTTCGGCTACCGCGAGGGTGACGAAATCATCCAGGGCCTGAGCCGGCTGGTCCGCGAGCACTGCGACGCCCGTCTCGACTTCGTCGGCCATATAGGCGGCGACGACTTCTTCGTCCTGTTCCAGAGCCGGGACTGGGAGGTGCGCTGCCGCAACCTGGTCAGCCACTTCACCGCCTACATCGAAACCCTGCTGGGACCGTCAATCAAGGCCCAGGGCGGCTTCGTGGCCGATAATCGGCGCGGAGACGCGGTCCTCTTCCCGCCCCCCAGTCTTTCCATCGGCGCCGTCCGCATCGAGGGCAGCCAGTACGAATCCCACCGGGAAGTGTCGGCAGCGGCGGCTGCCGCCAAGAAGCATGCCAAGAAAATGGGTGGCGGCACCCTTTTCGTCGAACGCCGCCAGCTCCGCCTGGCCCACGGCAGCAGCGGCTGATCCGCCGCCGATCAGGATACTTTGAAGCGACCCAGGGCGCCGTGCAGGTTTTCCGATAGGTTCGACAGGCTCCGAACTTCCCGGTGAGTCGAACTGATGTCGGCAGCGGTGGCGGCGGCGATGTCTGCGACCACCTGCACGTGGCCGATGACGCCCCGCGACGCCTCGGCCTGCTGCTGGGTGGCCAGGGAGATTTCATCCATCATGCCGGCCACCGCCGCGACCGCCCCTTCGATATCCTGCAGCATGCCCCCTACATCCCGGGCAAAGCGAACGCCATGGGCAGAGGCGGCCCGGGTATTGTCCAGGGTCTGGCTGACGGCGCCGGTCTGCTGGTTGATGTCGAGAAGGATGGATTCGATGTCGCGGGTGGACACCTGGGTCCGCTCCGACAGTTTGCGCACCTCGTCGGCAACCACCGCAAACCCGCGGCCAGCCTCGCCGGCGCGGGCCGCTTCGATGGCGGCGTTGAGGGCCAGCAGGTTGGTCTGTTCGGCAATATCCTGGATGATCCGGCTGACACCGCTGATGCGCTGCACCGCCGCCTGCAGATCGCCCATCGCCGCCAGCGACCGGGCCACGTCGCCCTCCATGCCCAGCATCGCCACCACCGCCTTCTGGCCTGTCTCGTTGCCGCGCCGGACCGCCCGCCGGGTCTGCTCGAGGGCCCCTTCGACGCGCTCGGCGTTGGTGACGAGGCGTTCGATGAGAATCCCCAGCTCGTCGATGGTATCGCGGACCTGATCGACTTTCTCCGACTGGATGCGGGAGTTCTGATTGACCGCGTTGGTCATTTCATCCACCCGCTGGGAGGCGCGCTTGACCTCGGCGGAGACGTTGCCAACCTCACCCAGGATTTGGCCAAAACGGCCGATGAAGCCGTTGATGTGCGCCCCCACCTCGCCCAGTTCATCGCGCCCTTCCGGGAGACGGCTGCGCAGATCCCCCTCGTGGAGGACCCGGACCACCTCGGAGAATTCGCCGACCCGCCGCTTCAGGTGGCCGCCGAGGGCGAACTGGAAGGCCAGGATGAGCAACCCGGCCACGAAGAGCGGAAGGACGACCAGCCAGATCAGCCGGTCCACGGTATCGCGAAACTCCGCCTTGGCCGCTTCGGCTTCGCCCCCGCTGGCGGCGATCAGGCGGTCGATGTCAGCGGCCATGGGCTCCAGCAAGGTCTTGTAGATGGCATCGGGAATGCTCATGGCGTCCACCGGGCTCTGGGCGGCAATCCTGATGGCGCTCTCGAACTGGGTCAGGTAGGACTGCCAGCGGTCTTGCAGCCCGGCGATCTCCGCCCCCCTGGACCCGGCCGTGGCCGCCAACTCGGCCAGGAGGCCGCGGATGCGCTGATCCGCCGCCATGAGCTTGTCGTGGGACTCGACCGGCATGGGATCGATGCGTGAAGCCGCCAGGGCGACGGCCTTGATTTCCACCAACTGGTGGGCGCTGGCAGTTTTCTCTTGATAGCGACGGAAGGTGTCGTGCAGCGAGCCCAGGTTGGCAAGCGTGAAGGCGATGACACCAGCAAGCAGAATGGCAGTGGCAACGTTGATCCAGCGCAAGCGGCTGCGCAGGGAGGCGTTGAATGGAACCATGGAGCCCCTCCAGAATGGGAAGGGGCGAAGGATGCGGGAAGCAGATTACCGCCCTATGACTGCCCCCTGCGATCATCGGCGCGAAGCCGTCGGCCACGGGCGCCCCGGGCAAAAAAAAACGCGCCGCGGTTGCCCGCTGGCGCGCTCCGAACGCAAGTGCAGAGGAAAACTACATCATGCCCAGCGTCCTGGGCAGCCAGGTGGACATGGCCGGCCAGTAGGTGACGAGGCCGAGGAAGCAGAGCATGGAGAGCAGCCAGGGCCAGACCGCCACGGTCAGCTCGGTGATGCCCATCTTGGTGATGCCCGAGGCCACGTAGAGATTGAGGCCCACCGGCGGGTGGCACATGCCGACCTCCATGTTCACCACCATCAGGATGCCGAAGTGCACCGGGTCGATACCCAGCTTCACCGCCACCGGGAAGAGGATGGGGGCAAAGATCAGGACGATGGACGACGGCTCCATGAAGTTGCCGGCCAGCAGCAGGATGATATTGACTGCCAGCAGGAAGGTGATCACTCCCAGGCCATGGCCCAGCATCCAGTCGGCCAGGGCCTGGGGGATGTTCTCGTTGGTCATGATGAAGGAGAAGAGCACGGCGTTGGTGATGATGTAGAGCAGCATCGCCGACATGTTGGCCGAGTTGAGCAGCACCTTCGGCACGTCCTTCAGGCCCATGTCCCGGTAAACGAACACCGCCACGACGAAGGCGTAGACCGCGCTCATGGCTGCTGCTTCGGTGGGGGTGATGATACCGGTGTAGATGCCGCCCATGACCACGACGATGAGGAGCAGGCCCCACACCGACTTGGCGAAGGCGTCCCAACGCTCCGTCCAGGTAGCCTTGGGCTGGCGCGGGTAATCGAATTTCTTGGCCCGGTACCAGGTGACGCCGCCCAGGGTGGCCGCCAGGGCGAGGCCGGGGATGACGCCGGCCATGAACAGCGCCCCCACCGAGGTGTTGGTGGCCACCGAGTACATCACCATGACGATGGACGGCGGGATCAGGATGCCCAGGGCGCCGGAGGTGGAGATGACGCCGGCCCCGAAGCGGTTGGGGAAGCCCGCCTTGACCATGGCCGGCAGCAGGATGGAGCCGATGGCCACCACCGTCGCCGGGCTGGAGCCGGACACCGCCGCGAACAGGGCGCAGGCCAGCACGCCGGCGAGGCCGAGGCCGCCGTACCAGTGGCCGACCATGGAGGTGGCGAAGTTGATCATCCGCTTGGCCACCCCGCCATGGGTGAGGAAGTTGCCGGCCAGGATGAAGAACGGGATGGCCATGATCTCGAACTTCTCGATGCCGGTGAAGAGCTTCAGGGCCACCGACTCCAGGGGTACCTGGGTCATGGTGAACAGGAAGGTCAGCACGGTCAGGCCGAGGGAGATGGAAATGGGCATGCCGGTCAGCATGAGCACGGCCAGCAGGCCGAAAATCACCAGGGCGTTCATTGCTGGCCTCCTTCTTCGTTCTTGCGGCGTTCGTCGCCCTGCCGGCGCTCGTCGCCCGCGGGGGTGCCGGTGGCGTCGTGGCGGCGGTCCTCGCCGCTGCGCCGTTCGCCGAGGATGGGGTGCTTGAGGTCGCGCATGTGCAGGTTGTCGTCCATGGAATAGACGTCCACATCCACCGGCGGCGTTTCCTCTTCCAGGCCGTCCACATGGCCGTGATCGTGATGGGGCAGTTCGCCGGTACGGACGAAGGCCAGGCAGACCTGCAGGAAGCGCAGGCACATCAGGGACGACCCCAGCGGGATGGCGCTATAGACGACCCAGGTGGGCCATTCCAGGTCAGGGGTGATGGGCCCCTCGAAGAGATCTTCCCCCTGGATGCCGAAGAAATTGAAGATGGCGTAATGGGCGCCGTTTTCCCACACGAAGTGGGCGCCCAGGGTGGCGACGGTACCGGTGAACAGGGCACCGGCGAGCAGGCCGAAAATAATGAACTTGGTCCGGACGTTGTCGTCCAGCCGGTTGATGAGGACATCGACGCCGACGTGGATGCCGGTGCGCACGCCGTAGGCTGCGCCGAACTTGGCCATCCAGACGAACATGATGATGCACAGTTCCTGGGCCCAGCTGAAATTCAGGGTGAGCAGCCAGTCCTGCAGGCCGGGGATGTCGGCACTGGCCAGATAGCGGTGTGCCACCGCCACGAAGATGATGAGGGTCGCCGCTCCCATGAGGAAGGTGACCAGCAGTTCTTCGAGATGATTGAACGCCTTGTTGATCATAGGACCCTCGCAACTCCACATGTTGGTGCGGAACCCGCCGGTCGCGCCGGCGGGTCCGTTTTATTGACTGGTGCCGATCACAGGGTGTTGGTATCGAAACCGGTCTCCTTGTACACGCCCTGGATGATGTCCTTGCCGATGCGGGATTCCATCTTCTGATGGACCGGCACCAGGGCCTTCTTGAAGGCCAGGCGCTCTTCCTTGGTGGGCACGTAGACCGCCGTCTTGCCGCTCTTCTTCACCGCCTCCAGATCATGGTCGTTCTGTTCCTTGGCGATCTTGTTGGCGTAGGCGGTGGCTTCCTTCATGGCCGTTTCCAGCTGGCCGCGGACGTCGGCGGGCAGGCCGTCCCAGAACTTCTTGTTGACGATGACCGCATAGCCCAGGTAGCCGTGGTCGGTGAGGGTCAGGTGCTTCTGCACCTCGTGCATCTTCTGGGTATAGAGGTTGGAGATGGGATTCTCGGTGCCATCCACGACGCCCGTCTGGAGGGCCTGGTAAACCTCGGAGAAGGCCATCACCTGCGGCAGGGCGCCGAGGGTGCGCATCTGCTCCTCGAGCACCTTGGAGGACTGGATGCGCATCTTCTTGCCCTTCAGGTCGGCCGGGGTCTTGATCGGGGTGTTGGCGGAAAAGGACTTGAAGCCGTTGTCCCAGAAGGCCAGGCCGCGGATGCCCTTGGGCTCCAGCTTGGTCAGCAGTTGCTGGCCGACGGGACCCTGGGTGACCTTGTGCAGCTCGTTGTAGTCGTCAAAGATGTAGGGCAGGTCGAAGACCTCGAATTCCTTGACGCCCAGGGGGCCGAACTTGGCCAGGGAGGGGGCCAGCATCTGCACGGCGCCGAGCTGCAGGGCCTCCATCTCCTCCTTGTCCTTATAGAGGGTGGAGTTGGCGTAGACCTCGACCTTGACCTTGCCCTTGGTCAGCTCTTCCGCCTTCTTGGCGAAGAAATTGGCGGCCAGGCCCTTAGGGGTGTCCTGGGCCACCACGTGGCTGAACTTGATCACGATGGGCTGCTGGGCGAGGGCAGCGAAGGACAGGGCACCGAAAACCAGCCCCATCAACAGTTTGGATACCTTCATCTTCATCTCCTCCGGAAATAGACAATCTGGGGCCGTTACACGACGGCCTGGTTGAAGTATTACGAATTAGTTAACCGGCCTCTATTGTGGAAATCCACATGAAAACCGCCGGCCAGGCCGGCGGCATCCGGGAAACCGCGCCCGTTCAGTGGTGGGAAACCAGGGGCCGGGGGGCATGGGGGATGGGGGGCGCCGCGGCGTCGTCGAGAACCAGTTCGGGGCGCTCGGCCTCATCGGCGGTCTCCCCGTCGAGGACGGCCTGCAGCTTGTCGCTGTCGAGGGCCTTGCACCACTTGGCCACCACCAGGGTGGCGACGCTGTTGCCGACGAAGTTGGTCAGGGCCCGGGCTTCCGACATGAAGCGGTCGATACCGAGGATGAGCGCCAGGCCCGCCACCGGCACCGTGCCCACCGCCGACAGGGTGGCGGCGAGGACGATGAAGCCGCTGCCGGTGACGCCGGCGGCGCCCTTGGAGGTAAGCAGCAGGATGACCAGCAGGGTGATCTGGTGCTCCAGGTCGAGGGGCGTGTTGGTGGCCTGGGCGATGAACACGGCGGCCATGGTCAGGTAGATGGAAGTGCCGTCCAGGTTGAAGGAATAGCCGGTGGGTACCACCAGCCCGACCACCGATTTCTCGGCGCCGGCATTTTCCATCTTGGCCATCAGCCGCGGCAGGGCCGACTCGGAAGACGACGTGCCGAGCACCAGGAACAACTCTTCCTTGATGTACTTGATCAGCTTCCAGATGCTGAATCCGTGGGCGGCGGCAATGCTGCCCAGCACCCCGAAGACGAAGATGAGGCAGGTCAGGTAGAAGGCCCCCATCAGGCTGGCCAGTTGGGCGAGGCTGCCGACGCCGTGCTTGCCGATGGTGTAGGCCATGGCCCCGAAGGCGCCGATGGGCGCCACCTTCATGATGACGCCGACGATGCCGAAGAGGACGTGGGACAGCTTCTCGATCAGATCGAAGACCGGCTTGCCCCGTTCGCCGAAGGCATGCATGGCGTAGCCGAAGAGGATGGAGAAGAACAGCACCTGCAGCATGTCGCCCTTGGCGAAGGCATCCACCACGCTGGTGGGGATGATGTTCATCAGGAAATCCACCGTCGACTGCATCTGCCCCGGCTGGGCGTACTTGGCGATGCCCCTGGTGTCGAGGGTGGCGGCATCGACGTTCATGCCGGCGCCCGGTTGCCAGACATTGACGACGCAGAGCCCGATGATGAGGGCGATGGTGCTGACCACCTCGAAGTAGAGCACGGCGTAGCCACCGGTCTTGCCCACCTTCTTCATATCCTCCATGCCGGCGATGCCGACGACGATGGTGCAGAAGATGATGGGGGCGATGATCATCTTGATCAGCTTGATGAAGCCGTCCCCCAACGGCTTCATCGCCGCTCCGGTCTCGGGGTAGAAGTGCCCCAGGGCCACGCCGATGGCGATGGCCACCAGCACCTGGAAATAGAGACTCTTGAAGACTTTCCTGCCTGCCATGTCTGCCTCGCTCGCAATGGACTGCCCGGACAATCGGGCGTGGGCGGCAGTATGGCCAGCAGGTCCCGGGGCCACCATTGTGGATATCCGACTCGTGGAAACCCACAATGGCGGGCGGGGTAAAACCGTGGTGTAACATCGCTCCATGTCTTCCCCCCCCAAACTCCCGTCGGTGAATAGCAAGCGGGTGGGCTGGCTTCTGGCCCTGCCCAAGTTCGGCATCGTGCTGCTCCTGGTGGCCGTGCTGAGCCTTCTCTGGCTCCTGCACCGGAACGAGGTGGAAGAGGAGCGCTCCGCCCTCATCAAGGACGTCCTGTGGCTGGAACAGAACCTGCGCTTCCACCTGAACGGCGTCGAGGAACAACTGCAGCAGCTGGCCGTGGACCTGGGCGAGCAGGCCGACGGCCGCAAGCTGTTCCGCCTGCGCGCCGGCAACCTGCTGCGCAACAACCCCGACGTCAAGCAGATCCTCTGGCTGGACGAGCGCTGGACCCCCGTCGCAGCGCTGCCCGGCGCCACGCTGCCCGACCAGGAGCTGGAAGCCTTCGGCCCGTCGGTGCTGCAGAAGGCCTACGAAATCGCCGCCCGCCTGGGCAAACGGACCTACAGCGAAACCTTCCTGGTCGCCGGCAACCAGGCCTATTTCGCCGTGGTCGTCCCGGTTTATGCCGAAAGCCGCTTTTCCGGGGTCCTCGTCGGCGTCTATCCCGTCGGCGCCCTCCTCGACCAGCAGGTTCCCTGGTGGTTCACCGAGAAATACCAGGTGGTGGTGGTCGACGACAACGAAGTCCAGTACGGCGCCAAATCGAAGATCCAGGGCACTCCCAACCAGAGCTACGAAATTCCCTTCGATCCCCCAGGTTATGGCCTCAAGCTTCGGGTCACCAGCTACCAGAGCTCGGCCAACCCCCTGCAGCGCATACTCGCCGCCGCCATCGTCGTCCTGGCGGCGGGCGTCTTCTGGTCCCTGTGGGCGGTGCGCGACCTCATGCAGAAGCGCTCCCGGGCCGAAGAAGCCCTGCGCTCGGAGCACGCCTTCCGCAAGGCCATGGAGGACTCCCTCACCGTCGGCATGCGGGCCCGGGACCTTTCCGGCCGCATCATCTACGTCAACCCCGCCTTCTGCCGCATGACGGGATTCTCCGAGGACGACCTGGTCGGCGCCACCCCGCCCATGCCCTACTGGCCGCCGGAGCTGATCGAGGAAACCTACGCCGTCCACCGCGCCGTCATGGCCGGGGAAGCGCCCCCGGACGGCTTCGAGATCACCCTCATGCGCAAGAACGGCGAGCGCTTCCACGCCCTCATCTACGAAGCCCCCCTCATCGACGGCAACGGCCAGCACACCGGCTGGATGGGATCGGTCCTCGACGTCACCGAAAGAAAGCGTGCTGAAGAAATGGCCCGCCAGCAGCAGGAACAGCTCCAGTTCACCGCCCGCCTGGTAACCATGGGTGAGATGGCCTCCACCCTGGCCCACGAACTCAACCAGCCCCTGGCCGCCATCGCCAGCTACAACACCGGCTGCCTCAACCTCCTGGAGCACGGCGGCCTCGATCCCGCCGATCTGCGCCAGGCCCTGGAGAAGGTCGGCGTCCAGGCCCAGCGGGCGGGACGCATCATCCGCCGGGTCCATGACTTCGTCAGGAAGAGCGAACCCAAGCGCGCCCCCTGCCAGGTGGCAGAAGTCATCGACGACTGCCTCGGCTTCATCGAGGCCGACGCCAGGAAGCGCCAGGTCCACCTCGAACGGCATGTCGGCGACCTTCCCCCCGTGCTGGCCGACCGCCTGATGCTGGAACAGGTGCTCCTCAACCTGATCCGCAACGGCATGGACGCCATGGCCGAGACCGCGCCCGAACACCGGCTGCTCTCCGTTTCCGCCGTCGCCGACGGGAGCGAAATCGTCGTCCGCGTCGCCGACCAGGGCTGCGGCATTCCCCCGGAAGTCGCCAGCAAGCTGTTCACCGCCTTCTTCACCACCAAGGCCGAAGGCATGGGGGTCGGCCTGTCCATCTGCCGCTCCATCGTCGAATTCCACCGGGGCCGCCTGTGGGCCGACGCCAACCCGGATTCCGCCACCGGCAGCGGCACCCTGTTCACCTTCACCCTGCCCCTGGAGGCTCCATGACCACGCCCCTCGCCCATCTGGTCGACGACGACGAGGCCATCCGCGACGCCATCGCCTGGCTGCTCAAGTCCCGCGGCATCCCCAACACCGCCTACGCCGACGCCGAGTCCTTCCTCGCCGCCTGGACGCCGCAACTGGCCGGCTGCCTCGTCCTCGACATGCGCATGCCCGGCATGAGCGGCCTGGACCTCTTCGACGCCCTGCAGGGCAAGGGATCGAGACTGCCGGTCATCTTCCTCACCGGCCACGGCGACGTACCCCTGGCGGTGGGCGCCCTCAAGAAAGGCGCCTTCGACTTCTTCGAAAAACCCTTCAACGACAACGAACTGGCCAACCGCGTCCAGGAAGCCATGGAGCACGACGCCCACCAGCGGGAAGCCAGCGCCAGCGCCGATTCGGTCAACCACCGCCTGGCCTCCCTCACCACCCGTGAGCGCCAGATCATGGAACTGGTGCTCGCCGGCAAGTTCAACAAGGTCATCGCCGACGAACTCAACATCAGCATGCGCACCGTCGAAGTCCATCGCGCCAATCTTTTCGACAAGATGGGCGTGAAAACGGCCGTCGAACTTGCCAACCTGCTCAAGCCCGGACGCTGACCCCCTCGGGGCGCTGGCCCTTCCCTCCCTGCCGCTTTTTCGCTAGCATTCTCCGACACACACCTGCCGCCACTGCGGCGCGCACCACTTTCATCCGCATATTTCCCCCCATTTCACGAGGCATCCATGAGCGAGCACATCCATTACGTCACCGACGACACCTTCGAATCCGAGGTGCTGCAATCGCAGCAGCCGGTTCTGGTCGACTACTGGGCCGAATGGTGCGGCCCCTGCAAGATGATCGCCCCCATCCTCGACGAAGTGGCCGCCGAATACGCCGGCAAGCTCAAGGTCGCCAAGCTCAACATCGACGACAACCAGGCCACCCCTGCCAAGTTCGGCATCCGCGGCATCCCGACCCTCATGCTGTTCAAGAACGGCAACGTCGAAGCCACCAAGGTCGGCGCCCTCTCCAAGTCCCAGCTCGCTGCCTTCATTGACAGCAACCTGTAATCGCCGTACCCTGCGAGCCTGAACGCGCGTTCTGCGCCTTCAGGCTCCCATCCCCCCTTCAAAACAATCTGCGCCCCCGGGCCACCCGGCCCCACCCCTTTCCGGGGCGCCACGCATACCCATAATGCAACTTTCCGAACTCAAGACCTTGCACGTCAGCAAGCTGCTGGACATGGCGACCGAACTCGGCATCGAAGGCGCCAACCGCATGCGCAAGCAGGAGCTGATCTACGCCATCCTCAAGGGCATGGCCAAGAACGGCGAAACCATCCACGGCGACGGCACCCTGGAAGTGCTGCCCGACGGCTTCGGCTTCCTCCGCTCCGCCGACACCTCCTACCTCGCCAACCCGGACGACATCTACGTCTCCCCCTCCCAGATCCGCCGCTTCAACCTGCGCACCGGCGACACCATCGAGGGCGAAATCCGCATGCCCAAGGACGGCGAGCGCTACGTCGCCCTGACCAAGCTGGACAGCATCAACGGTTTCCTGCCAGAAGCCAACAAGAACAAGATCATGTTCGAGAACCTGACGCCGTTGCACCCGACGCGTCATCTCAAGCTCGAACGGGAAATCAAGTCCGACGAAAACATCACCAGCCGCGTCATCGACATGATCGCCCCCATCGGCGCCGGCCAGCGCGGCCTGCTGGTGGCGCCGCCGAAATCCGGCAAGACGGTGATGCTGCAGAACATCGCCCACGCCATTACCGCCAACCACCCCGACGTCGTCCTCATCGTCCTGCTCATCGACGAGCGCCCGGAAGAAGTCACCGAGATGACCCGCACCGTCAAGGGCGAGGTCGTCGCCTCCACCTTCGACGAACCCGCCACCCGCCACGTCGCCGTGGCCGAGATGGTCATCGAGAAGGCCAAGCGCCTGGTCGAGCACAAGAAGGACGTGGTCATCCTCCTCGACTCCATCACCCGGCTGGCCCGCGCCTACAACACCGTGCAGCCGGCCTCCGGCAAGGTGCTGACCGGCGGCGTCGACGCCAACGCCCTGCAGAAGCCCAAGCGCTTCTTCGGCGCCGCCCGCAACATCGAGGAAGGCGGCTCCCTGACCATTCTCGCCACGGCCCTGATCGACACCGGCTCCCGCATGGACGAGGTGATCTACGAGGAATTCAAGGGCACCGGCAACTCCGAAATCCATCTCGACCGCCGCATGGCGGAGAAGCGCATGTACCCGGCCATCAACGTCAACCGCTCCGGCACCCGCCGCGAGGAACTGCTGTTGAAGCCCGACGTGCTGCAGAAGATGTGGGTGCTGCGCAAACTCTGCTACCCGATGGACGACCTCGAAGCCATGGAATTCCTGCTCGACAAGGTCAAGTCCACCAAGGGGAATGCGGAGTTCTTCGACGCCATGCGCCGCGGCTGAGGACACCCGAAATCACTTGCAACCGCGTGATTATTCGAGGATAATCTTGCGTTTCCCAGATCGGCCACATCCGCCGGTCGCTTGACTAAAGGACTGAACATGAAAGCCGGTATCCACCCCGAATACGCCGAAATCCAGGTGACCTGCTCCTGCGGCAACACCTTCACCACCCGTTCCACCATGAAGAAGGCCCTGCACGTGGAAGTCTGCTCCGCCTGCCACCCCTTCTACACCGGCAAGCAGAAGATCGTCGACACCGCCGGCCGGGTCGAGAAGTTCAACCAGAAGTTCGGCAGCATGCGCGGCAAGGCCGCCTGATCCGCCGACCGGGTCCTGTGAAAAGGCAGCCGCGTGGCTGCCTTTTTCGTTTCCAGCCCATGCCCGATCTCCTCGCCCTCCTCCGCCGCGGCCTGCGCCTACCCCCTTCGGGATGGGCGCTGGCCGGCATGCTGACCTTCTACGTGGTCGCCGGCCTCTTCGGCCGCGACCCCTGGAAGGGCGAGGACGCCATCCACCTCGGCACCGCCTGGCACGTCCTCACCTACGGCGACTGGCTGTCCCCCGACCTCGCCGGCCGCCCCTTCAACGAGCCGCCGCTCTACTACTGGAGCGCCGCCCTGACCGGCAAGGTCTTCGGCTGGCTGCTGCCCCTGCACGACGCCATGCGCCTGGCCAGCGGCCTGTGGGTGGCCCTGGCGCTCACCGGCATCTACTACGCCGGGCGCGAGTTGTATGGCCAGGAATCCGCCGCCGCCAGCCCCATGCTCCTGGCCGGATCGGCGGGGCTGCTCATCCACGCCCACGACGCCCAGCCCATGCTCGTCGCGCTCGCGGCCTACGGCGGCGCCATCGGCGCCTGGGCCATCATGGTGCGCAAGCCCCGCCTGGGGGGCCTGTTCTACGGCGTCGCCGTTGCCGGTTGCCTGCTCGGCACCGGCATCGCCCCCACCCTGCCGCTCCTGGCCGCGGCCCCCGTCGCCGTCGTCCTCAGCGACGACCGTCGGCGCACCCTGCGCACCCTGGCCATCGGCCTCACCGTAGCCACCCTCCTGGCCGCCCCCTGGATCGCCATCCTCGCAGTGGCCGAGCCCGAGCGCCTGGCGGGCTGGCTGGGTGCCGAACGTACCCAGCTGACGGCCGGCATCAACCCCTTCCTGGCCGTGGCCAGCTACCTGGCCCACCTGCCCTGGTTCGCCTTCCCGGTCCTGCCCCTGGCCGGCTGGGCCCTATGGACCCGCCGCCGCGCCCTGGGCGAGCGCCCCCAGCGCCTGCCCCTGATCGTCCTCGGGCTGACGCTGATCATGCTCGCGATTTCCTACAAGCCCCGGGAAATCCCGGCCCTGCTCCTGCTGCCGCCGCTGGCGCTGCTCGCCACCCCCGGCGCCCTCAGCCTGCGCCGGGGTGCAGCCAATGCTTTCGATTCCTTCGCCATGCTGACCTTCACCTTCTTCGCCGGGCTGGTCTGGCTGGCCTGGTCGGCCATGGTCATGGGCTGGCCGGAAAAGCTGGCCCACCGGGTGGTGGTGTTGCGCCCCGGCTTCGCCGGCCACCTGGAGCCCGTTGCCGTGGGCATCGCCCTCACCGCCACCCTCTGGTGGCTGTGGCTCATCGTCACGGCGCCCCGCTCGCCCTACCGCAGCCTGACCCACTGGACCATGGGCTTCACCACCTTCTGGTTGCTCGCCATCGCCCTCCTCCTGCCCTGGTTCGATTACGGCAAGAGCTACCGCCCGGTGGCCCAGGCCGTCGCTGCCAAGCTGCCCCAGGGGCACGGCTGTATCGCCGAACGTGACCTCACCGACACCCAGCGGGCGTCGCTGGCCTATTTCGTCGGCATCGAGCCCCTGTCGGCCAAGACCGCCGACGGCCGCCGCTGCGACTGGGTGCTGGTGCAGGGGGACACCCGCCAGGAACTGGCACCGCCACCGGGGGAATGGAATCGCGTCTGGGAGGGCAGCCGTCCCGGCGAGCGCCGCGAGAAATTCCGCCTTTACCGGCGGGAAGGCTGAGGCGCGGCGGTCAGACTTTCAGGAAGTGCTCGCGGTAGTACTTGAGTTCGTCGATGGACTCGTAGATGTCGGCCAGCGCGGTGTGCTTGCTCTTCTTCTTGAAGCCCTTGGCCACTTCCGGGGTCCATCGCTTGCACAGTTCCTTCAGGGTGCTCACGTCCAAATTGCGGTAGTGGAAGAAGGCCTCCAGTTCCGGCATGTGGCGGGCCATGAAGCGGCGGTCCTGGCAGATGGAATTGCCGCACATGGGCGAATGCCCGGGCAGGGAATGGCGCTTGAGGAATTCCAGGGCCTCGGCGGCGACGGCGGCCTCGTCCAGGGTGGACGTCTTGACCCGGTCGATGAGTCCGGAACGTCCGTGGGTTTTCTGGTTCCAATCGTCCATGGCGGCCAGCGTCTCGTCGCTCTGGTGCACCGCCCATACCGGGGACTCGGCGACCAGTTGGAGATGCTCGTCGGTGACCACCATGGCCAGTTCGATGATGCGGTCGCCATCGGGGTTGAGACCGGTCATTTCCATGTCCAGCCAGACGAGGTTGTGTGCGTTGCCTGCCATATAATTGCCCGAAACTTTAAAGCCGATATTTTCTCACAGCTCCATGGCCTCCAGCTTTTCCCTTCTCTTCCTCGCCGCCCTCGTCGCCACCCTGGCCTTCCGCCTGTGGCTCTCGGGACGGCAGATCGCCCATGTCGCCGCCCACCGCGACCAGGTGCCCGCCCTTTTCGCCGACCGCATCCCCCTGGCGGCCCACCAGAAGGCGGCCGACTACACGGTGACCCGCACCCGCTTCGGCCGCGGCTTCGCCGTCGCCCATGCCGCCCTGCTGCTGGCGCTGACCCTGGGCGGCGGCCTCGCCGCCCTCGACGCCTTCTGGCAGCCGCGCCTCGACGGCCTGTGGTATGGCGTCGCCCTCATCGGCAGCGTGGCCTTCATCTCCGGGCTGGTGGATCTTCCCTTCGACCTCTATCGCCAGTTCGTCATCGAGGAGCGCTTCGGCTTCAACCGCATGACCCCCGGGCTGTTCTTCGCCGACCTGGCCAAACAGACGCTGCTGGCGGTACTCATCGGCACCCCCGTGCTGCTGGCCGTCCTCTGGCTCATGGCGGCCATGGGCAGCCAATGGTGGCTCTACGTCTGGCTGTTCTGGTGCGGTTTCAACCTGGCCCTCATGTTCGTGTATCCGACGTGGATCGCCCCCCTCTTCAACAAGTTCTCGCCCCTTGCCGAGGGTGAGATGAAGTCGCGCATCGAAGCCCTGCTCGGACGCTGCGGCTTCCGTTCCAGCGGCCTCTTCGTCATGGACGGCTCGAAACGCTCCAGCCACGGCAACGCCTACTTCACCGGCTTCGGCAACAACAAGCGCATCGTCTTCTTCGACACCCTGCTCTCGCGCCTCCAGCCTGCCGAGATCGAGGCGGTGCTGGCCCATGAACTGGGCCACTTCCGGCGCCGCCACGTCATCAAGCACATCGCCCTGTCCTTCGCCCTGGCGCTCCTCCTCCTCTGGGTTCTCGGCCAGCTCATCGGCGCCCCCTGGTTCTACGCCGGCCTGGGCGTTCCCGGCGAAGGCACCACGGCGCTGGCGCTGATCCTCTTCTTCCTGGTCATGCCGGTCTTCACCTTCCCCTTCCGGCCCTTGCAGAGCCTCCTTTCCCGCCGCCACGAATTCGAGGCCGACGCCTACGCCGCCGAACACGCCAGTGCCGACGACCTGGTGCGGGCCCTGGTCAAGCTCTACGAGGACAATGCCTCCACCCTGACGCCGGACCCGGTGCACTCGGCCTTCTACGACTCCCACCCGCCGGCCGCCCAGCGCATCGACCACCTGCGGCGCCTGCAATCCGCCTAGACCATGCCCCGCACCGCCCTGCTCCTCGCCCTCCTGCCAGCCGCCGCCCTGGCGGCCCCGCCCTGGGGCAACGCCGATCCGGCGGCCGGCAAGGTGCTCCACGACAAGGCCGGCTGTCCCACCTGCCACGTCCGCATGTACGGGGGCGATGGCTCAAAAATGTATACGCGGGACGGCCGCATGCTCTCCACGCAACTCGAACTGCTGCAGCGGGTCGCCACCTGCGCCACCCAGACCAAAGCCGGCTGGTTCCCGGAAGAGGAAGCCGCCGTCGCCGCCTGGCTCAACCAGCAGTTCTACCATTTCGACCAATGACCGCCACCGAAATCGCCGCCGCGGTGGACCGCCTGCCGGCCCCATGAGCGAGCGGGGCCGCGTCATCGCCGCCCATGGCCGGCAATACGTCGTCGAGCGGGACGACGGCTCCTCCCTGCCCTGCTTTCCCCGGGGCAAGAAAAGCGAAGTGGCCTGCGGCGACTGGGTGGATTTCGCGCCGACGGGCGCCGACCAGGGAGTCATCGAGGCCATCGCTCCCCGCCGCAGCCTTCTCTACCGCTCCAACGAGATCCGCCAGAAACTCATCGCCGCCAACGTGGACCAGATTGTCCTGGTGGTGGCCACGGAGCCCGGCTTTTCCGACGAACTGGTCAGCCGCGCCATCGCCGCCGCCGAGAGCGAGGACATCGCCATCCTCATCGTCCTCAACAAGTGCGATCTGGCTGCGGGCCTGCCCGCCGCCCGGGAACGCCTGGCCGTCTTCGCTGCCCTCGGCTACCCGGTCCTCGAACTGTGCGCCCGGGACCACGCCGAAGACCTGCGCCCCTGGCTCCGGGGCAAGACCAGCGTCCTCGTCGGCCAGTCGGGCATGGGCAAATCCACCCTGGTCAATGCCCTGATGCCCGAAGCCGGCGCCGCCACCCGCGAAATCTCGGCGGCCCTGGATTCCGGCAAGCACACCACCACCCACGCCTGCCTCTACCACCTGGACGCCGACAGCCACCTCATCGACTCCCCCGGCCTGCAGGAATTCGGCCTCGGCCACCTGGACCGCCACGAGGTCGAGCACGCCTTCCGCGAGTTGCGTCCCCTCCTCGGCCGCTGCCGCTTCCGCGACTGCCGCCATGACCGGGAGCCGGACTGCGCCGTGCGCGCCGCCCTCCAGGATGGCGGCATAGACGGGCGTCGCCTGGCGGCCTATCATCGGATCGTGGCCGAGCTCGCCTGACCGGCACCGCCCCCAACCGGAGGAACCGCCATGCGCCTGGATAACTCCCGCGACAGCGACAACGTCGAAGACCGCCGCGGCGGCGGCCTGCCCATCGGCGGGCGTGGCATCGGCATCGGCACCATCGTGCTGGCCATCGCCGCCAGCTACTTCTTCGGCATCGACCCCCAGGTCATCCTCGGCCTGGCCGGCGGCGGCAGCCCGGCAATCCATTCCGCCCCGGCCCACAAGCCTCCTGCCGACGACACCGACGCCCGTTTCGTCGGCAAGATCCTGGCCGAGACCGAGGACACCTGGCGCCAGGTCTTCCGCGACGCCGGCCGCCAATACGAAGACCCCAAGCTGGTACTGTTCACCGGCGCCACGCCGACGGCCTGCGGCGCCGGCCAGGCGGCCATGGGACCCTTCTACTGCCCCGGCGACCACAAGGTCTATATCGACCTGGCCTTCTACCGGGACCTGCGGGAGCGTTTCCACGCCCCCGGCCAGTTCGCCCAAGCCTATGTCATCGCCCACGAGGTGGGACACCACGTGCAAAACCTGCTGGGCACCTCGGCCAAGGTCCAGTCGGCCCGCCAGCGAGCCCGCAACGAGGCGGAGGCCAATGCACTCTCAGTGAGGCTCGAGCTGCAGGCCGACTGCTATGCCGGGGTCTGGGCCAAGCGCACCGACTCCGCCAAGGGCATCCTGGAACCCGGGGAACTGGAGCAGGCTCTCGTCGCCGCCGCCGCCATCGGCGACGACCGCCTGCAGAAGCAGGCGCGCGGCATGGCCGTCCCGGAAACCTTCACCCACGGCACGTCCGAGCAGCGGGTGCGCTGGTTCCGCCAGGGTTTCGAGAGCGCCGATCCGCGCCAGTGCGACACCTTCCGCACCAAGCAGCTTTAGCCGTCGATTGCCGCAGGATACCCCGTAGCCAAGGGAGTTGTTCCCCGGCGTGGGAAATCATGGATAATACGAAAGTAATAGCCACTTATCCTGCCGCGCCCTTTCCATGTCATCCCACTCGGCGGCCCCCCTGGCCGGCCTGCTCGCCGGTTCCGACAGCGTGGTTCCCGCGACGATGTCGGTCGCCGGCATGCTGGCGCACATGGCCGCCGTGGGCTGCGACGCGCTGGCGGTGGTCGATGCCGATGGCCGTTGCCTGGGCGCAGTCAGCCTCCGCCAGTTGCAGGCAGCCGGCGCCGAGGCTCCCGCCAGCCTTTCCGTCGCTGGCCACGAGCGCGTCGCCGCCGCCTTTCGCCGCAGCCCGGTCGCCATCTCCATCACCGACGCCGAAACCGGGCGCTTCGTCGAGATCAGCGACCGTCACGTGGAAACCTTCGGCTGGCGCCGGGAAGAACTGCTCGGCCGCACCGCCCTGGAAGTGGGCCTGTGGTCCGGCCCCGGGCCCCGCGGCGACTGGCTCAACTCCCTCAAGGCGACCGGGCGCAGCGAGGGGTTCCGCACGGTCATGCACGACTGCCGTGGCGATCCGCACTGGGTCAGCATTTCGGCCGAACTCGTCGACCTGGGCGGGCGCGCCCACGCGTTGACCTATATCCAGGATCTGACGGCCCGCCACCTTTCCGACATGGCCTTCAAGGAAAGCGAGCAGCGCTTCCAGTCCCTCTTCGCCAACATGTGGGAAGGGGTCGCCCTCCACGAATGGATTCGCGACGCCGCCGGCAGGCCGGTCGACTACCGCATCATCGACTGCAACCCCCGCTTCGAGGCCATTTTCGGCATCCCGCGCAGCTCGGCCATCGGCAAGCCCGCCACGGAGGTCTATGGTGCCGGATCGGCACCTTTCCTCGACGACTACCTCCAGGTGGCCGCCGCTGGCCGCCCCCGACGGCTGGCGCGTTTCCACGCCCCGCTCCGGCGCCGTTTCGCAATATCGGTAGTGCCCTGGCAGGACGGCTTCGCCGCCATTTTCGCCGACACCGCCGAAGCGCAGGAGGGCGAAGCGTGAGTCCGGCAGGGCCGGCCGGGAACCGCTTCCGAATTCGGACGATACCCTGCCGCTGCCGAGTTGCCGGCATCGATCCTCAGTTTTTCCGCAGCCTGTCCGATAACAAGTGTTGTCGCACTGCGGAGCCTGCCATGAAGATCGCCACCACCCACCTGGAACTTGCCGCCACCCATGTGGCAACCCGCCGCCACGAAGCGCGGGAATCGCTGCGAACCTGGGCCGGAGAGCCGCCAAACCCCGCCAGCGCCCCCCGGGAGAGTGTGCAATTTTCCCCGGCAGCGCTGGCTGCCGAGGCTTCCGCGGCCACCGGGCCGGAAGGGGTTGCCGACGATGAAGGCCACAGCGCAGGCGACCCGCGCCTGACCCTGATCCGCACACTCATCGAGATGCTGACGGGGCGCCCGGTGACCGTCTTCGATGCGGCTGAATTGGCGCCGGATTCCCCCGCCGTCGATCTGGCCGTCCCGCCCTCGGCCGGTCAGCCGGCGGCGGGATTCAGCCTGGAATACGACCGCCACGAATCCCTGGACGAGAGCGAGCGGACGGAATTCAGCGCCAGCGGCACGGTGCAGACGGCCGACGGCAAGAGCATCGCCTTCTCCGTCGACCTGGTCATGGCCCGAGCCTTCCACGCCGAGAGCGATGTCAGCCTGCGCCTGGGCGAGGCGGCCCGGCGCAAGGATCCACTGGTCGTCAATTTTGGCGGCAATGCCGCCAGCCTCACCGATACGCGCTTTGCCTTCGATCTCGACGGCGACGGCACGACGGAAGCGATACCCTTCGTCACCGCCGGCAGCGGTTTCCTGTTCCTCGACCGCAATGGCGACGGCCGTGCCACCGACGGCGGCGAACTCTTCGGCACGAAGAGCGGAGACGGGTTCGCCGATCTCGCCGCCTTCGATGATGACGGCAACGGCTGGATCGACGAGGGGGACGCGGTTTTCTCCCGTCTCCAGGTGTGGAGCCGCGACGGCGCGGGGGCCGACCGCTATCGTTCCATGCAGGATGCGGGTGTCGGCGCCATCGGCCTGGCCCGCGTCGCCACCCCGTTCGAGCTCCGGGATGCCCGGAACGCCAGCTTGGGCGCGGTCCGCAGCAGCGGAATCCTTTTGCGGGAAAGCGGCGACGCTGGCACAATCCAGCAAATCGACTTAACCGCCTGACAGCGTATCGGGCGGCCTTGTGAGGGGAGTGAATAAAAATGCTTCGGTTGCGTGACTGGAAAATCTGGATTCGCCTGACTGCCGCCATCTGGCTGGTCCTCGTCGTCGCCTGGGCGGGCACGATCATCTGGGCGAGCCAGGTCAACCGCGAGACGGCCATCCGGCAGGCCCAGGATTTCGCAGGCAGCATCCACGAAATGACCATGGCTGGCCTCACCGGCATGATGATCACCGGCACCGTCGGCCAGCGAGAGGTCTTCCTCGACCAGATCAAGCAGCTCTCCATCATCAAGGATCTGCACGTGGCCCGCGGCGAGGCCGTAGCCAAACTGTTCGGCCCCGACACCAAGGAAAAGCGGGCGCTGGATGCCGTCGAGAAACAGGTAATGGCCAGCGGCACTCCCTTCGTGGCGGTCCAGCGGGAAGGCAGCAGTTCCTACCTGCACGTAGTCAATCCCACCAAGGCCAGCAAGAACTACCTGGGCAAGGACTGCATCGCCTGCCACCAGGTACCCGAAGGAACCGTCCTCGGCGTGGTCAGCATGAAGGTTTCCCTCGATTCCGTGGAAGCGGATGTCGACGCCTTCCGCATCAAGATCGCCGGCGCCGCCCTGCTGGTCATCGGCGTCCTGCTGGTGGTCATCTACCTGCTGACCCGCCATTTCGTCACCGGCCCCCTCGACAACCTGCGCCAGGGCCTGGAAGACATCGCCCGCGGCGAGGGCGACCTCACCCGCCGCCTGACCGTGCGTGGGCAGGACGAGATCGGCCAGGCCGCCGCCGTCTTCAACGAGATGATGGAGAACTTCAGCCGCCTGGTGCGGCAGGTGCGGGACGCCGCCGGCCAGGTTTCCGCCAAGGTTGCATCCCTTTCCGAGAGTGCCGACCGGGTGGCGCGCAGTTCCCACCAGCAGGATCAGAAATCGGGCCTCGCCGCCTCCGCCGTCGAGCAACTGGTGGACAGCATCTCGTCCATCGCCAAGAGCGCCGAACACGTCCAGCAGCAGTCCCAGGAAAGCCTTGCCCGGGCCCAGGAAGGCAGCCGCAACCTCAATACCCTGCTGCAGGAAATGGGCATCGTCGAAAAGGCGGTCAAGGAAATGGCCGAGTCGGTCAACCATTTCGTCCGCAATACCGAATCGATCACCTCCATGACCCGCGAGGTCAAGGATATCGCCGAGCAGACCAACCTGCTGGCGCTCAACGCCGCCATCGAGGCGGCCCGTGCCGGCGAGCAGGGCCGCGGTTTTGCCGTGGTCGCCGACGAGGTGAGGAAGCTTGCCGAGAAATCGTCGCGGGCCGCCGGGGAAATCGACGCCATCACCGCCACCATCAGCAACCAGTCGGTGGCGGTGCGCCGCACCATCGAGGAAGGTCTCGACCACCTGGCCAGCAGTCAGGCCGCCGTCACCACGGTTGCCAGCGTGCTGCAGGCCACCAACGGCTCGGTCACCGAGGTCGGTCACGGCCTCGATACCATCGCCGAAGCCACCGAACAGCAACGTCGGGTTTCCGGCGAGGTAGAGACGAGCATCGAAGCCATCGCCGGCATGGCCCGGGACAACACCGGCAGCGTCGAACAGACCGCCGGCGCCGCCCACGACCTGAAAAACCTGGCCGACGGCCTGCAGGGCATGGTGGGGCGCTTCAAGGTCTGACGCCCGCGGCCGCTGCGGCGGCCGCCGCCGGTCAGAGCGGCGTCAGTTCCAGGTCGAGGCCGGCTCCCGGCCCCGAGCGCGTCATTCCGGTCAGGGAACTGATGCCGGCATCGACGGCGGGAGCCCCCAGGGAAGCGGCGATCTGGTTGACCTTGCGCATGCGGTCGATCATGCAGGCGATGAGGGCGTTGCGCATGCGCTCATGCAGCTCCTCCGACGACAGGGCCAGGGCCGAGGCGCTGATTTCCAGGAACAGCGCACGCTCCAGGGTCACCACCGTGGCGTGGCGCTTGTTGTTGGTGGGGTGCAGGTAGCCGATCTCGCCGATCACCTCCCCCGCCCCCAGCCGGCAGATCGCCTTGCCGGCCACCGACACCTCGACGAAGCCCGACACCAGGATACCGAAGAGCTGGTTGCTCTCCCCCTCGCGGATGATCGCCACCCCCGGCTGCACCTCCCGCCACACGGCGACACGCAGGATCTCCCACAGCTCGATGTTTTCGAACTCGGTGAAGAAGGTCAGCTTGCGCAGCATCTCGAAGTGGGTGGTGTCCTGCACCGTATCGTCTTCTTCGACGATCTTGTAGCGGACGGCGGAAAGGTCCTTGGCGAACTCGGCGCCGTTCTTGTAACGGCTG
This sequence comes from Rhodocyclaceae bacterium, assembly GCA_036732025.1. Taxonomy (GTDB): domain Bacteria; phylum Pseudomonadota; class Gammaproteobacteria; order Burkholderiales; family Rhodocyclaceae; genus SSSZ01. Next base: position 73,492 of record DAINDE010000013.1, read on the forward strand.
TAGAGGTCCTTTTCCAGGGCCTTCTTGATGATGCCATTGAGGGCCGGCGGCAGGTTGGGGTTCAGTGCCGTGACGTCCGGCGCGTCGGTATTGATGATCTTGTAGATGAGGGTCGCCTGGTTGTTGGCGCGGAAGGGCAGGCGCCCGGTGAGCAACTGGAAGAGGACGACGCCCAGGGAATAGAGGTCGGTCTTCTGGTTCAGCGCGTAGCCCTTGATCTGCTCCGGGGACATGTAGGCCGGCGAACCCACCCCCATGATGAACGTCGAGTCCCGGTCCATGTCCTTCTGCAGGTTGAGCGCCAGGCCGAAGTCGGCGATCTTGGCGTCCTCGTCGCCGGTGACCATGATGTTGGCCGGCTTGATGTCCCGGTGGATGACCCCCTGCCGATAGGCATGATCCAGGGCCAGGCAGCACTTGAAGATGATGCCGATGGCCCGGTGCAGGGGCAGCAGGCGGTCTATGCGGCAGAATTTCTCCAGGGAATCGCCATCGACGTATTCCATGGCCAGATAGGCGTAATCGTCCTCCACCACGGCATCGTAGATCTTGACGATATTGGGGTGGTCGAGGCGCCCGGCAGTGACGCCCTCGGTCTGGAACAACTTGCGCAGGCGCCGCGACATGGCGGCGTTGTCGCTGCCAAAGCGGACCAGCTTGACCGCCACCTGGCGGTCGCCGTCGGGATCGTCGCACAGGTAGACGGTGGCCGTGGCGCCCTTGCCCAGCTCCTTTACCACCCGATATTTGCCGATGTTTTCCATGCCCCCGCCGCCGCTGATTTTCGTTTCATCGTAGCACGGTTGAAAAAGCTGCAACATGGGCCTTGAAATCAAAAAATCAGCCCATACATGTTTTTCCAGTTTTTCCGGAGACCCATCCATGTCCAACGAACAAGAATCCCAGGAACCCCTCCTGGGCGCCGAACCTGCCCCAACCAACCCCCCCCCCGAAAAAAACCCCCCCCCCGCGGGTGGATAACAGAACCCCCAAGGGGGGGACAAGCCCCCAAAGGAGAAAAAAGAGGACCCGGCCCACC
>DAINDE010000013.1:74540-81679 GCA_036732025.1 Rhodocyclaceae bacterium
GCCGTGCCCAGCCTGGAGGAGCAACTGCGCCAGATGGAGCTGAAGGTGGCCGAGCACCACGATGCCTGGCTGCGGGCCAAGGCAGAGGCCGAGAATGTTCGCCGCCGCGCCCAGGACGACATCAGCAAGGCCCACAAATTCGCCGTCGAGAAATTCGCCGGCGAACTGCTGGCGGTGAAGGACAGCCTGGAAGCCGCCCTGGCCACCCAGGAGCAGACGGTGGAGAGCTTCCGCGCCGGCGTCGAGATCACCTTGAAGCAACTCGTCTCCGCCTTCGAGAAAAACGCCCTGGTGGAAATCAACCCCGTTGGCGAGAAGTTCGACCCCCACAGGCACCAGGCCATCGGCATGGTCGACTCCGAGCAGGAGCCGAACACCGTCGTCACCGTGCTGCAGAAGGGCTACCTCATCGCCGAACGCACCCTGCGGCCGGCCCTGGTCATGGTAGCCAAGCCGAAGTCTTGAAATTCCGGGGAATGACCCCAATTCCAGAACATCACAAATCCAATCGAATTCAGTAAAGGAACCATCATGGGCAAGATCATCGGCATCGACCTCGGGACGACCAACAGCTGCGTGGCCATCATGGAAGGCGGCTCCCCCAAGGTCATCGAAAACTCGGAAGGCGCGCGCACCACGCCATCCATCGTCGGCTATTCGGACGACGGCGAGATCCTCTGCGGCGCCCCGGCCAAGCGCCAGGCCGTCACCAACCCGAAGAACACGCTGTACGCCGTCAAGCGCCTGATCGGCCGCCGCTTCGAAGAGAAGGAAGTGCAGAAGGACATCGCCCTGATGCCCTACAAGATCGTCAAGGCCGACAACGGCGACGCCTGGGTGGAAGTGCGCGACAAGAAGATCGCCCCGCCCCAGGTTTCCGCCGAAGTACTGCGCAAGATGAAGAAGACCGCCGAAGACTACCTGGGCGAGGAAGTCACCGAGGCCGTCATCACCGTCCCCGCCTACTTCAACGACAGCCAGCGCCAAGCCACCAAGGACGCCGGCCGCATCGCCGGCCTGGAAGTCAAGCGCATCATCAACGAACCCACCGCCGCGGCGCTGGCCTTCGGCATGGACAAGTCCACCAGCAAGGATCACAAGATCGCCGTCTTCGACCTGGGCGGTGGCACCTTCGACATTTCCATCATCGAAATCGCCGACGTCGATGGCGAAAAGCAGTTCGAGGTGCTGGCCACCAACGGCGACACCTTCCTCGGCGGCGAGGACTTCGACCAGCGCCTGATCGACTACATCATCGGCGAATTCCAGAAGGAATCCGGCGTCGACCTGAAGAAGGACGTACTCGCCCTGCAGCGCCTCAAGGAAGCCGCCGAAAAGGCCAAGATCGAGCTCTCGTCCCTGCAGCAGACCGAGGTCAACCTGCCCTACATCACCGCCGATGCCTCGGGCCCCAAGCACCTGGCCATGAAGATCACCCGCGCCAAGTTCGAATCCCTGGTGGAGGAACTGGTCGAGCGCACCATCGCTCCCTGCGCCACCGCACTGAAGGACGCCGGCTGCAAGATCGGCGACATCGACGACGTCATCCTGGTCGGCGGCCAGACCCGCATGCCCAAGGTCCAGGACAAGGTGAAGGAATTCTTCGGCCGTGAGCCGCGCAAGGACGTGAACCCCGATGAAGCCGTCGCCGTCGGCGCTGCCATCCAGGGTGGCGTGCTGCAGGGCGAGGTCAAGGACGTGCTGTTGCTGGACGTCACCCCGCTGTCCCTGGGCATCGAAACCCTGGGCGGGGTCATGACCAAGCTCATCCAGAAAAACACCACCATCCCGACCAAGGCCAGCCAGGTCTTCTCCACCGCCGACGACAACCAGTCTGCCGTCACCATCCACGTGCTCCAGGGCGAGCGCGAAATGTCCGCCGGCAACAAGAGCCTCGGCCAGTTCAACCTGGAAGGCATCCCCCCGGCGCCCCGCGGCGTGCCGCAGATCGAGGTCATCTTCGACATCGACGCCAACGGCATCATGCACGTCACCGCCAAGGACAAGGCCACCGGCAAGGAGAACAAGATCACCATCAAGGCCAACTCCGGCCTCTCCGAGGAAGAAATCCAGCGCATGGTGAAGGACGCCGAGCTGCACGCGGAAGAGGACAAGAAGGCCCACGAGCTGGCGGATGCCCGCAACCAGGCCGACGGCATGGTGCACATGGTCAAGAAGTCCCTCACCGAGTACGGCGACAAGCTCGACGCCGGCGAGAAGGAAAAGATCGAAGCCGCCATCAAGGACGTCGAGGAAACCCTGCGTTCCGGCGACAAGGAGCAGATCACCGCCAAGACCGAGGCCCTGGCCCAGGCGGCCCAGAAGCTGGGCGAGAAGATGTACGCCCAGCAACAGGCCGAAGCCGGCGCCGCCGGTGCCGGTGCGGCCGGCGCCCAGCAGCAGGGTGAAAAGACTGTCGAGGGCGACGTGGTCGATGCCGAATTCACCGAAGTGAACAAGGACAAGAAAGCTTAAAACGGACGCTGAAGCGCCGTTTTAAGTGGCCGGATCGAAGCGGACGCTCACGCGCCGCTTGATCCGGCCTTTGCGCAGCACCAGCCGGGAACAGTCATGTCAAAACGCGACTTTTACGAAATCCTCGGTGTCAATCGCGATGCCTCCGAGGAAGAAATCAAGAAGGCCTACCGCAAGCTGGCCATGAAGCATCACCCCGACCGCAACCCCGACAACCCGGCTGCGGAGGAGAAGTTCAAGGAAGCCAAGGAAGCCTACGAGATTCTTTCCGACAGCCAGAAGCGGGCGGCATATGACCAGTTCGGCCACGCCGGGGTCGATCCCCAGGCCGGCATGGGCGGCGGCTTCGGCGGCGCCGGCATGGGTGGTTTCGCCGACGCCTTCGGCGGCATCTTCGACGAAATCTTCGGCGGCGCCCGGGGTGGCGGCGGGCGCTCCAACATCTATCGCGGCGCCGACCTGCGCTACAACCTGGAAATCACCCTGGAACAGGCCGCCCACGGCACCGAGACCAAGATCCGCATCCCCACCATGGAGGTGTGCGAACCCTGCCACGGCACCGGCGCCAAGCCCGGCACCCAGCCCAAGACCTGCCCCACCTGCGGCGGCTCCGGCCAGGTGCGCCTGCAACAGGGCTTCTTCTCCATCCAGCAGACCTGCCCCAAGTGCCATGGCACCGGCCGCTATATCCCGGATCCCTGCAACTCTTGCGGCGGCGCCGGCCGCATCAAGCAGCACAAGACCCTGGCGGTGAAGATCCCTGCCGGCGTGGACGAGGGCGATCGCATCCGCCTGGCCGGCGAGGGCGAACACGGCGTCAACGGCGGCCCCCCGGGGGATCTCTACGTGCAGATCCACCTCAAGCAGCACCCGGTCTTCCAGCGGGACCACAACGACCTGCACTGCGAGATGCCCATCTCCTTCACCACCGCCGCCTTGGGCGGGGAAATCGAGATTCCCACCCTGGACGGCGCCGCCAAGATCCGCATTCCCGCGGAAACCCAGTCCGGCCGGGTCTTCCGCCTGCGCGGCAAGGGTATCAAGGGGGTACGCAGCCACACCCATGGCGACCTCATGTGCCATGTGGTGGTCGAGACGCCGGTAAACCTCACCGATCGCCAGCGGGAGCTGCTCAAGGAACTGGAGGACATCAGCAACCAGCACGCCGGCAAGCACAACCCCCGGGCGAAATCCTGGATGGACAAGGTCAAGGACTTCTTCAGCGGCTAACCCCTCCCCCGGCGAGGCAGGAATCCTGTAAGCTGGCTGTCAGCTTCGCCGCTCATTCTTTTCAGCTGGGCTGAAGATACAGCCCTGCACCAACAAGGGGAGACCATGAGATTCATCCGCCTAGCAGCCGTCGCCGGCTTCTTCGGGCTGGCCGCCGTCGCCGCCGTCGCCGACCCGGGCATCACCGACACCACCATCACCCTCGGCATGTCGTCCCCCTTCACCGGCCCCAATGGGGCCTACGGCATGCAGATGCGGGAAGCCATCACCGCCCACTTCGACGCCATCAACAAGAGCGGCGGCATCAACGGGCGCAAGATCGAACTCGTCACCCTCGACGACGGCTACGAGACCGAGCGTACCCTGGCCAATACCAAGACCCTCATCCAGGAGAAACAGGTCTTCGCCCTCCTCGGCTATTACGGCTCCAGCCCCACCACGGAAGCCATGAACAAGGTCTTCGGACCGGCCCGGGTGCCCCTGGTGGGAACCATCTCCGGCGCCGGCACCCTGCGCGAGGCGCCTTCGGCCAACGCCAACAACCGCTACATGTTCAACGTCCGGGCCAGCTACGCCGACGAGACCGAGGCCATCGTCAACCAGATCGTCTCCCTGGGCCTCAAGAACATCGCCGTCTTCTACCAGAACGACGGCTTCGGCAAATCCGGCCTCGAGGGCGTCACCGCCGCCCTCAAGAAGCACAACCTGACACCTACCGCCGTCGGCACCGTCGAACGCAACTCGCTGGACGTCGGCAAGGCTGTCGAAGCCATCAGCAAGGTCACGCCCCAGGCGGTGGTCATGGTCACCCTGTACAAACCCACCGCCGCCTTCGTCAAGGCCATGAAGCAGATGGGCCAGTTCCCCATGTTCATGACCCTCTCGCCGGTGGGCGCCGAACTGCTGGCCCAGGAACTCGGCAACGACGCCCGCGGCATCGGCATTTCTCAGGTCATGCCCTACCCCTGGAACGACACCGTGCCGGTGGTCAAGGAATACCAGCGCCTCATCGGCAGCAAGCAGAAGGAGAAGTACTCCTACTATGGCCTGGAGGGCTACATCACCGCCCGGGTCATGACCGACGCCCTGAAGAAATTGGGGCGTGACGTGACCCGCGAGAAGCTGGTGGCGACCCTCGAAGGTTCCAGCTACGACCTGGGCGGCTACCGCGTCGCCTATAGCACCGACAACCGGCTCGGCTCCCGTTTCGTCGACCTCACCGTCGTCGGTGCCGGCGGCAAGGTCATGAAGTAGGGGCTAGCCACTGACAAAAAACCCGCCGGTCGGCGGGTTTTTTTGCCCCTGCGTTCAGGCCCGGCGCCAGGTGGTGCCCTGGGGACTGTCTTCCAGGATTACCCCGGCGGCTTTCAACTCATCGCGGATACGATCGGCCTCGGCAAAATTGCGGGCCTTCTTGGCAGCCACGCGGTCGGCAATCAATTGCTCGATGGCCGCCTCGTCCAGGCCACCCGCACCGGTGCCGCCTTGCAGGTAGGCCACCGGATCCCGTTCCAGCAGACCGATGATGCCGGCCAGGGCCCTGAGCAGCCCGGCCAGGGCCGCATCACGGGTGCGATTCACCTCGCCGGCCAGGTCGAAGAGGACGGCGATGGCGCCGTGGGAGTCGAAGTCCTCGTTCAGCGCCTCCCGGAAGCGGCCGGCGAAGGGGTGGGACCAGTCGATCGCCGCCTCAGCCGGCGGCACGTCGCGCAGGGTGAAGTAGAGGCCGTCCAGGCTGCGCTTGGCGTCGTCCAGGTGGGCGTCGGAGTAGTTCAGGGGGCTGCGGTAGTGGGCGCGCAGGATGAAGAAGCGTACCACCTCGGCATCATAGGCCTTCAAGACCTCGCGGATGGTGAAGAAATTGCCCAGGGACTTGGACATCTTCTCGTTGTCCACCCGCACGAAACCGTTGTGCATCCAGTAATTGACGAAACGGCAGTCGTGGGCGCCCTCGGACTGGGCGATTTCGTTTTCGTGGTGGGGAAATTGCAGGTCCTGGCCGCCGCCGTGGATGTCGAAATGCTTGCCCAGCAGGTGGGAACTCATGGCCGAGCACTCGATGTGCCAGCCCGGGCGGCCGTCGCCCCAGGGGGACTGCCAGGCCGGCTCGCCCGGCTTGGCGTGCTTCCAGAGGACGAAATCCAGCGGATCCTGCTTGGCGGAATCCACTTCGACCCGTTCCCCCGCCCGCAGGTCGTCGAGGGATTTGCCGGAAAGCTTGCCGTAGCCGGGGAATTTACGCACCGCGTAATTCACGTCGCCGTCGCTCGCCTGGTAGGCGAGCCCGTTGTTCTCCAGCCTGCCGATGAGATCGAGCATCTGGGGCACGAAATCGGTGGCCCGGGGCTCGTGGTCGGGACGCAGGACGCCGAGGGCGTCGGCATCCTCGTGCATGGCGGCGATGAAGCGGTTGGTCAGTTCGAGAATGGTCTCGCCGTTCTCGTTGGCCCGCTTGATGATCTTGTCGTCGATGTCGGTGATGTTGCGGACGTAGGTGACGTCGTAGCCGCTCGCCTTGAGCCAGCGGTAGACCATGTCGAAGACCACCATCACCCGGGCGTGACCCAGATGGCAGAAGTCGTAGACGGTCATGCCGCAAACGTACATGCGGACCTTGCCGGATTCGATGGGGGTAAAAGGCTGCTTTTCCCGGGCGAGGGAATTGTAAATCTTCAACATGGCGGGTACGGAAAGGGAGGATTCCCACGCCCGCCGCCATACCGAAACGGCTGGCGACTTGGTAGAATCGCAGGATTATCAAACTCGGCAAAGTATAGCATAGCGATGACTGCGTCCTTCCCGCTCCTGCCTGGCTTCCGGCCCCGTGCCGCCCTGCGCGCCGCCCTCTTCGGCCTCGTTCTCGGCTGCTCCCTGCCGGCCTTCGCCGACAATCTCCCCGAGGTCCAGCGCCTGATCAAGCAGGGCCAGTATCCCCAGGCCCTGGAAAAGGTCGACGCCTACCTCTCCGGCAAGCCCAGGGATGCCCAGGGCCGTTTCCTCAAGGGCCTCATCCTCACCGAGATGAACAAGCCGGCCGACGCCATCGCCGTCTTCACCAAGCTCACCGAGGATTACCCCGAACTGCCCGAGCCCTACAACAACCTGGCCGTCCTCTACGCCCAGCAGAAGCAGTACGACAAGGCCCGCACGGCGCTGGAGATGGCCATCAGGACGCACCCCTCCTACGCCATCGCCTACGAGAACCTGGGCGACATCTACGCCAAGCTGGCCAGCCAGGCCTACGACAAGGCGCTGCAGATCGATTCCGCCAACGCCACGGCCCAGACCAAGATGGCGCTGATCCGCGACCTCATCAGCACTTCCGCCAAGCCCAACGTCAAGCCTCAGGTACCGACGGCGGCAACGCCCGCCGCCGCGGCACCCGCGCCCGCCAAGACGGCGCCGACGGCTACCGTGGTTTCCGCCGCCCCGGC
>DAINDE010000014.1:0-9105 GCA_036732025.1 Rhodocyclaceae bacterium
TCGCGCCCGATGCGGTCGCGCCGGCGCCCACAGAGCCGGAGCCTGCCCCGGCCGCCCCCAGGGCCGACGGCGCCGATGACGTCGCCAAGGCCCTCGCCGGCTGGGCCGATGCCTGGTCGCGCAAGGACGTGAAGGCCTACCTGGCCTACTACGCCCCCGACTTCAACCCGCCCAAGGGCATGTCCCGCAAGGCCTGGGAGGGCGAGCGGGAAGACCGTATCGCCAACAAGCCGGGCAAGATCGCCGTCTCCTACGACGAGCCGCAGATCACGGTCAGCGGCGACCGGGCCACCGTCAAGTTCCGCCAGCATTACAAGGCCACCGGCCTGAAGTCGTCCACCACCAAGACCATGGTGTTCGTCCGCAACGGCAGCAAGTGGCTGATCCAGGAAGAAAACTCCCGTTGATGCCGTTCCGCTACCTGGCCGTCGCCACCCTGGCCGCCTGCCTGGCTGGCCAGGCCTGGGCCAAGCAGGCCAGGCCCGTCAAGGCGGCCAAGGCCGCCAAGGTCACGGTCTCCTCCCCGCGCAAGGCGACCAGGGTTGCCGCCGTGGCGTCTGTCGCCACCCTGGCGCCGGCGGTGGCCACCACCCGCGGGCCGGTGCCTTCCCGGGCCCCGGCCACCCTTTCCGATTCCGGCCCGGAGCCCCAATTGGCGCGCATCTTTGCCGAAATCGAGGGTAACCGCCTCGATGCCGCACTGCAGCTCACCGAGGGCTTGCTGCGCCAGTACCCGAATTTCCGCCTGGCCAACCTCATCAAGGGCGACCTGCTCCTTGCCCGGGCCAAGCCCCTGGACAGCTTCGGCGCCCTCAACGGCGCGCCGGCGGAAAAGGTGGCCGACCTGCGGGCCGAGGCCATCGCCCGTCTCAAAGGTTACCGCGAGAAGCCGCCAGCTAACTACGTGCCCCGCTACCTGCTACAGATGCAGCCGGACCAGCGCTACGCCATTGTCGTGGACACCCAGAAGTCCCGCCTCTACCTGTACGAGAACGACCCCGCCAGCGGCCGGCCCCGCTTCGTCGCCGACTACTACGTCACCCAGGGCAAGCTGGGGGCGGACAAGGTTTCCGAAGGCGACAAGAAGACCCCCATCGGCGTCTATCACGTCACCGCCAATCTCTCCCACCAGAAGCTGGCCGACCTCTACGGCACCGGCGCCTACCCCATCAACTACCCCAACGAGTGGGACCGGCGGCAAGGCCGCAGCGGCGGCGGCATCTGGCTGCACGGCACGCCCTCCGACACCTTCTCGCGGCCACCCCGGGCCTCCGACGGCTGCGTCGTGCTGGCCAACCAGGATCTCGACGCCGTCGGCAAGAACCTGCAGGTGGGCCTAACGCCGGTGATCATCAGCAATTCCGTGGAATGGCTGTCCCTCGACGACTGGAACAAGGAGCGCAGCGAGCTCAATCGCACCCTCGACGCCTGGCGGGCCGACTGGGAGAGCCGCGACACCGAGCGCTTCCTGCGCCATTACTCGAAGCGCTTCCAGTCCGGCACCCAAAACTACGAGCAGTTCGCCGCCCAGAAGCGCCAGGTCAATGCCGGCAAGGAATGGATCAAGGTCAAGGCCGACAACCTGTCGGTCTTCCGCAACCCGGGCAAGGAAGAAGTGGTCGTCGTCACTTTCGACCAGGATTACCGCAGCAACAATCTCAGCAACGTGATGAAGAAGCGGCAGTACTGGATCCGTGAAGACGGCAAGTGGAAGATCATCTACGAAGGAGCCGCCTGATGTTGAAGCGCCTGTTGACCCTCGCCGCCGGCCTGCTGCTGGCCGCCACGGCCTGGGCTGTCCCCACCGTCGAAATGCAGACCAGCAAAGGCCGGATCGTGCTGGAACTCTATCCGGACAAGGCCCCCAAGACGGTGGAGATGTTCCTTTACAACGTGAAGCACGGCTTCTACGACGGCACCGTCTTCCACCGCGTGATCGAGAACTTCATGATCCAGGGCGGCGGCTTCACGTCCGCCATGGAAGAGAAGAAGGTGCTTACCCCCGCCCTCCAGAACGAGGCCGACAACGGCCTCTACAACAGCCGCGGCACCATCGCCATGGCCCGTACCCAGGATCCCCATTCGGCGCGGGTGCAGTTCTTCATCAACCTCAAGCGCAACGCCTTCCTCGATTTCCGCTCCGCGACCCAGGGGGGTTACGGCTACGCGGTCTTCGGCAAGGTGACGGAGGGCATGGAAGTCGTGGACGCCATCGCCGCCGTCCCCACCGGCAACCAGGGCTACTACCAGAACGTTCCCACCACCCCCGTGGTCATCCAGAGCGCCAAGATACTCTCCGACAAATAAGGAATCCTCCCCATGGTCAAATTCACCACCAGCCTCGGCAGCTTCACCCTCCAGCTCGACGCCGAGAAGGCCCCGAAGACGGTCGAGAACTTCCTCGCCTACGTCAAGGCCGGCCACTATGACGGTACCGTCTTCCACCGTGTCATCAAGAACTTCATGATCCAGGGCGGCGGCTTCGCCCCCGGCATGAAACAGAAGGACACCAACGCCCCCATCGAGAACGAGGCGGCCAACGGCCTGAAGAACAAGCGCGGCACCATCGCCATGGCCCGCACCAACGCCCCCCACTCCGCCACCGCCCAGTTCTTCATCAACGTCGTCGACAACGACTTCCTCGACTTCAAGGCCCCCATGGGCCAGGGTTGGGGCTACTGCGTCTTCGGCGAAGTGACCGAGGGCATGGACGTCATCGACGCCATCCGCGGCGTGCGGACCGGCAGCAAGGGCTTCCACCAGGACGTGCCGGTGGAGGACGTGGTCATCGAGAAGGCCGAAGTCATCTAACAGTCCTCCTCCGTTCGGGCCGAGCCCTTCGACATTGCTCAGGACAGGCCTGTCGAAGCCCGGGGGACACCGCCCTTCGACGGGCTCTGGGCGAACGGAAGAGCGGGCGATCTAGGCACCGGTTGAATTTACCCTTGCTCCTCTTCATCTCCGACCTTCACCTGTCGCCCCGGTCCCCCGGGGCGACGCGTTTGTTGCTGGACTTTCTGGCCGGCCCGGCGAGGCAGGCCGATGCCCTCTACATCCTCGGCGACTTCTTCGACGCCTGGATCGGCGATGATGACCGCGACGAGCCCTACCACGCCGCCATCGTCGCCGCCCTGCGCGACGCCGCCGACAGCGGCCTGGCCATCGCCCTGCAGCACGGCAACCGGGATTTCCTCCTCGGCCCCGCGTTCGCCGCCGCCGCCGGCGTCACCCTGCTGCCCGACCCCTACGTCCTCTCCACGCCGGAATGGCAGTTCGTCCTCTCCCACGGCGACGCCCTGTGCACCGATGACGCCGAATACATGGCCTTCCGCCGCCAGGTGCGCGACCCGGCCTGGCAGGCCGCCTTCCTGCAGAAGCCCCTGGCCGAACGCCGCGCCATCGCCGTACACATGCGGGAAAGGAGCGAAGCCGGCAAGCAGGAGAAGGCCGCCTACCTGATGGACCTCAATCCCGGCGAGACCGAGGATTTCCTCCGCGCCCACGGCTACGCCACCTTCATCCACGGCCACACCCACCGGCCGGCCACCCACGACCACATCGTGGACGGCATCCACGTCGAGCGCTGGGTACTGGCCGACTGGCACGAGGACCGGGGCGAGTACCTGGCCTGGGACGGCGAGCACCTCACCCGCCACCCGCTCTCCTGACCCCGTGAAGTCCGCCCTCGACGTCCTCCAGCAGGTTTTCGGCTATCCCGCCTTCCGCGGCAGCCAGGCCGAAATCATCGGCCACGTCGCCGGCGGCGGCGACGCCCTGGTGCTGATGCCCACCGGCGGGGGCAAGAGCCTCTGCTACCAGATTCCCGCCCTGCTGCGCCCCGGTTGCGGCGTCGTCGTCTCGCCGCTGATCGCCCTCATGCAGGACCAGGTGGACGCCCTCACCCAGGTCGGGGTCAGGGCCGCCTGCCTCAATTCCACCCTCGACTGGCGCGAGGCCCAGGCGGTGGAGCAGGCCATGTTCAGCGGCAATCTCGACCTCGTCTACATCGCCCCCGAGCGCCTGCTCCTCGACCGCACCCTGGCCATGCTCGACGCCCTCTACGAGGCCGGCAAGCTGTCCCTCTTCGCCATCGACGAGGCCCATTGCGTCTCCCAGTGGGGCCACGACTTCCGCCCGGAATACCTGCAGCTCTCGGCCCTGCACGAACGCTACCCGGCCGTGCCGCGCATCGCGCTGACCGCCACCGCCGACGCCGCCACCCGGGGCGAGATGCTCACCCGCCTGGGGCTTAACGAAGCCCGGGTCTTCGTCTCCAGCTTCGACCGCCCCAACATCCGCTACACCGTGGTGGAAAAGGACAACCCGAAAAAGCAGCTCCTCGGCTTCCTCGCCGGCCGCCGGGGCCAGGCGGGCATCGTCTATTGCCTCTCCCGCAAGAAGGTGGAGGAGACGACGGCATGGCTCGCCACCCAGGGCTACCCCGCCCTGGCCTACCACGCCGGCCTGGGCGCCGACGTGCGCGCCGCCAACCAGCGCCGCTTCCTGCGCGAAGAGGGCCTCATCATGTGCGCCACCATCGCCTTCGGCATGGGTATCGACAAGCCCGACGTGCGCTTCGTCGCCCACCTGGACCTGCCCAAGAGCATCGAGGCCTACTACCAGGAAACCGGCCGCGCCGGCCGCGACGGCGAACCAGCCGAAGCCTGGATGACCTACGGCCTGCAGGACGTGGCGCTGCAGCACAGCCGCATCGCCGAATCCGCCGCCGGCGACGGCCAGAAGCGCCTGGAGGCCCAGCGTCTCACCGCTCTGCTGGCCTATTGCGAGGCCCCCCGCTGCCGCCGCCAGGTACTCCTCGACTACTTCGGCGAGGCCGCCACCCCCTGCGGCAACTGCGACGTCTGCCAGGAACCGCCCGAGCTATGGGACGGCACCCTGGCCGCCCAGAAGGCCCTTTCCGCCATCTTCCGCACCGGCATGCGCTTCGGCGTCGCCCACCTCACCGATATCCTGCGCGGCAAATCGAGCGACAAGGTGCAACAGTGGGGGCACGACCGCCTGCCCACCTTCGGCGTCGGCGCCGACCTGGACGACCACGCCTGGAAATCCGTCTTCCGCCAGTTGGCCGCCGCCGGGCTGATGCACGTGGATCTGGCCGAGCACGGGGCGCTCCGCCTCACCGACGAGGCCCGGGCCGTGCTCAAGGGCGAGCGCCGCGTCGAACTGCGCCGCCCGGCCCGGCGCAAAGCCACCGCCAGCAAGGCCACCAGCGTCGCCAGCGACCTCGCCGCCGCCGATGCCGGCCTCTTCGAGCTCCTGCGCCGCTGGCGCAGCGACACCGCCCGGGAGCAGGGCGTTCCCGCCTACGTCATCCTCCACGACCGCACCCTGCGCGAACTGGCCGAGGTCCGCCCGGCCAGCCGCGGCCACCTGGCCTCCGTGTCCGGCATCGGCGCCGCCAAGATCGAGCGCTACGGCGACGAACTGCTCGCCCTCATCGCCGCCGCCTGAGGGCGTCGGGGAGGTTTGCCTCCCCCGCCGCTTTCCTCTAAAGTTCCCTGACATATCAATCCGGCAACCCGACACCCCGCTCCGTTCGGGTTGAGCCTGTCGCAACCCTTGGTGAACCGCCCATCGACAGGCTCAAGGCGAACGGGACACAGGTTGCCCATCAATAACGACAACGCGGAGGCATCATGGGAAACGACGCGGCATTCGGCGCCCTCTTCGGCCTGGGAATGATCGGCTTCATCGGCTTCTTCTTCCTGCTGCTGGTCTATGTGCCGCTGGTCTTCTACCTGCTCAACCTGCAGCGCTGCTTCGAGGCCATCCGCCCGGAATTCCGCCCGCCGGTGCCGCCGGCCCTGGTCTGGCTGGCCCTGGTGCCCGGCCTCGGCATCCTGGTCCTCATCGCCGCCGTGGTGATGCTGTCCACCGCCCTGGAAAAGGAAGGCGCCGCCCGCAACACCTCGGTCTTCGGCGACGGCGGCATGGCCATCGGCCTGGCCGCGATCATCCTCGGGCTGCTTTCCTTCATCCCCCTGCTCGGCCTGTTGCTCGGGCTGGGCAGCCTGGTGTGCTGGGTGCTGCACTGGATCAAGGTCGCCGGCTTCCGCAAGGCCCTGGCGGCCTATGCCGAAACGCCGGGCGCCGCTGCCGACCGGCCGCGCCCCCCGCCGACCTGGGCCCAGCCATCGCCCCCCATCCCCGTGCCGCCGCCCGCCCCCGCCGAGATCCCGTCGATGCCCGCCATCGCCACCGAAGACCCCACCCAGCATTTCCAGAATCTGGAAAAGGCCCAGCTCACCTGCATCATCGGCGTGCTCCAGGGCATGACCTTCCCGGTGGGGAACGGCGTCGTCCTCGGCCGCAGCAAGGATGCCAACATCCCCATCCCCGACGGCCAGGTCTCCAACCGCCACGCCTGGGTCGGCCCGGTGCAGGGACGGCTGGTGCTGCGCGACCTGCAATCCACCAACGGCACCTTCCTCAATGACAACCTCGGCACCCCGATCCAGGAAGCGGAGTTGCGCGACGGCGACCTCCTCGTCCTCGGCAAGCATGGCCAGATGAAGTTCCGGGTCGGCTTCGCCTGAAACCGTCGGGATTTTTTCCCTAGGGCCGGCGACGACAGCCGCACCATACTGACGGCGGTTGTCCAAGGCGAAGCCCCTCCCGGACGGTACGCTTGTACCGTTCCGGGGCTCCGCCCGGCAGGGGGCCGGGACAAGCCAGCCAACACCATACCAATCCGTCCGGCACATTGACGCCGGCGTTAGCCGCTTTGGGAGTCTGCAATGATCACTCGGGGGATTCTTCGTCACACGGCCGTTCCCGCCCATATCCGCCGTTCGGCCCTGGCCGCCGCCGTCGGCGCCGCCTGCGCCGGCCTGGCCTCCCTGCCCGCCCGCGCCGAGAACCCGGCCGAGGCCCTGGAACTGCCCACCGTCGAAGTCGTCGGCACCACGCCGCTCCCCGGCCTGGGTACGCCCATCCGCGACATCCCGGCCAACGTCCAGGTCCATACCGGCAAGGACGTGACCCACCAGCGGCAGAGCAATATCGGCGAATTCCTGGAGCAGAACCCCACCAGCGTCACCATCAACTCCGGCCAGGGCAATCCCTTCCAGGCCGACGTCAATTTTCGCGGCTTCACCGCCTCGCCGGTCCTCGGCACGCCCCAGGGCCTCTCGGTCTTCCAGGACGGCGTGCGCATCAACGAACCCTTCGGCGACGTGGTGAACTGGGATCTCCTGCCCCAGTCGGCCATTTCCAGCATCCAGCTCGTTCCCGGCTCCAACCCGGCCTTCGGCCTCAATACCCTGGGCGGCGCCCTGGCCGTCTACACCAAGAGCGGCAGCCAGTACCCGGGCGGCGCCGTCGAGGCCTACGCCGGCTCCTACGGGCGCAAGGGCGGGGAATTCGAGTACGGTGGCAAGAACGGCAATTTCGACTACTTCTTCACCGGCAACTATATGGACGACAACGGCTGGGCCGAGCACAACCCCAGCACCGTCCGCCAGTTCTTCGGCAAGGTGGGCTGGCAGGACGACAAGACCGATTTCGACGTCAGCCTGACCATCGCCGACAACGCCCTGCAAGGCATCCAGGCGCTGCCCGTGTCGTTCATGGACAACATCCGCAAGGCCTACACCTGGCCCGACAAGAACACCAACGAACTGACCTTCCTCACCGCCAAGGGCAGTCGCTTCCTCACCGACGACCTGGTCCTGGGCGGCAACGCCTACTACCGGAAGTACAAGAACACCAATTTCAGCAGCAACGTCAATAACGACTACGACCCCATCCTCGATCCGCTCCAGGCCACCAACGATCGCGCCACCATCGACCAGGACAGCTACGGCTTCGGCCTCCAGCTCACCTCCCTGGGCAGGATCGCCGGCCGCGACAACCAGTTTTCCGTCGGCGCCAGCGCCGATTTCGGCAAGGCCAAGTTCATCCAGGAAGAGCAGGACGCCGCCTTCACGGCCGATCGCGGCACCACCGCCCTCACCGGCTTTACGCGCACCACCGACGCCGAGACCCGCAACGCCTACTACGGCCTCTTCTTCGTCGATACCCTCAAGCTGAATTCGGCCTGGACCATCACCGCCTCCGGCCGCTACAACTTCGCCCGGGTCAAGATCGAGGACTTGTCCGGCACCAACCCGGACCTCAACGGCAACAACACCTTCAACCGCTTCAACCCGGCCGTCGGCGTCAATTTCAACCCCAGTGACCGCCTGACCGCCTACGCCACCTACAACGAGGGCTCCCGCGCCCCCACCCCCATCGAACTGGCCTGCGCCGACCCCAACGCCCCTTGCAAGCTGCCCAACAACTTCCTTTCCGACCCGCCGCTCAAGATGGTCATTTCGCGCACCATCGAAGCCGGCCTGCGCGGCCGCTTCGGCCAGGACAGCACCTGGAGCGCGGCCGCCTACCAGACCGAGCTGAACAACGACATCCAGTTCATCAGCGCCCTGGGCGGCGGCTCCAACACCGGCTACTTCCAGAACGTCGGCAAGACCGAGCGCAAGGGTATCGAACTGTCCCTCGGCAGCAAGTGGGGCGGTCTGTCCGCCATGGCCCGCTACAGCTTCGTGGACGCCACCTTCCAATCGCCCTTCATCGTCCATTCCCCCGACAACTCCAGTGCCGACGGCAACGGCGACATCCAGGTCCGCCAGGGTAACCATATCCCGGGCATCCCCCGCCACAGCGTCAAGCTGCGCTTCCAGTACGACTTCGCCGAGAAGGCCAGCCTGGGCATGAACATCAACTACAGCAGCAGCGTCTACGCCCGCGGCGACGAAAACAACCAGGACGTCCACGGCCGCGTGCCCGGCTACACCGTGGTCAACCTGGACGGCCACTACAACATCGCCAAGGACGTGGAAATCTTCGCCCGGGTGGTCAACCTCTTCGACCGGAAATACGCAAACTTCGGCGTGCTGGGCGAAAACTTCTTCACCGGCCCCAACCGCACCTTCGACGGCACCAACACCGTCGCCGAACAGTTCCGCGGTCCCGGCGCGCCGCGGGGGGGGTGGATCGGGGTACGGTATCAGTGGCTGTAAGGCGCGGGGTTGGCTGAAATGAAGCGGGGCGCCAGAATGGGCGGCCCACGTACTTTAATGTGGT
>DAINDE010000014.1:9115-31474 GCA_036732025.1 Rhodocyclaceae bacterium
GCCGCGCGGGGGGGTGGGGGTTCCGGCTTCTGTTTGCTGTGCCTTTCTGCCCGGGGGTTGCCTTATTTTACCGGGGCCTCCCTTTGGGGCGCCCCGCTTCATTTCTGGTGTTGCCATACACGGCAGGGTTCGAGCCCTGGAAGACCGATGCGCGAACGAGAATATCCCGCCCTGGGTTGCAACCGCCGTTCCCAAGCCCTCGCCTCCGACCTTCCTCCGCCGGAACTACGGTTCCCGCCGCTCGATCACCCCATGCCGCAAGGCGAGATGCACCAGGGCCGCCGAGGTCGTCACCCCCAGCTTCTCCTTGATGTTGGTCTGGTTGTTGGCCACCGTCTTCTGGCTCACGTGCAGGAGGTCGGCGCATTCGGCCAGCGAGCGCCCCTCGGCGAGCAGGCGGAAGATTTCGAATTCGCGCTGGCTGAGGGTGGCCAGGCGCGCGGCTTCGTCGTCGCCGCTGCGCTCCCGGGGCAAGGCGGCGGCAACGTCGTCGCTCAGGTAGCGGCGTCCCTGGCAGGCGGCGCGCACGGCGGCCAGCAGGCTGTCCGGGTCGGCGTTCTTGCTGACGAAGCCGCAGGCGCCGCCTTCGAGGGCACGACGGACCAGTTGCGGGGAGTCGTACATGCTGAAGACCAGCACCTTGGCGGCCGGCTCCCGGGTAAGGATGCGCCGCATGAGTTCCAGGCCGCCGCTGCCGGGCAGGGAAAGGTCGGTGATGCAGACGTCCGGCGCCGCGCTGACGAAGGCCCCGTAGCCCGCGTCGGCGTCACCCGCCTCGGCGACGACGGCGATGTCGCCGGCCTGCTCCAGGAGCCGGTGATAGCCGGCCCGCACCACCGGGTGGTCGTCCACCAGCAGGACGCGGATCACCGGCCGCCCTCCCTCAGCGGCAGGCCCACTTCGATGCGCAGCCCCTCTCCGGCCGCGCTGACGAGTGCGAAGTCGCCGTGCAGGCCGGCCACCCTTTCGCGCATGCCGACCAGGCCGAAGCCGGGGCGCAGGCGCTCCGGGTCGGCCAGGCCACGACCGTTGTCGGCGATGACGAGGCGCAGCCGGCGGCCGTCCGCCGTCAGGTCGATGCGGACCTGGTCCGCCCCCGAATGGCGGGCCGCATTGGTCAGCCCTTCCTGTACCAGGCGGAACACGGCGATGCGCACGCCGTCGTCGAGTTCGGTCGGCAGATTCCGGGGGAAGAAGCCGCAGGCGATGCCCGACTGCTCCTCCCAGCTTTCGCACAGCTCCTGCAGCGCCGCTTCCAGGCCCAGGCTGTCCAGGGCCATGGGGCGCAGCCGGCGCAGCATGGCGCGGACCAGGCCATAGAGATCTTCCGAGATACGCCCGATGCGGTCGGCACTGGCGACGACGCCCTCCCGGTCCGCGCCGGCGGCATGGCCGATGAAGCTCGCTTCGGCGCGGATGGCGGTGCAGTTCTGGCCGATCTCGTCGTGGAGTTCCCGGGCCAGCGCCCGGCGCTCGTTTTCCTGGGCCAGCAGGAGACCCTGGGCCAGTTCCCGGTTATGGGCGAGCAGCGCGGCGTTACGTTCTTCCGCCCGGCGCGCCTCGGCCACCCGGCGAAAGGCGAACCAGGCCAGACCGACGGAGAGCACCAGCAGGGTCAGGGGCAGTTCGTCGAGCTGCAGGTGTTCGTAGCCCTGGCCCCAGCGGGCGACCACTTCCGACAATTCGAAACTGATCGCCAGTGCGATAAAGAGACCTACCGCCCCTAGCACCAGCGCCAGATCGCGCCCCGCCCGCCCCTTGAGCGGCGGTCCTTCGGGCGGGGTTGGCGGCAGATGTTCCATGCCGCAATTCTACCGGCGTTCAGCGATGGCGGCTGCCGCTCCGGTGCTGGGCCGGACGCCCGCCGCCAGTGGCCTTGCCGCCACCCTGCGGGCGTCCCTGGCCGCCCTTGGGCCGGTTGCCGCCCCGGGGCTCCGGTTGGGGCCGCGGCTGCGGCTGCAGGGAGAGCTCGAAGCCTTCCACCCGCTCCCGGGGCAGTTCGCGGCGGATGAGTTTTTCGATGCCCTTGAGATCGGCGCGCTCGTCGTGGCAGACCAGGGAGATGGCCTCGCCCTCCTGGCCGGCGCGGCCGGTGCGACCGATACGGTGCACGTAATCCTCGGCCACGTTGGGCAGCTCGTAATTGACCACGTAGGGCAGCGCGTCGATGTCGATGCCGCGGGCGGCGATGTCGGTGGCCACCAGGGCGGCGAGCTTGCCGGCCTTGAAGTCGCCCAGGGCCCGGGTGCGGGCGCCCTGGGTCTTGTCGCCGTGGATGGCGGCGGCGCTGATGCCGGCCTTGTCCAGTTTCCTGGCCAGGGCGTCGGCGCCGTACTTGGTGCGGGTGAACACCAGCACCTGGTGCCAGCCGCGGGTTTCGAAGAGGTGCAGGAGGAGATCCCGCTTCTTTTCCCGGTCCACTTCGATGATGCGCTGGCTGACGGTTTCGGCGGCGGTGTTGCGGGGGGCGACGTCGACGGATCGGGGCTCGTGCAGGAGCCCTGCCGCCAGCTCGCGTATCTCCGGCGAGAAGGTGGCGGAAAAGAGCAGGTTCTGGCGCTGCTTCGGCAGCAGGGCGATGACCTTCTTGATGTCGCGGATGAAGCCCATGTCCAGCATGCGGTCGGCCTCGTCGAGGACGAAGACTTCGATGGCGGAAAGGTCGACGGTGCGCTGCTGCACGTGGTCCAGCAGGCGTCCCGGCGTGGCGACGACAATATCCACGCCGCGGCGCAGGGCGGCGATCTGCGGGTTGATGCCGACGCCGCCGAAGACCACGGTGGAGCTGACCGGCACGTACTTGCCGTAGGTGCGCACGCTTTCTTCCACCTGCAGGGCGAGCTCGCGGGTGGGCACGAGGACGAGGACCCGCGGCGTCCGTGCCACGCGGGAAAGCCGGTCGCCGCTGCCAGCGGCCAGGCGCTGCAGGATGGGCAGGGTGAAGCCCGCCGTCTTGCCGGTGCCGGTCTGGGCGGTGGCCATCAGGTCGTGCCCCGCCAGGACGGCGGGAATGGCCTGGGCCTGGATGGGGGTCGGCGTGTCGTAGCCCTGTTCGGCGACGGCGCGCAGGAGGTCGGCGGAAAGGCCGAGGCTGGCGAAACTCATGGGTTCTCCTGGAACGATGCCCGGGGCCTTTCGTTGAGGACGAACCAGTCGAGGCGTGGCGGGGAAGGGATCGGCGCGGCGATCGCCGCGGCGCGGCCGGGACTGTCTCTGGCCGCAAGGGGGCGCATTTTAGCACGGGCGGCGGCGCCACCGGCGTCACGGTTCTGTAACACTCGGGCAATATCCTGCGGGCCCCTGGACCACCGCCACACCCATGCATCGCGCCATCCTCCTGCTTGCCTGCGCCTTCCTGGCGCTGCCCGCCAGCGCCGCCGCCAGCGACGGCAAATCCATCGTCGTCGCCCAGGCGGCGGACCTCTCCGGCCCCGGCGCCGATTTCGGCCGGGACTACAGCCTGGGCGCCAAGGTCTATTTCGACCACGTCAACGCCACCGGCGGCATCGCCGGCCGCCGCGTCGTCTATCGCAGCCGCGACACCGCCGGCATCCCGGCCAACGGCGTCGCCGCCGTCCGCGCCCTGCTCAAGGAAGGAGCCGACGTCCTCTTCGGCGTCACCGGCGACAACACGGTGGACGCCGTCGCCCGGGACGAGGCGGTGCGACAAAGCGGCACCCCCCTCTTCGCCCCCGTTGCCGGCAACACGCACCTGGGCCCGGCGGAAAACGTCTTCTATGTGCGCGCCGGCGTCGCCCAGGAAATCCGTGCCGCCGCGGCACACCTTACCGGCCTGGGCATCCGGACCTTCGCCATCGCCACCGCCGACGAACACGGCCGGGAAGCTGCCAGGGCCCTGGAGGACGAAGCCACGCATCAGGGTGCCCGGGTGGTGGCGCGGACCACCCTGGCGGCCACCGGCGATGCGCCGTCCCGAGCCGCCTCCCTGATCGGCCAGTCCCACCCCCAGGCGGTCTTCGTGGTGGGTGACACCCTCGCCGTCGCCCAGTTCTTCAAACGCTATCGCCAGGTCGACCCGGGCGCCTTCCTCTGTGCGCCGTCCCTGGTCAATGTGCGCACCCTGACCTCGGTTCTGGGCGCTGAGGCGGCCCGGGGGATCATCGTCAGCCAGGTGGTTCCCGACCCCGGCACCTTCGCCGAGGTTACCCGGGAACACAGGAAACTGATGGAAAAGTACGCCGACGAACCGGCCTCCCAAGCCACCCTGGAAGGCTTCATCGCCGCCAAGGCCCTGGTCCGGGCCCTGCGCCGCAGCCGCGACGGCGCTGCCGGCCTGGCCCAGGCGGTGCGTGCCGACGGCAGGTTCGACCTGGGCGGCTACGGTCTGCAATTCGCCCCGAACAAGCGGGCGTCGGATTATGTGGAACTGACGGTCATCGACCGTAACGGCCGGTTGCTGCGCTGAGCCGCGCCCCTCTCCCCGTTCGCCCTGGGCCTGTCTATGGGCGCTTCATCCAGGGTCCGCCAAGGTACCCCCCAGGCGGATACCAGCTCAGCCCGAACGGGAGGGGAGACCTGGGGCGTGTTCACAGTAAGCGACGGGCTGCCGGTTACTGTGAACACGCCCTAAACCAGCGCCAGTCCCCGCTCCAGGTCCGCCTGCAGGTCCTCGACGGCTTCCAGGCCGACGGCGATGCGCAGCAGGCCATCGCCGATGCCGGCGGCGGCCCGGGCTTCCGGGCTGATGCGGCCGTGGGTGGTGGATGCCGGATGGGTGATGGTGGTCTTGACATCACCCAGGTTGGCGGTGATGGAGAGGAGGCGGCAGTTGTCGACAACCTTCCAGGCTTCTGCCCGGCCGCCCTTGACCTCGAAGGAGACGATGCCGCCACCGGTGCGCTGCTGGCGCTTCGCCAACTCATGCTGGGGGTGGGAGGGCAGGCCGGGGTAGAACACCCGCGCCACCTTGGGGTGGGCCTCCAGCCAGGCGGCGAGGCGCGCAGCGTTGGCGGCGTGGGCCTCGACCCGCAGTTTCAGGGTTTCCAGGCCCTTGAGCAGCACCCAGGCGTTGAAGGCGGAAAGGGTGGGCCCGGCGGTGCGCAGGTACTTGAAGACTTCTTCCGTCAGCTTCTTCGGCCCGCAGACGGCGCCGCCCAGCACCCGGCCCTGGCCGTCGATGTACTTGGTGGCGGAATGGATCACCAGGTCGGCTCCCAGTTCCAGGGGTTTTTGCAGGATGGGGGTGCAGAAGCAGTTGTCCACCGCCACCAGGATGCCCTTCCCGTGGGCGATGTCGGCCAACCGGCGGATGTCGGCGATCTCGGTGAGCGGGTTGGACGGCGTCTCCAGGAAGAAGAGCCGGGTCTCCGGCCGGATGGCGGCTTCCCAGGCCGCGGGGTCGGTCTGCGGCACGAAGGTGGTGGCGATGCCGGCCCGCGACAGGATGGCATTGAACAACTGCACCGTGGCGCCGAACAGGCCGCTGGAAGCGACGATGTGATCGCCGGCCTTGAGGTGGGCCATGACCGTAGCCATGATGGCGGCCATGCCGCTGGCGAAGGCCACGCAGTCCTCGGCGCCTTCGAGGGCGGCGAGGCGTTCCTCGAACATGGTCACCGTGGGGTTGGAGAAGCGGGCGTAAACGTAGCCATCCTCCTCGCCGGAAAAGCGGCGGGCGGCTTCGGCGGCGCTCTTGAAGACGAAACTGGACGTCAGGTAGAGGGCCTCGGCGTGCTCGCCGAACTGGCTGCGCTCCTGGCCGGCGCGGATGGCCAGGGTTTCCGGCCGGTAGGCGGGCGCGTCGGCCATCAGTCCTGCCCCCCCGAAGCGAGTTGCAGAACGAGCTGCTGCGAGGCCTTGCCGTCGCCGTCGTCGTCGCCCTTGCCGCCTTTGCTGCCGCCGCGCCTGCCCTCGACGGCGTCGAGGTAATGTTCGTCCACGTCCCCGGTGATGTAGCAGCCGTCGAAGCAGGAGGCGTCAAAGACGGTAAGGCTTGGATTGATGGCCGTCACCGACTGCTTGAGGGCCTCGATGTCCTGGTAGACCAGGGCGTCGGCGCCGATCTCGGCGGCGATGCCGGCATCGGTGCGGCCGGTGGCGATGAGCTCCTCCCGGGTCGGCATGTCGATGCCGTACACGTTGGGGAAGCGCACCGGCGGCGCGGCGGAGGCGAAATAGACCTTGAGCGCCCCGGCGGCCCGCGCCATGTCGACGATTTCACGGCTGGTGGTGCCGCGGACGATGGAGTCATCCACCAGCAGCACCCGCTTCCCCTTGAATTCCTGGCCGCAGGTATTGAGCTTCTGGCGCACCGACTTCTTGCGCATGGCCTGGCCGGGCATGATGAAGGTGCGGCCGACATAGCGGTTCTTGACGAAGCCTTCGCGGTAGGGGATGCCCAGGGCCTGGGCGAGCTGCATGGCCGCCGGCCGGCTGGAATCGGGGATGGGGATGACGACGTCGATATCTTCCACCGGAATGGTCTGCTTCACCTTCTCGGCGAGGAACTCGCCCATCTTGAGGCGCGACTCGTAGACCGAGACACCGTCGATGACCGAGTCCGGCCGGGCCAGGTAGACGTATTCGAAGATGCAGGGCGCGTAGGTGGGTTGCTGGGCGCACTGGCGGCTGTGCAGGTTGTGGTTGAGATCGATGAACACGGCCTCGCCGGGTTCGATGTCACGCACGATCTCGAATCCCAGGGTATCGAGGGCCACGGATTCGGAGGAAACCAGGTATTCGGTGCCCGCCTCGGTCTCGTTCTTGCCGTACACCAGGGGGCGGATGCCGTAGGGGTCGCGGAAGGCGAGCAGGCCGTAGCCGGCGATCAGGGCCACCACGGCGTAGGCGCCCCGGCAGCGGCGATGGACGCCGGCCACCGCCTGGAAGATGCTGTCCACGTCGAGCTCGTAGCCGTGGGCGGCGGCCTGCAGCTCATGGGCGAGGACGTTCAACAGCACCTCGGAGTCCGAATTGGTGTTGATGTGCCGGCGGTCGAGGCGGAACATCTCGTCCTTCAACTGGTCGGCGTTGGTCAGGTTGCCGTTGTGGCCCAGCACGATGCCGAAGGGCGAATTGACGTAGAAGGGTTGGGCCTCGGCGAAGTTGTAGGCGGAACCCGCGGTCGGGTAGCGCACGTGGCCGATGCCCCAGTTGCCGGGCAGGGCCCGCATGTTACGGGTGCGGAAGACGTCGCGCACCAGCCCCGGCCCCTTGTGCAGGTGGAAGGTGTTGCCCTCGGCCGTGGCGATGCCCGCCGCGTCCTGCCCGCGATGCTGCAGCACCATCAGCCCGTCGTAGAGGAGCTGATTGACCGGCGTCGTCGCCATTACCCCGAGAATCCCGCACATAGCTTTCTACCTAACTGAATCGAATCCGTTTCGCCAGATCGGCCGGCAACCAGGGCCGCGCCGCCAGTACTGCCGTCTCCAGGGGCGGTGCCAGGGTCGCCCCTTTCCACCAGGGCTGGCGCGGCGCCGAGGTCAGTCCCCCCGCCGCCACCAGCACCATCGCCACCAGTACGCCCCGTAAGACACCAAAAACCATCCCCAATATCCGGTCCGATACGCCCAGACCCAGGGCCTTGATCAATCCCCGCACCGCCAGCCGCACCAGGGCCATCACCACCAGCACGCCGACGAACACTGCCCCGCAGCCCGCCAGGGCCCGCAGGCCGGGATCGGCAATGCCGGTAAAGGCCGCCTGGCCCACCTCGCCGCCGAAATGGTAGGCGGCGATGAAGGCCAGCACCCAGGCGGCCAGGGAAATCAGCTCCCCCACCACCCCACGCCACAGGCCCAGGAGCAGCGATGCGCCGACGATGCCGATGACGACATAGTCGAAAATGGTCATTGCTTCGCCGTCACCACTCCGGAAACGCCGATGCGCTTCATCTTCTCCAGCGCCTTGTCCGCCGCCTCGCGGCTCGGGAAGGGACCGGCCCGTACCCGCGTCTTCTTGCCCTGGGGCGTGTCCAGCGGCTCGGTGAATACCTTGATGCCCTGCTCGGCGAGCTTGGTCTTGAGCTGGGCCACGTTGCCCTCGTTGGTGAAGGCGCCGATGAGAATGATGTGCTCGCCGGCCTTGGCTGCCGGCGCTTCCGCTGGCTGGCCGCCGAGAATGGCGCTGGCCCGCTTGGCCTCGGCGGCCTTTTCGGCCGGCTTCTCCGCAGGTTTCTCCACCGCCTTGTCGGCGGGCTTGGCCGCGGGCTTTTCCGGTTTGGCCGCGGGTTTCTCGGCGGGTTTGTCCTGGGGCTTGGCCGCCGGCTTGTCGGCGGGCAGTTCCACCACCCGGGCAGTGGGCGCGGCGGCGGGTTTTGCCAACGCCTCGGCCGGGGCCGCCCGGGGGGTTTCGGGCGCGGCTTCGGCGGGCTTTTCCGGCGATTTCTCCGGGGCCTTCTCGGGCTTGGCCGCCGGCGCCGTGGCAAACTTTGGCGCGAAGGGCTTCTCGTCCTGGCCGGGGATGCGGATTTCCACGTCCTGCACGGCCTGCCTGGGCTCGTGATCCATGATCATCGGCAGCACCACGGCAACCAGGGTGGCGAAGGCAACGGCGCCGACCAGCCGGCGGCGGGCACGCTTCTTCAATTGCAGTTGGGCGTCGGTTTCTTCCATGGCTCAGCGGTCCCGCCCAAGCGCCTGCAGCGCCCCGGCCACCGTATAGAACGATCCAAAGGCCAGAATTCTATCACTTTCCCCCGCCCTGCCCCGGGCAGCCTGCAGGGCGGCCTGGGGCGAGTCATGACAGGTTACCTCGCCCCCGAGCCCGGCAGCCGCAACGATGCCGGCCAGGGTCTCCGCCGTCGTCCCGCGGGGGCCGCCGAGGGTGGACAGGTACCAGGCGTCCACCTTGCCCTTCAGGGGTGTCAGGGCGCCGGCGATGTCCTTGTCGGCCAGCATGCCGACGACGGCGTGGGTACGGTCGAAGAAGCCCATGGTGGCGAGATTGTCGGCCAGCACCCGCACCGCCTGGGGGTTATGGGCGACATCGAGGACGATGGCCGGCTTGCCGGGAATCACCTGGAAGCGGCCGGGCAGCTCGGTTTCGATGAGACCGGGGCGGATGGCCTGCATGGTCACCGGCAGGCGGTCGGCCAAGCTGTCCAGGGCGGCCAGGGCGACGGCGGCGTTGGCGAGCTGGGTCGGCCCCCGCAGCCCGGGGAAGGCCAGGGCGCGCTTCACCACCCGCCCGCCGGACTGGCACCACCAGCGCCATTGCAGGCGGTTTTCCCGGTCGCGCTCGAAGCCGAAGTCGCGGCCGATCAAGCGCAGGTCGGCACCGATGGCGGCGGCATGGTCGAGGAGCGCTTGCGGCGGCCGGGGATCGGCACAGAAGGCCGGGCGGCCGGGCCGGAAAATGCCCGCCTTCTCGAAGCCGATGGCCTCGCGGTCCGGTCCCAGCCAGTCGATGTGATCCAGGTCGACGGTGGTGACGATGGACACGTCCGGCTCGTAGGCGTTGACGGCGTCCAGCCGCCCGCCCAGGCCCACTTCCAGGATGACCGCCTCGACGCTGGCAGCAGCGAAGACTTCCCAGGCGGCCAGGGTGCCGAATTCGAAATAGGTGAGGGCGACGTCCCCCGCCTGCCGGCGCGCCGCCTCGACCTTGGCGAAGGCAGCGCAGAGGGTTTCATCCGTTGCCGGGCGCCCATTGATGCGCACCCGCTCGTTGTAGGCCAGCAGGTGCGGCGAGGTGTAGCAGCCCACCCGGTAGCCGCCCCGGTCAAGGATATTCTCCAGGTAGGCGCAGGTGGAGCCCTTGCCGTTGGTGCCGCCGACGACGATCACCGGGCAGCGCTGGATTTGCCCCAACGCTTCCTTGACGCGACGGATGCGTTCCAGGCCTAGCTCGATGCCGGCCTGCCCCTTGGGGTGCAGCCCCTCGAGGTGCGCCAGCCAGTCAGCGAGAGTCTTCAATTCAGGCGGCGGCGGGCAGTTTCTGCAGCATGGCCAGCAATTGCGCCACCTTGTCCCGCATGTCGCGGCGGTCGACGATGAGGTCGATGGCACCCTTTTCCAGCAGGAATTCGGAGCGCTGGAAACCTTCCGGCAGGGTTTCACGCACCGTCTGCTCGATCACCCGGGGGCCGGCGAAGCCGATGAGGGCGCCCGGCTCGGCGATGACCACGTCGCCGACGAAGGCGAAGGAAGCGGAAACGCCGCCCATGGTCGGGTCGGTGAGGATGGAGATGAAGGGCTGGCCGGCTTCGGCAAGCTTGGTCAGGGCCGCCGTGGTCTTGGCCATCTGCATCAGGGAGAAGAGGCCTTCCTGCATGCGGGCGCCGCCGGAAGCGGTGATGCAGACGAAGGGCAGGCGGTTTTCCACCGCCACCTGGACGCCGCGCACGAAGCGCTCCCCCAGCACCGAACCCATGGAGCCGCCCATGAACTCGAACTCGAAGACCGCCGCCACCACGGGCAGGGTCTTGATGGCGCCCTGCATGACCACCAGGGAATCGCTCTCGCCGGTGTTCTCGTTGGCTTCCATGAGGCGGTCGGGATAGCGCTTGCTGTCCTTGAACTTGAGGCTATCCACCGGCACCACCTCGGCGCCGATTTCGAAGCGGCCTTCCGGATCGAGCAGCAGGTCGAGGCGCTGGCGGGCGCGCAAGCGGTTGTGGTGGCCGCACTTGGGGCAGACCTGGAGGTTGTTCTCCAGGTCGGTGGCGTACAGGACCGCCTCGCAGGACGGGCACTTGCTCCACAGGCCCTCGGGCAGGCTGGCGCGGCGGGGAGTGCCCTGCTCGCGCTTGATCTTGGGGGGAAGGAGTTTGTTGAGCCAGCTCATGAATTAACCTCCGGCGGCGTCGATGCCGCGGCGCAGATCGGCCACCAGGGCCTTGACCTGGGCGCAGGCGGTCTCGGCGGTGGATTTTTCCAGTTCCTCGATGATACGGCTGCCGACCACGACGGCATCGGCGAAGGCGGCAATGCGTCCGGCCGAGGCGGCATCCCGGATGCCGAAGCCTACACCCACCGGCAGACCGGTCTTTTCGCGAATCTGCGGGATGCGCTGGGCGACGGCGTCGATGTTCAAATGCCCGGCGCCGGTGACTCCGGCCAGGGACACGTAATAGACGTAGCCGCTGGCCACTTCCCCGGCCTGGGCGATGCGGGCGTCGGTGGAGGTGGGCGCCAGGAGGAAGATGGGGTCCATGCCCCGGGCCTTCATGGCGGCGCCGAAGGCGGCCGCTTCCTCGGGCGGGTAATCCACCACCAGCACGCCGTCGACGCCGGCGGCGGCGGCGGCGGCGGCGAATTTTTCCAGGCCCATGGCCTCGATGGGATTGGCATAGCCCATGAGGACGACGGGCGTGGCGCCGTCGGTGGCACGGAAAGCCGTCACCAGTTCGAGCACCTTCTTCAGGGTCATGCCCTTGGCCAGGGCCCGTTCGGACGCCCTCTGGATGGTGGGGCCGTCGGCCATGGGGTCGGAGAAGGGAACGCCCAGTTCGATGACGTTGGCGCCCGCTTCCACCAGGGCATGCATGAGGGGCACCGTCAGGGCGGCGTCGGGGTCGCCGGCGGTGATGAAGGGAATGAGCGCCTTGCGGCCGTCGGCCTGGAGGCGCTGGAAGGTCGATTGGATTCGCGACATCAGAATTGGATCCCGGATTTCTCGGCCACGGTGTGCATGTCCTTGTCACCCCGGCCGGAGAGGTTGACCAGCAGAATCTTGTCCTTGGGCAGCGTCGGCGCCAGCTTGGCGGCATAGGCCAGGGCGTGGGACGACTCCAGGGCGGGGATGATGCCTTCCAGGCGGCAGAGGTCGTGGAAGGCCTTGAGGGCCTCGGCATCGGTCACCGGCACGTATTCGGCCCGGCCGGAATCCTTCAGATAGGCGTGTTCGGGGCCGACACCCGGGTAATCGAGGCCGGCGGAAACGGAATGGGTGTCGATGATCTGGCCGTTCTCGTCCTGCAGCAGGTAGGTGCGGTTGCCGTGCAGCACGCCGGGCACGCCGGCGGTGAGCGACGCCGCGTGGCGCCCCGTCTCGACGCCTTCCCCGGCCGCCTCGACGCCGATCAGCTTGACGCCCTCGACCGGGATGTAGGGGTAGAAGATGCCCATGGCGTTGGAGCCGCCGCCGACGCAGGCGATGACGGCGTCCGGCTGGCGGCCGACCATTTCCGGCATCTGGGTCAGGCATTCCTCGCCGATGACGGCCTGGAAGTCCCGCACCATCATGGGGTAGGGGTGGGGCCCGGCGACGGTGCCGATGATGTAGAAGGTGTTGTGGATGTTGGTGACCCAGTCGCGCATGGCTTCGTTGAGCGCGTCCTTCAGGGTCTTGGAGCCGGACTCCACGGGCACGACGGTGGCACCCAGGAGCTTCATGCGATAGACGTTGGCAGCCTGGCGCTTGACGTCCTCGCTGCCCATGTAGACCACGCATTCCATACCGTAGCGGGCGGCGACGGTGGCGGTGGCGACGCCGTGCTGGCCGGCACCGGTCTCGGCGATGACTCGCGGCTTGCCCATGCGCCGCGCCAGCAGGGCCTGGCCGATGCAGTTGTTCACCTTGTGGGCGCCGGTGTGGTTGAGGTCTTCCCGCTTCAGGTAGATCTGGGCGCCGCCGAGGATCCCGGACCAGCGCTTGGCGTGGTAGATGGGGGACGGACGGCCGACGTAATGCTTGAGCTCGTAATTGAACTCGGCCATGAAGGAGGGATCCTTCTGGGCCACCTCGTAGGCGGCGCGCAGTTCGTCCAGGGCGGCGATCAGGGTTTCGGCGACGAAGACGCCGCCGTAGGGGCCGAAATGCCCGGTGGCATCAGGCAGGTTGTAGGGGGTAGCAGACATGGGAATCTCCGGAAAGGGTCAAGAAACTGCGGACAGGCAGAGTCTTGCCATCTCAGGTATGGTTGGCCGAATGGCGCCGCCAGAAGTTGCGGGTGAGGCCACCCGGTTGTTTGCGCATGTCGTGAATCCTAGTTTTCAGCTGCCCGGACCGCGGCGATGAAAGCAGCAATCCTGGCGGCGTCCTTGATGCCCTTGGCCGCCTCGACGCCGGAAGACACATCCACCGCCGCCGGCCGCACCCGCCGCACCGCCTCGCCCACGTTGGCAGCGTCCAGCCCGCCGGATAGAACCACCGGGAGCGGCAGTTGCGCCGGTATCAACGACCAGTCGAAGGTTTTTCCCCCACCCCCGTAGCCTTCCACGAAGGCATCCAGCAGCAGGGCCGAGGCCGTCGGGTAGCAAGCCGCGTATTGTACCAAATCCAGGTCCGCGGTCACCCGGGCGGCCTTGAGGTAGGGACGGCGGTAGCGGGCGCAGTCGACCTCCGGTTCGTCGCCGTGGAATTGCAGGATATTCAGGGGGACGATATCGAGAATCCCCCGGACGTCCGCCGGCGCCGCATTGACGAAAAGGCCGACGGCCGACACGAAGGGCGGCAGCCGCCGGACCAACTCGGCCGCCCGCTCCGGCGTCACATAGCGCGGGCTGGGCGGATAGAAGACGAAGCCGATGGCGTCGGCCCCGGCGCCCACGGCGGCATCCACGTCCTCCTCGCGGGTGAGGCCGCAGATCTTGATGCGGGTGCGGTCGGATCGGATCATGGCGAAACTCCTGGAAGGAAATCGTCGTCGGGCTCGGGCAAGCCCCAGTGGGGCTCGTAGATGGGGCCGCGGAAATAGAGGCCATCGGGCGAAAAGGTGGGGGCCGCCAGCTTGCGGTCCCGTTGCCCCAGCAACTCGGCCATCCACCCCGGTTCCTGGGCGCCTTTGCCGACGTAGACCAGGCTGCCGACGATGTTGCGCACCATGTGGTGGAGAAAGGCGCTGGCGGCGAAATCGAAGACGAAGAAGTGCCCGGCCTGCCGGATATCGGCCTGCCACAGGGTCTTCACCGGCGACTTGGCCTGGCATTCGGCGGCGCGGAAAGCTGAAAAGTCATGCTCGCCGCAGAGCAGGGCCGCCCCCCGGCGCATGGCGTCGATATCCAGAGGCAGATGGTGCCAACCCGCCCTCCCCTGCCACAGCCCCGGCCGCTGGGGCCGGTTGAGGAGCAGGTAGCGGTAGCGGCGGCCACGGGCGCTGAAGCGGGCGTGGAAATCATCGGCCACCGGCTGCGCCCAGCGCACCGCCACCCCCTGCGGCAGGTGGGTATTGACCCCCCGCACCCAGGCCGTCAGCGGGCGCTCTGCGTCGGTGTCGAAATGGACCACCTGGTGAGTCGCATGGACCCGGGCGTCGGTGCGGCCGGCGCACAATGTGGTCACGGGCGCGGCGGCAATGCGCGCCAGGGCCGCCTCCAGGGCATCCTGCACGGCGCCGCCGCCAGCCTGGCTCTGCCAGCCGCAGAAGGCGGTGCCGCAGTACTCGAGGCCCAGCGCAATCCTCATCGCAGCCACGATGCTCCAAGCATGAGCCCGACCATGCCGGCGACCAGGGCCGTGTCGGCAGCCCGCCAGGCTGGCGATGCGATGCGCACGACGGCGGATTCCCCTTCCGCCAGGCTGCCATCCTCCAGCAACTGGCGCCAGTTGCCCGGCCGGGGGGCTTCCTGCACGATGTCGAAGACGAGGGCCAGGCGCACTACCGCCCGCCGGCTGTCGATCCCCAGCCTCGCCAGGGGAAGGGAAAGGCCCCAGATGCCGGCCAGAAACTGGTCCCGGCTCAGGCGCTCGAACACCCATGCCAGCGACCCCAGCATGACCACCAGGCGCAGCACATGCAAGGCGCCGTCGGCCACGCCGGCTTCGGTAGGTAGCCAGGCCACGTCGAAGAGGGCATCTCCCGGGGCACCGTAGGCCAGGATGAGGAAGAGGGAGAGCAGCAGCCAGCGTGCCCGCCGCAAGAGCCGCCACCAGCGGCGGCAGACCCCGCCGCCAGCCAGGGCCACCAGCAGGGCGAGGACCGCCAGGGCAGGCCAGGAGAGCAGTTGCACAGCAAGCAGCAGGATGAACCAGGAAAGCAGGCAGGCGGCAGGGTGCAATAGCAGGCTCCGGAAACGCACATAGCCCCGCGCGGGGGCCATGTGCCGATCGCAATGCCTGCGATTTTACCCGCTGATGCGGGCCAGGATAGCGTTGGCCTGGTCGACCAGGTCCGGTGTGCCTTCCTTGACGACTTCCTGCAGGAGTTCGCGGGCACCTTCCAGGTCGCCCATCTCCTCGTAGGCCTTGGCCAGGTCGAGCTTGGTGTTGACTTCTTCCCAGCGGGCATCGCCGCCGGCGGGGGCCGGAGCCGCCGCTACCGGTTCGGGAGCGGGAGGCGGCGCGAAGGGCTCTTCCGGGGGCAGCCCGACGGGCTGGACCGTTGTCGCTTCGGGGGAAGCGGCCAAATCCAGGTTGATGGCGCCCATGTCGAAGGACGGCGCCTGCATGGGCTGGCCGAGGATGGTCGAGTCGGTGAGCTTGACGTCGAACTCCAGGGCGTCGGCATCCACTTCGCCGATATCGACCACCTCGTCGTCCACCTTGGCGCCCATATCCTCGGTCTGCAGCAGGGCTTGCGGATTGACCACGGTATCCGCGGCCTTGCCGCCCATGTCGAGTTCGATGTTGCCCATGTCTTCGGCCGGTACCGCGCCCTCGACGCCGACGAAGGTGTCGGCCATGGCCCGGGCGGCCTTTTCATCATCGCTGGCCGACGACACCATGAGCCCCTGCATGGCAGCGGACGGCGTGGGTTCTCCCGTGGTGTCGAGACCCAGGTCGAAATCGAGCATCGGCGCTTCTTCGGCCACGGGCTCCGGAACCACCTGCGGCTCCGCCGGCGTCGCGGCGTCGAGGTTGAAGTCGAGGGCACCGGCTTCGGCATTGGTGACGGTATCGATGAACGGTTCCGCCTCCTCGCTTTCGGCTTCGACAACCGGCGCCAAGCCGGTGGGCGCCGTCGAGACATGGGGTTCCGGCGTACCGAGGTCGAAGTCCAGGCTCATCAGATCGCCGGCGGGGGCGGCTTCTTCGGCAACTGCCGGTTCCGCCGTGGCCTCCTCGGCCAGCGGCATCGGCGCCGTCGCTTCGAGCGGAGGTTCGGCAGCCGCGGCGGCCAGTCCCGCCATCTGCGAAAGCGCCCCGGGCAAGGTCACCGTGGAGCGCATGGCATCGGCCGGAGCGGGCGAGACGACCATGGTCGCATCAGCGTCGAAGTCGGCCAGGCCGCCCACGGTTCCCTTGCCGCCGGAATAGAGGGGGTTGCCCGGATCGAGCTTGAGCCCCATGGCCGCCACCTTCTCCCAGTCGGCGCCAATGCCGCCGGTCTGGGCGTAAAGCTCGCTGGCCAGGGTTTCGAACTGCTTCAGGCTCTTGCGGTTGGCGTAGATCTCCAGAAGCTTGGCGTGGATGGCCGTACGCTGGGGATCCTTCTGCATGGCCTCGAGGAGGATTTCCTCGGCCTGGGCGTCGCGGCCATAGGCCATGTAGACATCGGCTTCCGCCACCGGATCCACTTCGTCGGTATCGATGGTGCCCGGGCCGGTCTGGCTGAAATCCGCCGTCTGGGGAGGCGTCTGGCCGGTATCGATACTTTGGCCACCGGTCGCCCGGAAGACGGAGTTGGGGCCGAGGGACGGACTGGGCGCCGCCGTCGTGGGTACCGAGGGCAGCGGCGTGCGCCGGCGCCGGTAGAGGAAATAGCCGGCCAGCAGCGCCAGGATGCCCCCCCCCGCCAGCGGCAGGGTGAGATCGGTTTCCGGTTCTGGCTCGGGCTCCGGCGGAGGAACAATGGGCTTCCGGGGCGCTGGCGGGGGCTCCGCAGGCTTTGGCGCTTCCGCCGGCTTGGCTGCCTCGGCCGCCTTCTTGGCTTCCTCGGCGGCCTTCGCTTCCTCGGCCTTCTTGGCCTCTTCCGCCGCCTTGGCGTCCTCGGCCTTCTTGGCGTCCTCGGCCTTCTTGGCTTCCTCGGCCTTCTTGGCTTCCTCAGCCTTCTTGGCTTCCTCGGCCTTCTTGGCTTCCTCGGCCTTCTTGGCTTCCTCAGCCTTCTTGGCTTCCTCGGCCTTCTTGGCTTCCTCGGCCTTCTTGGCCGCTTCGGCCAACTTCGCTTCTTCCGCCTTCTTGGCCGCTTCGGCCTTCTTGGCTTCTTCAGCCAGCTTGGCGGCTTCAGCCTTCTTCGTTTCCTCGGCCTTCTTGGCACCGGCGGCGGTCTGTTTCTGCAGCTCGGCCAGGCTCTGATTCTTCATGTCGACGAGCTTCTGCAACTCGGCGACATTCTTCTCCAGCATCGCCAGCCGTTCGTTGGCTTCCTTGAGAGCCTTTTCCTTGGCGATCAGGTCTTCTTCCGCCGAACTCTTGCCCTTCCCGCCGGCCGCCTTGGCGGCCTCGGTCTTGGAAACCTTGACCTGGTCCTTTTGGCTCTCGGCGGGAGCGGCTTTGTCCTCGACCTTGGCCGTGATCTTGCCGCCGGTGGCCTGGGTGGGAGCCTCGTCCTTGGCGGGCCCCTGGGCCGCCGCGGAAGCGAGCTTCTGGCGGTAGGCATTCCAGTCGGCGGTCTGGGAGACGTATACCTTCTTCGCCTCGTCCTGCGGAATGGCGGCCACCGTCTCCTTGTCAGGCAGGTTGAGGATGGCGCCGGCGCGCAGGCGGTGCATGTTGCCGCCGACGAAGGCGTCGCTGTTGGCACGATAGAGGCCCACCAGCATCTGCTCGAGGGAAACGCCCTCATGGCGGGTTTCGCTGGCGATGCGGCGCAGGGTATCGCCGCTCTTCACTGCGCGGGTTTCTCCCGCGGCAGGCGCCTTTTCGGGGGCTTCGGCAGCCTGGGGGCGGGGCCTGGCGCCGGGTTTGGGTGCAGCCGGCTCCTTGGCTGCCGACCGCGGCGCCGGCATCGGCGCCGTCTCGGCGTAGCCAGGCACAGCCACCGGCTTGGCCTCGGCCACGGACACCGGGGCACCGGCAGCCTTGGCCGCAACCTCGGGGGGATCGAGGAGGAAAGTGTATTCCCGCACCAGGCGGCCGGCCGGCCAGTTCAGTTCCACCAGGAAATCGAGGAAGGGCTCGTTGACCGGCTTGGCGGAGGTCACGCGGACGACGGACTTGCCGTTCGGGCGTTTGTCGACGGTAAAGCGCAGGTCGGCGAGGCCGGCGTAATAATCGATTCCAGCCTGCTGGAAGACGTCCTGGGGCGCGAGGCGCGCCGTCATGCCGGCCAGTTCTTCCCGGCTGGCGCTGATCTCGACCTCCGCCCGCAAGGGCTGGCCCAGGCCGGACAGCACCGTAATCTTGCCCAAGCCGGCGGCATCGGCGAACAACGGCGTCATGGACAGACAGGAGGCCACAGCGGCTGCCGCGGCATGCATCTTGAATCGAGTGTCTAGTTTTTTTGACACGGCGCCACCCTGAGAGCGTCGAAATGGGCTTTTAAATTAACATCATGAACTTAGCTATGCAAGCTAAACCTGCTTCTAGTTTTAATAGCCTTTGGCATATTTCCAACATGCAAAAAAGCCGGGACCCAGGGCCCCGGCTTTTATTCCATCGGAAAATCAGTAGCCTGCGCTCAAGCGTCGAGCAGGATGCGCAGCATGCGGCGCAGGGGCTCGGCGGCGCCCCACAACAACTGGTCGCCGCAGGTGAAGGCGGCCAGGTACTCGGGGCCCATGGCCATCTTGTGCAGACGGCCGACGGGCACGGTGAGGGTGCCGGTGACCGCCGCCGGAGTCAGTTCGCGCTCGCTGATCTCGCGCTCGTTCGGTACGACCTTGGCCCATTGGTTGTTCTTGGCCAGCATGTCGCTGATCTCGTCCAGGGGCACATCCTTCTTGAGCTTGATGGTGAGCGCCTGGGAATGGCAGCGCATGGCGCCGATGCGCACACAGAGACCGTCGATGGGAATCGAGCCCGGGGTGCGGAAGGCCGGGTTGCCGAGGATCTTGTTGCACTCGGCGCCACCCTTCCATTCTTCCTTGGACTGGCCGCCTTCGACGGGCACGTCGATCCAGGGGATGAGGCTGCCGGCCAGGGGCGTGTTGCGGAAGTTCTTCTTGGGGAAGGCGTCGGAACGGATGGTCTCGGCGACCTTGCGGTCGATTTCCAGGATGGCGGAAGCCGGGTCGGCGAGGAGGTCGGCCACCGAGGCGTGGATGGCGCCCATCTGGGCGATCAGCTCGCGCATGTTCTGGGCGCCGGCGCCGGAGGCGGCTTGGTAGGTCATGGAGGAGATCCACTCCACCAGGTTGTGCTGGAAGAGGCCGCCGAGGCCCATGAGCATGAGGGAAACGGTGCAGTTGCCGCCGATCCAGTTCTTGCCGCCCTTGGCCAGGGCGTCCTTGATGACGTGCATATTGACCGGGTCGAGGATGATGACCGCGTCGTCCTTCATGCGCAGCGCCGAGGCAGCGTCGATCCAGTGGCCGTTCCAGCCGGCGGAGCGCAGCGCCGGGAAGACTTCCTTGGTGTAGTCGCCGCCCTGGCAGGTGATGATGATCTCGCAGGCCTTGAGGGCCTCGATGTTGGCCGCGTCCTGCAGGGGCAGGGAGGCTTCCTTGCCGCCGAACACCGGGGCCTTGCCGCCAGCGTTGGAGGTCGAGAAATAGACGGGATCGATGTAGGCGAAATCGCCCTCTTCCACCATGCGCTGCATGAGGACGGAACCGACCATGCCGCGCCAACCAACCAGACCAACCTTCTTCATTGCTTCACTCTCCAAAAAATTCTTTAACGCACGAGGGCGCCTTTGGTATTACGCCAACGCCGCCAGCACAGCGTCGCCCATTTCCCGGGTGCCCACCTTGTTGGTGCCGCGCTCGTAGATGTCGCCGGTGCGATAGCCCTGGGCGAGAACCTTTTTGACCGCGTTTTCGACGCGCAGTGCCTGTTCTTCCAGGCCGAAGGTGTAGCGCAGCAGCATGGCCGCCGAGAGGATGGTGGCCAGCGGGTTGGCGACGCCCTGGCCGGCGATGTCCGGGGCGGAGCCGTGGGAAGGCTCGTAGAGGCCCTTGTTCTTCTCGTCCAGGGAGGCCGAGGGCAGCATGCCGATGGAGCCGGTCAGCATGGAGGCTTCGTCCGACAGGATGTCGCCGAACATGTTGCCGGTGACCATCACGTCGAACTGCTTGGGGGCCTTGACCAGCTGCATGGCGGCGTTATCCACCAGCATGTGGGACAGTTCCACGTCCGGGTAATCCTTGGCCACCTCAATCATGACGTCGCGCCAGAGCTGGGTGCATTCGAGGACATTCATCTTGTCCACCGAGCACAGCTTCCTGTTCCGCTTCTGGGCGGCCTGGAAGGCGACGTGGCCGATGCGGCGGATTTCCGACTCGCTGTAGACCATGGTGTTGAAGCCGACCCGCTCGCCAGCCTCCTCGCGCACGCCGCGGGGCTGGCCGAAGTAGATGTCGCCGGTCAGTTCGCGGACGATGAGGATGTCGAGGCCCGCCACCACTTCCGGCTTCAGGGTCGAGGCGTTGGCCAGTTCCGGATAGAGGATGGCCGGGCGCAGGTTGGCGAAGAGGTTCAAATCCTTGCGGATGCCCAGCAGGCCGCGCTCCGGACGCTGCTCCCGGGGCAGGCTATCCCACTGGGGGCCGCCAACGGCGCCGAGCAGCACGGCATCGGCCTCGCGGGCGAGCTTCTGGGTGGCTTCAGGATAGGGCACGCCGGTGGCATCGACAGCGGCGCCGCCGAGGAGGGCCTCTTCCAGCTCGAACTTGAGGTCGAGGGCCTTGAGGACGCGCACGGCCTCGGCCGTGATTTCGGGACCGATGCCGTCACCGGGGAGAACACAAATCTTCATGGGCTTTCCTTGTTACGCGAACAACCAGGGTTGCTCGATACGACGTTTTTCTTCGAATTCGCGGATCTTGTCGGCATGGCGGAGCGTCAGGCCGATGTCGTCCCAGCCGTTGATGAGGCATTCCTTGCGGAAGGCATCAACCGAGAAGGGGATGCCATGGCCGTCGGGGCGCACCACCGCCTGGGCCGGCAGGTCCACCACCAGCTTGTAGCCCGGCGCCGCCTCCACCTGCTGGAACAGGGCCTCGACTTCGCCCGCGGGCAGGACGATGGGCAGGATGCCGTTCTTGAAGCAGTTGTTGAAGAAGATGTCGGCGAAGCTCTCGGCGATGATGGCCTTGAAGCCGAAATCCAGCAGTGCCCAAGGCGCGTGCTCGCGGGAGGAGCCGCAGCCGAAGTTCTGGCGGGTGAGAAGGATTTCCGCCCCCTGGTAGCGCTCCTGGTTGAGCACGAAGTTCGGGTTCTTCGGCCGCTGGGAACAATCCTGCCCCGGCTGGCCGACATCCATGTAGCGCCACTCGTCGAAAGCGTTGGGGCCGAAACCGGAGCGCTTGATCGACTTCAAGAACTGCTTGGGGATGATGGCGTCGGTATCGACGTTGTTGCGATCCAGGGGAGCCACCAGCCCTTCGAGACGAACGAATTTTTCCATTTACTCCACCGCCTTCTGCACGGCGTCGCCGCCCTTCTTGAGGGCGCCTCCGACCGCTTCACCAGTCTTTTCCAGGGCATGGCCCACCGCCTCGCCCCCCTTGTGCAGGGCCTCGCCGGTCTTTTCGGCACCGATGGCCACGTCCTTCTTGACGCCCTGGGCGGTGTTGCAGCCGGCAAAACCCAAGGCCAGCAGGATGGTTACAAGACTACGTTTCATGACCGCCACTTCAGAGAATCTCCCGCACGTCGGCGAAATGCCCGGCAATGGCCGCCGCCGCCGCCATGGCGGGACTCAGCAGGTGGGTGCGTCCCCCCGGTCCCTGGCGGCCCTCGAAATTGCGGTTGGAGGTGGACGCGCAGCGCTCGCCCGGTTCCAGGCGGTCGGCGTTCATGGCCAGGCACATGGAGCAGCCCGGCTCGCGCCATTCGAAACCGGCGGCGACGAAGACCTTGTCCAGCCCCTCGGCTTCCGCCTGGCGCTTGACCAGGCCGGAACCGGGCACCGCCAGGGCCAGTTTGACGTTGGCAGCGACATGGCGACCCTTGAGGACGGCGGCGGCTTCCCGCAGGTCCTCGATGCGGGAATTGGTGCACGAGCCGATGAAGACCTTGTCGATGGCGATGTCCTTGATCGGCGTGTTGGGGTTGAGGCCCATGTACTGCAGCGCCCGCTCCATGCCCTCGCGCTTGACCGGGTCGGCCTGCCTGGCCGGATCGGGGACCACGGCGTCGATGGCGACCACCATCTCGGGGGAAGTGCCCCAGGTGACCTGGGGCCGGATGTCCTCGGCGCGCAGGGTGACGACGCGGTCGAACTGAGCGCCGGCGTCGGAGACGAGGGTGCGCCAGTAGGCCACGGCCTTGTCCCAGGCTTCACCCTTGGGAGAGAAGGGCCGGCCGCGCAGGTAGTCGATGGTGGTGTCGTCCACCGCCACGAACCCCATGCGGGCGCCGCCTTCGATGGCCATGTTGCACAGGGTCATGCGCCCTTCCATGGACAGGCCGCGGATGGCGCTGCCGCCGAACTCGATGGCGTAGCCGGTGCCGCCGGCGGTGCCGATGCGGCCG
>DAINDE010000014.1:31484-81575 GCA_036732025.1 Rhodocyclaceae bacterium
CCAGGGCGATATCCTTGGCGGTGACGCCCTTGCCCAGCCTGCCCTCGACGGCCACCAGCATGGCCTTGGACTTCTGCTGCACCAGGCACTGGGTGGCCAGCACATGCTCCACCTCCGAGGTACCGATGCCGTGGGCCAGGCAGGCGAATGCGCCGTGGGTGGAGGTGTGCGAATCGCCGCAGACCACGGTCATGCCCGGCAGGGTGGCGCCGTTCTCGGGTCCCACCACATGCACGATACCCTGCTTCGGATCCCTGAAGGGGAAATAGGCCAGGGCGCCCACCTCGCGGATATTGGCGTCCAGGGTTTCCACCTGCAGGCGGGAGACGAGATCCTTGATTCCCTCGTCCCAGTGGTCGGTGGGGGTGTTGTGGTCGGCGGTGGCGACGATGGAGGAAATCCGCCAGGGCTTGCGACCGGCCAGCTTGAGGCCCTCGAAGGCCTGCGGGCTGGTCACCTCGTGGATGAGGTGGCGATCGATATAGATGAGCGCCGTGCCGTCCCCTTCCTGGTGGACGACGTGGCTCTCCCACAACTTGTCGTAAAGCGTCTTCGGCATGGCAAGAAACAGTAGGGCCGTAAAGCTTTGAATTATCGCATAGCCGGACCCGCTTGCGTGCCGCCCGCGCCGTCCCGCACCCAGCCGAGGACCAGGACCAGCCCGGCCAGGGCAAAGAGGGAACCCAGGGTGAAGGTCCAGCCGGCGCCGATGGGGTCCCAGGTCCAGCCGCTGACCAGGCCGCCCAGCAAGCCGCCGGCGCCGAAGGTCAGGCTCGAATAGAGCGCCTGCCCCCGCCCCTGGGCCTTGCCCGGGAACCACTGGTTGATGGCGGCAATGGCGGCGGCGTGGTAGGCGCCGAAGGTGAGGCCGTGCATCAACTGGGCGAAGACGGCGACAGCAGGCGACGCAACGCCCCAGCCAATTAGCAGGAAGCGCAGCACCGCCGCCGCGAAACAGGCCGCCAGGACGGCGCGCAGGGAAAAACGCCGGGATATCCGCCCCATGGCCAGGAAGACGACGATCTCGGCGAGGACGCCGAGGGACCACAGGAGGCCGACCTCCGTCTTGCTGTACTGGTGGTCGGCCAGGTGGATGGAATAGAAGACGTAGAGGGCGCCGTGGGCGGCGGACATGGCGAAGCAGGCGGCCAGCAGGGCGCGCACCCGGGGTAGCCGCAGGATGTCGGCGATGGGCTGGCTTTCCCCGTGATGGGATGGGTGGCTCGCCTCGGGCAAGGAGGCGGCCAGGGCCAGGATGCCGGCGAGCACGGCCCAGCACACCCAGAGGACGGCAGCGATGGGAACGAAATCAAGCAACCGCCCGGTACCCAGGACTGCGACGATGAAGCCGATGGAGCCCCACACCCGGACGCGGCTGTAACGCCCCTTTTCTTCCCGCAGGTGATCGAAGGTCAGGGTCTCCACCAACGGCAGGGCGGCGCTCCAGAAGAACGCAAGGAAGGCCATGGCCACCAGCATGCCCCCCAGGCGGTCGAGCCAGAAGAAGGCGGTAAAGCCGGCCAGGCTGATGGCCCCGGCCAGGCGGACGATGGCCACGCGCCACCCGGTATGGTCGGCGAGCCAGCCCCACAGGTTGGGGCCGAACAGGCGCATCAACTGCATCTGGGACATCAGGAGCCCGATGTCCCAGGCGGAGAAATCCAGGGATTGCAGGTAAAGCCCGAAATAGGGCGAAAAGGCGCCGATGAAGGCGAAGTAGAAGAAGTAGTAGCCCGAGAGGCGCCAGTAGGGCAGGAGGTGCATCCGGCGATTCTACCGGATGCGCCCCGGGGCCGAGGCCCGGTTACTTGTACTGCTGGCCGGCGCGGAAGGCGAGCAGCATGTGGTAGAGCTCGTCCTTGAGCTTGACCCGCTGCTTCTTCATGTCTTCCATGGTGAAGTCGGCCACCGGCATGTCGTGCTCTTCCAGATCCTCCACCTTGCCGGTCAGCCGGTGGTAGCTGTTGAAGAGGCGGGTGAAGTGGGCGTTCGAGGCCTTCAGCACCTCGATGGCGTCCTTCATGTCCGGAAATTCATTATGGAGTTCGTGGTGATCGACTTGCATGTTGTGCTCCCTCTTGCAACAACGTCCGCCGGGGCGGAATTGGAAAATTCGATGTTAACCGATTTTGCCCGGAATTCGCGGCGTGGCGCAGACCACGTCGCCGCACTGGGCGCGATGGCGCAGGGCGTGGTCCATGAGCACCAGCGCGAGCATGGCCTCGGCGATGGGGGTGGCGCGGATGCCGACGCAGGGGTCGTGGCGTCCCTCGGTCGCCACCTCGATCGGGCGGCCCTGGCGGTCGATGGAACGGCGAGGCTGGGCGATGGAGGAGGTGGGCTTGATGGCCATGTTGACGACGATGTCCTGGCCGGTGGAAATGCCGCCGAGGATGCCACCGGCGTGGTTGGAGAGGAAGCCCTCGGGCCGCATTTCGTCGCCGTGCTCGCTGCCCCTCTGGGCCACCGCGGCGAAGCCGGCGCCGATCTCGACGCCCTTGACGGCGTTGATGCCCATCATGGCGTAGGCGATCTCGGCGTCGAGGCGGTCGTAGACCGGCTCGCCCCAGCCCGGCGGCACGCCGGTGGCGGTGACGGTGATGCGGGCGCCGACGGAATCCAGGGACTTGCGCAACTCGTCCATAAAAGCCTCCAACTGCGGCACCATGCCGGCATTGGGGGCGAAGAAGGCATTGCCGTCGATGTCGTCGACGCTGGCAAAGGGAATGTCAATGGGGCCGAGGGCGCTCATCCAGCCCCGGATGGCGACGCCGTAGCGCTCCTGCAGCCACTTGCGGGCGATGGCGCCGGCGGCGACGCGCACCGCCGTCTCCCGGGCTGAGGAACGGCCGCCGCCGCGGTAGTCGCGGAAGCCGTATTTCTGGGTATAGGTGTAATCGGCGTGCCCCGGGCGGAAGGTCTCGGCGATGTTGCCGTAATCCTTGCTGCGCTGGTCCTGGTTGCGGATCAAGAGGCCGATGGGGGTGCCGGTGGTCTTGCCCTCGAAGACGCCGGAGAGGATCTCCACCGTATCCGGTTCCCGGCGTTGGGTGACATGGCGGGAGGTGCCCGGCTTGCGGCGGTCCAGTTCGGCCTGGATGTCCGCCTCGCACAGGGCCAGCCCCGGCGGACAGCCATCCACCACGCAGCCGATGGCCGGGCCGTGGGATTCGCCGAAGGAGGTGACGGTAAACAGGGTGCCAAAGGTGTTGCCGGACATAGGAGGCGCGGGAATAGAATGGAAGCGTTGAGTTTACCATGGCCCACAAAAAGCCCTCCCCCACCCCTCCGCCCGCCGGCCAACCGGCCCGCCCCCAGCACGGCCGGGAGCCGGGCCGCCCCCCCTCGTTCGCCGGAAATCCCCGACTGCAGGCGGACAACCGCTGGCAGCGCACCAAGCGCTACGGCTGGAACGGCCGCTGAAGGAAAAATGGCGGCCGCGGCCGCCCCTTGCCGGCTTGCCCCGGCTCAGGCCTGCGGTTCGTCCGGCCAGTTCTTGATGTAGTTCTTGAGCATCTTGTTCTCGAAGCTCTGCTCTTCGAGTACCGCCTTGGCCACGTCGAGGAAGGAAATGACGCCCAGCAGCAGGTTGCCGTCGAGGACCGGCAGATAGCGGCAGTGTTTCTCGATCATCAGGCGGCGCAGGTCGTTGGCTTCCATGGAAGGATAGGCCGTGGCCGGATCCGCCACCATCACCTCGCCCACCGTCATCATG
Organism: Rhodocyclaceae bacterium; assembly: GCA_036732025.1. Taxonomy (GTDB): domain Bacteria; phylum Pseudomonadota; class Gammaproteobacteria; order Burkholderiales; family Rhodocyclaceae; genus SSSZ01. The sequence continues at coordinate 35,200 of DAINDE010000014.1, forward strand.
TCGAGCTTGCCGCCGGTCTTGCGGAAGGCGCGCAGGACTTCGCGGAAAGTCAGGATGCCGGCCATCTTGCCGCCGGACATCACCACCAGGGAGCCCACATCGAAATCGGCCATGATTTCCACGGCCGACGCCAGGGATTGCTCCGGTGTCGCGGTGTAGAGCGTTCCGCCCTTGATGCGGATGATTTCGCTGACCAGCATGACTCTCTCCCGGATAAGTATTGTGTGATGGATGTTAGAGCATCCCTTGCCTTTGGAAAAGTCGATTGAACAAGGTCAGGGTCATATCCGTCTAAGCTACAGCAGCTTGACAGAGAGATGAAAAAATTCCGGAAAAATTAGTCAATGCCACTTGCAAAATGCAAAACAAGATATACAATTGGTCATATGACCTAGGTCATACATGAATAGTATGCCGGGTTATTTCTACAACATCGGCGTATGGAGATTGAATTATGAGCACCATGAAGACCATCGAAAAAATCGACCCCCGCGAGATTCGTCGCAAGCTTGGCCTCAACCAGCAGCAATTCTGGTCCACCATCGGCGTCACCCAGAGCGGCGGCTCCCGTTATGAAAGCGGCCGCAACATGCCCAAGCCGGTGCGCGAACTGCTGCGCCTGGTCCATGTCGAGCAGGTGGACATCAAGGCCATCAAGCGCGAGGACTGGGAAGTCATCGAGTACCTCAAGTCCCAGGAACCCGACCTCTTCAAGACCCTGAAGAAGTCCGCCCGCGCCAAGGGCAAGAAGGCCGCCTGATTTCCGGCAGCGCCGCCCCCACGGGCGTCACGGGCTGACCACGGCCCGGACGCCCGTTTTCTTTTCGATCTCGGCCGCGAAGGCTTCGAGCTCGGCCGCCTCCAGGCGCTGCAGGCGTGGCGCCGCCGGCTGCAGCGAGGGCCGGGCGAGGCCGTAGAGGTGGATGCCGGCGATGGCCTGCCGCGCCTGCCCGATCAAATCGCAGTAGGCCTGCCGTTCGGCGGGGCCGGGCGCCGCGCCATCCAGCGCGAACCAGCAGGTCTGCACCCAGGTCCGGGCCAGGGCGGCGCAGGCCAGGAGGTGCTTCAGCACACGCCCGGCATCCTGGGGTACGCCGTTGATGGCCGCCGCCTGCGGGCCGACACGGTCCACCTTGAACCACACCTCGCCCCCTGCTTCGCCGATGGCGGCGATGCCCCGCCGCACTGCCGGCCGATGCAGGAGACTGCCGTTGGTGATGAGGCGGATGACGACCGATTGCGCCAGTCCATGCCGCTCCAGGGCGCGGCGCACGATGCCCACCGCCTGCGGGAATTCGGCGGCGCTGGTGGGTTCCCCGTTGCCGGAAAAGGCGACATCGACAATGCGCCGCGCTTCCGGCGCCACTGCGCTGGCGAGAAAGGCGGGGGCGCCGGCGAGGAAGCCGTCCAGTTCCTGCTCGAGGAGCCCCAGGTCGATGGGGGGCGGCCCGCCCCGTTGCAGGTTTTCCACCTGGCAATAGACGCAGGCCCAGTTGCAGGCGTTGTTGACGTTGAGATTGACGCCGACGGACACGCCCCCCGCCCGGCGGGAAACGACCGGGTAGATGTAGGTCATGCCGGCGCTGTCGCGGCGGTGTTCAGCGGTAGTGAGCATGGGGCCATTGTATAATCCTGCCTTGCCTCGATCACCCTCCCCGCCCATGTTCATCACCCGCCGCCTGGAATTCGACGCCGGCCACCGCATCCCCGACCACCAGAGCCAGTGCCGGCACCTGCACGGGCACCGCTACGCCCTGGAGATCACCCTTTCCGGCGATGTCATCGACAAGGAGGGTGACGCGGCCAACGGCATGGTGATGGATTTCTCCCAGGTCAAGGCCCTGGCCAAGGCCCACCTGGTGGACCTGTGGGACCACGCCTTCCTGGCCTACCGGGGCGACCGGGCCATCGTCGACTTCCTCACCGCCCTGCCGGGCCACAAGACGGTGGTCCTCGACCGCGTGCCGACGGCGGAAAACCTCGCCGCCATCGCCTTCGCCATCCTGGACGGGGTGTACCGGGACACCTACGGCAACCACCTGCGCCTGGAGCGCGTCCGCCTCTACGAGACGCCCAACTGCTGGGCCGACGCCCTGCGCAACCCGGCGCATTGAGCCGCCGGGCGGACTCTCCTATACTTGCCGCCGGGGGAACCCTGGCGCCGGAAGCGCGCCCCGGAGGAAAAGAACAATGATCAAATGGTGCGCGTGGCTCGCCGCAGCTTTAATGCTTACGGCATTTCCCGCACGGGCGGAGCAGCCGCCCCTGCGGGTGGGGGTGGTTCCCTACCTGACCACCAACGTGCTGATGACCCTCTTCCAGCCCCTGCGCGCCCATCTGGAGCACAGCCTGGGACGGCCGGTGGAGCTTTACACCGAACGGGACGTGCGCACTTTCGTCCGGCGCACCCTGACGCCGGATTTCGACCTGATCATCAGCGCCGCCCACCATGCGCGGCTGGCCCAGGTGGAAGCCGGCTATGTGCCCCTGGTGCGCTTTTCCGGCCCGCTGCACGCCGCCATCGCCGTGCGTTCCGACTCGCCGCTGCAGGACCCCAGGGATCTGCGCGGCCGGCGCATCGCCGTCACCGACCGCAGCATCCTGGTCAATATCGTGTCCCTCAAGCTCCTGGCCGACATGGGCCTGGCGGAGAAGGACCTCGACCTGTCGCTGGTCAATTCCCAGAATTCCGGCCTGCTGGCGGTGGCCCGCGGCGAGGCGGAAGCCGCCATCATCGCCCACTTCACCCTCGACCAGATACCCCCGGAACAACGGTCCGACATCCGCATCATCTTCAAGTCGGACGTCCTGCCCAACGTCACCCTCCTGGCCAACCCCCAGATGCCCAAGGCCGACCAGGAAACGCTGCGGCGAGCGCTCCTCGCCCTCCCCCATTCGGCGGATGGCCGTGCCTTCCTGGAGCGCAGCCGCTTCCAGGGCGTGCAGACGGTCGATGAAGCCTACATGAAGCGGCTCGACACCTATCTTCCGGAAACCCGCCGGCACCTGGCGCCATGATCCGTCGACTGCGCCCCCGGTCGCTACGCTGGCAGCTCATCCTGGCCAGCCTCGCGGTCGAAGCCGTCCTGGTGCTCGCCCTCACCTGGAACGGTTTCCGGCTCGTGGAGGACGGCCTGGCCGAGCAGGTGGAAATCCGCCTCAAGGAAACCTCGGTACTGCTCAACGCCTCCCTCGGCCCCCTCATGGCCAGCCAGGATTACGGCCCCATCGCCGACCTGTTCCGGGAAAGCCGCAGCCAGGAAGGCATCGCCTACTTCGTGCTCACCGATTCCCGGGGCCGGGTCGTCCTCAGCGACGGCTGGGACCTTTCCCGGCCCCTGCCGCCCCCCCGGGCCTTCGCCGATACCGCCCACCTCGGGGAGCGCTTCGACACCCGCATGCCCATCACCCTGTCCGGCCAGACCTACGGCCAGCTCGCCCTGGGCATCTCCACCCGTTTCATCGCCCAGGCCCAGGGCCGGCTGGTGCGGGAAAGCCTCGCCATCGCCGCCGTCACCCTGGTGCTCTCCGGACTGCTGCTGACCCTGGTGGCCTTTTGGCTCACCCGCCACCTGAAACGCCTGGAGAACGCCAGCGCCGCCGTCTCCGCCGGCCATTTCGACATCGACCTGCCCACCGGCAGCCAGGACGAGATCGGCCGGGTGGCCACGGCCTTCAAGCGCATGGCGGCGGAAATCAAGGGCCAGTTCGCAGCCCTGCAATCCTCCGAGGAACGCTTCCGCAACCTGCTCTCGTTGTCCACCGACTGGTACTGGGAGCAGGACGCCGACTTCCGCTTCACCATCCACCAGCCTGGCCGGCTGGGGGATCCCGAAGGCATCCGCCTGTCCAACCACCTGCTCGGCAAGCGCCGCTGGGAGCAGGAAACCACGCTCGGCGAGGCGGAATGGGCCGCCCACCGCGCCGATCTCGCCGCCCACCGGGTCTTCCGCGACCTCGAGTACGGCGTGCGCGACGATCAAGGCAACCTCCGCCACTTCCAGGTCTGCGGCGAACCCGTCTTTGATTTCCAGGGCAATTTCCGGGGCTACCGGGGCACCTCCACCGAAATCACCGAGCGCAAGCGGGCGGAGAATTCCCTGCGTCTCGCCGCCAGCGTCTTCGCCGAAGCCCGCGAAGGCATCATCATCACTGACGGCGAGCGGCGGGTCGTCGACATCAACCCCATGGTCACCGAACTGACAGGTTTTACCCGGGCCGATCTGCTCGGCTGCGACGTCCTGGCGCATGTGGGCCAGACCCGGGACCGCCGCTTCCTGCAGGAAGCGATGGGCGCCCTCGACCGGGAAGGCCATTGGCGGGGCGAGTCCTGGGGCCTGCGCAAGAACGGCGAGACCTTCCCCGAACTGGTCACCGCCAGCGCCGTCCACGACGCCGCCGGTGCCGTCAGCAACTACATCCTCATCTTCTCCGACATCACCGCCCTCAAGGAGCAGCAGCGGCGGCTCGAGCACCTCGCCCACTACGACGCCCTGACCCGCCTGCCCAACCGGGTGCTGCTGGCCGACCGCCTGCAGCAGGCCATGGCCCAATGCCGCCGCAGCGGCGACATCCTGGCCGTCGCCTACATGGACCTGGACGGCTTCAAGCCCATCAACGACAGCCTCGGCCACGACGCCGGGGACCTGGTGCTGATCGAGGTGGCCGACCGCCTGCGCAAGTGCGTGCGCGGCGGCGACACGGTGGCCCGCCTGGGGGGCGACGAGTTCGTCATCCTCATCCGCGCCGAGGATTTCGGCGAGTGCGAGGCAGCGCTGCTGCGCGTCCTCACCACCATCGCCGAGCCCTATGCCATCAAGGGCCGCACCGAAGCGCTCTCCGCCAGCATCGGCGTCGCCCGCTTCCCCGCCGACGGCGACGACCCCGACGCCCTCCTGCGCAATGCCGACCAGGCCATGTACGTGGCCAAGCAGACCGGCCGCAACCGCTACCACTTCTTCGACACCGAGCACGACCGCAAGGTGCGCGCCCACAGCGAGCAGGTCTCCCGCATCCGGGCGGCGCTGCCGGCAGACGAGTTCGTCCTCTACTACCAGCCCAAGGTGGACATGCGCCGGGGCGTGGTGGTCGGCGCCGAGGCCCTCATCCGCTGGCGCTATCCGGAACGGGGCCTGCTGCCGCCGTCGGAATTCCTGCCGGCGATCGAAAATACCGATTTCGCCATCACCCTCGGCGAATGGGTCATCGCCACCGCGCTGGCCCAGATGGGCGCCTGGCGCGACGTCGGGGTCGAGTTGCCGGTGAGCGTCAACGTCGCCGCCCGGCAGTTGCTCGCCCCCGGCTTTGTCGAACGCCTGCAGGCGCTGCTCGCCGCCCGCCCGGAAGTGCCGCCCCCGTGGCTGGAACTGGAGATCGTCGAAACCGCCGCCCTCGACGACATCGAGTACGTCACCGACGTCATCAACCGCTGCGCCGCCTTCGGCGTTTCCTTTGCCCTCGACGATTTCGGCACCGGCTATTCCTCACTGATCTACTTCAAGCGCCTGCCCGCCCGTACCCTCAAGATCGACCAGTCCTTCGTCCGCGACATGCTGGTGGACCCGGAGGACCTCGCCATCATCGAAGGCATCATCGGCCTGGCCCGGGCCTTCCACCGGGAGGTCATCGCCGAGGGGGTGGAAACCGCCGAGCACGGCGCCCGCCTCCTCGCCCTCGGTTGCGACACCGCCCAGGGCTACGGCATCGCCCGCCCCATGCCCGCCGGCGACGTGCCGGCCTGGACCCGGGCCTTCCGGCCCGACCCGCGATGGCTGGCGCCCGCCTGAACCGCCCGGGGCCGCGCACCGCCCTCATCCTCACTGGCGGCGGCGCCCGGGCCGCCTACCAGGTGGGCGTCCTCATGGCCGTCTCGGAACTGCTGCCCCGGCGCCGGCGCAATCCCTTTCCCATCCTCTGCGGCACCTCCGCCGGCGCCATCAACGCCGCCAGCATCGCCTGCCTGGCGGACAATTTCGGCAAGGCGGTGGACCTCCTCGCCTCGGTCTGGCGCAACATGCACGCCGGCCATATCTACCGCGCCGACGCCCTGGGCGTCGGCCTCTCGGGAACGCACTGGCTGTCCATGCTGATGTTCGGCTGGCTCATCCACCGGCCGCCCCGCTCGCTGCTCGACAACACGCCCCTGCGGGGCCTGCTCGCCCGCCACCTGGATTTCCGCGGCGTCGAGCGTTCCATCGCCAGCGGCGCCCTGCACGCCCTCTCCATCACCGCCTCCGGCTACGAATCCGGCGACTGCATCAGCTTCTTCCAGGCCCATCCCGACGCCGAGCCGTGGCGGCGGGTGCAGCGCATGGGGGTGGCCACCCGCATCACCGTCGATCACCTGCTCGCCTCCAGCGCCATCCCCTTCGTCTTCCCTGCCACCCGCATCAACCGCGAATACTTCGGCGACGGCTCCATGCGCCAGTTGGCGCCCATCTCCCCGGCCATCCACCTGGGCGCCGAGCGCATCATGATCATCGGCGCCGGGCGCCAGAACGAAATGCAGGAGCGCTCCCGCAGCGACAGCCACCCGTCCCTCGCCCAGATCGCCGGCCACGCCCTCTCCAGCATCTTCCTGGACAGCCTGGCCATGGACATCGAGCGCCTGCAGCGCATCAACAAGACCCTCTACGCCATCCCCGAAACGGCGCGCCAGGAGGCGGGAATTCCCCTGCGCCCCATCCGCACCCTGGTCATCTCCCCTTCCCAGCGCCTGGATCTCATCGCCGCCCACCACGCCCAGGCGCTGCCCCGGCCGGTGAAACTGCTGCTTTCCGCCATCGGCGCCATGAATCGCCGTGGCGGCGCCCTGACCAGCTATCTCCTCTTCGAGCAGCCCTACACCCAGGCCCTCATGGATCTCGGCTACCACGACACCATGGCCCGGGCCGAGGACGTGCGGGACTTCCTGGAACTGTGACCCCCGGCCTCCGCGCCGCCCTCGCCCAGGCGCTGGGGGAATCCATCACCGACGCCTCCCCCGCCGGCGGCGGCTTCACCGAAAACTGGCGCTGCCGGGCGGGCGACCGGCGGCTGTTCGTCAAGTTTTCCCCCGACCTCGACCGCCTGCAGGCGGAAGCCGACGGGCTGGCCGCCCTGGCAGCCTGTGCGGAACTCGCCGTCCCCGCCGTGCTCGCCTGCGGCGAAGCGGCAGGCAGCGCCTTCCTGGCCATGACCTGGCTGCCGCTGGAAGCGGAGGGCGACGGCGCCGCCCTGGGCCGGGCCGTCGCCGCCCTCCACGCCATCCACGGCCCCGCCTACGGCTGGCGGCGGGATAACTACCTGGGCGCCGCCCCCCAGGAAAACGATCAGGAAGCCGACTGGGCGGCCTTCTTCGCCAGGCATCGCCTGGCGCCGCAACTGGCCCGGGCCGCCCGCCGCGGTTTCACTGCCGTGGCCGATCCCGGCCGGCGCCTGCTGGAGCGGATCCCGGAACTCCTCGCCGGCCACCGCCCCCCGCCTGCGCTCCTGCACGGCGACCTGTGGCGCGGCAATGCCGGCTTCGCCGCCGGCCGCCCGGCCCTCTTCGACCCCGCCGTCCATTACGGCGACCCGGAGTGCGACCTGGCCATGGCCGACCTCTTCGGCGGCTTCCCGCCAACCTTCTTCGCCGCCCACGCTGCCTTCCATCCCCGGCTGCCCGGCTGGGAGCGCCGTCGCCGGCTCTACCAGGCCTACCACCTCCTCAACCACCTCAATCTGTTCGGCCGGGGCTACCTGGGGCAGGTTCTCGACTGCCTGGCGGACCTGAGGTGACCGCCGACAGTGCCTGAACAGCCGGCCAGGGCCTAGGCCGCCCCACCGGCCTCCGCCAGCCGCTGCATGAGGCCGGTCATGGCCGCCGCGGCGCCGATGGGCAGGCGATGGTCCACGATGCGGCTCAATACCGTTTCGCCGGGATTGATCTCCACCGTGGGAATGCCGGACTGGATCGCCCACACCACCGGCTGGGCGATGTAGGGAAAGGCGCTGGAGGTGCCGACGCTGAAGACCATGTCGAACCCCCGCTCCAGGGCGTCGATGAAACGGTCCATGGCCGCCGTCGGCAGGGTCTCGCCGAAGAGCACCACTTCGGGCCGCAGGATGTGCCCGCAGCCCGGGCAGCGGGGCGGCATTTCCCAGCCGGCGAGGGTTTCGGCGACGGTGGCGAAGGCGCAGCGGGTACACTTGAGCTGCTGCAGGTTGCCGTGCACCTCGATCAGCTTGCGGCTGCCGGCCCGCCGATGCAGGCCGTCCACGTTCTGGGTGAAGACCAGGACTTCCGGCAGGCGCCGCTCCAGTTCGGCGATGGCATAGTGAGCGGCGTTGGGGCCGGCGTTGCGGCAATTGGCCTCGATCTGGGCAAGGTACTTCCAGGTGATGTCGGGGCGTTGGGCGAAGACGTCGCCGGAGAGGGCGTCCTCGATGCGCAGTCCCTCTTCGGTGACGCTGCCGTCGTAGAGACCGCCGATGCCGCGATAGGTGGGCAGGCCGGAATCCGCCGAAATGCCGGCGCCGGTGATGAACAGCACGCGCTCGGCGCGGGCCAGTTGCCGTGCCACACGCTCCAGTGCCGCTTCGATCGTCGCCGAGTCCGCCATGGCCATTCCCCCGCTCCGGTCACAGATTGTAACCCTTCGCCACTTGGCAATTCCGCGAAAAGTGGTCTATGAATCAGTTGGTTAACGGATCAAACCCGATGCCCCTGCCTTCACCCGTCGACTTCTCCATCCGGCTGGCCCGCGGCCCCGAGCGGCGCGCCGCCCGGCCGCCGGCTGCGCCTCCCTTCATTACCGAGGAAGGCTTGGTGCTGGTGGACCGCCGCACCAACCGGGATCGCCGTTGCCAGCGCAGCGGCAAGGCCGGCAGGTCGCTGCCGGTCGCCGCCTGAGCTTCACCCCTCGCCCGTTGCCGCCGCAGCGCGGCTGACAAGGGCCGCTTCCCATTCCGCCAGGGAAGCCTCGATCACTTCCGGTTTGCGCCTTTCGACGCTGCGGCGCCGTTCCTTCCAGCCGAGGGGAGGACCGTCCTCGCGGTCGCGCCGGTCGCCCAGCCTGCGTTTGTCGTTGGCCTTCTTCATGACACCGCCTATCCAATTCCTCCAGACCGACCAAGGCATCGCCAGGTGGTATTCGCGTGACTATCCTACCCGATCCCGAAACCATCCGGGGAGTCCCGAATTTCCTTTCTGCTGCCGGCCTGCCATACTGCCGCCCACCGCCCTTGGGAATCGCCCTTGCCCACTGCCATCGTCCGCGGCCGCGCCATCGATTATGTCCGGCAGCCCCCCGCCCGGCCCCGGCCGGGGGCGCCGGTCATCGTCTTCCTCCACGAAGGCCTCGGCTCCGTTTCCCTGTGGCGTGATTTTCCACAGCAGGTGGCCGACGCCACCGGGTGCGAAGCGGTCGTCTACTCCCGCCACGGCTACGGCCGTTCGGCTGCCCTCGACGCCCCCCGCACTCCCGGCTACATGCATGACGAAGCCCTCCTTGCCCTCCCGGAATTCCTCGACGGGCTGGGCATCGAGTGCCCCCTCCTGTGCGGCCACAGCGACGGAGGCTCCATCGCCCTGATCCACGCCGGCGGCAGCGGACGGCCGGTCGCGGGAGTGATCGCCATGGCCCCGCACGTCATGGTGGAGAACGTCACCCTGACTGGCATCGCCGCCGCCGGCGAGACCTGGCGGGACACCGACCTGGCGGCCCGCCTCGCCCGCCACCATGCCGACGCCGCCCGGGTCTTCCGGGAATGGCACGACACCTGGCTATCGCCGGCCTTCCGTGACTGGAACATCGAGGAATTCGTACCTCCCATCACCGCGCCCATCCTCGCCATCCAGGGCGAAGACGACGAGTACGCCACAATGGAACAAATTGACCGCATCGCCCGTCTCGGACAAAACGTCGCATGCCTCAAGCTTGCCGACTGCGGCCATTCGCCCCAGCGGGACCAGCCGGCGGCCGTCATCGCCGCCTTCGCCGCCTTCGTTTCGCGACTGACCGGGAATACCTGACACCCCGTCCGACCGGATTTCGAACACCCTGTGTCAAGGCGGCAACAATTGCCGGCCCAGCCTCGTTCGCTTGTCGGCTTCCTTTACATCCCTTCAGCCAAGGGAACCCCGGCCCGGTGCCGCCGTCTTCCTTGCCGGACCGGCGATGCGGCTGCCGCCAGGCGGCCGTCCCCGTCCGGCGCGGCTTGCGACGGGGACGGGTTCCAACCGGCGGCGGGCCACCCCCCGCCGCCAGCCCCGCCACCCAATTGGCATCGATATTGCTTGATTGACCGCACAAGGTCCTTCGGGACCAACGCGGCCGCAAGGAGGCCCACCATGAATAATCGAACCAGCCAGGTCTATCTCGGACGCCAAGCGGTCATCGATCGCCAGGGCAACACCGTCGGCTACGAACTGCTCTTTCGCGCCGGCCCGGGAAACGCAGCCGAGGTGGCCGACGACATCGCCGCCACGGCCGAGGTCATCACCCACGCTTTCGGGGCATTCGGCCTGCAGGCCGTGGTGGGCGACCTCGCCGCCTTCATCAATGTCAGCCGCGCCACCCTGATGAGCGCAACCATCGAGGCCCTGCCCGCCGACCGCGTGGTCATCGAGCTGCTCGAATCCATCCGCGTCGACGCCGAGGTACTGGAGCGCTGCCGGCAGTTGAAGGCCAAGGGCTACCGCCTGGCCCTGGACGACTTCGTCGCCTACTCGGACGAATACGAGCCCCTGCTCGGCGTGGTGGATATCGTCAAGGTGGATATCCTGCTGCTGGGGGACGAGGCCCTGGCCACCCTGGTTCGCCGCCTGCGCCGCTGGCCGGTGTACCTGCTGGCCGAGAAGGTGGATACGCCCCGGCTCGCCCGGCGCTGCCGGGGCCTCGGCTTCAACCTCTTCCAGGGTTTCTTCTTCGAACGGCCGGTCACCCTCTCCGCCTGAGGCGCAACCAGGGGCTTGAAAACCCGCCCCCCGGCACCTACATCGGGGACATGGGCGCCACCCGGCGCCCACCTGGTTCGAAAGGAGACGAGACCATGTTCTATCGATCCCTTTTTCCCCGCGACGTGCTGTCCGAGCTTGAGCGCCTGCAGCGCGAGATGCAGCAAGGCTTCGAACGCTCACCGAGCATCCGGGGCGTGGCCCGGGGCGGCTTTCCGGCGCTGAACGTCGGCAGCACGGCCGATTCGCTGGAAATCTATGCCTTCGTGCCGGGCGCCGACCCCGCCGGCATCGACGTGCAACTGGAAAAGGGCGTGCTGACCATCGCCGGCGAGCGCAGGAGCACGCTCCCGGCGGCGGATGCCAAGGCCACCGTTCATATCGACGAACGCTTTGCCGGCCGCTTCCGCCGCGTCGTCACCCTGCCCGACGACATCGACCCCAACGCGGTGACGGCCCGCTTCCGGGACGGCGTCCTGCACATCAGCGTTAAGCGCCGCCAGGCCGCCCAGCCGCGCCGCATCGAGATCCAGTAAGGAGACCGCACCATGAGCGACAACACCGCCGTCACCAAGGATACCGCCGCCCCCCGCGACGATGCCGCCCTGGTCCCGCCCGTGGACGTCATCGAGGACGCCGCCGGCATCACGCTCTACGCCGACCTGCCCGGGGTTTCCAAGGACAAGCTCAACCTGCACGTGGACGCCGACACCCTCACCATCGAGGGCGAGATCGCCCTGCCACTCCCCGAGGGCATGGAATCCACCCACGCCGAGGTCAGCCTGCCCCGCTACCGGCGCACCTTCACCCTTTCCCGGGAGCTGGACGCCGACAAGGTCAGCGCGGAATTCGCCCACGGCGTGCTCAAGCTGCGCATCCCCAAGGCGGAGCACGCGCTGCCGCGCAAGATCGAGATCAGCGTCGCCTGAGCGCCGCGTCCGGGCTGGCCCGGCCGGTCACGAAGCCTCCGGCTGGGCCAGGAACATCCACAGCACCGAAATCACCACCATGCCCACCAGGGTCACCACCGACCAGGAAAAGAACCAGGCTGCCACCAGGCTGGTTTCCAGGACCTGGTCGGAAAGGTAGCCGAAGGCGAAGGCCAGGGCCGCCAAGGCCGCCCAGCGCCGCAGATAGACGGGCAGGTGGCGGCGCATGCGCCGGTTGTGCTGCCAGGCGGCATTGCGTTCGAAGAGGTTGCGCGCCCGCGTCATGTCGGCGAACAGCCAGTCGAAGAACCAGAAACGGTAGAGGAGCGTGGTGAAGCGGATGTCGGCGGCGGGCGGCTCCCTTCCGCCCTGCTTTGCTTCCCGTGGTCCCATGGCGTGCCTCCCCGCTGGTCGATAACCTTGTGACAGCGGAAAGGCAAAAACAATCCGGGAGCGGCGCCCCTCGGTGAGGGCGAACGCGCCCCGCCTCAGCCCAGTTCGTCCACCCGCACCGGGTCGTCCGGCTCGAATTCATCGGCGACGGTACCGTCGCCAATGCCCGTGACCATGGCCGCCAGGGTGGCGGACTGCTTGACGAAATACTCCGCGCTCACCGGGTCGTAGAAGCGCTGGCCGACGGCAACCTGGTCGAAGGTGACGCGGTGCTGGGTGACGTGGGCGGTGTTCATGGAGTCTCCTTGATGTTGGGTTGGGCGGCAGCCTGACCCGACGCGGCCGCCACCCCGTTTGTCATGGAAGGCAATTTAGCCTAAGCCAGGGCCCGCGTCACGATCTCGAACACGTCCCGGGACAGGCCGGCGTGGTCGCGGATGCCCTCCAGGGCGCGCCGGGCATGGGCCTGGCGGCGGGCGTCGAACTTCTTCCAGCGGTCGAAGCAGCGGGCCAGCCGCGAGGCGACCTGCGGGTTGCGGGCATCGACGGCCTTGATCTGCTCGGCGAGGAAGGCGTAGCCGGCCCCGTCGGCGGCGTGGAAGCGCACCAGGTTGGCGCCGAAGTTGCGCAGGAGTGAATAGATCTTGTTGGGATTGCCCGGGTCGTAGGCGGGATGTCCGATGAGGCGGCGCACCGCGGCCAGGGTGTCGGCCCGCCGGCTGCCGGACTGCACCGCCAGCCACTTGTCCACCACCAGGGCCTCGCCCTGCCAGCGGCGGTAGAACGCCGCCAGGACTGCCTCCCGCTCCGGGCAATCGCCATTGACGTTGGCCAGGGCCGCGAGGGCGGCGTACTGGTCGGTCATGTTGTCGGCACCGTCGAACTGTTCGCTGGCAAGGCGGTGGACGGCGGTGGTATCGAGTTCCAGCAGCAGGCTGAGGCAGGCGTTCCGCAGGGCGCGGCGGCCGGCCTCGGCGGCACTGGGCTGGTAGGGGCCGCGGGGCGCCAGTTCGGCGTATACGGCGGCCAGTTCGCCCTGCAGCGCCTCCGCCAGGTGGCGGCGCAGGCCATTGCGGGCGGCGTGCAGGGCATCGGGATCGACGGTGTCGAGCATCTCCGCCAGGGTGCCCTCGCCGGGCAGATTGAGAGCTTCGGCGACGAAGCCGGCATCCCGTTCGCCGTGCCGGACGAGGAGGCGGCGGATGGCGTCGGCGAAGCCGGCCGGCCAGGCCGCCGGCCGGCCGGCGGCGAGGGCCCCGGTGGCGTCCAGAATCAGGTTGGAGGCCAGGCGCTGGCCGGCCTCCCAGGCGTTGAAGGGGTCGCTGTCGTAGGCCAGGAGCAGGGTCAGCTCGGCTGGCGCATAGGGGAAATCGAGCACCACCGGCGCCGAGAAGTCGCGCAGGAGCGAGGGCACGGGGGCCACGGCGATATCGTCGAAAACGAAGCTCTGGCTGGTTTCCGTCAGCAGCAGGGTCCTGGCGCTGCCGGGCAGTTCCTGCCCGGCGGGGTCGTAGAGGGCGACGCGGATGGGGATCAGGTTGGGGGCATCGTCCCCGGCCTTGGCGTTGGACTGGCTGAAGGTCAGCGTATAGCGACGGGCGGCGGCATCGTAGGTACCGCCGGCCTGGACATGGGGGGTGCCCGGCTGGGCGTACCAGCGCATGAACTGGCCGAAATCGAAGCCGGAAACGGCGGCCATGGCGGCGACGAAGTCGTCGCAAGTCACCGCCTGGCCATCATGGCGGCGGAAGTACTCGTCCATGCCGGCGCGGAAGGCGTCGCGGCCGATGAGGGTCTGGATCATGCGCACCACCTCGGCGCCCTTTTCATAGACGGTGGCGGTGTAGAAATTGTTGATCTCCATGTAGGAGGCCGGCCGCACCGGGTGGGCCATGGGGCCGGCGTCCTCGGGGAACTGGGCGGCCCGCAGGCCGCGCACCTCGCGGATGCGGGCGGTGACGGGGTTATGGACGTCGGCGCCGAATTCCTGGTCGCGGAAGACGGTGAGGCCCTCCTTGAGGGACAGCTGGAACCAGTCCCGGCAGGTGACGCGGTTGCCGGTCCAGTTGTGGAAATACTCGTGGGCGACGACCCGGTCGATGTTCTCGAAATCGGCGTCGGTGGCCACGTCCGCCCGGGCCAGCACGTACTTGGTGTTGAAAATGTTGAGGCCCTTGTTCTCCATGGCCCCCATGTTGAAGTCGCCCACCGCCACGATCATGTAGTGGTCGAGGTCGCATTCCAGGCCGAAGCGGGCCTCGTCCCAGGCCATGGATTTCTTCAGGGCAGCCATGGCATGCGGGCACTGGTCAAGCTTGCCCGGCTCGACGTAGATGGCGAGCTGCACCGTGCGGCCGGAGGCGGTGGTGAAGGTGTCCCGCAGCACGTCCAGCTTGCCCGCCACCACGGCAAAGAGGTAGCAGGGCTTCTTGAAGGGGTCCTCCCAGCGGGCCCAGTGGCGGCCGTCAGCCTCGTCGCCGGCGGCGACGGGGTTGCCGTTGGCCAGCAGCACCGGCAGGGCCGCCTTGTCGGCATGCAAGGTCACCGTGTAGGTGGCCATCACGTCCGGCCGGTCCGGGAACCAGGTGATGCGGCGGAAGCCCTGGGCCTCGCACTGGGTGAAATAGCCGTCCTTGGACCGGTAGAGGCCGGAGAGGCGGGTATTGCCGTCCGCATCGATGCGCACCACTGTCTGCAGGGTGAAGGACTCGGGAACGGCAGCAATGACCAGCTGGCTACGGGCCAGGTGGTAGTCGCCGGCGGCAAGGAGCCGGCCGTCGAGGCTGACGGACAGGGTTTCCAGGTCCTCGCCGTCGAGGGCCAGGGGCAGGGCCGCCACGGCCGGGTTGCGGCGGCAGGCCAGGGTGGCGGTGACCACGGTGGCGCCGGGGCGGAGATCGATGTCCAGCGCGACACGATCCACCCAATAGGCAGGGGGCGTGTAGTCTTCGAGATAGACGGTCTGGGGGGTTTCGGTTTTCATCGGGCTTGCCCTGTCGGGTGGGGATGGCCCCGATGATACGACAAGCGGGCGCGGCGCCTAGCCGATGGCCTCGAGGAAGGTTTGCCGCGCCTCGGCGAAGGCGGCCTGATGCTCAGCGGGAATCAGGGGCGCACAACGGCAGCAGAAGGCATCGAAGGCCGCAGTCACCGCCGGCGCCCTCTCCTTGCCGGCACGTTCCGCCGCCGGGGTCGGCACCTTGAGCACGGCGTGGCGCGGGATCATGCGCTGCCCGCCCTTGCCGGTGGCGAACATCGGCCCGGTCTTGACGTATTCCTCGCCTTCGTACTCGAAGGTGGCGCCCAGGGGAAGCTGGTGGATTTTCATGGTGATTCGACAGGAGGGGACAACAGGGTAAGGATACTCCTATCGCCGATAATGGCGTTCCTCTTCCCAGCGCCCTCCCCGTTCCCGCCAGCGGTCGCCGTCGCGGTCCCAGCGGTGGGGTTCCCAGCGATGGCCCGGACGCGGCGCTTCCCAGCGGCCCGGCATCCACTCGTGGCGGCTGCCGCGCCAACTCCAGAAGCCGTCGATCCAGACGTAGCCGACCGCCGGCGGCGGCCCCACGTATTCCACCCGGGGCGGCGGTGGCGCGACGATGACCGCGTCCCCGTAGTAGGGGCGCGGCGGGGGAGCGACGACGCAACCACCCAGCAGGGCGGCGGCGATGGGGACGAAGCGATACCAGCAGGCCATGATCTTGCCCTTTCGTTGATGCCTGTCCGATTAACGCACCGCCCCCAGGCGGGAACGACCACGGAAACAGGGATTTACGAACGGTTGCATTTGGGCGCCTGGCCCCCGCCCCCCACCGGGAACGGAAACTTCTCGCTAATCCGGCAACTGAACCCGTCCAGCCGCATCTAAGGGGAAGTACGGGTTGTAGCAGACTTCCCAAAGGAAGCCGTCGGGATCGGCGAAATAGCCGCGGTAGCCGCCCCAGAAGGCTTTCTCGCCGGGACGGGCAAGCGTGGCGCCGGCGGCGACGGCTTCCGCCAGGACGGCATCCACCGCTGCCTCCGACTCGACGTTGTGGGCCAGCGCGAAGCCCGGGAAGCCGCCGCCGGCGGCGGGAACGGCGGCATCTTCGGCGAGAGCGGCGCGGCCGAAGAGGGCGAAGACCACGCCGCCGGCCTGGAAGAAGGCCACGGCATCCTGGCTGGAGGCGGATTCCCGCCAGCCCAGGGCGCGGTAAAAGGCACGGCTGCGGGTCAGGTCGGCGACGCCGAGGGTGATGAAGGAAAGGGTCTGGCGCATGGCGGCATCGTCACAATTCAATGGTGAGAAAGAGCCTTGCCATTTTAGGCCAACCAGGCATCATTGATCCCTTTGTCATTACCCGGCACCGAACGGAAACTTCGCCATGGACATCCTGCTCCCCGCCGTCGAGATCGAAACCGATGCCGATCCCCGCTTCGCCGTCATCTGGCTCCACGGCCTGGGCGCCGACGGCAACGACTTCGCCCCGGCGGTCCCCTACCTCCGCCTGCCGGCGGGGCTGGGGGTGCGTTTCGTCTTTCCCCACGCACAGGAAATCCGGGTCACCTGCAACGGCGGCTACATTATGCCGGCCTGGTACGACATCCTCCACGCCGACGGCATCGCCCGGGAGGTGGACGAGGCGGGCATCCGGGCCTCCTGCCGCGACATCCGGCGCCTCATCGCCCGCGAGAACGAGCGCGGCATTCCCAGCGAAAACATCGTCCTCGCCGGGTTTTCCCAGGGCGGCGCCATGGCCTACACCACCGGGCTCACCCACCCCCAGCGGCTGGCCGGCATCGTCGCCCTTTCCGCCTACATTCCCGCCCCCTCCCTGCTGGCCAGGCACCTGCTGGAAGCCAACCAATACACGCCGGTCTTCGCCGGCCACGGCAGCGACGACGACGTGGTGCCCCTCGCCCTCGGCGGTGCGGCCCGGGACCACCTGCAGTCCCTTGGCCACGGCGTGGCCTGGCACACCTACGACATTGCCCACACGGTAAGCGAAGCGGAACTGGCCGACCTCGGCGCCTGGCTGGCGGAACGCTTCCGCCCCGCCGTCACGACTCCGTGACCCGGCCCCGCAGCAGTTTCACCTGCCCCCGCCGCACCTTGGCCGCCACCCGCCGGCGCCGGGAAGCCGCCGGCGGCTGGGTGGGCCGGCGGGGGGCCGCCTCGGTGGCCGCGGCAGCGATCAGTTCCCGCAGGCGGACGATGGCGTCCTCCCGGTTGCGTTCCAGACTGCGATGCTTCTGGGCCTTGATGACGATGACCCCGTCGGCGCTGATGCGCTGGTCCCGCCAGGCCAGCAGACGGGCCTTGACCGCCTCCGGCAGCGACGAGGCGGCGATGTCGAAGCGCAGATGGACGGCGTTGGCGACCTTGTTCACGTTCTGCCCCCCGGCCCCCTGGGCGCGGATGGCGGTGATCTCGATGTCGCGTTCGGCGAAAATGATGGCGGGCATGGCCTGTCCGGGAGCAAAGTTTCCTGGCATGTTACGCCAGCATTGATACCCACAGGAGCCAGCCATGCGATCCACCAAGGCCAGCGCCGCCGTAGAACGTCTGCGGACGCGCAGCGGTGATCCTCTCTATTCCCTCTCCCTGCAAGGCGACGGCCGCTTCGTCCTGCGCCTGGCCGCCCCCGGTGGGGCGGCGCAGACCGTCGGCGGCCCCCTGCCCCTGGAAGAATTCGTGGCCTTTGTGGACGGCCTCTTCCCGCGCCAGAAAAAGCCGGCCAGCAAGCTGGACACGGCCTTTCGGAAGCAGTTGGAAAAGCGGTGAAGGAAGCCCTGTGGCGCCAGCGGCGGCTCGTCGCCGTCCTTCTCATCTTCGCCATCCTGTTCGCCGCCGCCGAATTCTCCGGCCTGCGCGAGCATTTCAGCCTGGCCTACGTCCATGACACGCTGGTGGCCAACCCGGCCGGGGGACTCGTCGTCTTCACCTTGCTCTTCGCCCTCGGCAACCTGATCCAGATCCCGGGCTGGGTCTTTCTTGCCGCCGCCGTCCTCGCCCTCGGCCGCACCTGGGGCGGCCTCGCCACCTACGTCGCCGCCAGTTTCTCGTGCGCCGTCACTTACTTCACCGTGCACTTCCTCGGCGGCGACGCCCTGCGCCGCCTGGAAAGCCCCCTGGCCCAGCGCCTGCTGGCCCGGCTGGACGCCCATCCGCTGTCGAGCATCGTGGCGTTGCGCCTGATCTTCCAGACCCTGCCCGCCCTCAACGTCGCCCTGGCCCTTTCCGGCGTCGGTTTCTGGCGCTACCTGGCGGGCACCCTCCTCGGCCTGCCCTTGCCCATCGCGGCCTACTGCCTGTTCTTCGACACCCTGGCCCGGCACCTCCTCGGCAAGCCCTGAAGCCGCCCATGCCCGGCTGATGTTTCGGCGGTAAAATGTTGGCTTTTGCCCGCTCCGGAACCCGCCCTGCCGGCACCGGACCCTTTCCCGCAGGAATCCCCATGCTGCAGAAACTCTCCACCTTCGCCGGCGTGCCCGGCCCCGTCGTCGTCATCGTCCTGGACGGCTACGGCATCCCCAAGAGCGACGTCGGCAGCGCCATCGCCGCCGCCCGGAAGCCCACCCTCGACGCCCTCTTCGCCCGGCACCCCCACATCCGCCTGAAGGCCCACGGGACGGCGGTGGGCATGCCGTCCGACGACGACATGGGCAATTCCGAGGTGGGCCACAACGCCATCGGCGCCGGCCAGGTCTACGCCCAGGGAGCGGCGCTCGTTTCCAACGCCATCGCTTCCGGCGCCATCTGGGCGGGCGAAGCCTGGCAGCAGATCGTCGCCGGCGCCAAGGCCGGTCGCGGGGTGATCCATTTCATCGGCCTCTTCTCCGACGGCAACGTCCATAGCCATATCGACCACCTCAAGGCCATGGTCGTCCAGGCCAAGGCGGAAGGCATCCCGGCCGTGCGCATCCACGCCCTGCTCGACGGCCGCGACGTGCCGGAAACCAGCGCCCTGGAGTACGTTGAGCCCTTCGAGGCCTTCTTGAAGGACATTTCCGGCGATGGCTTCGACGCCCGCATCGCTTCCGGCGGCGGCCGCCAGAACATCACCATGGACCGCTACGACGCCAACTGGCCCATGGTGGCCAAGGGCTGGAAGACCCACGTGCTGGGCGAAGGGCCGCAGTTCGCCAACGCCGGCGAGGCGGTCAAGGGCCTGCGCCAGCAGCACCCCGGCACCATCGACCAGGATCTGCCGCCTTTCGTCATCGCCGAGGGCGGGCGCCCGGTGGGCACCATCGAGGACGGCGACGCCGTGGTCTTCTTCAACTTCCGCGGCGACCGCGCCATCGAGATCACCCGTGCCTTCGAGGAAACCGCTTTCGACAAGTTCGACCGGGTGCGCGCCCCCAAGGTCACCTACGCCGGCATGCTCCAGTACGACGGCGATTTGAAACTGCCCAAGCGCTTCCTGGTCGCCCCGCCGGCCATCAAGGACACCATGGGCGAGTGGTTTTCCAAGGGTGGCATCACCCAGTTCGCCTGCTCGGAAACCCAGAAGTTCGGCCACGTCACCTACTTCTGGAACGGCAACCGCTCCGGCAAATTCGCCGGCGAGACCTACCAGGAAGTGCCCAGCGACGTGGTGCCCTTCGAGCAGCGCCCCTGGATGAAGGCCGCCGAGATCGCCGACGCCATGATCGCCGCCCTGCAGAGCGGCCAGTACAAGACGCTCCGCTGCAATTTCGCCAACGGCGACATGGTGGGCCACACCGGCAATTTCGAGGCGGCCCGCATCGCCATCGAGGCGGTGGACCTCTCGCTGGGCCGCCTGCTCCAGGCGGTGGACGCGGCCGGCGGCGTGGCGCTGATCACCGCCGACCACGGCAACGCCGACGAGATGTTCGAGCTGGACAAGAAGACCGGCCAGCCCGCCACCAACCAGGACGGCTCCTTCAAGGCCAAGACCGCCCACACCCTCAACCCGGTGCCCCTGCTGCTGGTGGACAACGTCAGCGGCGGCAGGCTGGGCCTGAAGCAGAGCGAAAAGGCCGGTCTTTCCAACATCGCCGCCACGGTTGCCAACCTGCTGGGCCTGGAGAAGCACCCGGCCTGGGACGAGAGCCTGCTGGAAATCCGCTAGCTGGCAATGGTGGGGGCCGGAGCCGGCTCGACACGGTTGCGGCCGCCGTCCTTGGCCCGGTAGAGCTGGCGGTCGGCGGCATCGAGCATGGCTTCCGGCGAAGGGAGTGCCAATTCGTCGCAGAGGCCGATGCTGACCGTCACCCGCAGGCCGGGCGCAATGGCGGACCAGTTGGCGGATTCGATGCCGCGGCGCAGTTCCTCGCAGCGCTCGCGGGCCTGGGCCAGGGTGCTTTCGGCGAAGACGGCGACGAACTCCTCGCCGCCGTAACGGGCCAGCAGGTCGCTGTCGCGGATGTTGGCGGCGAGGAGGCGGGCCGCGGCCTTCAGCACCGCGTCCCCCACGGCGTGGGAGTAGCGGTCGTTGATCGCCTTGAAATGGTCCAGGTCGGCGAGCATGACGCACAGCGGCCGCCGATAGCGCCGGCTGTGGCGGAAGAGATGCCGCAACTGCTCGTCGAAATAGCGCCGGTTGTGCAGGCCGGTGAGGGGGTCGCGCAGGGATTGCTCGCGCAGGCGTTCGGCCTGGGCGCTGATGGTGGCGTTGGACTGGTGCAATTCCCGGTGGGCGGCGTGCAGTTCCTCGCTCATGCGGTTGAAGGTGTCGGCCAGGTGCCCGATTTCGTCGGCGGAGCGCACCGGCACGGCCACCGGCGGGTCGCCCGGACGCATGCTGTCGAGGGCGTGGATCAGCTCCCGCAGGCGGACCACCAGCCGGCCACCGAAAAGGATGCCGAGGACGACGGCCACCGCCGCCCCGGCCAGCATCCCCAGGACCAGCGCCCTCTCCATGAGGCCGAGGTAGGCGCGGTCCTGGTCGGAAAGCACCGTCTCCCCCTGCGATGAGGCGTAAAGCACCACCCGCCCGCCCACCTCTACTGGAACCGCGGCGCGGAAGACCTCCTCCGGTACCCGCCGGCCGGCGGGGAAATCGCCAATCGCATGCAGGGGCACGCCGTCCGGCGTCAGCAGCAGGAAACGGAAAGGCGGCTCCCCGTCCCGGGAGCGCATTGCCGGCGGCGGCGGGCCCGGTGGCCCCCCGAAATCGCCGCGCGGCGTCGGAGGACGGCCCCTGCCCATGCCGCCGGGGCCATGGCGCCGCCGGATGAACTCCGGCAGCGGTTCGCGGCGATCGGCTTCTTCCCAGGAGCCATAGGTCTGCAGATAAGCGGCCACATCGTCCCGGAACAGGACAA
Organism: Rhodocyclaceae bacterium; assembly: GCA_036732025.1. Classification (GTDB taxonomy): domain Bacteria; phylum Pseudomonadota; class Gammaproteobacteria; order Burkholderiales; family Rhodocyclaceae; genus SSSZ01. Next base: position 56,713 of record DAINDE010000014.1, read on the forward strand.
AGGACTGCTGCCGCGCCGCCTCGCGGAAATCCCGGGCGAGCATCCACCAGGCGGTGAGACCGACGGCAGCGGCGGTGACCAGGCTGACCAGGAGGAAGCTGAGGCTGAGCTTGAGACGCAGGGTCACGGGACGGGGCTACTCTTCCTGAGAGGACTCTTCCACCTCCAGGCGGGCCAGGCGCTCGCGGGCTTCGGTAATGTCCATGGCGATGCGTTCGGCCAGGCGCTCCAGGCCCAGGGACAGGGCCGCCGCCCGCGCTTCGCTCTCGACCCGGACCAGGGCTTCCAGATAAACCCGCTCAACGTGGCGCTTCTCTTCGAGCATCCCGGCAACCCTAGGAATGAAAGAACACGAAACCGTCGGCCCGAAGCGGAACCCGGCGGCTGGCGGAAGCGGTGAGATTCGAACTCACGGACCCTTGCGAGTCGGCTGTTTTCAAGACAGCTGGGTTAAACCGCTCCCCCACGCTTCCCCGGAAGCCGGCGCCGGAAACGGCGGCGGCGAGGGAGCGAATGATAGCAGCCCCCCCATCCTTCGGGAAACCCGGGGCATCGCTCCGGGATTTCTTGCAACTTCCCGCTGTGCCAGATAGTCTTAACGTTTGTCACAACCACAACGGAGTATCCACGGTATGCAAACCGACTTCCACCTGACCGGCCAGGCAGGCGAATCGCTGGCGCTGCAGCAGAACCGCGTCCTGCGCAACACCTATATGCTGCTCGGACTGTCGATGGTTCCCACGGTTCTCGGCGCCCTCGCCGGCATCCAGATGCAATTCAGCTTCTTCGCAGGCAGCCCGCTCATCTCCTTCCTGCTCTTCCTCGGCATCGCCTTTGGCTTCATGTGGGGCATCGAGCGCACCAAGGACAGCGGCTGGGGCGTGGCGCTGCTGCTGGGCTTCACCTTCTTCATGGGCCTCATGCTTTCCCGCATCCTGCAGGTGGCCCTGGGCTTCAGCAACGGCGGCTCCCTGATCGCCATGGCGGCAGGCGGCACGGGCGCCATCTTCTTCACTCTTTCCGCCGTCGCCGCCGTCAGCAAGCGGGATTTCACCGGGCTCGGCAAGTTCCTCTTCGTCGGCATGGTGGTGGTGATCCTGGCGGCGCTGGCCAACATCTTTTTCCAGATCCCTGCCCTGGCGCTGGCCATCTCCGCCGCGGCGGTGCTGGTTTTCTCCGCCTACATCCTGTACGACATCAGCCGCATCGTACAGGGCGGCGAAACCAACTACATCACCGCCACCCTGGCGGTGTATCTGGATATCTACAACGTCTTCGTCAGCCTGCTCAACCTGCTGATGGCCTTCACCGGCGAACGGGACTGACCCCCGCCGGTCCGTATGCCCAAGGGCGGCCTCGGCCGCCCTTTTTCGTTAACGCTCAGTCGCGCTCGAAGAGGGCCACGGATTCGACGTGGGCGGTGTGGGGGAACATGTTCACCGCCCCGGCGGCCCGGAAGCGGTAGCCCTTCACCGACACCAGCACCGCCGCATCCCGGGCCAGGGTGGCCGGGTTGCAGGAGACATAGACGATGCGCCTGGGCCCGTCTTCGCCCAGGGCCTTGACCAGTTCGATGGCGCCCTCCCGGGGCGGGTCGATAAGCATCTTGTCGAAGCGGCCCAGGGCGGCAAGGGACTCCTCGCTGCACTCGAACAGGTTGGCGACCCCGAATTCCACGCGATCGGCGAGGCCGTTGGCAGCGGCGCTCTCGCGGCCGCGCTGGACCAGGGCTTCGCTGCCTTCGACCCCCACCACGCTGGCGCCGAGGCTGGCAATGGGCAGGGTGAAGTTGCCCAGGCCGCAGAACATGTCGGCAATGCGCTCCCCCGGCCGGGGATCGAGGAGGCGCAGGGCGCGGCGCACCATGACGCGGTTCACCGCATGGTTCACCTGGGTGAAGTCGGTGGGCCTGAAATCCAGTTCCAGGCCGTACTCGGGCAGGGTATAGGAGAGCCGCGGTCCCGGCATCGGGTGGAAGCGGAAGGCCGTGTCCGGGCCTTTCGGCTGCAGGTAGATGACAATGCCGTGGCGGTCGGCGAATGCCCGCAACAGCTGTTCGTCGGCGGCGTTGATCGGCTCCAGGATGCGCAACACCAGGGCGGTGCAGCGCTCGCCCACCGCCACTTCCACCTGGGGCATGCGTTCGGCTATGGAGAGGGCGCCGAACAGCTCGCGCATGGGCAGCAGCAGGCCGGAAACGTGGGCGGGCAGGATGGCGCAGCTCGTCATGTCGGCGATGTAACTGCTGCGCTTCTCATGGAAGCCCACCAGCATGCCGCCCTTCTTGGGCACCTTGCGCACCCCCAGGCGCGCCCGGTGGCGGTAGCCCCAGGGTTCGCCCTGGATGGGCGGCAGCACCTGGTCGGGGCGGACCCGGCCGATGTGCCACAAGCTGTCTTCCAGCACCCGCTGCTTGGCCGCCACCTGGGCGGCCGGATCCATGTGCTGCATGGCACAGCCGCCGCAGACGCCGAAGTGGGGGCATTTCGGGACGACCCGGGCGGGCGAGGCGGAGATGACGCGTACCAGGTGGGCCAGTTCGTAGGAGGGCTTCCGCCGGAAGCTGGCGTATTCGACCTTTTCCCCCGGCAGGGCGCCATCGACGAAGATCGTCTTGCCTTCCAGCCGGGTGATGCCCCGTGCTTCGTGATCCAGGGATTCGATGACTCCGGTGGGCATGTCCCGCTCCGAAAAAGCGCGAATTTTATCAATCGGCTACACTACTTGCCATGGCACGCGAACTGTTCACCACCTGGGGCGAGTACCAGGCCGGCATCGACCGGCTGCTCGGCATGGCTGGGAGCGAGGTGCGCATCTACGACAAGGATCTCAGCCTCCTCAAGCTGGACGGCGGCTTCCGCCTGGAGCAGATCAACCGCCTGCTCCGCGGGAACCGGCCCGGCACCCTGCACATCGCCCTGCGCGACGCGGAGCCGTTCAAGCACTACCAGCCACGCCTGCTGGCCCTCTACGCCACCCACGCCCACGCCATGGCGGTGCAGCAGACGCCCGAGCACTTGGCCGGCCTGCGCGACGCCATGATCCTGGTGGACGGCCGCCACGGCCTCATCCGCTTCGACCAGGAGCAGCCCCGCGCCAAGCTCCTCACCGACGAGGTGGAAGAGCTGCTGCCCTATTACCGCCGCTTCGAGGAAATCTGGAACGAGGGCGGCATCCCCGTCAGCCCCACCACCCTTGGATTGTAGGGATACAACACTGCCATGCGGCGCTGCACCATGGGGTGCGCCAAAATGGGGATTATTGTTATAATCTTTTGGCTGGCTGCTTTGTCGGCCACCAAAAATTTTTGGCAAGTATGCTAGTTTCTTTATCGATAAGGGAATTACCAATGAATAAGTCTATCCTCGTTGCTGCTCTGGTTGCTGTGGCCCTGTCCGCTTGCGGTAAGAAGGAAGAGCCGGCTGCCGCCGCTCCCGCTCCGGCCGCTGCTCCCGCCCCGGCTCCCGCTCCCGCTCCGGCTCCTGCCGCCGAAGCTGCCAAGCCCGCCGACGCTGCTGCTCCCGCCGCCGCTCCGGCTGCCCCGGCTGCTCCCGCTCCCGAAGCCAAGCCGGAAGAGAAGAAGTAATCTTTCTTCGGCACGAGCTGAAAAAAGCGGGGCTTCGGCCCCGCTTTTTTGTTGACCTCCATCGGCGCTCAGGCCAGGCTTAGCCAGGGGAAGCCGCTGGCCTGGCAGGCCACGCCGATCTTTCCCGCATCGCTGCCAAGAGCGCCGGCCAGGGCCGCGACCGCCAGTTCCTCGCGGTTGTTCTGCTCGCTCAGGTGGGCCGCCACCACGTGCTGCAGGCCGGCCGATGCCACCTCGGCCAGGAGCCGGGCCGCCGCGTCGTTGGCCAGGTGGCCCAGGCGGCCGCCGATGCGGCGTTTGAGCGAAACCGGATAAGCCGAGCGCGCCAGCATCTCCCGGTCATGGTTGCATTCCAGGACGAGGCCGGCGCAGCCGGCCAGCATCCGGGCCATGTGGCCGGTGACCTCGCCGGCATCCGTCAATATCCCCAACCGGCGCTCCCCATCGGAAACGACGAACTGGACCGGCTCCCGGGCATCGTGCGGGACCGGGAAAGGGAACACCTCGAGATCGCCGACGATCCACGGACGGTGGCTGTCGATGATCCGGCAGTCGGCGCCCTCCGCCAGGGAGGCGCAGGCGGCCAGGGTGCCGTGAGTCAGCCAGACCGGCAGCCCGTGCCGGCGGGAAAACCGGAAGACGCCGCCGACGTGGTCGCTGTGTTCGTGGGTGACCAGGAGGCCGGCAAGGTCGGCGGGAGCGAGCCCCAGCCCCGCCAGCCGGCACTCGGCGGTGCGCAGGCTGAAGCCGCAATCGACCATCAGCCGTGTCGCTCCGCCCTCCACCACCAGGGCGTTGCCGGCACTGCCGCTGCCCAGGGAGGCGAAGCGCATGGGGACGCTCCCCCGGCGCTTACTTCAACTGCTCGTAGAGCAGGCCCAGGATCTTGCGGGAGGTCTCGGAACGGTCCGCACCACCCTCACGGGACAGGATCTGGACGCTGGAAACGCTGCCGCCGTCCTTCACGTAGATGCGGTACTGGGCCTTGTCGAGGCCGGCCTTGTCGTCGCTCTTCCAGAAGCTGAGCTTGGACAGCCAGCCCTTGTCGTCCTTCTTGTTGTCCGCCTCGGGGTCGACGTAGCGGACGTAATAGAGGCCCTTGGAGCGGTCGCGGTCCTCGACGGTGAAGCCGACGCGGTCCAGCGCCAGGCCAACCCGGCGCCAGGCGCGATCGAAGCGTTCCTGGACCTCGACGGTGCCGGAACCGTCGTCGGCCTTGGCCAGACGGGCACGGGGCTCGGCCTTGGCGGCCGCGACGGCGACCTCGGCCCGCTTTTCCTCGGTCCCCAGGCGCACCATGAGGCGGCGCAGCATCTCGGCTTCCAGTTCCGGGTCCGCCGGCCGCGGCTGCCAGCGGGTGTCGTCCTTGCCCTGGGAGGTATAGACCTCCTCCATGGCACGGTGGCTGATGAAGATGTCGGTGGTGCCTGGCTCGGCACCGGGTTCCAGGCGGGTGCGGAACTTGTCGCGCTCGCCGCTGGAATAGAGGGAATCGAGCAGCTTGCCAAGGGTGTTGCGGATGATGTCGCTGGGAATCTTGGCGCGGTTCTCGGCCCAGTCGGTTTCCATGATGCCGGCCTCGGGCATCTCCACCTTGACGATGAAGCCGGTCTCCTGCCAGAAATCCTTGATGGTGGACCACAGCACGTCCGGCGGAACCGCCGCCACCAGCCAGCGCTGGCTGCCGGAGCGCTCGATGCGCACCTTGTCCACCTGGGGCAGCACCGTCGTGTTCTGGGCCTGGGCACCCGGCGCCCGTTCCGCGGCGTAGGCGGAATAGGTGGCGCTGCCCTTGCCGGCGGCGTCCGGCACGGCGTAACGGTCGTCCTTGGTGAGCTGGGTGAGGTCCGGCGGCACCTCCAGGGAAGGCACCTTGCCCGCCGACCGGTAGTCGATCTTCTTCGAATCGGGGAGCATGCTGCAGCCGGCGACGGCAACCGCCGTCATGGCCAGCACGAGGCCGGACAAGCGTTGTTTCATGGTGTCTCCGTCAGGCGAGCAGGCCGGCGTGGCGCAGGGCAGCGCGCACGCGCTCGCGGTTGGCTTCGGAAAGCGGGGTGAGCGGCAGGCGGATGCCGCCGGGGATGAGCCCCAGTTCCTGCACGGCCCACTTGACCGGGATGGGGTTGGCTTCGCAGAACAGGTCGCGGTGCAGATGCAGCAGCCGGAACTGGATATCCCGGGCCTTGGCCAGGTCGCCGGCCAGGGCCGCGGCGCACATCTCGTGCATGAGGCGCGGGGCGACGTTGGCGGTAACCGAGATGTTGCCGTGGAAACCGAGCATGATGCTGGCCACGCAGGTCATGTCGTCGCCGCTGTAGAGGGCAAAGCCCTTGGGAGCGCGCTCGATGAGGTCGCAGGCGCGGTCCAGGTTGCCGGTGGCGTCCTTGATGCCGATGATGCCGGGCACCTGGGCCAGGCGCAGGACGGTGTCGTTGCTCATGTCGGCCACGGTGCGGCCGGGCACGTTGTAGAGCAACACCGGCAGGTCCACCGCCTCGGCGATGGTCTTGAAGTGGCGGTAGAGGCCTTCCTGGGTGGGGCGGTTGTAGTAGGGCACCACGGAGAGGCCGGCCTGGGCGCCGGCCTTCTTGGCGAATTCGGTCAGTTCGATGGCTTCTGCCGTCGAATTGGCGCCGGTGCCGGCGATCACGGGGATGCGGCCGGCGGCATGCTCGACGGTGACGCGGATCAGTTCGCAATGCTCCTCGACGTTCACCGTCGGGGATTCGCCGCTGGTGCCGACGACGACGATGGCGTCGGTGCCTTCCTGCACGTGGAAATCCACGAGGCGGCGCAGGGCGTTGAAATCGAGGCTGCCATCCTCCTGCATGGGAGTGACGATGGCGACGAGGGATCCGGTAATCATGGCCTGGTTTTCACGAAACAGAATTGGGGGATTCTAACCGAAGGCCCGGCACAAGGGGAGATTCCCCCGTACTGCCGGGCAACCAGCGCAGTTTGCCGCGCAGGACGCGCATTTCCCCTTCCGGCAGACGCAACTGGGGCCGTTTCCCGGGGCCGGCGGCGATCAACTGGCGGGCGAACTCGTCCAGCCGGCTGGCCACCGGCAGACCCCAGCCCAGAACGCGCAGGCGGTGGCGCAGGAGGTTCTTCAGACGGGGGAAGGAAAGGCGGCGCAGGGCCTCGACGGGCAACAGGTCGCCCCTGGCGCAAGCCTGCCAGTCGTTGGCGGCCAGCTCCTCCAGGAGGGCGTCGGCCTCGGCGAAATTGGCCGCCGCCTGGGCGAGGGCGTCGGCGGCCTGGGGAAAACGCCCGGCGATGACGGGCAGCACGTCGTGGCGCAGGAAGTTGCGGGAGAAGCCCGTGTCGGCGTTGCTCTCGTCGTCGATCCAGGCGAGGCCGCGGGCGGCGGCGTAGTCCTCGATGGCGCGGCGGGGCACGTCCAGCAGGGGACGCAGGAGGCGCAGCCCGCCCAGCGGGCGTTCGGCGCGCATGGCGGCGGCCCCGGCCACCCCTGCCCCGCGGAGAAGATTGAAGAGCACGGTTTCCGCCTGGTCCCCCTGGTGGTGGGCGAGGAGCAGGCAATCGGCGCCGCTGGCGGCGAAGGCCCGGTAGCGGGCCTGGCGGGCCGCCGCCTCGAGCCCGAGGCCGGTGTCGCGGGGCACGGCGACGCGAGCCACCGCCAGGGGCACCCCCAGGCGGGCGCAGAGGCCGCCGCAGAAGGCGGCCCAGTCGTCGGCCCGGAGGGACAGCCCGTGGTGGACGTGCAGTGCCGTCAGGCGCTCGCCCAGGCCGAGGCCGGCCAGGAGATGAAGGAGAACCACCGAGTCGCGGCCGCCGGAAAGGCCGACGCAGAGGCGGTCGGCCGGCCCCGTGCGGGCCGCGAGGAAGGACTGGAGACGGTCGGGAAGATTACTGCAGGGGCTGCTCTTTGAAGCGGCCATAGCTCATGAGCCGTTCGTAGCGCGTCGCCAGCAGTTCCGGCGTGGACAGGGAAGAGACCTGGCGCAGGGCCTCGCCCAGGGCCTTCTGCAGGTTCTGGGCCATGGCGGCGTGGTCGCGGTGGGCGCCGCCGACGGGCTCGCCCACGATCTTGTCGATGAGGCCCAGGGTCTTCAGGCGCGGCGCCGTGATGCCCATGGTTTCGGCAGCCTCGGGGGCCTTCTCGGCGCTCTTCCAGAGGATGGAAGCGCAGCCCTCCGGGGAAATGACCGAATAGGTGGAGTACTGCAGCATCTGCACCACGTCGCCGACGGCGATGGCCAGGGCGCCGCCGGAGCCGCCCTCGCCGATGATGGTGACGATGACCGGCACCTTCAGTTCGGCCATGACGTAGAGGTTGCGGCCGATGGCCTCGGACTGGCCGCGTTCCTCGGCATCGATGCCGGGATAGGCGCCGGGGGTGTCGACGAAGGTCATCACCGGCAGGCCGAACTTCTCGGCCAGCTTCATCAGGCGCAGGGCCTTGCGGTAACCCTCGGGGCGGGGCATGCCGAAGTTGCGGTGGATCTTTTCCTTGGTGTCGCGGCCCTTCTGGTGGCCGATCACCACCACCGGCTGGCCGTTGAAGCGGGCCAGGCCGCCGACGATGGCGTGGTCGTCGGCAAAGGCGCGGTCGCCATGCAATTCTTCGAAATCGGTGAAGATGCGCTCGACGTAATCCAGGGTATAGGGGCGCTGGGGATGGCGGGCCACCTGGGCCACCTGCCACGGCGACAGCCTGGCGTAGATGTCCTTGGTGAGCTGGGCGCCCTTCTTTTCGAGGCGCGCGATCTCCTCGGAGATATCCACGGCGGAGTCGTCCTGGACGAAGCGAAGCTCTTCGATCTTGGCTTCGAGGTCGGCGATGGGCTGCTCGAAGTCGAGGAAACTGGTTTTCATGGGCTGCTTCAAATTTGGACCGGCCGGTATTCTACCCCAAAAGGCGGAGGGGACTTTTTTGAGTCCTATTTCAGTAGGCTCCTGATTCATAGGCTCCTAGTACTCCACCGGCACCGGGTCCAGGCTGCGCCAGAGGTACCAGGTGGCCACCGAGCGCCAGGGGCGCCAGCGTTCGCCGATGTCGAGCAGGGCCTGCCGGGCCGGCTTTTCCCCGCCCAGGTAGTGGTTGGCCACGGCCCGCTGCAGCCCGATGTCGTCCACCGGGAAGACGTCGGGGCGCAGGAGGTTGAAGATGAGAAACATTTCCGCCGTCCACCGGCCGATGCCGCGCACGTCCACCAGTTCGGCGATGACCGCCTCGTCGTCCATGGCGGCCCAGCGTTCGGGCCGGATGCGGCCTTCGGCAAAGTGGCTGGCCAGGTCGACGACATACTCGATCTTGCGGCGGGACAGGCCGCAGCCGGTGAGGCCCGCCTCGCCGGCTGCCAGGATGCGGCCCGGCTCGACGGCGCCCACGGCTTCGCAGAAGCGCGACCACACGGCATCGGCGGCCTTCACCGAAATCTGCTGCCCGACCACCGACCGGGCCAGGGTGGCAAAGGCGTCGCCCCGGGACTGCAGGCCGATGCCGGCGTAGCGCGCCACCAGGCCGGCCATGACGGCGTCCCGGGCGGCGAGGGCGGCGCCGGCTTCCTGCCAGTAATCGGGGATGGATGCCATGGCCGGCATTGTGCCCCAAACGCGCCGCGGCTGACGCGGGCAGGCAAAACTTGTTACCATGGCCCCAGCCAACAATAAGACAAGCTTCATCATGGGAACCAGCAACTACCTCTACGTCCATCCCTGGCTGCACCCCGACGAATCCTGGGCAGGCTTCCAGGTGGGCGCCTCCTCGGGCCGGCCGGCCCCGGAGGCCCTGCATCAGCTCCTCGGCCAGCCCGGTGTGCAGCACATGGATGCCCGCCTGCCCTGGTTCATCCCCGTCGCCACCGCCGCCGACGTCCGCGTTGCCGACACCCTCGCCGCCGAGCGTACCGTCCTGCTGCTGCAGCCCCCGGAAGATCCCGCCAACCAGGAAGCCGCCGAGGCCCTGGAGGCGGATCTGCGCCGGGCCAGCCGCAAGCTGGGCATCGTCCTCGCCCCCAACGACCCCCTGCCCCCCACCGGCGTCTGGAATTACGCCGTGCTGTCGGTGGGCCACGCCCGCACCCTGCCGCCCTTCACCCTCATCGGCCTGTCCACCCGCACCGCCATCGTCCTCACCCAGGTCGGCAACCGCAACGACTACGGCTGGGCGGCGGGCAACCAGGCCAGCCTGCTCAGCGGCGAATACCTGGTCACCCGCCAGGCCCCCACCAACAAACCCGACGTGACGCGCCTCAAGCTCCTCGAACTGCTGTCCCTGGTGGTCCGGGACGCCGACACGCCGGAACTGGAAGCCATCTTTCGTCAGGAGCCGAAGCTCGCCTACGGCCTGCTGCGCCTGGTCAATTCCGCCGCCATGGCGCCGCGCAGCCCGGTGACCAGCTTCGGCCAGGCCATCCAGCTCCTCGGCCGGCGCCAGTTGCAACGCTGGCTGCAGCTCCTCGTCTATGCCAATGCCGAAAACGGCAACCAGCCCAACCCGCTGCTTCTCCAGGCCGCCACCCGCGGCCGCCTGATGGAAATCCTGATCGAGCAGATTCCCGGCGCCGGCGAGGCGGAGCGGCAGCCGGACGCCGCCTTCATGACCGGCACCTTCTCCCTGCTCGACGTCCTGCTCAACCTGTCCATGACCGACATCCTGCAGCAGCTTCCCCTGCCCGGCATCCTCCACGACGCCCTGGCCACCCACGGCGGAATGATGGGCGAACTGCTGGCGGCCATCGCCGCCGCCGACCTGCGCGACTACCGGCGGGCGGACGAAATCCTGGCGCGGCTTTCCCTCGACAGCGACACCTTCGGCGCCGCCCAGGCCAGCGCCCTGGAGTGGGCCAGCCGCATCCGCAGCCTGGGGTAAGGGACGGCTGCGGCCACGGTTTCTCAGCCGAAGCGCCCGCTGAGGAAGGGGTTGTAGCGCCGCTCCTGGCCCAGGGTGGACATGGGCCCGTGGCCGGGGATGAAGCTGACGTCGTCGCCCAGGGGGAAGAGCTTGTCGTTGATGGAGCGGACGAGGGTGTCGTAGTCGCCGCGGGGGAAATCGGTACGCCCGATGGAGCCCTGGAACAGCACGTCGCCCACCTGCAGCAGGCGGCTCGGGGCATGGAAGAAGACCACGTGGCCCGGGGTATGGCCCGGACAGTGGAGGACGTCGAGCTCGACGTCACCGAAGCACACCTTGTCCCCCTCCTGCAGCCAACGGTCGGGCTCAAAGCTTGCCGCGGCGGGAAAGCCGAACATCCTGCTTTGCTGGGGCATGCCCTGGATCCAGAAGCGATCCTCCTCGTGGGGGCCCTCGATGGGCACGCCGGTGGCGGCGGCCAGGGCGGCCACGCCCCCGGCGTGGTCGATGTGGCCGTGGGTGACGAGGATCTTCGCCAGTTGCAAGCCTTCTTCCTCCAGGGCCGCCTGAATCCGGTCGATGTCGCCCCCGGGGTCGACGACGGCCGCCTGGCGGGTGTTCTCGCACCAGAGGAGGGTGCAGTTCTGTTCGAAGGGGGTGACGGGGATGATGGCGTAGCGCATGGGCGGGTCGAATGATGGATATCGCCAGCCATTATCGCATGGCGCCCCCTTGCCCTCCCCGCGGGCGGTGCTTAAACTGCCGTTGATCGTCCAAACAATCACTTAGCAGCTATTTTTGAGGTAAAGGCGCAAGATGACCGGTCACCCCCTCCACGACATCGATAGCTGGCTGCTCCTCTTCAGCAACAACAGCCTGCCGATCCTGCGCCAGACCAGGCGCCATATCGAGGAAATGCGGGAAAACGTCGACCGGGTCAACGCCCGGGAGCTGGCCAAGGTGATCCTCCAGGACCCGATCATGACCGTGCGCGTCCTTGCCTATATCCAGCCGCTGCAGGCCAAGGCCCTGCACCACGACATCACCACCATCGCCGGCGCCATCATGATGGCCGGGCTGCATCCCTTCTTCCAGCGCTTCACCGACCTCATCACCATCGAGGACATGCTCAAGGGCGAAGCGCCCCAGGCCCTGCTCGGCACCCTGCAGGTCATCCGGCGCAGCCAGCGGGCCGCCGACTACGCCCAGGAATGGGCCATCTGGCGGCACGACGTGAACGTGGAAGAGGTGCGCATCGCCGCCCTGCTCCACGACCTGGCGGAAATCCTGATGTGGTGCTTCGCCCCCAAGCTGGGGCTGCAACTGAAAACGGACCTGGAAACCCACCCCGGCAAGCGCAGCGCCGTCGCCCAGAGCGAAATCCTCGGCTTTACCCTGCAGGAGCTGCAGCTCGCGTTGTGCGGCATGTGGCACCTGCCGGAACTGCTGCGCCAGTTGATCGACGACGACAACCGGGACGTCCCCCGGGTGCGCAACGTCAGTCTCGCCGTGCGCCTCGCCCGCCATTCCGCCCACGGCTGGGACGACCCCGCCCTCCCCGACGATTACCGGGATATCGGCACCCTGCTCAACCTCTCGCCGGAAGCCGTCATGCAGCGCCTCGGCCTGGACGCCCCCGCCGCCGGCGGGGCCCCGGCTCAACCGCAGTAGCGCAGGTTGACCCAGTCCAGCAGCAACTCCGGCCGCTGATAGGCGAGAAAGGCGAAGACCACCGCGGCGAGCGCCAGGGCCAGCGCCATGCCGGTGAGGAACCAGCGCAGTTGCGGTCTCATGACTCTCCTTCGCCGTGGCATAGCCGTTTGAGCGCCGTCATCCGCCGGCGTTCCCGGCCCGGGACTCCAGGGCCTCCCAGCGTTCCAGCAGGGCCATCAGCTCCTCGTCGAGGGCCGCCAGGCGGGCCGCCGCTTCCTGCGCCGCCGCGGGTTCCTTCTGGTAGATGGCCGGGTCTTCGAGGCGGGCGGTGAGGGCCTGCTGCTCGGCTTCCAGGGTGGCGATGCGGTCGGGCAGCGCCTCCAGCTCCCGCTGCTCCTTCCAGGAGAGTTTGTCGGCCTTGGGCTTCGGTGCCTCCGCCGGCTTGGGGGCCGGCTTGGCTTCGGCCCGGGGCTTGCCCTCCTCCTTCGCCCGGCCCGCCTGATAGGCCGCCCAGTCGCTGTAGCCACCCACGTACTCCTTCCACACGCCGTCGCCCTCGGCGGCGATGGTCTGGGTCACGACGTTGTCGAGGAAGGCCCGGTCGTGGCTCACCAGAAAGAGCGTGCCGTCGTAATCCTGGAGCAATTGTTCGAGGAGTTCCAGGGTGTCGATGTCGAGGTCGTTGGTCGGCTCGTCCAGCACCAGCACGTTGGCCGGGCGGGCGAAGAGCCGGGCCAGCAGCAGGCGGTTGCGCTCGCCGCCGGAAAGCGACTTCACCGGCGACCGGGCGCGCTCCGGGGCGAAGAGGAAATCCTCCAGGTAGCCGATGACGTGCTTCCGGGCGCCGCCGATTTCCACGTAGTCGGAGCCGGGAGAGATGACGTCGGCCAGGGTCGCCTCCGGGTCGAGCTGGGTGCGGAACTGGTCGAAATAGGCGATTTCCAGCTTGGTGCCCTGGCGCACGCTGCCCTCGTCCGGCGTCAACTCGCCGAGGATGAGGCGCAGCAGCGTCGTCTTGCCGGCGCCGTTGGGGCCGATGAGGCCGATGCGGTCGCCGCGCATGAGGCGGGTGGAGAAATCCCGCACTACGGTCTTGCCGCCGAAGCGCTTGCTGACGTGCCGCAGCTCGGCCACCAACTGGCCGCTCTTGTCGCCGGCATCGAGCTGCAGGCTGACCTGGCCCATGCGGTCCCGCCGGGCCGCCCGCTCGGCCCGCAGGCGGTCCAGGCGCTGGACGCGGAAGACGGCGCGGGTACGGCGTGCCTCCACGCCCTTTCGTATCCACACCTCCTCCTGCTTCAACAGTTTGTCGGCCCGGGCATTGGCCAGGGCCTCCTCGTGCAGCAGGGCCTCCTTGCGCGTCTGGTACTGGCTGAAGTTGCCGGGAAAGCTTGCCAGCTTGCCCCGGTCCAGCTCGACGATGCGCGTACACACCCGGTCGAGGAAGCGGCGGTCGTGGGTGATGAAGAGCAGCGTCACGCCGCTCTCGACGAGCAGGGTCTCCAGCCACTCGATGGCGGCGATGTCCAGGTGGTTGGTGGGTTCGTCCAGGAGCAACACTTCCGGCGCCACGGCCAGGGCCTGGGCCAGAGCCAGGCGTTTCTTCTGGCCGCCGGAGAGGGTGCCCACCCGCGCCTCGGGGTCGAGGGCGAAGCGGTCGATGACGCGCTCGGCCTGGGCCTCCATGGCCCAGGCGCCACGGGCCTCCAGCTCGTGCTGCAGGGTGTCCAGCCGCGCCAGCAGGGCGTCGTGGCCGCCCTGCCCCTCCGCCATGGCATGGGAAACCTCGTGGTATTCCGCCAGCAGGCGGGATGTCTCGCCCATGCCGGCGACGACGGCCTCGAAGACGGTCAGGTCCGGGTCGAAGGGTGGCTCCTGGGGCACGTAGCCGACCCGGATGCCGGGCTGGGTCCACACCTCGCCGTCGTCCAGGCGCCCCCGCCCGGTGCCGGCGGCCAGGGCAGCCAGCAGCGACGATTTGCCGGTGCCGTTGCGGCCGATGAGGGCCACCCGCTCCCCCGGGTCGAGCTGGAATTCGGCGTGGTCGAGGAGCGGCACGTGACCGTAGGCGAGGCTGGCGTCGGAGAGCTTGAGGTAGGGCATGGCGGCAGGAGAGACGGCCCCCGGGCGGAGCGCCGTCGTGGGTGGAAGACGGATTCTAGCGGCTGGCACGCTCCAGCGGGCAACAAGGCACCGCCGCCGGCCGGCCGATTCGCCACGGCGCAGGCAAGCGGCTACAATACGCGCCCGGTTCCTCCCCGTAGTTCAATGGATAGAACGGGCGCCTCCTAAGCGCCAGATACAGGTTCGATTCCTGTCGGGGGGACCACCCCCACCCGCAGCCAGTGCAAGATGGTCGCAAACAGCAGGTCCGGGTCGATGGGCTTGCCGATGAAGTCGTCCATGCCCGCCGCCAGGCAGCGGGCGCGGTCGTCGGTGAAGGCGTTGGCGGTCATGGCGATGATGGGTACGGTCCTTCCCCCCGCCTGCCGGCGGATGCGGCGCGTGGCCTCGAGGCCGTCCATTTCCGGCATCTGCATGTCCATCAGGATGAGGGCGTAGTCGTTGCGGCCGGCCTTGGCCACGGCGATGGCGCCGTTGTCGGCGACATCGATGGCGAGGCCGGCTTCTTCCAGCAGTTCCTGGGCAATGAGGCGGTTCATCGGCTCGTCCTCCACCAGCAGGATGCGCCGGCCGGCAAACTCGCCGGCGATGAGCGCCTCCGGCGGCGTGCCGCCGGCCACCGCCACCGGCGGCACGCCTTGCGCCGCCCCGGTCTTGAGGCGGGCGGTGAACCAGAAGGTACTGCCCCGGCCGGGCTCGCTGTCGACCCCGGCCTCGCCGCCCATGAGCTCGGCCAGGCGGCGGGTGATGATGAGTCCCAGGCCGGTGCCGCCGTATTCCCGGGTCGTCGAGTCGTCCGCCTGCTGGAAGGCGTTGAACAGCCGCGGCAGGACGTCGGCAGGGATACCGATGCCGGTATCCTCGACCTCGAAGCGGAGCAGCGCCCAGCCTTCGCCTTCCTCGACCGCCTCCTGGCGCAGGGTGACGGACCCCCGGTCGGTGAACTTGACGGCGTTGATGGCGTAGTTGAGGAGCGCCTGCCGCAGGCGGGTGGGGTCGCCGCGCAGGGGGCGGCTGGCCGGCGCCGCCTCGACCCGCACCTGCAGGCCCTTGGCCTGGGCCTGATCGGCGATCATGGCCACCACGTCCTGGAGAACGCGGTCGATGGCGAGGTCCGTCTCCTCCAACTGGAGGCGGTCGGCCTCGATCTTGGAAATGTCCAGGATGTCGTTGAGCACCCGCAGCAGATGCCGGCCGGCGGCATCGATGCGGTCGAGCTGGGCTTCCTGGCCGGCCGTCACCCCGCCGCGCCGCATCAGGTAGGCGGAGCCGAGGATGGCGTTCATGGGGGTGCGGATCTCGTGGCTCATGTTGGCCAGGAAGGCGCTCTTGGCGCGGTTGGCGATTTCCGCCGCCTCCTTGGCTTCCGCCAGTTGGCGGGTGCGTTCCGCCACCTGTTCCTCCAGGCGCTGGTTCTGGCGGTCGAGCTCGGCGGCGATACGCTTGCGCTCGGTGATGTCGGCGATGACCCCGAGGAGGCCGATCGAACGTCCCTCCTCGTCAAGCAGGCGGCGGCCGGTGAGGTTGCCCCAGAAGGTCGAGCCGTCCTGGCGCCAGTAGTGGCGTTCCAGATCCACTTCGTCGATCTCGCTGGCCATGAGCTGGCGCATCTTGTGGCGGCCGGTCTCCCGCTCGTCGGGATGGATCAGGCTGACGTATTCGGCGCCCTCCAGGTCTGCCAGGGAACGGCCGAACATGCGGGCCATGCGCTGGTTGGCATGGACGATGCGGCCCTCCATGTCCACCAGGAAGATGGCCACGCTGGAAGCGTCGTAGATGGTGCGCAGCAACTGCTCGCGCTCGGCCAGGGCGCGGCTGCCCTTCTCCCGGGACACCCACTCCCGGTGAATGACCCCGGCCGCGCCCAGGCTGAGGACGAGGAAGCCGCCCCAGCCGACGATGGAAAGCCAGAGGGCGCGCCGCCAGTCCCGCAGGCGCTCTTCCACCGACAGCGCCACCTGGGCGTAGAAACCGGTTTCCGCCGAGCGCCGGATGGCGACGATGCGTTCGATGCCGTCGAAGGTCCGGGCAGTGCGGAAAGTACCGAAGGGGGTTCCCGATTCGATGAGGGTGAGGAGCTCGAGCGGCGTGTTACTCCGGCCGATGGTACTGCCGAAACCTTCCGGCTCCGGGTAGCGGGCCATGTAGGCGAGATCGCGGTGCCGCCAGGTGACGGTCCCCTGCAGACCGGCGTCGACCCGGGCGAGCAACTGGTGGAAGTGCTCGAGGGGCATGTAGGCCAGCACCACCCCGGCGAAACGGCCATCCTGTTCCGCCAGGCGCCGGGCGAAGACGATGCCCCAGGTCCGCGAAACCTTGCCCTGCAGCGGCTTGCTGATGACCAGCCCGGCGCCGGGATCGTCGCGCAGGCGCTGGAAATAATCGCGGTCCGCCAGGAGTCCCCGGGGATCGGCAACGCCGACCAGGCCGTGGGTCAGGTTGCCCTGGGCGTCGCCCACGCGCACCAGCGCCCCGCCGCCCAGGCGCTCCCCCGCCACGGCCAGGAAAGCCTCGTAGTCCCGGTCGCTGCGGCGCAGCCGCCCCTGCTGCTGAAGGGCAAAATCGTCCACCACGCCCTGCAGGGCCAAGTCGATAAGGTTGATGCGGGCGGCCAGGTTGCGGTCCAGCAGATCCGCCAGGTTCTGGGCCGCGGCGCCAGCCTCGGCCAGCCGTTGGCCGCGCTCGAAGACGAGGAAGCTGCCCAGCAGCAGCCCGACCCCCAGGTTGAGTACGAGGACGACGGCGG
Organism: Rhodocyclaceae bacterium; assembly: GCA_036732025.1. Taxonomy (GTDB): domain Bacteria; phylum Pseudomonadota; class Gammaproteobacteria; order Burkholderiales; family Rhodocyclaceae; genus SSSZ01. The sequence continues at coordinate 73,648 of DAINDE010000014.1, forward strand.
CAATGCGGGTGCGGAACGCCCGCAACCGTCCGTTGGCCTTGCTCATGATCCCCACCACCTCGACTTGTCCCCGTCCTTTTCCTTTTACCGGCGGTCCTGGCCGTCTCGCCCCCGGCTTGTCAAGCCCGGCACCTTACCACGATTCGCCCTTCCCTTCAGGGCTTGCCGGCAGCGAGGATGGCCTCGGCTGCGGCCACGGCCCGGGCGGCGGATTCCCCCTCCAGGCCCGGCATCTGGGCCGCCAGCCAGGCCAGGGAGGCGCCGGGGACGAGCTGGCTGGCCGCCGCCAGGTCGCTGGGCAGGGCCGGGTCGTCGGGGCCGGAGGCAAGATGGCGGGCGGCATCGACGCAGAGCCGGGAAAAGTTGGCCCGCACGTTGTCCACGCCGCGGATGAGCTGCACCAGCAGCAGGGGCAGGTTCCAGATGGTGGCGCACTTCAGGGTCAGTTGCCGGAAAGCGAAGCCGCAGGCCTGCTCCTGGGCCTGCACGGAGCGCTTGACGGCGCCGGAAGCGAGCACCGCCAGGGCGGCCAGGGGCAGCTCCGGGGCGAAGGACCACAGCAGCAGTTCGCCCATTTCGGCCAGCAGGGCGGCCATGGCGATCTCCTCCGGCGAGATGTCGGCCCGGGCCGGCCCCCAGCGCCGCGCCAGCAGGGCAGCCAGGTGGGCCCTGGCCTCGCAGCCGGCCAGTCCGGGGTTGGATTCGTCGGTTTCCGGGCTGGACACCAGCAATTCGCGGAACGCGTCAGTCCCCAGTTGCATCACCGCCGCCAGGGCGGTGGTCGTCTCGTGCCCCAGGCGCTGGCTGCGCCGGCTCTCCGCTTCCCGCAGCAGGCGCAGGCAGAGGAAGGGATCGGCGCCGGCGATTTCCGCCAGCTCCCGGGCCGCCAGGCGCTCCCCCTGCACCTGTTCGAGGGCGAGCAATAGCAGCTTGGAACGCGGCATGGACGGCAGGGCCTGGCCGCTGAGATGGGCCGCCCACTGATCCACCCCCCAGTGCAACTGGTGTTGCGTCAGCATCCCGCCTCCTTTTCGCCCCATCCGGCGCAGTGGCCCCGATGGCTTCGTTAACGGCAGCCCGGACCGATATATTAGACCGCCTTTCGCCGCCGATATCCCGGCCGCCGCTCGCGTTACAATACGCGCCCCATTCCCGCTCCCGCCATGGCCCGCCCCACCCCCATCGACATCAGCGAGGAAGCGGGCGTCCGCTACCTCCACTTCGGCTCCGACTGGATCCAGGGCGCCATGCGCATTGCCCGCCCCTGGTCCCTGGAGCTGCAATACACCCGCGACATGATGGCCGGGCTGCTCCTGCGCGCCCGCGCGGGCTGGCCGCGGCGGGCCCTGCTGGTTGGCCTGGGGGCCGGCTCCCTGGCCAAGTTCCTCTACCGCCATTTCCCGGACTGCCGCCTCACCGTCGTCGAGATCGACCCCCAGGTGGAATGGGTGGCCCGCCAGTATTTCAAGCTGCCCGACGACCCACGGCGCCTCGCCGTGGCCATCGCCGACGGCGCCGACTACCTGCTGGCGGGCGATAGCCACTACGACCTCATCCTGGTGGATGGCTTCGACGCCGGGGGCCGGGCCGGCGCCCTGGACAGCGAACCGTTCTACCAGGCCTGCCGCTGCCGCCTGTCGGAACAGGGCATCCTGGGCATCAACCTGCTCGGCCGCGACAGGGGCCACAAGGCCAGCGTCGCCCGCGTCGAGGCGGCCTTCCCCGGGCGCACCATGGCCCTCCCCTCCTGCGACAGCGGCAACGTCGTCGTCTTCGCCGCCGAAGGCGAGCCGGTCACGGCCACCCTGGACGAGCTGCGTGGCCGGGCCGATGCCCTGCGCGCCGCCACCCGCCTCGACCTGCGTCCGACCCTCACGCGCCTGCAGTTGGCCCGCTCGCTGCCGGAAGGGCGCTTGCGGCTCTAGTGCCAAACGTGGACTTTGGGCTGCCCGATCGCCGCCGGCCGGCCTGGGCCTTCGCCGCCTCCCTGGCCCTGCACCTGGCGATCCTCTTCTTCCCCCAACGGGAGGCGCCGGTCGAACGGCCGCGTCCCGGCCGCCTCGAGGCCACCCTCAACCGGCGGCAAGCGGCCCGGGCCGAGGAAACCGCCGCCGCGCCGGCCGCCCCCGCCCCCAAGGCAGAGGCCCGCCCCCGCCAGCGGCGGCAGATGACCGCCCAGGGCGCCCCCACAGCCGCCCCGCGCCCGTGGCCGCCGGCGGAGCGGGAGGAGATGAACCGTTTCCTGGAAGGCCTGGCAACGGATGCGAAGGCGGCTCCGGCGCCGACCCTGGCCCAACGCGCCCGGGCCATGGCCCGGGACCTCGGCCGCCAGGAGGGTGCCCGGGAAGCGGCCGAGGGTGCCGTTCTCGAGCGTATTCCCGACACCCCGCCGCCGGAACCCTTCTCCCTCGATCTTTACGTGGACGGCCTGATCAAGCGCCTCAACAAGAGCGCCGCCTACGTGCGCGATGACCCGCGGGCCCGGGGCGTGCGTGCTGCCGCCGTGCAGTTCCGGGTCAATGGGGACGGCACCCTCAGGTCCTTCGTCGTCCTCAACGCCGGCGACCAGCAGGAGGCCATCGCCTTCATCCGCAGCGTCGTCGAGCGCGCCGCCCCCTACGCCCCCTTCCCCCCGGACATCGCCCGCGGCGCCCGCTCCCTGGCCATGACCATCTGCATCCGCCCCGGCGGTGGCGGCGGTCTGGGTTTCAGCCGCCTGCCGGAAGGGCGGGGCTGCTGAGGAAGCGGGCAAGACGCCGGGTACTTCCCTTCGCCGCCGGGACGCGGTAGGGTCGCGGCTGCCATGGATTTCCTGCTCATCCTCCTCTGGCCCCTCGGCTACTTCGCCCGCAACCCGGCCCTCTGCAGCCTGCTGGCGGGGGCCTTCACGGTACCCGTCCTGCTTCCCTTCTACCGCCCCCGCAGCCGTGTCGCCCTGGCCTTCTGCGCCGCCGCCTGGTGGCTGTTCTGCCGGCAGGAGGCCCTGCGCCCCGAAGCCGCCGACGTGGCCGCCGACCTGCTGCGCTACGGGCCGGTCTATCTCGCCGCCGCCATCGCCGGGGCCTGGCACGTGGCCACCGGCCACCGGCCCGAGGACGCCCCCGCCCGGCCCCGCGCCGGCCTGATCCTGCGCCGGCATACCCGACGGAGAACCTGACGTGGCCATACGCCCCATCCTGAAAATGGGCGATCCGCGCCTGCTGGCGCCGGCGGCGCCGGTGACCGCCTTCGCCGCTCCGGAATTGCATGCACTGCTCGCCGACATGGCCGACACCATGGCCGCCGCCGGCGGCGTCGGCCTGGCGGCGCCCCAGATCGGCGTCGGGCTGCAGGTGGTGATCTTCGGCTTCGAGCACAGCGAGCGCTACCCCGATGCCGAGCCGGTGCCGCCGACCATCCTCGTCAACCCGGTCGTCGAGCCCCTGGGCGACGAGGAGGAAGAAGGCTGGGAAGGCTGCCTGTCGGTGCCCGGCCTGCGCGGCATGGTGCCCCGCTGGCGGCGCATCCGCTACCGCGGCTTCGATCCGGAGGGCAACGCCATCGACCGCACCGTGGCAGGCTTCCATGCCCGGGTGGTGCAGCACGAGTGCGACCACCTGATCGGCAAGCTCTTTCCCATGCGGGTGCGGGATTTCAGCCGCTTCGGCTTCACCGAGGTGCTCTTTCCCGGGCTGGACCGGGGGCAGGACTGAAGCAACCCCGCCTTGCTGCGTTGCATCAAATCGCAACCAGCTATAGGATTAAGAAACCCGTCCTGCAATCACGACCAGCGATTGCGCAACGCAACATCATGGAGCCCGCCATGGAAGACTTCCAGCGCATCTTCGCCGTCGCCGACTTCATCCGCCCCTCGCCGGACCAGCCCATCCGCTCCGTGCTGCTGGAGACGGCGGATTCGGTCATCGTCGTCTGGCACGCCCGCCCGGGCCAGGAGATCGCCGCCCACACCCATCCCGCCGGCCAGGATAGCTGGATCGTCCTCGCCGGCCGCGCCGATTACTACCAGGGCGACGGCGTCCGCCGGCCCCTGGCCAAGGGCCAGGTGGCGGTGGCCCGACCGGGAGAGGTCCATGGCGCCCTCAACACCGGCGAGGAGGATTTCGTCTTCGTCTCGGTGGTGTCTTCCAACACCGCCGGCTACGTGCCTGCGGTGCCCTAGCCCGAACCCTAGGCCCAGGTCAGCCAGTCGCCATGGGCCGGGTCGCGGCCGTGGACGCAGGCGAAATATCGCTCCTGCACGGCCCGCGTAATCGGCCCGGGGCGGCCGTCGGCGACCCGCCGGCGGTCCACCTCGATCACCGGCGTGATCTCCGCCGCCGTGCCGGTGAAAAACACCTCGTCGGCACAGTAGAGCTCGTCCCGGGTGATGCGCCGGGAAGCCACCGGCACCCCCAGGTCGCCTGCCAGGGCCAGGACCGTGCGCCGGGTCACGCCGTCGAGGGCGGAGGTAATCTCCGGCTCGTAGAGAACGCCGCGCTTGACCATGAAGACGTTTTCCCCGGCCCCTTCCGCCACGTAGCCGTCGGTGTCGAGGAGCAGGGCCTCGTCATAGCCGTCGCCCCGGGCTTCGCGGGTGGCGAGGATGGAATTGGCGTAGGTGGACACCGATTTCGAGCGGCACATCTGCACGTTGACGTGGTGGCGGGCGAAGGAAGAGATTTTCACCCGGATGCCCCGCTCGAGGGCGCCATCGCCCAGGTAGGCCCGCCACGGCCAGGCGGCGATCATGGCATGCACCCGGGCGCCGGCGGGGTCGATGCCCTGCTTTTCCGCCCCCAGGAAGAACAGGGGGCGCAGGTAGCCGGCCTCCAGGCCGTTGCGGGCCAGGGCCTCGCAGCAGGCGTCGGCCAGGGTTTCCCGGTTGAAGTCATGGGCCATGCCGAGGATGTGGGCGGAATCGAAGAGGCGTTCCAGGTGTTCGGCCAGGCGGAAGATGGCCGCCCCCCGTTCGCCCCGGTAGGCCCGGATGCCCTCGAACACCCCCAGGCCGTAATGCAGGGTGTGGGTCAGCACATGCACCTTCGCTTCCCGCCAGGGCAGCCATTGCCCGTCCAGCCAGATCCAGCCGTCTTTGTCGTCCATGCCCATCGATTGCTCCTCGAGTTTGCGATGGCGTGACGATGCCCGTCGGCCGGCGCGGGGGCAAACGAATTTCCTGCAAGTGCGGGTGAGCGGATTTCAACCGCCCGGGGGGGATCAGATACTGAAGTCGCTGCCGGGCGCCGCGGGGTTCTGCGCAGCCCCGGGCGCAGCCCGGAAAGGCACGGCCAGGGTGAAGACGCTGCCGTGGCCCGCCCGGCTTTCCACCGTCAGGGTGCCGGCCATGAAGATGGCGATGCGGCGGGCCAGGGCCAGGCTGAGGCCCATGCCGCCGTGCTGCCGGGTGGCGCTGCCGTCCCCCTGGGAAAACGGCTGGAAGAGCCGGGCCAGGGTGTCCGGGGCCATGCCGACACCGGTATCGGCGACGCGGAAGACGAGGGCATTGGCCGACTGTCCAATGTCGACGGTCACCCCGCCCTCGTCGCTGAACTTGACGGCGTTGTCCGTCAGGATCAAGAGAATCTGGCGGATGCGCTCGCCGTCGGCCACCACCTCGGCCGGCATCCCCGGCGCCAGGAAGAGATCGAAGGCCAGCCCGCGGGCCGCCGCGGCCGGTGCGGCAACGGCGGCGAACTCGTCGGCGAACCGCCGCAGATCGAACGGGGCGGCGTTGAGCGTCGTCAGGCCGCTTTCCAGGTTGGAGAAATCGAGCACCTGGGTGACCAGCGCCAGCAGGCGATGGGACGAGTCCAGGATGCGCCGGAAGGCGTTATGGGCCTTTTCGGTTTCCGCCGCCCGCTCGCCGACGTGGGCCATGCCGATGATGCCGTTCAAGGGCGTGCGCAACTCATGGCTCATGTTGGCGATGAATTCGCTCTTCAGGCGGGAGAGCTCCTCCGCCGCGGCCAGGGCCTGCTGCCGGGCCCGTTCGGCGTCGACCCGCTCGCTCACGTCCACGACGACGCCGATGACCGCCGGCGCCCCTCCGAATTCCACCCGGCTTCCCTTTACCTGGACACTGCGCCGCGTACCGTCCCGGCGCAACACCTCGAAGGTGCGCTCGCCCCAGGGCACTTCGCCCCGCAGCACGGCTTCCATCTCGGCGAGCACGGCTTCCCGGCATTCCGGCGTCACCAGGTCGGCCGGGGTGCAGGTCGCCATCAGCCGGGCGGCATCGTCGAAGCCGTGGATGTCTGCCAGAGCCTGGTTGACGTAGCGGAAGCGCCCGTCCTGGATGACGAAGATGCCGGCCAGTGAGTGTTCCACCAGGGCGCGGAAGCGGGCTTCCGAGGCGCGGGCGGCGGCGCTGCTCTCTTCGAGCAGGGCGATCTGTTCCCGCTGCCGGTGCACCATGGCGTTGAAGGCGTCGGCCAGGAGGCCGATCTCGTCATTGCGGCGGATGTCGCTCAGGGCCTCCAGGTCGCCCTCGCCCTGGCGCCGGGCCACCTCCACCAGACGCAACAGGGGCCGGGAGAGGCCGCGGATGAAGAAATAGGCCCCGCCCACCGTCAGCGCCAGGCCGACGAGGAAGACCAGCAGCAGGCGCCCGGTAAGGAAGTCGCCGCTGCTCGCCAGATCCTCGGCGTAGGCCGAGGCGCCGATGTACCAGTCGTACTCGGGCAGGTAATGCACCCAGGCCACCTTGCGGTAGGTGTAGTTGTCGGGATCCCGCGGATGGTTCCAGCGGTAGGTGGCGGTGCGGTCGAGCCGCTCGGCGGCCGCCATGAACAGCTCGACCAGGGGAAGCCCCGTTTCGGGCTCCTTGAGATCGGCCATGCTGTTGCCTTCCAGGCGCGGATCGGGGTGCACCACGATGTTCTTGCGCCCGTCGAAGACGAAGACGTAGCCCGTTCCCCCCGGCTGGACCCGGCGCAGGTGACGGCGCAGCTCTTCCACCATGGCGGTGCGGCGGCGGGCGACTTCGGCTTCCACGTCGTCGAGGTAGACGCCGCTTCCCACCACCCAATCCCATTCCGGCAGGTAGCGGAAGTAGCTCAGCTTTTCGGTCTCGCCGCCGCCTGCCAGCCGTTGCCAGCGGTAGGTGGCATAGCCCTCGCCGTCACGCAGGGCCACCGCCACCATGGGCGGCAGGACGAGCCTGCCCTGGGCGTCGCGGTGCCCGGAAATGTCCCGCTGATCGAGGTTGCCGGCGGGATGGGCGACCAGCACCGATTGGCGGTCGGCGGCCCAGAGATAATCGCCGTTGCCGTAGCGGATGCTGCGCAATCCCTCGCGGAACCGGCGCCGAGCCTCGTCGCGGCCGAGGCCCCCCTGCGCCGCTTCCGCCTGCAACTGCCGGCCCCAGGCCGCGGTGACCGCGACGACGTTCTTCAATTCGCGGCGATGGGCCTCCAGGGCGCTTTCCCGCCAGGCGGCGATGTCGTTGTGGGCGTGCTCCACCAGTTCCACGGCGTTCGCCAGCACGCGCATCGCCGCCTGCTCCTCCAGCCGGTAGGCCAGCCTGTTCACCACCGGCACCGTCAACCCGTAGAACAACGGCAGCCACACGAGCAAAGCGAGGAGCAGGGAAAGAAAAGCTTTCCGGAAAATCGTGGGCTTCAGGGCGGCCATGCTTCCTCCTCGAGAAAACCATGCAGCCTAACTTATTACTTAGGTTATACCTCCGCCACAAAAATATGTTGACATGGATCATTTTTATCATATTTTTTCTGGGCACCAGTGAATTTCCCGCATCGTTCCCTTGAAAAAGCCTCGCCCACCCTGCGTCTCCGCCGCCGCACAATGAAGGCGTCCTAACTCCGGGAGACTGCCATGTCCGCCCCTTCATCCCTCGCCCGCGCCACCGGCCTCACCCTGCTCGGCATTCTTGCGGGGGCCTTGCTCGTCGCCGTCGCCCACTTCAACGACCAGAAGCGCCTGGTCGGCTA
>DAINDE010000015.1:0-77944 GCA_036732025.1 Rhodocyclaceae bacterium
CGTCGCAGCGAAGAGGTGCGCATTATACGGAGCCTTCTGCGCCGGTCAACATGTTCTTTACAACACGCCGACCACTCCGAAAAACAAAAAGGATCAACTCAAATTGCCGTTGATCCCTTACAGATCTTTTTGGTTGCGGGGGCAGGATTTGAACCTGCGACCTTCGGGTTATGAGCCCGACGAGCTGCCAGACTGCTCCACCCCGCGTCCGTCAGAGAGGCGAGATTATGGAGATCGACGCCCCCCCTGTCAACAACTTTATTACCCCCACCTTCTCATTTACTCGCCAGCCATTTGAGCATGGGTCCCCATTGCTCCACGTCGCGCCGATGGCGGGCACGGGGGGCATCGAAGATGGTCTGGCCGCCGGCGGCTGCGTTCACGTAGTTCTGGGTGTTGCGCAGGTAGGCGACGATGGGGAGGTCGAAGTGTTTCAGGAATTCTTCCAGCATGGCCGCAGCCTTGGTGCGGGGATCAACGCGCATGGCGACGATGGCGACGCTGTTGCGGCGGCCGCGCATGTCATTGCGGATGGAATTGAGGAAGTCTTCCGTGGCGGCCATATCAAATATGGATGGCACAAGCGGAACCAGGACCTTGTCCACCTCCCGCAGGCAGTCGGCCAGCTTGTAACCCTGCAGCCCTGCCGGCGCATCGAGGACCACCCAGTCGGCCTCCCTGGGCAGGCTTAGGGCAAGCTGGTTGCCGGCAAAGTAGCCGGTCACCGCCGGCAGGGCCGGATCGCGGAAGGCCATCCAGCGCAGGGCCGACTGCTGGCGGTCCAGATCGCACAAGGTGACCTTCTTGCCTTCGTTGGCAAAATGCCCGGCCAGGTTGGTGGCGAGCGTGGTCTTGCCCGCGCCGCCTTTCGGATTTGCCACCAGAACAGCTCGCATTTGATCCCCCCTTGAAAAAATTTGTCGATCATTATATTTCCACCGCGCGCGGCCGGGGGATAGCCGCATAAAATGAGCATTTTCGGCTGATTCTGGGATGACGCGATGATGACCAAGGTTGCCAAGGAACGCCAGGGTATCCAATCGATCGAGGTAGGCTTCCGCCTGTTGCGGGTACTGGCCGCCGCCAACCGCCCCATGATGCTGCGCGACATCGCCGCCGGTGCCGGCATGCCCGCGGCCAAGGCGCACCGCTATATGGTGAGTTTCATGCGCATCGGTCTCGTGGAACAGGATTCCGCCAGCGGCCGCTACGACCTGGGCGCCTATGCACTGGAACTCGGCCTGGCGGGCCTGGGACGCCTCGATCCGGTGCGCCTGGCCGGGCCGATCCTGGAGGAGCTGTGCGAGGAGATTCACGAAACGGTGGCCCTCGCCGTCTGGGGCACCCATGGCGCCACCATCGTCCGCATCATCGATGCCGACGGCCCCATCACCATCACCCTGCGGGCCGGGACGGTGCTGCCCCTGACCAATTCCGCCACCGGTCGGGCCTTTGCCGCCTTCTACCGTGCCCCGTTCCTGAAGACCCTGCTCGACGAAGAATTGAAGCGGGCCACCGAGACAAGCAAGGTCGCCGCCACCACGCTTCGCCGCCAGCTGGAGAAGGTGCTCACCGAGATCCGCGCACACGGCATCTCCCGTGCCACCGGCAGCCTGACCCCGGGTATCAATGGCTTCAGCGCCCCGGTCTTCGACCACACCGGAGCAATGGTCGCGGCCATCACTTCTCTGGGCGCGGTAGGGGAATTTCCGGTGGAATGGGACAGCCCGGTGGCCAAGGCCATGCGCAAGGCGGCCGCCGACTTGTCGCAGCGCCTGGGATACGGCAGCATAGCGTGATGCCCATGGATTGGTGCCCCCGCGTGGAATCGAACCACGACCTGATGCTTACAAGGCAACTGCACGACCTTCATGCTACGGGGGCCCGCGGGCAGGGCCTCGGATTATAGCCTGACGCAATCTGGAACAAGAAACCGATGGCCAACCTCGCCAACCCTTCGGAAGTGGCACGGGAAACGTTGCGGCTGCTTGCCATGCGCCGCATTCCCCCGACCCCGGACAACTATCGCACCCTCTACCACGAGATTTCCGGCACCGCCGAGGTGGAGCGTTTCCCGGAAAAGTCGCTGCGCTCCCTGGCTGGCGCCCTGCCGCGGGCCACACCCGAGCAGTTGCGCCTGGCCCGGGCCCTGGAGACGGCCATCAAGAACGAGAGCCTGGACGATTACCGGACCTGCCTCTCCGAATTCGTCACGTCCTTGGCCGAGGGCCAGAGGCTCGGCTGGGGCGAGCTGATCGGCGACCTGCTGCGGCTGTGGGATACCCGCCAGGGCGGGCTCACCCAGGCCAAGAAGCGGGAGTCCCTTGATCACGTCCTGGCGAGTGCCGGCGCCAACCCGGAAACCCTGCACGGCCGGCTGACCAGCCTGGTCCGAAGCTGGGCGGCAGCGCCGGCCGGCGTGGCGGCCGAGGAGGGCGGCGTCCTGCCGGCGGTGGAGGCTGCCGCCGCGGTGGCCGCCGGCGGTGACCGCAATGCGGTGCTCCTGGCGGAGTTACGGGAGCTTTTCGCCTACACGCTGGAAACCGCCATTTCCACCCAACTGGTGGAATCGCCCCAATTGGCCGCGGACGCTCGGGCGCTGGCCATCGACATCCGCAAGGCGCGCAGCGTCAAGGAACTGGAGGATTTCCTCACCTATCTCAAGCGCTTTGCCTTCAAGCTGGAGCTCCTGGCGGAAGACCAGGCGGAGCTGCGCGGCAGCCTCCTCAAGCTTCTCCGGCTGCTGGTGGAGAACATGACCGAGCTGGTCCTCGATGACCGCTGGCTGCACGGCCAGGTGGAGGTGATCCGGGACATCATCGGCAAGCCCCTCTCCCAGCGTGCCCTGGACGACGCCGAGCGACGCCTCAAGGAGGTGTTGTTCAAGCAGAGCCAGCTCAAGGCCAGCCTGCAGGAAGCCAAGGAAGCCCTGAAATCCATGCTGGCCGGCTTCGTCGACCAGTTGGCGGAATTTGCCGACGCCACATCCGATTACCACGACAAGATCGAGGTCTGCGCCGAGAAGATCAGTGCCGCCAACGATATCGGCGAACTGGAGACGGTGCTGGCCGAAGTGATGCGCGAGACCCGCACCATCCAGGTGAACGCCCAGCGCTCCCGGGACGAGCTGCGCTCCGCCCAGCAGCGGGTTTCCGAGGCCGAGGCCCGCATCCTCTCCCTGGAAAAGGAACTGGAATCGGCCAGCGAGCTGGTCCGCCACGATCAGCTCACCGGGCTCCTCAACCGGCGCGGCCTGGAGGAAATCTTCGGCAAGGAGCTGTCCCGGGCCAATCGCCACGACACCCTGCTCTGCGTCGCCGTCCTCGACCTCGACAATTTCAAGAAGCTCAACGACACCCTGGGCCACGAAGGCGGGGACCAGGCCCTGATCCACCTGGCCAGCGTCTGCCGCGATACCCTGCGTCCCCAGGATACGGTGGCCCGCTACGGCGGCGAGGAATTCATTATCCTGCTGCCGGAGACCGGCATCGAGGATGCGGTGGTGGCCCTCACCCGCCTGCAGCGGGAGCTGACCCGGCGCATTTTCATGCATGGCAACCAGAAGACCCTCATCACCTTCAGTGCCGGCGTCACCCAGGTCGGGCCGGACGACAACCAGGCCGACATCGTCAAGCGGGCTGACGAAGCCATGTACGAAGCCAAGCGTAGCGGCAAGAACCGCGTCGTCATCGGCGCAGCCAAGGAGCCATGATGTCCCCACCGCGCGTCCCGACCCTCCCCGCCCAGGCCAGCCGGGTCACCGACTGCCGCCTCATCGACCTGCCCCGGGTCACCGACAGCCGGGGCAACCTCACCTTCATCGAGGCGGAACACCACGCCCCCTTCCCCATCCAGCGGGTCTACTACCTCTACGACGTGCCCGGCGGCGAGGTGCGCGGCGGCCACGCCCATAAGGAACTCCAGCAGTTCATCATCGCCGCTTCGGGCAGCTTCGACGTGGTGCTGGACGACGGCCGGGAGCGCCAGCGCTACCACCTCAACCGCTCCTATTTCGGCCTCTACATGCCGCGCCTCATCTGGCGGGAGCTGGACAACTTCTCCAGCGGCTCTGTCTGCCTGGTGCTCGCCTCCGCCCATTACAACGAAGCCGACTACATCCGCAGCTACCCGGAATACTGCCGGATCGTGGACAGCCTGCCCCGCCCCGCGTGAGCGCCGCCGTCCCTTTCCTCGACCTGGCCGCCCTGCACGCCCCCCTGGCGGCGGAGCTGGCGGCCGCTGCCCGGCGGGTGCTGGCCTCCGGCCATTACATCCTGGGGCCTGAACTGGCCGCCTTCGAGGCTGAATTCGCCGCCTGCTGCGGCAGCCGGCACTGCATCGGCACCGGCAACGGGCTGGACGCCCTCACCCTCAGCCTCCTCGCCGCCGGCATCGGCCCCGGCGACGAGGTCATCGTCCCCGGCCAGACCTTCATCGCCACCTGGCTCGCCGTGAGCCACGCCGGCGCCACGCCGGTGGCTGCGGACATCGATCCGCAGACCCGCAATCTGGACCCGGCCCGGGTGGAGGCCGCCCTCACCCCGCGCACCCGGGCCGTCATCGCCGTCCACCTCTACGGCCGCCCGGCAGACATGGCGCCCCTGGCCGCCCTGGCCGAGCGCCATGGTCTCTTCCTGCTCGAGGATGCCGCCCAGGCCCACGGCGCCGAATATGCCGGCCGGCCCGCCGGCAGCCTGGGCCATGCCGCCGCCTTCAGCTTCTATCCGGGCAAGAACCTGGGCGCCCTGGGGGATGGCGGCGCCGTCACCACCGACGACGACGCCCTGGCCGAGCGCCTGCGCCGCCTGCGCAACTACGGCTCCAGCGTCAAGTACCGGCACGAGGCCATCGGCTTCAATTCCCGCCTGGACGAACTGCAGGCCGCCCTGCTGCGGGCCAAGCTGCCCCGGCTGCCGGCCTGGAACGCCCGCCGCGCCGAGATCGCCGCCGCCTATGGCAGCGCCCTCGCCGATAGCGGTCTCGGCCTGCCCCTGCCCGACACCGCCGGCTGTCGCTCCGCCTGGCACCAGTACGTCGTCACGGCGGCAGACCGGGATGCCCTGCAGGCCCGCCTGACCGACCAGGGCATCGCCACCCTCGTGCATTACCCGATTCCGCCCCACTGCCAGCCGGCCTACGCCGAGGCTTTCGCCGGCCTCCGCCTGCCCCTGGCCGAAGATCTGGCCCGCCGCTGCCTGAGCCTGCCCATCTGCCCCACCCTCGGCCCGGAGGCCGTGGCCCGGGTCATCGCCGCCATCCGCGGATAACCCTGGTGCGCCCGGGGTAAAGAGGCGGTTTGAGTTACCCGATAACTTGCCGATAACGAACCTATCCAGCCCCCGCCCCCGGAGCCCCATCTTGAACAATTTCTATTCCTACAACCCGGTCAAGGTCATCTTCGGCAAGGGCATGATCGCCCGCATGCCCGGCGAACTCGGCGGCTTCGAGCGCATCCTGCTGCTCCTCGGCCAGGGCTCGGCCCGCCGCAACGGCGCCTACGACCAGGCCATGACCGCCCTGGCCGGCAAGACCGTGGTCGAATTCGCCGGCATCGAGCCCAACCCGGAGTACGATACCTGCCTCCGGGCCGTGCAGACGGCCCGGGAGCACGAGGTGGATTTCATCCTGGCCGTGGGGGGCGGCTCGGTGGCCGACGCCGCCAAGTTCGTCGCCCTGGCCGCCCATTTCAGCGGCGAAGACCCCTGGCGCCTGATCACCCGGGAAGCGCCGCCGCCCAAGGACATCCTGCCCCTCGGCTGCATCCTCACCCTGCCCGCCAGCGGCAGCGAGGTGAACAACTCCTTCATCCTCAGCCGCCGGGCCACCCGCAGCAAGCAGGGTTTCTTCCTGCCCGCCCTCTATCCCCGCTTCAGCATCCTCGACCCCGCCACCACCCTTGGCCTGTCCCGGGCCCAGACGGCCCTGGGGTTGATCGACACTTTCGTCCACGTCCTCGAGCAATACGCCACCCACGACACCGCCTCCCCCCTGCAGGCCCGGCAGGCCGAGGCCATCCTCGCCACCCTGGTGGAAATCGCCGAGCCCCTCCTCGACCGGCCCGACGACTACGACCTGCGCGCCACCGCCATGTGGTGCGCCGCCCAGGCCCAGAACGGCACCATCAACCGCGGCCAGCCCATGGATTGGGCCACCCACGCCATCGGCCACGAACTCACCGTTCTCTACGACCTGCCCCACGCCCAGACCCTGGCCCTGGTGCTGGGGGGCGTCCATCGCCACTGCCTGGCCGGCAAGCGGCAACGCCTGGCCCAGTTCGGCCGCCGCGTCTGGGGGCTCGCCGGTGACGATGCCGCCGTAGCGGCCGCCGCCATTGACGCCACCGAAGCCTTTTTCCACCGCCTTGGCGTCGCCACCCGCTTCTCGCAACTGGACATGGAGGCGGGCAAGGTCGCCGAAGAAGTCACCGCCCTCGTGGCCGACAAAGGCTTCCAGCCCCTGGGCGAACGCCAGGACATCGACCTCGCCGCCGTGGCCGCCATCCTCCGCGCCCAGGCCTGACGTGGTGCCACTGACCACCCTCCAGGGCCTAGCCCCCGATGCCGTGCGGGCCCGGGCCGACGGGCGCCCGGTGGTCATCTGGGGAACCGGCGACCTGGGGCTGGATGCCCTGGTGAGCCTGCGCCGCTGCGGCCTCTCGCCGCGGGCCTTCCTCCACAGCCGACCCGGCGGGGAAGTGGCCCACGGCCTGCCGGTGGAGGCGGTGGATGCCGTCCTAACCCTCCCCGCGGCAAAGCGGCCGGTGGTGGTCATCGCCAGCGGCGCCTTCCGCCGGGCGGCCGAAACCGCCTGCGCAGCGGCCGGCCTGGTGCGGGACCGCGACTATTTCAGCCACCTCATCCTGCCCCGACCGGCGGCGGTCGTCGAAGTCGCCGCCCCCGGCGGCGCCTGCCTACCGGCCGCCGATTTCGGCCGGGTGCTGACCAAGCTCCTCGCCGATCAGCCCCTGCTCTGCCACCTGGAACTCGCCTGGCAGGGCGACCCCCTCGCCCACCCGGCGCTGCCGGAACTCGTCGCCGCCGCCGAGGCCAGGGTGCCCTGCACCGTCACCACCGCCCTCGCCGCAGACGATGCCCTGCCGGCACTCCTCGCCGCCGCCCCCAGCCGCCTCAACCTGCTGGCGCCGGACCTGGACGGCCCCGGGGCTACCGCCTTCCTGGCCCGCCTGGAACGTTTGCGGGCGACCCTTGTCCCAGACCGCAGGACACGGGTGCTCCTCAAGGTCGCCCGCCGCCGTGGCCAGGCGCCGGACACCCTCGCCCGCTGGACCCGCCTGCTCGCCGACAGCCCCATCCTCCTCTCCCCGGAAATGCCCTACCCCAGCCCCTACGATCCCCTGCTGGCGGCCTGCCTGGCCGGCGGCCCGGTGGCCGGCCGCTTTCCGGAACTTTCCTGGGACCTGGACGGGGCCCTCGCCGCCGCCCGCGCCGACGGAAACCTGCCCTGCCTGTCGCAGCGGGTGTTCCCGGTCATCGGCGCCGACCGTTCGGTGGGGCTTTGCCACCTCTACCAATCCCCCCGCCTGGCCCCGGACTACCTGGCCGTCTCCTGGGCGGAGCTGCTGGCGCACCGCCATCGGGCGCCCCACTGCGCTAGCTGCCAGAATCACGGCCTGCACCGCCTGGACCTGCCGGTCCTGGCCCGCCGCCACCCCACCTTCGCCGCCACCCTGGACGAATCGACACCATGAGCAACGCCCCGCAAATCTCCCTCGATCAATTCAAGGCCTTCGCCGCCGGCCGCAAGGTCTATCTCTTCTCCGTCAATCTGGAGGGCATCGGCTTCCTCAAGCTGTTCACCCGCCTGGGCCTCGACATCGGCGGCTTCGTCGATTCCCGCCCCATCCCCAACGGCAGGAAGCGCGGCCAGCCGGTGATCCATCCCGACCGCTTCTTTGCCGAACTGGCCGGGGACGCCCTCGTCGTCATCACCGCCAAGCACCGCCAGACCAAGCGCTGGGCCATGGAGCAATGCGAGCAGGTGGGCCTGAAACGCCACGAGACCTGGTTCATCACCACCGACCTCTGCGACTACCTGCCCACCATCGAAGTCGCCGGCCTCTGCAACCTGCACTGCATCACCTGCAACATGGGGGTTCCCGGCGCCAACAAGAAGGGTGGTTTCATGAGCGCCGCCGACTACCGGCGGGTGCTCACCAAAATGCGGGAGGAAATCCCCTTCCTCAACTCGGTCTATCTCTACCTGTGGGGGGAGCCGCTCCTCAACCCGGAAATCGCCGAAATCGTCGCCATCACCTCGGAACTGGGCGTGGCCTGCGAGATTTCCACCAACCTCAACGACGCTCGCCACCTGGCCAAGGTCGTGGCGGCCCAGCCGGAAGTGCTGGTGGTGCCCTGCTCCGGCGTCGGCGCCAATTTCGACCTGACCCGCACCGGCGGCAAGTGGGAGGTGTTCCGCAAGAACCTCTACGAACTGCGCCGCCTCATCGACGAGCACCAGGCCGACACCGCCGTGCGCATCCACTACCACATGTACAAGCACAACATGCAGGAGGATTACGACGCCATCGCCGCCCTGGCCGCGGAACTCGGCTTCCAGTTCCTGCCCATCCTGGCCCAGATCTTCCCGGAATACGTGCTGCGCAACGTCATCTACGGCGAGCCCCTGCCCCAGGAGATGGTGCGCGCCAACGAACTGCTCTACTTCCCCATCGAGGACCAGCTCGCCTACGCCCAGCGCAACGCCAGCCGCAACTGCTTCATGCTCAAGGTCTTTCCGGTGGTGCGCTGGAATACGTCAGTGGTCCATTGCAGCAACCTGACCTTCCCCACCCTGAGTCCCAGCTACCTGGACACTTCCCTGGAGCAGCTCCTCCAGGTCCGCCTGGACAACAAGTTCTGCGATTCCTGCATGGACCACGGCATGCACCGCTTCTTCGACGTGGCCGCCTCGGTGAAGGAGGTGGACGGCAAGCGGACAGTGGTGCGGGACTGACCGCCTACGCCGCGGAAAGCTTGTCCCACCAGGCCAGCACGGCCTCCACCGTAGGCGCCAGCAGGGCGGATTCGCCGCCGGTGAAATCCAGCCACTGCTGCAGGTAACGGTCGCCGACGGCGGTCAGCAGCGGCACGCCGGCCGCCGCCACGACGCCCATCTCGTCCCGCAGGCCGCCGCCCTCGACTTCCTGGGTGCCGAACTTGTTGATGACCACCAGGTCGACGCCGGCCTCCACCGCCCGGCGGATGGCCATGGCCGCTTCCGCCAGGCCCGAGGAATCGACCCCGCAGGAAACGGAGCCGCTGCCCAGATCCTGGGAGAGGGCGATGCGCCGGCCGCTGGCCAGGTCCTCCAGCTCCATCTGGCAGATGCGCCCGGCGTCGCCCGCCACGTCGTGCTGGACGACGCCGCCGACGCGCACGCCGCGGGCCTGGAGGGCACGCACGGCCTGGCTGAAGAGGGTTTCGACCGGGGTTTCGGGGGTGTAGCGGATGGCCGCCAGGGGAAGGTTCAGGTTTTCGCTCATGATGCCCGCCATTTTCTCACCCCGCGGCCGCCGGGCAAAGTCGCACTCGCTCCGGCCCGATGGTAGGATTCCGCCGGCCATGACCGCCACCGCCCCGCTTCCCCCCGCCATCCTGCTCATGGGCCCCACGGCCAGCGGCAAGACCGCCGCCGCCATGGCCCTGGCGGACCGCTTCCCGGTGGCCCTGGTGAGCGTCGATTCGGCCCAGGTCTTCCGCGACATGGATATCGGCACCGCCAAGCCCGACGCCGAGACCCTGCGCCGCTATCCCCACCGGCTGATCGACCTCATCTCGCCGGAAGAGGCCTATTCCGCCGCCCGCTTCCGCACCGACGCCCTGGCGGCCATGGCGGAGATCACCGCCCAAGGCAAGGTGCCGCTGCTGGTGGGCGGCACCATGCTCTACTTCCGCGCCCTGCTGCAAGGGCTGGCCCAACTGCCCCCGGCCGACACCGCCGTGCGGGCCGCCATCGACGCCCAGGCGGCGGCGGAGGGCTGGCCGGCAGTGCATGCCGAACTGGCCCGTCACGACCCGGTCACCGCTGCCCGCCTGCACTCCACCGACAGCCAGCGCATCCAGCGCGCCCTGGAAATCTACCGCGTCAGCGGCCGCCCCATGGCCGACTGGCTGGCTGCCAGCGAGGCGACGCCGCCGCCCTATGACTTCCTCTCCCTGGGCCTGCTGCCTTCCCACCGGGCCACGCTGCACGGCCGCATCGCCGACCGTTTCGACGCCATGCTGGCGGCCGGCCTGGCCGACGAGGTGTCCGCCCTGCGCCGCAAGTACCGGCTGAATCTCGATCTGCCCTCGATGCGCTGCGTCGGCTACCGCCAGGTATGGGAAGCCCAGGATGGCCTCATCCCCGCCGGCGAACTGCGCGACCGGGGCGTCTTCGCCACCCGCCAGCTAGCCAAGCGGCAGATCACCTGGCTGACCAACTCGCTGCCGGCGGAGCCGTTCGACTGCTTGGCGCCGGACCTGACGGACCGTCTCGCCGCCCGCGTCGGCCGCTTCCTGGCGCCCTGACGCGCCGCTTCAACCGGCGGCTTTCGCCTCGCGCCCCACCAGCTCTTCCAGGGTGCGCGCCACGCCTTCCAGGCTGCGGACGATCCCCAGGCTCTGGTCCTGGGCGGCCACCATCTTCTGCATGTAGTCCCGGGCCATGCCGGTCAGGAATTCCTCCTGGGCTTCGGTCAGGCCCAGGCTGACAAAGGATTTGGCGAGGGCTTCCTCGTAGCCGATCATCAACTGGGTCAACTGGAAGCAATTGCGGCGGTAGTTGGCCTGCACCGCCTCGAGGGCGCCATGGACCTTGGGCAAGGCCCGCAACACGCCCTGCTCCCGGCAACTGTTCTGTCGTTCCAGCTCGATGGCTTGGAGGCGCGCATCGGCCCCTTCCGCCAGTATGCTGATATTGTCGCGCAGGCGCCCGGCCCGCTCGCTCGCGCTCTCCGGCATGTTGTGGACCATCAGCGTGATCCGGCCGTAATTGAAGACGCAGCGGCTCTTGAACTGGAAGACGCGGCCGGCGGTGGAAACGTGCTTGAGGATGCTCGCCTCCAGCGGCAGGTTCGGACCGCCGGTGCCGAGGGAGAGGATCTCCCCGCCCAGACGCAACTGCACGGCGCCCTGGAGATCGTAGTGCTGCAAGGCATCGAGCAGGGCATTGCCGATCTGGCGCAGCCCGGCGCATGTGAAAGAGTGGCTGAGGAAGTGAATGACCACCCCCAGTTCGCTCATGCCAGCCATGGCGGAAAGTGCCGTGCGCTGGGCGAACCCGGCTCGCTCGCCGAGAAGGCGTTTTTCCTCGATGATGCGTTCGGCCACCCGCACCTTGTTGCGCAGTTCCTGGGGCTCGAAGGGCTTGACGATGTAGTCGTCCCCTCCGGCTTCGTAGGCGGCGAGACGCTCCTCGATGCTGTCCCGGGCCGAGACGAAGGTGACGGGTATGGCCTGGGTCTCGCTACCCGCCTTCAACCGCCGGCACAACTCGTGGCCGTCCATGGCCGGCATCTTCACGTCGAGGAGGAACATGTCCGGCCGGACCGAGCGCACCCGGTCCAGGCATGTGGCCCCGGACGGAAACACCTCCACCGCGCAATCGTCTTCCAGCAGACCCGCCAACAGCAGGCGGCTCGTTGCGTCGTCATCGACGACAAATACACGAAATTCACCCATGTCACCCTCCGCAATGACAATTGCATTGTGGCGGGAAATGGGTCCTTACACAAGGACCGCTTGGGTCTCCTTGCGCGCCAGGAGGGAATACACCGTCGGCACCACGAAGAGCGTGAAGAAGGTCCCTACCAACAGGCCGCCGACGATGACCCAGCCGATCTGCTGGCGGGATTCGGAACCGGCGCCGACGGCCAGGGCCAGGGGGATGGCCCCCAGCACCATGGCGCCGGTGGTCATGAGGATGGGCCGCAGGCGCATGACCGCCGCCTCCACCACCGCTTCCTTGGCGTCCCGGCCCTGCGCCTGTCCGCCGCCGGGACCTGCCTTGCCGCGCAACTGGTTGGCGAATTCGACGATGAGGATGCCGTGCTTGGTGATGAGGCCCACCAGGGTGACCAGGCCGATCTGGCTATAGACGTTGAGGGTGCCGCCGGCGAGCCAGAGGGCGAGCAGCGCCCCGGCCATGGACAGGGGCACGGTCAGCATGATGATGAAGGGATCGCGGAAGCTCTCGAACTGGGCCGCCAGCACCAGGTAGATGAAAGCCAGGGCGAGGCCGAAGGTGAGGGCCAGGGACGAAGACGACTGGCGGAATTCCCGCGACTGGCCGTTGTAATCGACGGCGTAGCCGGGCTTGAGCACCTTGGCCGCGACACCGTCGAGGAAGGCGAGGGCCTCGCCCATGGTATAGCCCGGCGCCAGGTTGGCGGTAAGGGTGACGGCCCGGCGCTGGGCGAAGTGGTTGAGTTCACGGGGGGAAATCGTTTCCGTGACCGAAACCAGGTTGGCCAGGGAGATCATGCTGCCGTCGCGGCCCCGGGTGTAGATGTCGCTGATGTCGCCGGGGGTGGCCCGGTCGGCGTCGCCCACCTGCACGATCACGTCGTACTGCTCGCCGTCCTTCTTGAAGCGGGTGACCTGGCGGCCGCCGAGCATGGTCTCCAGGCTGCGGCCGATGGTTTCCACCGGCACCCCCAGGTCGGCAGCCTTGTCGCGGTTCACCACCACGGACAGTTCCGGCTTGTTGAGCTTGAGGTCGGTATCGACGTTGGTCAACCCGGGGTTTTTTGCCACTTCGGCGAGGATCTGGCCGGTGACGCGCTGCAGTTCCTCGTAGGAGGCCGAGGTCACCACCACGAAGTTGATGGGCCGCTCCCGAGGGCTCTGCCCCAGGGAGGGCGGCGTCACCGGGAAGGCGAGGACGCCGGGGATGCCCATGAACTTGGGGAAGAGTTCCTTGACCACGTCCGGCGACCGGCGGGAGCGGTCGTTCCAGTCGGTGAGACCGATGAAGGAAATGCCCTGGCTCACGGTCGGGTTGCCGGCCACGACAAAGAAGCGCTCCACGTCCTTGGTCTGGCTGTAGATGCCCTCCAATTGCCGGGCGTACTTGTCGGTGTAATCGAGAGTGGCCCCCTCCGGACCGGTGAAGACGCCGAGGATGACGCCCCGGTCTTCCACCGGCGCCAGTTCCGACTTGAGGGCCTGCAGCAGGAAGACGCAGGCCCCTGCCACCACGGCGAAGCCGGCGAGGACGATCCAGCGCCGCTTCAGCGAGGCGGCCAGCACCCGCCGGTAGCCTTCGGTGAGCGCGGAGAGGAAGTTCTCGATGGCGACGAAGGCCTTGCCGTGCTTTTCCTCGTGCCGCAGAAGTTGGGAACACATCATGGGCGACAGGGTCAGCGCCACGAAGCCGGAAACCAGCACGGCGCCGGCCAGCGTCAGGGCGAATTCGATGAAGAGCTTGCCGGTGCGCCCGGTCATGAAGGCCACCGGGGCATAGACCGCCGCCAGGGTGAGGGTCATGGCCACCACGGCGAAGCCGATCTCCTTGGCCCCCTGGAGCGCCGCCTGCATCCTCGGCATGCCCTCCTCGATGTGGCGGAAGATGTTCTCCAGCACGACGATGGCGTCGTCCACCACCAGGCCGATGGCCAGCACCAGGGCCAGCAGGGTCAGGGTGTTGATGGTGAAGCCGAAGAGGAACATGAGGGCGAAGGCCCCCACCAGGGAGACCGGGATGGTGACCAGGGGAATGAGGGTTGCCCGGAAGTTGCGCAGGAAGAAGAAGATGATGGCCAGCACCAGCAGGATGGCCTCGCCGATGGTGTGGAACACCGCCTCGATGGAGCGCTCGATGAAGATCGAGGAATCGTAGGCGATGTCGGCCCGCATCCCCGGCGGCAGTTCGGCGATGATGCGCGGCAGCTCCGCCCGCAGGGCCTTGGAGAGTTCCAGGGGGTTGGCCGTGGCCTGCTTGATGACGCCCAGGGCCACCGCCGATTTGCCGTTGAAGCGCACCGTGCTGCGCTCGGAGGCGGCGCCGATCTCGACCCGCCCGAGGTCCCCGATGCGCACCGGATAGCCGTTGCTGGTCTTGACCACCACCGCGGCGAATTCCTGGGGGTTTCGCAGATCGGTGTCGGCCACCACGGAAAATTCCCGCTGCCGGCTCTCGATGCGCCCGGCCGGCACCTCCACGTTCTGCTTGCGGATGGCGTCCTCCACGTCCGCCGGCGTCAGCTGGTAGGCGGCCAGGCGCTCCCGGTCCAGCCACACGCGCATGGCGAACTTGCGGTCGCCGAAGATGCGCACGTCCGCCGCCCCCGGCAGGGTCTGCAGGCGGGGCTTGACGATGCGGCTGGCGACGTCGGTCACCTCCAGGGCGGAATGCTTGTCGGAGGAAAAGGCAACCCAGATGATGGGGTTGGCGTCCGCTTCCACCTTGGCGATCACCGGCTCATCCACGGCGTCGGGCAATTTGTTGCGCACCCGGGAAACCCGGTCGCGCACGTCCGCCGCCGCCGAGTCCGGCGCCCGCTCCAGCTTGAAGCGTACGGAAATCTGGCTGTTCTCGGCCCGCGAGATGGACGTGATCACTTCCACGCCCTCGATGCCGGCCAGGGAATCCTCCAGGGGCTTGGTCACCTGGGATTCGATGATCTCCGCCGAAGCGCCCCGGTAAGTGGTATCCACCGTCACCACCGGCTCGTCGATCTTGGGATACTCCCGCACCGGCAGGCGGGTGTAGGAGACGATGCCCACCAGCATCACCACCAGGGAGAGCACCGTGGCGAAGACCGGGCGCTTGATGCAGATGTCGGAAAGCTTCATTGGCCCCCCGCCGGCTTGCCGCCGGGCGCGCCATTGCCCGCCGCCCCGCCCCCGCCGGCCGGTGCTGCCGGCCCGCCCTCGCCGATGGCGCGCACCGGCACGCCGTCCTTGAGCTTCAATTGGCCGGCGGTCACCACCAGGTCGCCTGCCGCCAGGCCTTCGGCAATTTCCACCTGGCCGGCGCGGCGCACGCCGATCTTCACCTTGGCCGCCACCGCCTTGCCGTCGACCACCTTGAAGACCATGGGGGCAACCCCGGAGACCAGGGCCTGCTCCGGCACCATCAGGGCATCCTGGCGCTCGCCGAAGACCAGGCGGGCGCGCACGAACATGCCCGGCTTGAGCTTGCCAGCCCGGTTGTCCAGGCGGGCCCGGCAGGAGATCGCCCGGCCGTTCTGGTCCACCAGCGGGTCCACCGCATCCAGCTGCGCCGTGAAGCGGCTGCCCGGCAGGGCGTCGCTCGTCACCTCCACCGTCTGGCCCCGGGCCACCCGGCCGAGATAGGCCTCGGGCAGGCGGAAGTCCACCTTGAGGCTGCCGGTATCCTCCACGTTGACCAGATCCTGGCCTTCCTTCACGTAATCGCCGACGCTCACGTTGCGCAGGCCGATGACGCCGTCGAAAGGCGCCTTGATGCGGGTCTTGGCCACCTTGGCCTCGGCCAGTTGCACCGCCGCCTCCTGGATCTTGAGGGTCGCCGCCACGTTATCCACCGCCTGGGGACTGACGAACTTCTTGCCCAGGAGTTCGAGATTGCGCTCGTAGTTGGCCTTGGCCAGGGCCAGGTTGGCCCTGGCCTGCTGCAGTTCCGCTTCCTGCACCGAGGCATCCAGGGTGATGAGCAGGCTGCCCTTGCCCACCGCCGCCCCGTCGCGGAAGCCGATGGCCGCCACCCGCCCGGCCACCTCCGGGCGCAGCAGCACCGATTCCGCCGACTTCAGGGTGCCCACGGCATTGGCCTCGTCCACAAAGGTCGCCGGCGCCACCTTGGCCACCTCCACCGCCAGGGCAAATCCCCCCGGCGGCCCGCCGGCCCCAGGCTTGCCCGGCACCACAGCCGCCGGCGGCGAACCCGGGGCGGCGGCGGGCGCACGATTGACGGAATAGGCGACATAGCCCAAGGCAGCCAGGCCGGCCACGGAAAGGGCGAGAACGAGGGGGTGTTTGGGCGACATCGGGAGGTCTCGGCGTTAATGACCGAACGGTCAGCAATTTGTGATTCTAACCGACTGACCGGACGGCGCCGAAGAGGTTCCGGTGGCGGTCTTGGCGGCAGTCATTGCGGCGGACGGTAACCGGCTCGGGGCGCACTTCGGCTGGCCGCCGGTGTGCACCTGCCCGCCTCCCGATAGGGTGCGTGTCCGGCAAACCAGCACCCGGCGCTGTTCAGGTTGAGATTGTCGAAGCCAATGGCCGAGGAGCGGCGATGTCGGGAGCGCGGCCGTCGGCAGCAATTCAGCGGTGGCCCACCGCCCGGTCCTGGTAGGAAAAGGTGTTCTTGAATATCTCGTCGATGCCAACCAGTTCGCCGATGGTTGCACCGGCCTTGATCTTTTCTTGCAGGAGGTGCTCCGTCTCCAGCAGACGCCGGGCCTTGTCCAGCACAGCAGCGGCGTCCTGCCGGGGAACCACGACCACGCCGTTACCGTCGATGGCGATGATGTCCCCCGGCGACACCGGGACGCCGGCGCACTGGATGGCCACGTTAACCTCCCCGTAGCCGGCGATGGCCCCTACGTTGGGGACGATGCCCTTGCACACCACCGGAAAGCGTATCTTGCGGATTTCCTCGACGTCCCGGCAGGCGCCGTCGATCACCGCCGCGACTATGCCGCGGTTGAGGGCGGACATGGTCATGTTCTCGCCCCAGAAGGCGGTGTTGACCGATCCGTGGGCGTCGATGACAACGATGTCCCCCGGCTGGCAAAGGTCGATGGCCTTGAAGGCCGCCGCCAGGTCGGCGGCGAGTGTGCGGACGGTGACCGCCGTGCCGACCAGACGGATGCCCTCGAAGAGGGGGCGCATGTCGGCAGTCATGGCGTTGAAGCGCCCCATGCTGTCGGAGAGGGCGCAGGTGATGGAGTCGTAGGCCAGGAGATCGCGAAATCCCTGGACGATAGCGGTGGACGGCCGCGCTATGGATTCGATGATCATGGTCTTCCTCATTGGCAGGCTGCCGAGCCCCGGAGGCAGGTTCCGGCGGCAGGTCCCTTTCCCGGTACCGTACTCCGGGAGCATGGGGATTTCAACTTCCTGGTGGCCCAGGCCGGGGAAGGCGATCCCGCCGGCAGCCGAGGATGGCGGGCAACAGAATGGCCGGGCTCCCCATGCATGGCCGCACTACAACTCCGGCGAGAATGAACGTCGCCACCCCGCCCAGCAATTGCTTTACCCGCGACATCGGCGCATAGTGCTTGCGCTTGAATATGCGCCCACGGCCTTGAAGAGCAAACCTTCCCGCCGTGCGATCCGGATTGCGGGCTTCCAACGCTTTGCAAGGGTCGATCGATGGCTCATCCGGACCACGCGCTCTGGAAAAAAGGCTGGCGCGCCAATCAGATTCCGTTTCACCTCGCCCACGTGCACCCGCTGCTGGCTCGCTTCTGGCCGGTGTTCGGCCTCGGGAAGGACGAACGGGTCTTCGTCCCGTTGTGCGGCAAGAGCCTGGACCTGATGTGGTTCCACCGGCGGGGCCACCACGTCGTCGGGGTCGAACTGAGCCCCGTGGCAGTCAAGGCGTTTTTCAAGGCGGCCCGGCTCACCCCCAGGCGCCAGCAACACGCCGATCTGACCCGCTGGACGGAGGACCGCCTGGACATCTACTGCGGCGATTTTTTTGGATTGACCCGCGATGATCTCCTTGGGGTGCGCGCCGTCTACGACCGCGCCGCCCTCACCGCCCTACCGGAGAATCTGCGCGAATACTACGTCGCCCACCTGCACGCCATCCTGCCGGCGGACTGCTACGTCTTGCTCATCACGGTCGAGGACCTGGACAATGACGAGAGGGCCTCCGACAACATGGCGTCCTCGGCGGAAATCATTTCCCTCTACAAGGGCTATTTCGCCATCGAACTGCTCCACGCCGAACTCCATCACGCGACCCGGCACGATTCGGGCCGCTCCGCCGACCCGCGATGCATACACAAGGTCTATCGCCTGCAGCGTTCCGGCCCCGGGCAGGCACCGCCACAGCCGTGACCGGCAGATTCGCCGCCTCGGGGGCTTAAGGAGGCCAGGCTCCTAAGTTGCCTACGACCGTTTGCCCCGGCGGCAATCCCACCTCACAGCCCGGTTCGGCCGCAAGAGCAGCAACATGCCGATGACGACAAGCGGCAGTGCGCCAGGCTCGCTCACCGGAACCGGTCCACTGGCCTCGTATTCGTAAGTCAGCGCCAACTTGCCGAACCAGGTGTTGAGATCGTTGTAGACATAGGATTCGTCGGGATCCTCGAAGGAACTGAAGAAGGGGGCCATGTAGAGGGTGAGCTTCTTCTCCAGATCGACGTCGACCGTCGTCCCCCAAACGTCGAGTCCATCCGCCAGGTCGAGCAGCGGCACGTTCAGGTCGCCTCCGTTCACCCAGGGTTCCCAGCGGTACGCGCCGTCAATCGTGCCGTCCCCCGCGTCCTTGGGGCCGCTGCCATCGAAGTTATAGTAGTAGAGGCCGCTGTGGCGACGACCGGCGACGGTGGTGGTCATCGCGCCGTGCTCGACCGTCGCGGCGATCGGGCCGCCGAGGCTGTCGGCAGTCAGGCCGAACGCATAGGCGTAATAGGCCATCCCGGCCACGCTGCCTCCCCATACGGCACTCTCGTCCCAGTGCGGGGGACGGGTTCCGGCCGTGACCAAATACTGGATGGCATAGGTCCCCTCGTAAGACAGGTAGGCATTCTTGAGGCTACCCAGGGACGTGTCGAACCCGGCGAACTGCAGCGTCTGATGCTCGCTATGCGTGGCCAACGGCAGATTCTGGGGCGTCAGCGGCGCATGCTGGGTGTAAACCACGCTGGGAAACTCGAACGCCAGCACCTGCCGGGATTGGAAAAGGCTGGCCGGGGCAGACCCTGAGGCCAGCAGCAGCCCCAAGCCCAAAAGGATATGACGGGATAACATGGCACCTCCCCAAAGTCGCGGTCGCAGAGAGACTCACCGATCTCCATTACCCTCACGACAAGGCTTCTGATGGCCTTTCGACTTGTCCCCGCGAAACCCCGCACAACCGGCAGATGAGGCCTCGCAGGACCGTCAATCTCTTTATAGATGCAATGGTCGATGCCGGCAATGGCGCCATGCCATCTGGAAAGGGGCGGTTGCAAAACCTATTCCGCGGGGCCCGCCGTCCAGCTGTTTTTCGGGCTCATCGCCCGCCGGCATCCGAATCCAGCACCCCGGGCAAGCGCAGCCCCGCTCCACCCCCCGCCTCGCAATCGGCGCAGGGCAAATCCGTTTCCCCCTCCGCAATGCCTTGGCAAAGTTCCGCCGGCAGCCGCCCCGGCCGACCGGGTTTGCCCGCCAGGGGGACGACGCGGACCAGGGCGACGCCGGCGCCGATCGTGCCCAGTTCCTGGGCGCCGCCGCGGGAGAGGTCGATGACCCGCCGCCGGGAGGCGCCCATGCGGTC
Source organism: Rhodocyclaceae bacterium (assembly GCA_036732025.1). GTDB lineage: Bacteria > Pseudomonadota > Gammaproteobacteria > Burkholderiales > Rhodocyclaceae > SSSZ01. The sequence goes on from DAINDE010000015.1 coordinate 19,420, forward strand.
GTTGATGCGTACGGCGACGCAGCGGTTGCTGTCCAGGCGGCGTACCGCCACCCAGGAGCCGAGGGGGAAATGGTTGCTGGCGCCGGTGAAGCCCCGCACGTCGAAGCGGTCGCCGGTGGCCGTGCGCCGGCCCTGGAAGCCGTGGCCGTAGAAGCTGGCCCGGCCGTGGACGCCGGGATGGTCGGGCAGGATTTCGGCAGCGCCGAGTTCCGCGGGCGGTCGGCGGGGAAGCGCCTTGGGCGCCGGGCGATGGCGGGCGGCCTGGCCCGGTTTGGCGGTCGGCGGCGCCTTCTTGGTTGCCGCCCAGCCTTCCTGGATGGGAGCGGCCAGGAGTAGCCCGGCCAGCCCCACCGCCAGGAGGCGCTTACACCGACCCGCATTCAAATCGAGACGCGAAGACGAGCCGCCGGCAGTGCTGTAGCACGGCAAGGCGAAGTCGACAAAGTATCGGTTTGAATGCGAGTCGGTCAGACCACGATGGTCTGGGCTTCGTCGCCAGCGCGGGCGCGGATTTCGCCAATGCGGTAAACCTGCTCGCCGGCGGCCTGCAGTTCGGCCAGGGCGGCGTCCGCATCGGCGGCGGCGACGACGATCACCATGCCGATGCCGCAGTTGAAGACGCGGTGCATCTCGTTCTCGGCCACGTTGCCTTCGGCCTGCATCCAGTCGAAGAGCTTGGGGCGCGGCCAGGCGGCCTTCTGCAACTCGGCGACGGTGTTGTCGGGCAGGACGCGGGGCACGTTTTCCAGGAGGCCGCCGCCGGTGATGTGGGCCATGCCCTTCACCGTCACCTTCTGCATCAGTTGCAGTACGGGCTTCACATAGATGCGGGTGGGAGCCATGACCACGTCGGCCAGGGTACGCTCGCCATCGAAGGGGGCATTCATGTCCGGGTTGCTGCGCTCGATGATCTTGCGCACCAGGGAGTAGCCGTTGGAATGGGCGCCGGAGGAGGCCAGCCCGAGAACCACGTCACCCGAAGCGATGGTCGAGCCGTCGATGATCTTGCTCTTTTCCACCACGCCGACGGCGAAGCCGGCCAGGTCGTATTCGCCGTCCGGGTACATGCCGGGCATCTCGGCGGTTTCGCCGCCGATGAGGGCGCAGCCGGCCAGTTCGCAGCCCCTGGCGATGCCGCCGACGACGCTGGCTGCGGTGTCCACGTGCAGCTTGCCGCAGGCAAAGTAGTCGAGGAAGAACAGCGATTCGGCGCCCTGGACCAGGATGTCATTGACGCTCATGGCCACCAGGTCCTGGCCGACGGTGTCGTGGCGGTTGAGTTGGAAAGCGAGCTTGAGCTTGGTGCCGACGCCGTCGGTGCCGGAGACCAGCACCGGCTCCTGGTACCGCTTGGGCACCTCGAAGAGGGCGCCGAAGCCGCCGATGCCGCCCAGCACGCCTTCGCGCAGGGTCTTCTTGGCCAGGGGCTTGATGCGGTCGACGAGGGCGTCGCCGGCATCGATGTCGACGCCGGCGTCACGGTAGGAGAGGGAGGTATTCTGGGTCATGGTCTGCGGCTTGCCTGGGGCGGGAGCGGACCCGCCGGTGGATAAAGGGTTGATTTTACCCGAAAGGTGGTCACGAACCTTACTTCGGTTTCTGGCATGATGGCGGCACCACCGGTAGCTGCCCGGCAATTCCTCGCGTTCCCCCAGGCCGTTCGCCCTGAGCCTGTCGAAGGGCGGTTCACCTCGGGCTTCGACAGGCTCAGCCCGAACGGTGGAGATGTCGCCGTGCCGACGTAAAATTTTCATCCGCAACCATGAACGCTCCCTCCTTCGCCACCTGGAAATACCAGCACCCCGGCGCCGGCTATCGGAGCCGCGGCCAACTGATCGCGGCAGTGATCCTCGGCGCGGCCGGCATCGTTTTCGCGGCCCTGGGCTTTTTCCCCGCCCTCGGCCTCATCGCCGTGGCGCTCTTCGTCGCTCTCGCCTCCCGCAAGAAGATCTGCATCGGCCCGCGCTACCTCATCTGCGGGCAAAGCATCGTCTATTACCGCAACGTGGCGCGCATGCAGCTCGACGAAGACGCCGGCATCCTGCAACTGTTCTCCGCCGGCGAGCGCCCCTTCGTCCTGGAGCGGGACAAGTTCCCCACCAACGCCCGCAAGGCGCCTAAGATCGCCCGCAACAAGGCGGAGAAATTCGCCAAGGTCTCCCGCAACCTCATCGCCAAGGTGCTGCGGGACGCGCCGGCGGTGGAAACCACCGGCATCCCCCGGGCCTACGTCCATGAATGACCGGCTGCCCGCCACGGCCACGGACTTCCAGCGCAGCATCCACCTGCTCTACGTCCCCACCCTCTTCTGCAACCTGAGTTGCGACTACTGCTACCTGGGGGAGCAGACCACCACTGCCTCCCTCAAGGCCGACAGCGCCCGGGCCGTGGCCACCCTGCGCCACACGCTGGAGGCCCTGGAGGCCGCCAGGGTGCTGGCCTTCAACGTCTCGCTCCACGGCGGCGAGGTGACCGCCCTGCCGCCGGCGGTGCTGGAGGAACTGTTCGCCCTCATCCGCCGGCACTACCTGAAGCATTTCGACGCCCTCACCGCCCTGGGCCACAGGAAATCGGCGCCCCACATCAAGACCAACCTCTTCAAGTTCGCCCCCCTCTACGACCTTTTCGACCGACACCAGGTCTCGGTGAGCGCCAGCATCGACCTGCCCCTGGCCCTGCACGAGCGCCACCGGGTCACCCGGGGCGGCGCCGGCTGGCTGGAGAAGACCCACGACAACCTGAAGCTGCTGGCCCGTTACCCCCACGCCAAGAAAATTTCCGCCACCCTCTCGGCGGAGCACCTGGCGGACATTCCCGCCCTCATCGACGACATCTGGTTCATCCACCGGGAACTGGGCTTCGACATGAACCGGATGAACCTCATGTTCGCCTTCCCCTCGGCCCTCAACGACGCCGCCAAGGGCGCCGCCGCCCTGGCCCCGGCCATGGAAGCCCAGCAGTTGGCCCTTTACGACGCCCTCCACGCCGCCTTCACCGGCACCGAGCTGGAAGAAGGCCTCAAGCGCCACTGGTTCGACGAATTCACCCCCGGCTACTGCACCAACGCCTTCAATTGCGGCGAGCGCTTCTACCTGCTGCAAAGCGACGGCGCCGTCTATTCCTGCGTGCGCGGCCAGGGCATCGAGGCCTTCCGCTACGGCAATGTGTTCGAGGAACCCATCGACGCCATCCTCGCCACCGGCGCCCGCAAGATCGCCGCCATCCACCAGGAATTCGGCTTCGACGCCCAGTGCCGGGGCTGCGGCCACCTGTCCCGCTGCCACACCGGCTGCCCGGTGGTGAAGTATCAGCGCCGGAACGGCCGCTCCTATACCTGCGAACTGCAGCAGGCCCTCTACCGGGACAATCCCCGCAGCTACCCGGCCGCCACGGCCGAGGAACAGGCCGCCGACGCCCGCGACTACGCCGCCGCCATGCACCCGTCCCTGGCCTTCGCCGAACCGCCGGCGCCGCCGCCCCCGGCCCTGCGGCTGCCCCACGAGTTGCAGGAGGACAGGAACACCCTGGCCGCCCTCATCGCCGCCGACCCGATCCTGCAGCAGCTCTACCGGGACGACGCCTGGATCATGGAAATCAACGGCGAGAAGGTGCCCCTGCAGTCGCAGCTCCTGAATACCCGCACCGACTGGCACACCCTGGCCCCCGGCGACGGCCTGCGCCTGCACGCGCGGGCCGAGCTGTTCGCCGCCGCCTGCCCGGAGCCCATCCGCAACACCCTGTATCTGCAGGTGCTGCGGGACACGCCCGTGGTCTATGGCGACGAGAAGCGCACCAAGCAAGAGCACATCTTCACCTGGCAGCTCTTCCGCAACTGCCTGGAACCCAGCCCCCTGGGGCCGGAATGGCTGATGGCCGACCTCACCGGCCTCCTCGCCCTGTACCGGCCCCATGCCCGGCGCGGCGTGCGCAACAACCTCCTCGTCACCACCGGCTACCTGCGGGACTACCACTACCAGAAGCAGAAGGCCAACGCCTTCTACCATATCCAGGCGGTCAACCTGCCTTTCCAGAATTTCGAATTCCACACCCTGCCAGGAGAATGACCATGGGCCCCCAGGATCTGGAACGCGCCGCCTACACCGTCGAATGCTTCCTCAACGCCCTGCGCCTGGAGGACAGCCGCCCGCGCACGGAAATGGAGGAATGGCTGGTGAAATGGCTGACCAACGACGCCAACCGCGACGCCTACGCGGTCTATCACCAGAACGGCATCTTCTGCCATGCCCAGGGCCGCGTCGTCCACAGCTTCTCGGTGCCCGACGCCAAGCAACCCCGCACCGTGTGGTGCGACCGCAAGAAGATCTCCGCCATCGAAACAGCGGCATATGGCGACGGCGGCAAGCTGGTGATGCTCGGCACCGCCGGCCTCATCCTGACCCTGCCCGGCGCGGTTGCTGCCCAGCCGAAGAAGAAGGAAACGAGCAGCAACAACAATAACAACAATAATAATAACAACAACAATAACAACGGCTGAGCAGGGGCGGCTGGCGTAATATCGGCTGGCGCAATATTCATCCAGCACCCCACAAACCGTTCGCCCTGAGCTTGTCGAAGGGTGCTTAATCCTGGGCCTGGGAAGGTCCATCCCGGGCTTCGACAAGCTCAGCCCGAACGGAGGATCGGGTAACCATTCACGAGTCACAGCCATGAAAATCCTCATCGTCGACGACGAACCTGCCATTGCCGACACCCTCGCCTATGCCCTCAAGGCCGACGGCTTCGCGGTTGACTGCTGCACCCTGGGTGGCGAAGCCCTGACGCTGCTGCAAGGCAACGGCCACGATCTGGTAGTGCTGGACGTGGGCCTCCCCGACCTGAGCGGCTACGACGTCTGCCGCGGCCTGCGCCGCTTCTCCGAAGTGCCAGTGCTCTTCCTCACCGCCCGCGCCGACGAGGTGGATCGCATCGTCGGCCTGGAACTGGGGGCCGACGATTACGTGGCCAAGCCCTTCAGCCCCCGCGAGGTGGTCTCCCGGGTCCGCGCCATCCTGCGCCGCCTGCGGCCGGAAAGGCAGGCGGCAGAGGCATCCCCGGCCACCGCCCCGGCCCGCTTCACGGTCGATGCCGAGGGCCTGCGCATCGCCTACCACGGCGCCTGGCTGCCGCTCACCCGCTACGAATACCTGCTGCTCGCCCTGCTTCTCGAACGCCCCGGGCGGGTGCTCTCCCGCGCCCGCATCATGGAAGCCGTCTGGCAGGACGGCGGCGAAAGCCTGGACCGCACCGTGGACACCCATATCAAGACCCTGCGCGCCAAGCTCAAGGCGGTGCGGGCCGACGACGACCCCATCGCCACCCACCGGGGGCTGGGGTACAGCATCGCGAAATAGCTTATGAGCCTCATTGAAAGACTGAAGAGCTGGTATCGCTGGGGGCATTGGCTGAACACGCCACAGGGCCTATGCGTACTCCTGTCGCTCCCCGTGTGCTGGCTCGCGGCGCCGGCCGCAATTTTCCTGCCGCCGACTGTGCGTCCAATGCCCCTTTCCTCGGAACCGATACACTATTTTGTGACGCCGATCCTCTGCTTCATTTACTTCATTTGGTTTGGCCAATCACAGTCGAAACCGTACTCATCGTCAATGCTCACAACTGCGGTCGTGGTAGCCATTGCAGCCCTTCCGTTCGTGCGCCCCTACCTGCATGGCGCGGGCGGCTGACGAAGCGCCATGAACATCTCCGTCCGCCTCTTCGCCGGTCACTTCCTCATGCTGGGGCTGGCCGCCTGGTTCGTCCTCAACATCTTCACCCACGAGGCGGAGCCGGGCATCCGCCAGGCCACCGAGGAAACCCTGGTCGATACCGCCCACGTACTGGCCGAGCTGGCGGGGCCGGAGCTGGCCGCCGGGCACATCGGCCAGGGCGATTTCGCCGCCGCCTTCGCCGCCGCCCGGGGGCGCACCCCCCAGGCCGACATCTGGGGAGTGAAGAAGGAAAGCGTCGATTTCCGCGTCTATGTGACCGATGCCGTGGGCAAGGTGGTCTTCGATTCCGAAGGCAGCGCCGTCGGCGCCGATTATTCGCAATGGCGGGACGTGGCGCGGGTACTCAAGGGCGAGTATGGCGCCCGCAGCACCCGCGAGAACCCGGACGACCCCAGTTCATCGGTCATGTACGTGGCCGCCCCCATCCTTGCCGGCGGCAAGCTCATCGGCGTCCTCTCCGTCGCCAAGCCCCTCGCCACCGTGCTGCCCTACATCGACCGCGCCGAGCACCGGGTGCGGCGGGCCGGCTACTGGCTGCTGGCGGCCTCGGCCCTCATCGGGCTGGCCTTTTCGGCATGGCTCACCTGGACCGTCAATCGCCTGCGCACCTACGCCCGGGACGTGGCGGAAGGGAAAAAGGCCACGCCCCCCACCGGCGGCGGCCGGCAGTTCTCGGAACTTGCCCGGGCGCTCGCCGTCATGCGAGAAAAGCTGGAGGGCAAGCAGTACGTCGAGCGCTACGTGCAGAACCTGGCCCATGAGATGAAGAGCCCGCTCACCGCCGTTCTCGGCGCCGCCGAAATCCTCCAAGGCGATCCGCCGGAAGCCGACCGCCAGCGCTTCGCCGCCAGCATCGCCGAACAGGGCGGGCGGCTCCAGGCCATCATCGAGCGCATGCTGCAGCTCGCCCGGGTGGAGCAGTTGCAGGCGCCGGAAGGCGCCATCGACGTCGATCTCCCCACCCTCCTGGGCCGCTGCCGGGACGAACGGGCGCTGGCCCTGGCGTCCCGGGACCTCGCCTGCCGCATCGACGCCCCCCAGGCCGCCACTGCCAAGGGCGACCCGCTGCTGCTGCAACAGGCCGTCCTCAACCTGCTCGACAACGCCATCGAATTCTCGCCGGAAGGCGGCACCGTCGAGATCAGCCTCGCCACCGGCGACGGCCGGGCGCAAATCACCGTCCGCGACCACGGCGCCGGCGCCCCGGACTACGCCCTGCCCCAGCTCTTCGAGCGCTTCTACTCCCTGCCCCGCCCGGCCACGGGCAAGAAAAGCACCGGCCTGGGGCTGGCGCTGGTGCGGGAGGTGGCGCGGCTGCATGGCGGCGAAGCAGAGTTCGCCAACCATGAAGAAGGCGGGGGTGTCGCCACCCTCCGCCTGCCCGCCCTCTGACGCCTTCACCCCCGCTTCACACAACTTCACTCCCGCCCCCCGCTCCCCTCACCCGCCGCCGCCACACTGGTCTCACTTTCACTCAGGGAGACCACAATGGACAGGAAACTGTTCTACAAACTCGTCGCCATCGGCTTCATGTCCTTGCTGCTGTTGATTCCGCTGGCCCTCATCGAGGATCAGGTGCGGCAGCGCAGCGGCCGGCAGTCAGAGGTACAGCAGAGCATCGCCAACAGCGCCGCCGGGCCGCAGACCCTGGTGGGGCCGGTGCTAGCCATCAGCTATCGGGAGCGGGTGGAGCCTGAACTCACCCGCGACCCCGAAACCGGCCGCGTCGCCAACACGCCCCGCTATCGCGACGCCACCCTCTACCTGCCGCCGGAAACCCTGCGCCTCGACGGCGACACCCGGGTGGAAACCCGCAAGCGGGGCATCTACCAGGCCCGGTTGTTCCATCTCAACCTGGCGGCGGCCGGGCGCTTCGTCATCCCACCCCATCTGGGCCTGGATGCCAAGCGCGACATCGTCAGCGCCGAAGTCTCTCTTGTACTGGGCATTTCCGACCCCCGCGGCGTCGATAACGACCCCGAGGTGACCATTGCCGGCAAACGCCACCGCTTCGCCACCCCCAAGGGGCGACCGGCGGAAGGCGATGCCCTGACCGGCCCGCGGCTGGCCGTGCCCCTCGGCCCGGTGGATCTCGCCGCCGCCACGCCCCTGGAATTCAGCTTCCCCTTGCAGCTCACCGGCACCGAGCGCCTGGCCATCGCCCCCACCGGCGAGGCCAACACCGTGACCCTCAAGTCGGACTGGCGCCACCCCAGCTTTGGCGGGCGCTTCCTGCCCCGGGAGCGTGAGGTGGGCGGCAGCGGCTTCAGCGCCCGCTGGGAGGTCTCCCACCTGGCCCGCAATTTCGCCAACACCCTGGCCGGCTCGACGACGGCAGCCCCGGAAGTGATCGACGTTGCCTTCATGGACCCGGTCAATATCTACCTGCAATCGGAGCGGGCGGTAAAGTACGGCATCCTCTTCATCGCGCTCACCTTCGCCGGCTTCTTTCTTACCGAAATCCTGCGCCGGGCGCCCATCCACCCCCTCCAGTACCTGCTGGTGGGGCTCGCCCTGGCCCTCTTCTTCCTCCTTCTCATCGCCCTTTCCGAACACCTGCCCTTCGTTGCCGCCTACGGCATCGCGGCCGCCGCCTGTATCGCCCTCATCGGCACCTACCTGGCCGGCGCCCTGGGCGGAACCCGGCCGGCCCTGGCCTTCGCCGGCGGACTCACCGGGCTCTATGGCGTGCTCTACGGCGTGCTGCTCTCCGAGGACAACTCGCTGCTCATGGGCAGCCTGCTGCTCTTCCTCGCCCTGGGCACGGTCATGATCGCCACCCGCCGCGTCGACTGGTACCGGGTCGATACCCTGGTCGCCCCCCGGCGGGCGGACTGACCATGGGCAAGTGGTTACGACCGCTGCTGGCCTGGGGGGCGGTGGCCGCCCTCCTGGTCCTGGCCTGGCACCTCAAGCACCCGCTCATGCTCTGGCTGCGGCCCTGGGAAACGCCGATCCTCCTCATCACCGGCATGGCCGGGGGCGCCGCCGGCCTCGCCGGCCGCCCCGCCCACCGGCGCCTCTTCGGTGCCGCCCTGCTGGCCATGGCCGCCTGCGCCCTCTACCGGGAAATCGAGTTCGCGGCGGTACGGGCCTCGGTCCTGGCAGCGGGGCCGGAAGCCCGGGCGGCGGGCGCCCACTTCGTCGTCGGCTTCCGGGATTTCGCCGAAGTGGAAGCCCTGGCCGAGAGGGGGCTGATCGGCGGCCTTTATCTCACCCGGCGCAACCTGCGGAACACCACGCCGGCTGCCCTGGCTACCGCCATCGCCCAACTCCAGGCCCGGCGCCGGGAGCTGGGCTTGCCGCCCCTCATCGTCGCCGCCGACCAGGAAGGGGGCGAGGTCTCCCACCTCTCCCCCTGGCTCACCCCCATGCCGCCCCTGGCCAGTCTGGTGGACGCCGGCCCGACGGAGCAACTTGCCGACCGGGCTCGCGCCTACGGCCGGGCGCAGGGGGCGGAACTCGCCGCCCTCGGCGTCAACCTCAACTTCGGCCCGGTGGTGGACCTGCGGCCCGCCGCCACCTTCGCCGGCGACCGCCTGACCCTGATCGCCCGCCGCGCCATCGCCGCCGATCCGGCGACGGTGGCCACCGTCGCCCGGGGTTACGCGGCAGGCCTCGAGGAAGCCGGCGTCGGCGCCACCTGCAAGCATTTTCCCGGCCTCGGCCGGGTGCGGGCCGACACCCATTTCACCCGGGCCAGCCTGGCCCAGGCACCGGCAGAACTGGCCCCCGACTGGCAGCCCTTCCGCGCCGCCGGCCCGCGGGCGGCGGTGATGGTGGGCCACGTCACCCTGGCGGCAGTGGACCCGGACCGCGCCGCCTCCCACTCCCGCCCGGTCATCGCCGGCCTGCTGCGGGGCGAGCTGGGACACGCCGGCCTGGTGGTCACCGACGACCTCAACATGGGCGCCGTCTACGGCCGCGGCATCGGGCGAGTCGCTGGCGAAGCCCTGGCCGCGGGGGCCGACCTGGTTCTCGTCTCCTACGACCCGGACCAGCTCTACCGCGCCCTGTACGGGGCGGCCCGGGCGCTGGCCCGGGGCAATATCGCCGCCGCCGATCTGGCGGCAAGCCGCCAGCGCCTGGCCGCTTTCTTCGCCGCCCGGGGGAGCCCGACCCAATGATAAAATCGCGGCCCCGATTGCCGCCGCTGCCCCATGCGCCAGCTCCTCCTCGACCTCCTGCCGGAAAGCCCGCCCAGCCTGGACAACTTCGTCCCCGGCAGCAACGGCGAAACCGTCGCTGCCCTCACCGGCTGGCTGGCCGGGGAACGCAGCGAGTTTTCCTTCTGCCTCTGGGGCGAGGCCGGTTCCGGCTGCAGCCACCTCCTGAAGGCCAGCAGCTTCGCCTACGTCGACGCCGCCGCCGACCCCGCCCTGGCCGGCCTGCCGGACGCTGAGGAAATCGCCGTGGATCATGTGGAAACGCTCGACGCCGACGGCCAGATCGCCCTCTTCAACGCCTTCAACCGCAGGAAGGCCACCGGCGGGCGGCTCCTTACCGCCGCCCCCCAACCCCCCGCCCACCTGGCCCTGCGCGAAGACCTGCGCACCCGCCTGGGCTGGGGCCTCATCTACCGCCTGCAACCCCTCTCCGACGCCGAGAAGGCCGCCGCCCTCGCCGCCCAGGCCCGGGAGCGGGCGCTGAAGCTGACGCCGGAGGCCATCAATTACCTCCTGCGCCACGCCCCCCGGGATATGCGCGCACTGTCGGCCCTGGTCGTCGCCCTGGACCGCTACACCCTCGAACACAAACGCGCCCTCACCCTGCCCTTGCTGCGCGAGGTGTTGCACAGCCCTCCGGGCTGAGGTGGCCGCCGGCTGCCCAGGTGGGCCGGTATAATTCCCGCTTCATCCCTCATTTGCCCACGCCTCGCGGAGGCCCCATGAGCCACAGCAAGACCGGCACCGGCAATTGCCTGATTTGCGGCAAGACCTTACCCCAGCGGGATCTGGTCGCCGCCCCCCTGGTGCGCGAGAGCATTGCCGCCGAGATTCGCCGGAACCACCCGGAATGGACCGAGGCCAGCCTGATCTGCCAGCCGGACCTGGCCCGCTACCGGGCACAGTACGTCCATGCCCTCCTGCTTTCCGAGAAAGGAGAACTTTCCAGCCTGGAGCAGGAAGTGGTCAACAGCCTGCGCACCCACCAGACCCTGGCCACGGACATCGACAGCGATTACGAGGAGAACTGGACCCTCGGCGAACGCATCGCCGACCGCATCGCCGATTTCGGGGGAAGCTGGGCCTTCCTCATCGCCTTCAGCGTCTTCATCGCTCTCTGGATCGCGGTCAACTCCCTGGTGCTCTACTGGCGGCCGATCGATCCCTTCCCTTTCATCCTGCTCAATCTCCTGCTATCGTGCCTCGCCGCCATGCAGGCCCCCATCATCATGATGAGCCAGAACCGCCAGGAGGCGAAGGATCGCCTGCGCGCCCGCAATGACTATCAGGTGAATCTCAAGGCCGAACTGGAGATCCGCCATCTCCACGAGAAGATGGATCACCTGCTCTCCCATCAATGGGAACGCATGATCGAAATCCAGGAGGTCCAGCTCGATCTCCTCAACGAACTGCGCCGACCCCGCTAATGTCCCTGCCATCACCGATCCGCCCATGAACCTCGCCCTCTTCGACCTAGACAACACCCTCCTTTCCGGCGACTCCGATTTCGAGTGGGCCCAGTTCCTCATCGGCAAGGGCGTCGTCGACCGGGAAATCCAGGAAGCCAAGAACATAGAGTTCTACGAGCAGTACAAGGCCGGCACCCTGGATATCCATGAATTCCTCGCCTTCCAGCTGGCGCCGCTGACCCGCCACCCGCGGGCGGAGCTGGATGCCTGGCACGCCGAGTACCTGGAGCGCCACATCCGCCCGCTGATCGGCGACGCCGCTCGGGCCCTGGTGCAGCAGCACCTGGAGGCCGGCGACCTCTGCGCCCTGGTCACCGCCACCAACAGCTTCGTCACCGGCCCCATCGCCCGGGAATTCGGCGTGCCGCACCTGATCGCCACCGTGCCCGAATGGGAAGACGGCCGCTTCACCGGCCGCGCCCGGGGCACGCCGTCGTTTCGCGAGGGCAAGATCCTGCGCACCGAGGCCTGGCTGGAATCCCTCGGCCTGTGGTGGGGCAGCTTCGGGCAGAGCTATTTCTACAGCGATTCCTTGAACGACCTGCCGCTGCTCTCCACCGTCGATACGCCGGTGGCGGTGGACCCGGACGACACCCTGCGCGCCCATGCCACGGAAATGGGCTGGAAAATCATCACTTTGCGGTAGAATCCACTTTTTCCGCGGCTTTGCCGCCCCCAGCACCGGCTTCACGTGATCCGCAAACTCATTTCCCGCGTCTTCGGCGGCAAGAAGGCCACCGCCGGCCATAACGAACCCGCCGTCATCCCCGTCTCCAGCCACGGCATCACCCGCGACCGTATCAGTTCCGGCAGCCGCCGCGTCTGCGAAACGCTGCAGAGCCACGGCCACAAGGCTTTCGTCGTCGGCGGCGCCGTGCGCGATCTGCTCATCGGCGCCGACCCCAAGGACTTCGACGTCGCCACCGACGCCACGCCGGAGCAGATCCGCCGCTACTTCCGCCGCTCCCGCATCATCGGCCGCCGCTTCCAGATCGTGCATGTGATGATGGGCCAGGAAACCCTGGAGGTGACCACCTTCCGCGGCATGCTGGGGGACGACGCCAAGACCGACGAGCACGGCCGGGTGCTCCACGACAACGTCTTCGGCAGCCAGGCCGAGGACGCCGCCCGCCGCGACTTCACCGCCAACGCCCTCTATTACGACCCGGCCACCGAGGCGGTGGTGGATTACCACCATGGCGTCGCCGACCTGAAGCAGAAGACCCTGCGCATGATCGGCGACCCCCGTAAGCGCTACCGCGAAGACCCGGTGCGCATGCTGCGCGCCGTGCGCCTGGCGGCCAAGTTGGGGCTCATCATCGACCCGGCGGCGAGGAAGCCCATCCGCGAGATGGCCGAGTTGCTGGAAAACGTGCCGCCGGCCCGCCTTTTCGACGAGATGCTGAAGCTCCTCACCTCGGGCCACTCGGTGAAGTGCCTCACCCAGTTGCGGGAGGAGGGCCTGCACCACGGCCTGCTGCCGCTGCTGGACGTGATCCTGGAACAGCCCCTGGGCGAGAAATTCGTCATGTTGTCGCTCGCCAACACCGACGCCCGGGTCAAGCAGGGCAAGCCCATCTCCCCCGGCTTCCTCTTCGCCACCCTGCTCTGGCACGAGGTCCTGGCCCAGTGGGAGAAGATCAAGGGCCAGGGCGAGCTCGCCAACATCCCGGCCCTCTACGCCGCCATGGACGAGGTACTCGACAGCCAGGCCGAGAAGCTCGCCATCACCCGCCGCATCGCCGGCGACATCAAGGAAATCTGGGCCCTGCAGCCGCGCTTCGACCAGCGGGCCGGCAAGCGCCCCTATGCGCTGCTGGAGCAGCCGCGCTTCCGGGCCGCCTACGATTTCCTGCTGCTGCGGGCCGAATCCGGCGAGGTGGCGCGGGAAGTCGCCGAGTGGTGGACCGCCTTCCAGAACGCCGAGGGCGAGGGCCGCGTCGCCCTGCTGCAGCCGGAACAGCCCGGCGACAAGAAACGCCGCCGCCGGCGCCGCAAGCCCCGCGGCGAAGGCGCCCCCGCCTCGCCGGCCGAATGACCGCCGCCTTCGTCGCCCTGGGCGCCAACATCGGCGACGCGAGGGCGACGCTTCGCGCCGCCTTCGATGCCCTCGCCGACCTGGAAGGGACGCGCCTGCTGCGGACCTCGTCCCTCTACCGCACGGCGCCGGTGGGCCTGCCCGACCAGCCGGATTTCATCAACGCCGCCGCCGCCCTGGAAACGGAGCTTTCCCCCGCCGACCTGCTGGCGGCGCTGCATGGGGTGGAAGCCCGTTTCGGCCGCATCCGCACCGTGCGCAACGGCCCCCGCACCCTGGACCTCGACCTGCTGCTGTACGGCGCGACGGTCCTTGACACGCCCGGCCTCACCCTGCCCCATCCGCGCTTGCACCTGCGCGCCTTCGTCCTCGCACCCCTGGCGGAAATCGCCCCCGATCTCGCCATTCCCGGCCGCGGCACCGTCGCCGCCTGGCTGCCGGCGGTAGCCCTGCAGGCCATCGAGCGCCTATGAACATCCCCGTGCTCTGGCAGACGGTCATCCTGCTGACGCTTTCCAACGTCTTCATGACCTTCGCCTGGTACGCGCACCTCAAGCACCTCAACGAGAAACCCTGGTGGGTGGCGGCGCTGGTTTCCTGGGGCATCGCCCTCTTCGAGTACCTGATCCAGGTGCCGGCCAACCGCATCGGCAACACCGAGCTGACCCTGGCCCAGCTCAAGATCCTGCAGGAAGTCATCACCTTGAGCGTGTTCGTGCCCTTCGTCATGTTCTACATGCAGCAGCCGCTCAAGCTGGATTACCTGTGGGCCGCCCTGTGCCTGGCCGGGGCGGTATACTTTGTTTTCCGAAACTAGCGATAACAGAATTCATTCAAGGAGGAGACAATGGGATTATTCGGAGGGAGTCACCAGCAAGCGGCGGCGGCGGCCCAGCGGCGCGTTGCCGAACTGGAGGGCGAAGTCGCCCAGTTGCGCAGCCGCCTGGCGGAAAGCGATGCCCAGCGGCTGGAAATGCAGGCCCGTTACGACAAGACCGTGTGCGTCTCGGCTTCCTGGGATGTCCTGATCCGCAATCTCGAACGATTCGGCGAATCCCTCGTCGCATCACAGCAGACCCTGACCCTCCTGGCCGGCGAACTCAAGGACAGCAAGGCCGAAGCCGTCCAGGCGGCGGCCGTTTCTGCCGAGAGCAGCGTCCTGCTCAACCGCATCAGCAGCGACCTCAACTCCCTGGCCGAGGACTCCCATGCCACCATGCAAAAGGTGGACGGCCTCAACGACAGCGCCGTCAAGATCGGCAGCATCCTTTCCCTGATCAAGGAAATCGCCGACCAGACCAACCTCCTGGCCCTCAACGCCGCCATCGAGGCCGCCCGGGCCGGCGAGGCCGGACGCGGCTTCGCAGTGGTGGCCGACGAGGTGAGAAAGCTGGCCGAACGCACGTCCAAGGCCACCAACGACATCTCCACGCTGGTCTCGACCATCAGCCAGGATACGGCCAACGCCCACGCCAGCATGGAAACCCTGGCCGCCAAGTCCGCCAATTTCGGTGCCGACGGCAACGAGGCCGCCCAGCGCGTCGGCGGCATCATCGCCTCCTCCCGCAAGACCGAGTACGCCATCGCCATCTCCGCCCTGCGCAGCTTCACCGAGCTGGCCAAGATGGACCATCTGGTCTACAAGTTCGAGATCTACAAGGTCTTCTTCGGCAGTTCCAGCAAGACCGCCAGCGATTTTTCGGACCACACCGCCTGCCGCCTCGGCAAGTGGTATTACGAAGGCGACGGCCGCCGGTGCTTCTCCAAGCTCGACGGCTACGTCGCCATGGAGGCCCCCCATCTGGCGGTCCACAAGCACGGGCGGGAAGCCGTGCAAAAGCTGCTTGCCGGCGACTTCGCCGGTGGCACCGAGTCCATCACGCTCATGGAAGCCGCCAGCATGGAAGTGCTGGGCTGCCTGGAACGGATGGCCCTGCACGGCGTCAACAACCCGGACGTCCTCTGCGACACACACTGAAAACCAACCCACCGGCCGGCTTCACCGGCCGCCCCAGGAGCCTGTTCCCGTGTCGGCACAAACCACGACCCGTCGCCTCAGCCAGCTCGACCTCGCCAAGATGCGGGCGAGTGGCGAGAAGATCGCCATGTTTACCTGCTACGACGCCAGCTTCGCCCGGCTCCTCGACGGCGCCGGCGTCGATTCCCTCCTGGTGGGCGATTCCCTGGGCATGGTCATCCAGGGCCATGACTCCACCCTGCCGGTGACCGTGGCCGACATCGCCTATCACATCGCCGCCGTGAAGCGCGGCTGCGACCGCCCCTTCCTCATCGCCGACATGCCCTTCGGCAGCTACCAGGAATCGCCGGCCCAGGCCCTGAAGAACGCCGTTGCCCTGATGGTGGCCGGCGCCCAGATGGTCAAGCTGGAAGGCGGTCGGGAAATGGCGCCCACGGTGGAGTTCCTCGTCCAGCGCGGCATCCCGGTCTGCGGCCACATCGGCCTGACGCCCCAGTCGGTGCATGCCCTCGGCGGCTACAAGGTCCAGGGCAAGGGCGAGGACGCCGCCCGCCGGCTGAAGGAGGACGCCCTCGCCCTGCAGGCCGCCGGCGCCACCCTCATCGTCCTCGAAGCCATCCCCGCCGCCCTCGCCGCCGAGGTGACGGCGTCGCTCGCCATCGTCACCATCGGCATCGGCGCCGGCGTGGACTGTTCCGGCCAGGTGCTGGTGCTGCACGACGCTTTCGACATCCCGCCGGGCAAGAAAGCCAAGTTCGTGCGCAACTTCATGGCTGGCGCCGCCAGCATCGCCGACGCCGCCAACCGCGCCGTGGCCGCCATCAAGGACGGCAGCTACCCGGCCCCCGAACACACCTATTCCGCCTGACATGCAGATCCATTCCCGTATCGCCGACCTGCGGGCGGCCCTCGCCGGCCGCGGCCCCGTCGTCTTCGTTCCCACCATGGGCAACCTCCACGGGGGCCATATCAGTCTCATGGAACAAGCCCGGGCCCACGGCAACACGGTGGTCGCCAGCATCTTCGTCAACCGCCTGCAGTTCGGCCCCGGCGAGGATTTCGACAAGTACCCGCGCACCTTCGAAGCGGATTGCGCCAAGCTGGCGGCCGCCGGCGTCGACGTCCTGTTCGCCCCGACGGAAGCGGAACTCTACCCGGAACCCCAGCAGTACTACGTCGACCCGCCGGAAATCCAGAACCTGCTGGAAGGGGAATTCCGCCCCGGCCACTTCCGCGGCGTCGCCACCGTGGTCCTCAAGCTCTTCAACTGCGTGCAGCCCCAGGTCGCCCTGTTCGGCAAGAAGGATTACCAGCAGCTCATGGTGCTGCGCAACATGACCCGCCAGCTGGCCCTGCCCATCGCCATCGTCGGTGGCGAAACTGTGCGGGCCGAGGACGGCCTCGCCCTCTCCTCCCGCAACGGCTATCTTTCCCCCGCCGAGCGGCAGGAGGCGCCCCGTCTCCACCGCGAACTGCAGGCCGTGCGGACGGCCATCCTGAACGGCAATCGGGACTATGGCGCCCTCGAACGCCAGGCAGCGGCGACCCTGGACAGCCATGGCTGGAAGACCGACTATGTTGCAGTGCGGCAACAGTCCGACCTCCAGCCTCCCCAGTCAAACGGCATGGCCCTGGTCGTGCTGTCCGCCTCCCGCCTCGGTTCCACCCGGCTCATCGACAATATCGAGGTTTGAGCGGGGCAATCGCCTAGAAAATAAGCGATTGACAGCCAAGCCATAGCCGCTACAATGCCGTTCCCCCCAACCTCTTGGATCGTCATGCCATGCAACGAACGATGCTGAAATCCAAGCTTCACCGCGTCACGGCCACCCATTCCGAGCTGCACTACGAGGGTTCCTGCGCCATCGACGAAGATCTCCTGGACGCCGCCAACATCCGCGAATACGAGCAGATCGACATCTGGAACGTCAATAACGGCGAGCGTTTCACCACCTACGCCATCAAGGCCGAACGCGGCTCCGGCGTCATCTCGGTGAACGGCTCGGCGGCCCGCAAGGCCTCCCCCGGCGACATCCTCATCATCGCCACCTTCGCCATCTACAACGAGATCGAGCTGGCCAAGTACGAGCCTGAACTCATCTACGTCGATTCCCAGAACCGCATCACCCGCCGCGGCCACAAGATCCCCACCCAGGCCGCCGCCTGAACCACCTGATTTTCTTCGGCAATTTCTCACGAATGCAGACCCGCCCCTCTGGGCGGGTCTTGTTTTTTGTGGTCCAATCCCTCTCCAAAAAGTGATAGATCGTCGCCATGACGACAACCACACCAAAGGAGATGAAGGATGGGCGTTATATTCGCCAAGACCCCCAAGGGGCAGGAAGCCATTGAGCTGCGCACGGGGGGGCTGACCCCCCGCGTCCGGCGCGTTCTGATTTTCGTCGACGGCAAGCGCACAGTGGAGGATCTGCGCGGCATGCTCCTCGCCGACGATCTGCAGCACACCCTGGGCATGCTGGAAGAGGAAGGCTTCATCCAGATGGCCAAGGTCGTCGCGGAGAACGGCCAAGGGGCCGGCCAGGGCAGCGCGGTTTCGGGCCCGCTACCCGCCATCACCGCCTTCCGCGACCTGACCGGCGACCACGATCCGGTGCAGTTTCAGATGGCCCGCAACTTCATGACCAATACCCTCAACGCCTTCGTCGGCTCCCTCGGCGCCAGTTCACTCCTGGAACGGATCGAACGCAGCGTCAGCCATCAGGACCTGCGTCAGCTCTTCGACGAGTGGTATCACGCCTTGGTCATGTCCCGCGACGGCAAGCGGGAAGCCGAAAGCCTGAGAACCAAGCTGCTCGGCGTGATCTGAGGCTGATTAAGCCGGCAATCCGTGACCCCGCTCCGCTCGGGCTGAGCCCGTCGGAGCCCGTGGCGCAACGCCCTTCGACAGGCTCAGGGCGAACGGGGGACGGCCGCCCACTGAATCGCCGGTTTAATATTCGCCGGCGGGAGCTTTGGCCTTGGTGCTGCGCCGGGGCCGCGGGGCGGTAGTCTTGCGGCTGCGGGCGGCCTTGGCGGGCGCCTCCTCTGCTGCGCCGGCCAAGGCCTCGGGCGGCTGGGGCGATGCCGGCACTTCCGCCGCTGCGGCGGCGGTTGCCGGTTCGGCGGCGGCTTCCGCCTCCGTCTTCTTCCCACCGGCGGCCTTGCGGCCACCCCGCCGACGCGACGGCTTTTCGGTGGACGCCGGGGCCTCCACGCTCTCGACGATCGGCTCCGCCGCTGCCTCCAGCGCCGGCGCGACGGCCAGCGGCTCGGCGACGACGAGCGGCTCGACCGCCACCGGCCGCGATGCCGCCCGGGTCACGTAGGCCCCGGATTTCTCGTCCCTGCCGAAGCCGAGGAGGCCGCGGTTGGCCGCCTCTTCCAGCAGGTTGCCGAAGGAGCGGAAACCGAAGTAGGACTCGTTGAAACCAGGGTTGCGACGCTTGATCGCTTCCTTCAGCACCGAGGCCCACAGGCGCTCGGTGTCGCCGCGCACGGCGATGAGGTCGGCGAAGGTGGCAGCGGCCAGTTCCACGGCCTTGGTCTTGCGGGCGTCCATTTCCTCCCGGCGCTTGGCTTCTTCTTCCGGCGTGCGGCGCGCCGGCTGGGCCTCGCGGTTGTCGCGGCGACTGGCGGACCGCTGGGCCTCGCGGTCGCGCACCAGGTCGTCGTAGTAGATGAACTCGTCGCAGTTGGCGATGAGAAGGTCGGAACAGGACTGTTTCACCCCCACGCCGATGACCTGCTTGGCGTTCTCCCGCAGCTTGGAGACCAGCGGCGAGAAGTCCGAGTCGCCGCTGATGATGACGAAGGTGTCCACGTGGGACTTGGTGTAGCAGAGGTCGAGGGCGTCCACCACCAGGCGGATGTCGGCGGAGTTCTTGCCCGACTGGCGCACGTGGGGGATTTCGATCAGCTCGAAATTGGCCTCGTGCATGGTGGCCTTGAAGCCCTTGTAGCGCTCCCAGTCGCAATAGGCCTTCTTGACGACGATGCTGCCCTTGGCCAGCAGGCGCTCGAGGATGGGCTTGATGTCGAATTTTTCGTACTTGGCGTCGCGCACGCCGAGGGCGATGTTCTCGAAATCGCAGAAAAGCGCCATGCTGGCGGTGTCGGCGGGTGCGGCCATGTGAATCTCCCGGAATAAGTTGCCCGGCAGTATACCGCCCGCCTCAGGCGGTGGCCCGCAGGCCGGCGAAATAGGTGTCGATGGCGGCGACGCCGTAGTCGGCCAGGGGAAAGAGCTTGTGGTCGAGGGTCCAATTCACCACCAGGCCGTCGACCACCGCCATCACCCCCACGGCGGCTCGGCGTGGATCGACCTTGGGCGACAGGTAGCCGCGCTCGATGGCCAGGCGGATGGCGTCCTCGTTGATGGACAGGTAGCGGTTGCCGCATTCTAGGTGATTGTCGCGGCTGGTGGCCATTTCGCCCACGTACTCGCACTTGTGCCAGCTGATTTCCAGCACCCGCAGGTATTGCGGCTCGGCGGCCACCCGCTCGATGAAATAGACGGCCAGGTCGCGCAACATCTGCAGAGGGTCGTCCGCCGGCTGGGCAAGGACCTCCGCCAGCTTGGCCTCGAGGGGATCGAACACCCGCTCGATCATGGCGTCGAAGAGGTCGGCCTTGTTCTTGAAATGCCAGTAGATGGCGCCCCGCGTCACCCCCGCCGCCGTGGCGATTTCCGCCAGGGAAGTGCGGGCGACGCCCCGTTCCCGGAAGACCCGTTCCGCCGCGTCAAGGATGGCGTGGCGGGTTTCCTGCGCCTCCTCCTTGGTCTTACGAACCATCGCCTGTTGTCTCCGTCATAGTTTCATCGTGCTATCAAAACATTATAGCGCAGCTTTACATACATGCATGACTGTATGTAATATGTCGGCACATTGCCAGATCACCGCTGCCCCAGCCCCAGGAGAATCCCCATGCCCCGCTTTGCCCTCCTCTTTCGCCGCCCTCTGCTTCCGGTCTCCCTGATCGCCCTGGCCGTCGCCGCCTGCGGCCAGGGCCAGGGCGGCCCCGGCCAAGCCGGCTTCGGCGGCCCGGTACCGGTGAGCGTGGTGGCGGTACAGCCGGAATCCTTCCCCGTCGCCCTGGAATACGCCGCCCAGACCCTGGGCTCCCGGGAAGTGGAAGTGCGGGCCCGCGTCACCGGCATCCTGGAGAAGCGCAACTACAAGGAAGGTGGCCTGGTCAAGGCCGGCCAGTCCCTGTTCACCATCGACCCCGCTCCCTTCCAGGCCGCCGTCGCCAAGGCGGAAGCCGACGTGGCCGCCGCCGAGGCCCGCCACGCCCAGGCCAAGCGCGACGCCGGACGCTTGCAGCCCCTGCTGGCCACCAAGGCCATCAGCCAGAAGGAGTACGACGACGCCACCTCTGGCGAGGCCATCGCCGCTGCCGACCTGCAGGCGGCCCGGGCCCGGCTCAAGGAAGCCCGCCTCAATCTCGGCTGGACCCGGGTCGAATCGCCGATCGCCGGCGTCGCCAGCCGGGCGCTGAAATCCGAAGGCTCGCTGGTCTCCGGCCCCGACGTGCTGCTCACCACCGTTTCCCAGACGGACCCGATGCACGTGCTGTTCGGCATCGCCGACAACGAGCGCCTGAAGCTGCGCCACGAGGCCGAGGCCGGGCGCCTGCGCTGGCCGGCCGGCGGGCGCTTCACGGTCACCGTCAAACTGGCCGACGGCAGCGAGTACAGCAAGACCGGCGCCACCGACTTCGCCGACGTGCGCGTTTCCCGCGACACCGGCACCAGCGAGATGCGGGCCGAGATTCCCAACCCCGACCTCGTCCTCAAGCCCGGCCAATTCGTCCGCGTCAAACTGACCGGCGCCACCCGCGACGGCGCCTTCCGCATCCCCCAGCGGGCGGTGCTGGAAGGCCCCCAGGGCAAGTTCGTCTTCGTCGTCGGCAAGGAGAACAAGGCCGACATGAAGAAGGTCGAGGTGGCCGAGTGGACCGGCGGCGACATCGTCGTCACCGCCGGGCTCACCGCCGGCGACCAGGTGATCGTGGACGGCGTCCTCAAGCTGGGCCCCGGCGCCCCCGTGCAGGCGACGCCGCTCAAGGACGCCCAGGCCACTGCGGCACCTGCCGCCACGGCGCCGACCCAAGCCAAGCAGGGGAGCTAAACCGCCATGTTCTCCCGCTTCTTCATCGACCGGCCGATCTTCGCCATGGTGATTTCGATCTTCATCGTCATCGCCGGCCTGGCGGCCATGCGCAACCTGCCCATCGCCCAGTACCCGGAAATCGCCCCGCCCCAGGTGCTGGTCGCCGCCACCTACCCCGGCGCCTCGGCGGAAGTGCTGGAAAAGACCGTCGCCGCGCCGCTGGAAACCCAGATCAACGGCGTCGAGGGCATGATCTACATGAATTCGACGGCGGCCTCCAACGGCCGCGTCGAGCTCTACGTCACCTTCGAGATCGGCACCAACATCGACCAGGCGGTGATCAACGTCAATAACCGGGTCAAGCAGGCCGAGGCCCGGCTGCCCCAGGAAGTCCGCCGCCAGGGCATCCAGGTCGAGAAGTCGTCGAGTTCCTTCCTGCAGGTGCTCGCCTTCACGTCGCCGGACGGCCGTTACGACGACCTGTACACCAGCAACTACGTCACCCTCAACGTGCTCGACGTCATCAAGCGCATCCCCGGCACTACCAACGTCCAGATCTTCGGCGCCAAGGACTACGCCATGCGCGTCTGGGTCAAGCCGGACCGCCTGGCCCAGCTGAAGCTGGCAACCAGCGACCTGGTGCGCGCCATCAACGAGCAGAACGCCCAGTACGCGGTCGGCCGCATCGGCCAGCCGCCGACCCTCAACGGCCAGGAAATGGCGCTGACCATCAACACCCAGGGGCGGCTGGCCGACGTCGCCCAGTTCGAGAACATCGTCGTGCGGGCCAACCCGGACGGCTCGCTGTTGAAGCTCAAGGATGTCGCCCGGATCGAGCTGGGATCCAAGGACTACGACTTCATCGGCCGCCAGAACGGCAAGCCGGCCACTTTGGTCGGCATCTTCCTGAAGCCCGGCGCCAACGCGCTGGATGTGGCCGACGACGTCAAGAAGACCTTGAAGGAGCTGTCCACCCGCTTTCCCGACGGCCTCACCGTGGACATCCCCTACGACACCACCGACTTCGTCAATGTCTCGATCCGCGAGGTGCTGAAGACCCTGGGCGAAGCCATGCTGCTGGTCTTCCTGGTCGTCTATCTGTTCCTGCAGAACTGGCGGGCGACGCTGATCCCGACGCTGGCCGTGCCGGTGTCCCTGATCGGTACCTTTGCCGGGCTGCTGATGCTCGGCTATTCGATCAACACCCTGACCCTGTTCGGCATGGTGCTGGCCATCGGCATCGTCGTGGACGACGCCATCGTCGTCCTCGAAAACGTCGAGCGCATCATGCACGAGGAGGGCATCCCGGCCCATGCCGCGGCCATCCAGGCCATGCGCGAGGTGACCGGGCCGGTGATCGCCATTGTCCTGGTGCTGTGCGCGGTCTTCGTGCCCATCGCCTTCCTCGGCGGGCTGACCGGCGAGCTGTATCGCCAGTTCGCGGTAACCATCGCCATCGCCGTGGTCATCTCCGGTATCGTCGCCCTGACCCTGACGCCGTCGCTCTGCGTGCTGATCCTGCGCCACGAGCACAAGGTGGAGAACCGCTTCTTCGCCGCCTTCAACCGCTGGTTCGGGCGCATGACCGGCCGCTACACCGCCGGCGTCGCCTGGCTGATCCGCCGCGGCGCCCTCGGGTTGCTGCTGTTCGGCGGCATGGTCATCCTCGCCGGTGGCCTTTGGAAACTGACGCCCGGCAGCCTGGTACCGGACGAGGACCAGGGCTACTACATCACCGCCGTCTACCTGCCCGACGGCGCCTCGCTGGAGCGCACCGACCGCATCGTCCAGCAGGTGGACGCCATCATCCGCGAGAATCCCAACGTGGACCGCACCGTGGTGTTCACCGGCTTCGACTTCATCGGCGGCAGCTTCAAGAACAACGCCGCCACCTTCTTCGTCGTCCTCAAGCACTGGGACCAGCGGCAGGTGCCGGCCGCCGCCCTGGTCGGCGAGGTGTTCATGAAGACCGCCCACATCAAGGAAGCCCTGGTCCTGGCCTTCGGCCCGCCGGCCATCTTCGGCATGGGCAACTCGGGCGGCTTCGAGTTCTACCTGCAGAACCGCGGCGAGGGCGGCGCCAAGGCCCTTGCCACCGCCAGCGAGCAGTTCATCGGCAAGCTGCGCCAGGACCCCCAGTTCGCCATGGTTTCCTCCCTCTGGCGCGCCAACGTGCCCCAGCTCAACGTGGATGTGGACCGGGAAAAGGCCAAGACCCTGGGCGTGCCCATCGACGGGCTGTTCGACACCCTGGCCGCCACCCTGGGCACCTACTACGTCAACGACTTCAACAAGTACGGCCGCACCTGGCAGGTGCTGATGTCCGCCGAACCGGCCTTCCGCTCCAATCCCGGCGACGTCGGCGGCATCTACGTGCGCTCCGAACGGGGCGAGATGGTGCCCCTCTCGGCCCTCGCCCAGATCCGCCAGGAAACGGGCCCGGAGACCCTGGAGCGCTTCAACAACCTGCCCTCGGTCAAGATCATCGGCGCCGGCGTACCGGGCATCTCGTCCGGCCAGATCATCGCCGCCGTCGAGAAGGCGGCCAAGGACCTGCCGCCGGAATTCAGCTACGACTGGGGCGGCGCCTCCTACCAGGAGAAGAAATCCAGCGGTACCTCCGGCGTCGCCCTGGCCCTGGGCGCCCTCATGGTCTTCCTCATCCTCGCCGCCCAGTACGAGCGCTGGTCGCTGCCCCTGGCCGTGCTGCTGGCCCTGCCCTTCGGCACCTTCGGGGCGCTCGCCGCGGTCTGGCTGCGCGGCATGAGCAACGACGTCTATTTCCAGATCGGCCTGGTGACGCTGCTCGGCCTGGCCGCCAAGAACGCCATCCTGATCGTCGAATACGCCATCTACAAGCACCAGGAGGGCATGAGCGCCGCCGCCGCGGCCATCGAGGCGGCACGGCTCCGCTTCCGCCCCATCCTGATGACGTCCCTGGCCTTCATCCTCGGCGTCCTGCCGCTCGCCATCTCCCACGGCGCCGGCGCCGGGGCGCGGCAGGCGGTGGGCACCGGGGTCATGGGCGGCATGCTGGCCGCCACCTTCCTCGCCGTCTTCTTCGTCCCCCTCTTCTACCGGCTCATCGCCGACCGCAAGCTCGCCGAAGCCCGCAGCACAGAGGCCATGTTCGAGGAAATCCGGGAAACCCATGCCCGGGCCCACGAGAAACTGCTGGAACGCGCCAGGAAGGACGAAGAAGCCAATGGAGAAAATCATGTCTAACCGCCCCCTGCGCCTTCTCCCCCTGGCCGCCGCCCTGCTGCTCTCCGGCTGCGCCGTCGGCCCCGACTACCTGCGCCCCGCCTTCCTCCTGCCCAGTGCCTGGACCAAGGCCGAAGCCCCCGCCCCCGAGGCCACCCTGCCGGCCGACCGGGCCGGTGAGCGCTGGTGGTCCCTCTACGCCGACCCGATCCTCGACCAGTTGGTGGACGAAGCCCTGGCCAACAACGCCGATGCCCAGGTGGCCGCCGCCCGGGTGCTGGAGGCCCGGGCCGTCGCCGGCACCGTCGACGCCGATCTTTACCCTTCGCTGTCGGCGGGCTATTCCGGCAGCCGCAGCAAGAGCACGCTGCTCGGCAGTTTCCCGCGCCCGGCTGACCTGCCGCGCATCCAGAACAACTACCGGGCCACCCTCGACGCCAGCTACGAGGTCGACCTCTGGGGCAAGTTCCGCCGCGCCAGCGAGGCGGCCCGGGCCGACCTCTTCGCCGCCCAGTCGGCCCGCGAGGCGGTGCGTCTCTCCCTCACCGCCGGGGTCACCCAGCAATACTTCGCCCTCCTCGCCGCCGACGCCCAGGTCAAGGTGGCCGAGCGCACCGCCGCCACCCGCGGCGAAACGCTCAAGCTCTTCCGCCAGCGCCTGGAAGTGGGCGCCCTTTCCGAATACGACCTGCGCCAGGCCGAGGCCGAGGAAGCGGCGGCGCGCTCCCAGCTTTCCTCCCTCCTGCGCGAGCGGGAACGGGCGGAAACGGCCCTGGCCGTGCTCCTCGGCCGCTCGCCGCGGGAGGTGCTGGAAGGCGCCGTCGTCCGCGGCACCCCGGGCGCCCTACCGCCCCTGACGGTGCCCGCCGGCCTGCCCTCCGACCTGCTGCTGCGGCGGCCTGACCTGCAGGAGGCCGAGCAGAAGCTGATCGCCGCCAACGCCCGCATCGGCGCCGCCCGCGCCCAGTATTTCCCGTCCATCGGCCTCACCGCCTACACGGGGGGCGAGAGCGTCGTCTTTTCCAAGCTGTTCACTGGCCCCGCCGGCATCTTTTCCTTCGCCGCCGCGGTCACCCAGCCGATCTGGAACGCCGGCCGCATCGGCTTCGGGGTCGAGGCCGCCGAGGCCCGCCGCGACGCGGCCCTGGCCCAGTACAAGCAGGCCGTGGCCAACGCCTTCAAGGACGTGCGCGACGCCCTGGCCGCCCAGACCGCCGCCCGCGATGCCCTGGCCGCCGAGACGGCCCGCGCCGCCGCCCTGGAGAAGGCGCTCACGGCGGCGAACCAGCGCTTCGAGGCAGGCATCGCCAGCCGTCTGGACGTCCTCGACGTCGAGCGCAACCTGCTGGCCGCCGAACTGGCCCGCATCGACGCCGAGCGCGCCCAGCGGGCTGCCCTGGCCGATCTCTTCAAGGCCCTGGGCGGCGGCTGGCCGGCGACGGCACCGGGTACGGCGCAGAACGCCATGGAAAATTCTTAGCAGATATCAAAGCCCTAGCGGTACCTTCCCCCTAACATCGGCGAGCCAAAAAACACTTTCCGAAAGGGGGAACAATCCATGAGTGGCGCTTTCACGAAGTCGATGGCGCGCAACATCTTCTACGGGGGGACCGTCTTCTTTTTCCTCCTGTTCCTTGCGCTGTCATTCGATACCCATTCCCAGCTGCCCAAGCGCGACATGCGGGCCAACATCACGCCGCAGATCGCCGAAGGCAAGAAGCTGTGGGAGACCCACAACTGCATCGGCTGCCACACCCTCATGGGCGAGGGCGCCTACTTCGCCCCGGAACTGGGCAACGTCGTCGTCCGCTACGGCGAGGAAGGCACCAAGGCCTTCATCAAGGCGCGTCCGAAGGAAGGCATCCCGGGCCGCCGCAGCATGCCCCAGTTCAACTTCACCGACGCGCAACTGGACGCCATCGTGGCCTTCCTCAAGCACGTCAATTCGATCAACGACGCCAACTGGCCGCCTAACAACCAGGGCTGATCGAGAGGAGAACTGAACATGCAATACAAATCCCAAGCAGTTGCGAAGCCGTACTTCATCGCGGCCATCGGCCTCTTCGTCGCCCAGATCCTGTTCGGGCTGGTCCTTGGCCTGCAGTACGTCATCGGCGACTTCCTGTTCCCGGCCATTCCCTTCAACGTGGCCCGCATGGTCCACACCAACGCCCTCATCGTCTGGCTGCTCATGGGCTTCATGGGCGGCGCCTACTACATGATCCCCGAGGAAGCGGAAACCGAACTGGCGAGCCCGAAACTGGCCATCGCCATGTTCTGGATCTTCCTGGTCGCCGCGGCGCTCACCGTGGTCGGCTACCTGACGGTTCCCTACGCCACCCTGGCGGAGATGACCGGCAACAGCATCCTCGAGACCATGGGCCGCGAGTTCCTGGAGCAACCCCTGCCCACCAAGCTGGGCATCGTGGTGGTGGCCCTGGCCTTCCTGTTCAACATCACGCTCACCGTGCTGAAGGGCAAGAAGACCGCCATCTCCATCGTCCTGTTGCTGGGCCTGTGGGGGCTCGCCGTCTTCTTCCTGTTCTCCTTCTACAACCCGGTGAACGTCGTTCTCGACAAGTTCTTCTGGTGGTGGACGGTGCACCTCTGGGTGGAAGGCGTGTGGGAACTGATCCTCGGTTCGTTCCTGGCCTTCGTGCTGATCAAGACCACCGGCGTCGACCGGGAAGTGATCGAGAAGTGGCTGTACGTCATCGTCACCCTGACGCTGATCACCGGCATCATCGGTACCGGTCACCACTACTACTGGATCGGCACGCCGGAATACTGGCAGTGGTGGGGTTCCATCTTCTCCGCCCTGGAGCCGATTCCCTTCTTCGCCATGACCGTCTTCGCCTTCAACATGGTGAACCGCCGCCGCCGCGAGCATCCCAACAAGGCTGCCGTGCTGTGGGCACTGGGCACCGGCGTCATGGCCTTCCTCGGCGCTGGCATCTGGGGCTTCCTGCACACCCTGGCTCCGGTCAACTACTACACCCACGGTACCCAGATCACCGCCGCCCACGGCCACATGGCCTTCTACGGCGCCTACGTGATGGTGAACCTGACCATGATCTCCTACGCCATGCCCATCCTCCGCGGCCGTGCTGCCAACAGCAACAAGTCGCAGGTGATGGAAATGTGGAGCTTCTGGCTGATGACCATCGCCATCGTCTTCATCACCCTCTTCCTCACCGCCGCCGGCATCCTGCAGGTCTGGCTGCAGCGTGCCTCCGACACGCCGCTGCCCTTCATGGTGGCCCAGGAGAAGATCGCTCTCTTCTACTGGATGCGTGAATGGACCGGCGTGGTGTTCCTGGTCGGCCTCCTGGTCTACGTCCTCAGCTTCTTCGTGGGCGGCAAGGAAGAACAGGCCGCCTAAAGCCAAGCCCCAGGGCAACTCGACGGCGCGGATCGCAAGGTCCGCGCCGTTTTTCTTTGCTTTTTGCCCATATCAATTCGCGCCCGGCGGCGCATCGCTATCATCGATTCCCATGACAGCCGTAGCCCACCCCCTCCCCGCCGCCCTGCCCGGCGCCAGGCGCCTGCCCGGCGACCTGGCCATCTGGGTCTTCATCCTCGCCGAGATGCTGGCCTTCGCGGTCTTCTTCGCTTCCTACGCCTTCGCCCGCACGAAGAACGTGGAGATGTTCAACCTCTACCAGCAGACCCTGGACCGCAACGCCGGCGCCCTCAACACCCTCCTGCTGGTGACCGGATCCTGGTTCGTGGTGCTGGCCGTCCAGGCCGCCCACCGCGACGACAAGGCCGGCGTGCCGCGCAACATCGCCCTTGGATTCCTCTGCGGCGCCGGCTTCCTGGTGGTGAAGGTCATCGAGTACGCCGCCAAGTTCGGCGCCGGCATCTCGCTCTCCACCAATACCTTCTACATGTTCTACATCTCGCTGACCTTCTTCCATTTCATGCACGTCATCCTCGGCATGGTCATCCTCGCCATCCTCTGGGTGCAGGCCCGGAAGGGCGCCTACGGCAGCCACGACGCCCACGGCCTGGAAAGCGGCGCCGCCTACTGGCACATGGTCGATCTGCTGTGGATCGTGCTCTTCCCACTCGTCTACGTGATGCGATGATCGCCCTGCTCAAGAACCCCGCCCACCGCGCCTGGCTCGTCCTCCTCGTCGCCACCGCCATCACCTGGTATCTCGGCGAGGTCGGCGCCGCCGGCACCGCGGCCATCGTCGCCATGCTGGCCATCGCCTTCGTCAAGGGCCGCCTGGTGATCCTCGACTTCATGGAACTGCGCGGCGCCCCGCTGATGTGGCGCGTCGTCCTGGAAGGCTGGCTTATACTGGTTTCCAGCCTCATCCTCCTCGCCTACTGGCTCAGCCTCAAATAACCGATGACCGACCATTCCCTGCCCTTCTACGAACCCTCCGGCAACGAGATCGCCCTCTTCGAGCACGCCTTCCGGGAGCGCCTGCCGCTCCTCATCAAGGGCCCCACCGGCTGCGGCAAGACCCGCTTCGTCTCCCATATGGCGGCCCGCCTCGGCCTGCCGCTCTACACCGTGGCCTGCCACGACGACCTCACCGCCGCCGACCTCGTCGGCCGCCACCTCATTTCCGACCAGGGTACCTACTGGTGCGACGGCCCGCTCACCCGCGCCGTGCGCGAAGGCGGCATCTGCTACCTGGACGAGGTGGTGGAGGCACGCAAGGACACCACCGTGGTGCTGCACCCCCTGGCCGACGACCGCCGCATCCTGCCCATCGACCGCACCGGCGAGACCCTGGAAGCGCCGGACAACTTCATGCTGGTGGTCTCCTACAACCCCGGCTACCAGAACCTCTTGAAGGGCCTGAAGCCCTCCACCCGCCAGCGCTTCGTCTCCATGCGCTTCGACTTCCCGACCAGCGAGCGGGAGCAGTCCATCCTCATCGGCGAAACCGGCTGCGACGCCGACCTGGCCAGGCGCCTGGTGGGCATCGGCAAAGCCTTCCGGGCCTTGAAGGACCGCGATCTCGAAGAGGTCGCCAGCACCCGTCTGCTGGTCTATGCCGCCACCCTCATCAAGTCTGGCTTCGACGTCGCCGCCGCCTGCCGCGCCGCCCTGGTGGAGAGCCTCACCGACGACGAGGAGACCGTCGAGGCGCTGATGGAAATCGTCAATGCCACCTTCGGCCGATAAGTTCCGGACCGAGCCTCGCGCCGAGGGCCAGGGCCTGGCCGTCACGGCGGAATCGCTGTATCTGGCCAACCTGCTGCTGGCGCCGGGACTCGCCTTCGCCGTCCTGCTCTGGCTGTGGCGCAAGCACAAGGACACCGCTCCGCCCCTGGCCTGCCAGCACCTCAAGCAGACCACCTTCGTCAGCCTCTACGGCGGCATCCTCATCGTCAGCCTCTCAGCGATTTTCATCGCCCTTGGCGGGCTGCACTGGGAATGGACCTGGGTCCTCGTCATCATGTACTTCACCTGCATCCACTCCACCCTGGTGCTCTTCGGCATGTTCGGCCTGGCCAAGGCCCTGGCCGGCCAGCCCTGGCGCTACCCGCTGATCGGGCCCGGCGATGCCTGAGGCCGCGGCAGTCCTCCCCGCGCCCTCCCCCGCCATGAGCAAGAAACCACGCCTGCAGCGCTATCGCCTCTTCGCCCAGATGGCCTTCTTCGCCCTGTTCACGGTGACGCCGGTATTCGACCTGTTCCGCTACGACCTCGTCGAAAACCACGCCTATTTCCTGACCTTCGTCTGGGACCTGGGCATGGACGATCTCGTCGCCGGCCGCATCAGCACCCTGCGGGCGGGCGTCAACATCGTGCTCTTCCTCTTCCTGCCGGTGCTGGGCACCCTGGCCCTCGTCGTCGGCGTCGCCTGGAAGTGGGGCCGCCTCTATTGCGGCTGGTTGTGTCCCCACTTCTCGGTGGTGGAGACCATCAACCGCCTGATGCTCATCGCCAGCGGCAAGCATTCCCTCTGGGACAAGAAGGCCACCCCGCCCTGGGAGCCGGACGGCACCCCCGCCCCCCGCGACAGGCGCTACTGGCTGGCCGTCGTCCCCGCCGCCGTGGCCTTCGCCTTCGCCTGGGCCCTGGTCGGCCTCACCTACCTGATGCCGCCATTCCAGGTCTACCACGGCCTCCTCACCTTCAGCCTCTACCCCTACGAGGTCATTTTCCTGGCCGCCGCCACCACCGTGCTGACCCTGGAGTTCCTCTTCGCCCGCCACCTCTTCTGCCGCTACGCCTGTGCCATCGGCATCTTCCAGAGCATTGGCTGGATGGCCAACCGGAAGGCCATGGTCGTCGGCTTCGAGCGGGAGCGGCTGACCGACTGCGCAAACTGCCTGGAAGGCCACGG
Source organism: Rhodocyclaceae bacterium (assembly GCA_036732025.1). Lineage (GTDB taxonomy): Bacteria > Pseudomonadota > Gammaproteobacteria > Burkholderiales > Rhodocyclaceae > SSSZ01. The sequence goes on from DAINDE010000015.1 coordinate 50,431, forward strand.
TAGCGCTTGTGATGCGGTGTGCCCGATGCGCCTCAAGCCCCGCAACGTCAAGCGCTGGATGTTCGCCTGCACCCAGTGCGGCCAGTGTCTCTCCGCCTGCGGCACGGTCAATCGCGACAACCCGCAAGGGCAGCTCCTGCGCTGGGTGAGCGGCGACGAGGCGAAGCGCAACGAGGCCCGTTTCTCGGCCCTTTCCCGTACCGACGAAGACGCCGGGGGGCGCGCCTGATGGAAGAGTTCATCGGCAAGCTGTGGCACAACTGGGTGACCAGGGCCGCCGGCGGCCACTACCCGCAGGCGGCGGTGAAACTGGCGGAAGTGGAAAAGACCGCCGGCATCCTCTTCCGCGCCTTCGGCGGCGACCCCGGCCTCAAGGTCGCCGCCGCCACCTCGGAAAACCACGGCGCCCGCCGCCGCTGGCTGCAGCGGGTGGCCGGCAGCGGTGAGCGGGTGGCCCAGGCCCGCCGGGACGACGAGACCCTGCGCCTGCCGCCGGAGATCGCCGCCTTCCCCGACAGGGCTCTCAACCGCGACCTTTACCTGTGGCTGGCCGTCCTGGCCGCCAGCGACGAGGCCCCGGACAAACCCTGGCTGACGCGCAACCAGCGGGCGACCCTGGCGGCGCTCCGTGACTATCCCGGGCTCAGGCCCCGCTACGAGCGCCTGGTAGCGGCCCACCTGGCCGGCCGCATCGCCCCGGGCGAACTACAAGCCGACGAGGCCGCCCAGGAAACGGCGCTGCGCCGGGCGCTGACCGACCCCGGCAGCATCGACGGCCTGCCACCGCTGACCTCCCGGCAATCCCGCCCGCCCCAGCCCATCCTGCTCTGGCTCGTGGACGCCCCGGCGGCAGCCCTGCCCGGGCACGCGCCGGCCGGTGACGGCCCTCCGCCCCCAGAGGGCAGTGGCAGCGCCGAAACGGAAAAGGAGGCCCACAAGGCCGAGCAGGTGGCACCGCCGGACAACAAGAACGCCTTCGTCTTCAGCTTCCGCGCCGAAAGCCTGCCCACCTGGACCGAGTACGTGCGGGTCAACCGCGCCTACGACGACGACCTCGACCCCAACGCCAAGGAAACCGCCAAGGATCTGGACAAGCTCTCGCTGACCCGGGACGGCCAGACCAGCGTTTCCCGGGTCAAGTTCGACCTCGACCTGCCTTCCGCCGCCGAGGACGACACGCCCGTCGGCCCCGGCCTGCCCCTGCCCGAATGGGACTACCGCAAGGGCGTGCTGCTGCCCGACCACTGCCGTCTGCAGCCCATGATCGCCCAGGACGCGGAACCGGCCGCCCTGCCCGCGCAATTGGCGGCCACCGCCAAGAAGCTGCGCGGCCAGTTCGCCGCCCTCGCTCCCCAGCGCCGCTGGCTGAAAGCTCAGCCGGACGGCCCCGAACTCGACGTGGACGCCTGCGTGCGCAACGTCGCCGACCGCGCCTCCGGCCACACCCCGGACATCGGCAGCTACCTCGCCCAGGCCCGCTGCGAGCGGGATCTCGCCTGCCTGCTGCTGGCCGACCTTTCCATGTCGACGGACGCCTGGATTTCCGACAGCCACCGCATCGTGGACGTCATCCGCGATTCCCTGCTCCTCTTCGCCGAAGCCATGTCCGCCACCGGCGACCGCTTCGGCATCTACGGTTTCTCGTCCCTGCGCCGGCAGAACGTGCGTTTTCACCTGCTCAAGGATTTCACCGCCCGCTACGACGGCCTCGCCCGCGGCCGCATCCTGGCCATCAAGCCCGGCTACTACACACGGATGGGCGCGGCCCTGCGCCAGGCCGGCCGCATCCTGGCCGAACAGCCCGCCGGCCGGCGCCTGCTCCTCATCATCACTGACGGCAAGCCCAACGACCTGGACCTCTACGATTCCCGCTACGGCATCGAGGACACCCGCATGGCCGTCTACGAGGCCCGACGACTGGGACTCACCCCCTTCTGCGTCACCATCGACCGTGAAGCCGGCGCCTACCTGCCCTACCTCTTCGGCCCCGCCGGCTTCTGCGTCATCAGGAAGCCCGAGGAACTGCCCCGCCGTCTACCGCTGCTTTACGCACAACTGACCCGTCAATAAGACCTAGGGCGTATTGCCAATGAATTAATCCGGTGCCAAGATTCGGCGGTCGCCACTCGCGCTCACGGCCCGCCATGCACGGAAACACGCCCATCAACATCGAAGCCCTGCTCTCCCACGTGGCCCTGTTCAACGGCCTAGCCCCCCAGGAGATCGCCAAGATCGCCCGCGGCACCCGGGAAATCCACGCCAGCAAGGGCGACATCCTGTTCCACAAGGGCGACCCCTGCAACGGTTTCCATCTGGTGGTCTACGGCCAGGTCAAGCTGGCCTTCACTTCGCCCCAGGGCAGCGAGAAGGTCGTCGAAATCATCAGCCAGGGCCAGAGCTTCGGCGAAGCCATCATGTTCATGGACAAACCCTACATCGTCTTTGCCCAGGCGCTGTCCGACTCCTTGCTGCTGCACATTTCCAAGAACGTCATCTTCGACGAACTGCAGCGGGACCCCGCCCTCAGCAAGAAAATGATCGCGGGCATGGCCATGCGCCTGCACCAACTCATGGCGGACGTGGAGTCCTACTCCCTCCATTCCGGCAAGCAGCGCATCATCGGCTACCTGGTGCGTGAGATTCCCGAAGACGAGCACGGCAAGAACATCACCATCACCCTGCCCACCAACAAGGGCATTATCGCTTCCCGCCTCAACCTGACCCAGGAGCATTTCTCCCGCATCCTGCACGAGCTGAGCGAACTGGGCCTGATCGTGGTGGAAGGCCGCAAGATCCACATCCCCGACATCGACAAGCTGCGCACCCACGAAAACTGACGGTCCGCTGCGCCATTCCGTCCGGCCATGGCCACCGAAATCGAACTCAAGCTCGCCCTCCCCGCGAGCGCGGCCCGCACCCTGGCCGGCCACCCCCTGCTGGCCGGCGTCGTCCCCAGCCGCCACCGCCTGCTCAACACCTACTACGACACCCCGGATCTCGCCCTCAAGGCCCGCCGCATCGCCCTGCGCTTCCGCAAGAAGGGCTGGCAGTGGCTGCTCACCGTCAAGTCGGCGGAACCAGCCAGCGGCGGCCTGGCCCTGCGCAGCGAGTGGGAAGTGGCAGCCACCCCCGGCACCTGGACCTTCGCCCACATCGACCAGCCCGCCCTGCGCGAATTCCTGGAAGACGCCGCGCCACGCCTGGAACCGGTATTCACCACCCACTTCCAGCGCACCGCCTGGACGCTGTCCTACGGCGATTCCCTGGTGGAACTGGCCCTTGACCGGGGCCGCATCGAAAGCGCCAGCCGGCACACCCCGATCTGCGAGGTGGAACTCGAACTCCTCTCCGGCGCCATCGGCGACCTGTTCGCCCTGGCCAAGGCGTTGCAGGCCAGCCTGCCCCTGCGCCCCAGCGCCGCCAGCAAGGCCGAACGGGGCTACGCCCAGTTCCTGGACGAACCGCCCCGCCCCTGCAAGGCCAGACTCCAGCCCCTGGACCCCGACGCCACGCCCAGCCAGGCCTTCCGCCAGATCGCCCTGGCCTGCCTGGAACAACTCCAGCGCAACGAGGCCGGCGTCATCCAGGGCACCGACCCCGAGTTCGTGCACCAGGCCCGGGTCGCCCTGCGCCGGCTGCGTTCGGCCATCAAGGTCTTCGCCCCGGCCCTGCCGGCGGACTTCGCCACAGCCTGGAGCCAGGCCTGGCAGACCCTCGCTGCGGCCCTTGGAGAAGCCCGCAACTGGGACGTCCTGGTCAACGAGACGCTTCCCCCGCTCCAGGCCGCTTTCCCCGACCATCGTCCCCTGGCGCGACTGGCCGCCGCCGCCCACCGCCAGTCCAGGGAAGCCCACGCCATGGTCGCCCGCCTGCTGCGCATGGCCGAATACCCCCGCCTGCTTACCGAATTCACCGCCAGCCTCTATGCCCTGCCCAACGATGGCAACGACCAGCCGCTCCCGGATTTCGCCATCGACCAGCTCACCCGGCGCGCCCGGCAAGCGAAAAGACTGGCACGCCAGCACGCCGCCCTGACCGCCGAAGAACGCCACCGCATGCGGCTGGCCTTCAAGAAACTGCGCTACACCCTGGAGTTCTTCGCCTCCCTGCTACCGCGCCGCCGCCTCGGCGCCTACCTCGCCGCCCTCGCCCAACTGCAGGATGAGTTGGGTCTCATCAACGACCACGCCACCGCCGCCGAACTGGTCGAGAAAGTCCTAGGCGAACGCTACCAGGGCCCCATCCTGGGCTGGATCGCCGGCCGCCACGCCCTGCTGGTGGAAGAACTCCCGGAAAGCCTGGACACCTGGCTGGCCCAACGAAACCCTTGGAAACGGCGCTGAAACACACCTGGGGCAAGCTTGCGGTCGACGAGAAAGGAAAAGCAATGGATCTGTTGCTCTGGCGTCATGCCGAGGCCGAAGATGGCGAAAACGATATGCAGCGGGCACTCACGGCCCGGGGAGAGAAGCAGGCCAGACGTATGGCCAGATGGATCAGGGCCCATCACCCCAAGGAACTGCGAATACTGGTGAGTCCAGCAGTCAGATGCCAGCAAACCGTTGCCACCCTTGGACTGCCGTTCGAAACAATTCGCAGACTGGGGCCGGGTGCCACTGTAGCGGATCTTGTTGCTACCTGCGGGTGGCCAAATTCCAGGAACCCCATCCTGGTCGTCGGCCATCAGCCTGCTTTGGGGCGACTTGCTTCGTTGCTGCTCGCCGGCCATGAGATGGACTGGAGCATCAAGAAAGGAGCGCTTTGGTGGATTTCGGGTCGTTTGCGGTCAGAAAATTATCAAACTGTATTGCGTTCCGCTCTCTCACCCGATCACCTTGCTGATTGACGCGTCCAGCGGCGCCCCGGGCAAGGACTCAAGACTTTCGTATCACGACGAGCTGATTATCGTTCAAGGGCAGCCCCGGACGGTGCAAGGTTACGTAACTTACCCGGTATGCCTTATCCGAAAAATAGTCGCGATATCGCAACATGTCTATGCCATTAACATCCTCTATGATGTAATTGCCATATATTGACAAGCGGTCAATGGAATTCTCGAAAAGACTGACGCCGGCATCAAATTCGTGCAGGCCATCATCGATCATCAAGTCGAAATCCGTTTCCCGAATCGCATTCCACATTTCGACGATCGACTCCTTTGACGTCTGATCGACATGAAAGGTGCGAATCCTGTCCTCCTCAAACAGGATTTCCTTATCGATATCACATCCGAATATTCTGGCATTCGGGAAATAGTCCCTCCACACACGCAGCGAGGCGCCAGGACGGCCGGCGGCTCCCATGCTGCTCGCCAAAGCAGGATTGTTGGTTCCCAGGCCGCACTCAAAAACCTTGCTAACGAGACCGCGACAGTGGCCGTAGCGATCGCTCATGAAATCGGCATACGTATGAGATGGCCACGGGTAAGGATGACCATCGGGCCTCACCTCCCCCTTATCCGAACCGTATTTGTCGCACAACTGGGCCAATTCAGATGCCAAGTCCTTTTCATAATGAACAACGTAGGAATAGGCACAATTCTCTTTAAGAACCTGCTCAGCAGAAACGAGTACTTGGATATTTTCAATTGCCGGCAAAGAAATCCTGATTGCGTCCATCTCATCTATCCCCTATTCACCCCAATACCACGGAAATTTCATTACGCATTTCGCAACTTTAATCCATGATCGCCGACATCAATTTTTCCCAAAAGACATGCTCCGGGAATCTCTCCGCCGTTGCACGCGCATGCTCACCCAGCCGTTTCCGAAGCGCCTCGCTACGCACGAGGCAGTTGATCAGTTCCGACAATAGCTCAATGTCCCCCACCGGATGCATCAGGCAATTATCCCCATGCTTCCACAGCCCTTGGTAAACAGGCAAATCTGCCACGATCATGGGCTTGTTGCACCATCCAGCCTCGAACAGCACCAGGGGTTGTGATTCGATCCCGGCTGGATGCACCACCAAGTCCGCCGAACGCAGCCACTCCAGGGCTTCGCGATGATCGAGGGCACCCGTAAGAGTGACTCTGCTGAGAAAATCGCTGCTGGCCTTGCCTTGAAGCAGGTCGTTGGCGGAATCGCTTAGGGATTCCATGCGCCCGATCAGGATCAGTTCGATTTCCGGATCATTCAGTCGCCACAACGCTTCAATCAGATCACCCTGCCGCTTTCTAAAATCCAGGTTACCGAGGCTGACGATGCGGAACTTCCCCGACCCAGGTTTAGCCCCTATCCCCTCCGGAAGGCTGACACCGTTTGGCACAACCCGAAGCCGGTCCTGAGGGCACTGATAGACGAAGGAGCGATAGATGTTGTCGAATGCGTGGGATGTCTGGGTAATGATCCTGTCGATGGAGGCAAATGCTCGCCAATAACCTTCCGTATCGGTCAGAACTGTACCCAACCCATTTTCCGCTTCATGAATCCACCAAACGGTCTTCATTACCGGCGCAAACTGGGCAACCACCTTCCCAGTAAATATGGTGTTTCCCAAACACAAATCATAGTTGTCGGATCGTACCGTCTCCGGAAAACCGGCGCCGATCTCCCGGAACATGTCCGACAGCGGTCCCGGCGTTGGCGTCACGGACATCACGTCGACCTGGTGGCCCGCCTCAATCAGGCGGCTTGCCAGCCGGTACAACAACAGGCTGGCTCCAGAAATCGTGTAATCGTGCCCGAACATCATTATTCGCATTCCATGCTCCCTGTTATTTGTCATCTGGCAATAGGCGGGTGAGGCTTCTCGCCTCTGCGGTCATGACGCTTCGAACTCCCGTATGCTTTCCGCCCCCTCCCTCGAATCGGCATCGCTGATCAGGCGCAAGTAGACCTTTTCGAGGCTATTCATGTTCTTGACCGACAGTAGTCTGCCGTTGCACCGACCTATGCGGTCAACGCATAGGGATAGCGCATCGGCGCCAACGCTTGTGCCCCAAACGCTCTTCCCGATCTGCCGCCACGCTCCATCGCCCTCGGGGGCACCGGAAAATTCGGCGATCACCTCAAACTCCTGCCCCTCACCGCCAAGGATGTCGAATACGCCGCAGGAGCTCCGAATAGTCCCTTGATGGATAAAGATGAAGCGGTCGGCCAACCGCTCGACGTCTGCCAGGATATGTGACGAAAAGAACAGCGCCCCCCCGGCACTCCGGTATTGCTGCAATATTTCGACAACCTCGGCGCGGCCTAGCGGGTCCAATCCGGAAAGGGGCTCATCAAGGATCAGCAGTTTCGGTTCCATTGCCAAGGCATGCGCGAGAATCGTCCTCTGAACCATGCCTTTGGACAGGGAACGCAAGGGCTTGCGCGCGGCATGGGCAACGCCGAAGCGCTCAAGCCAGCGCATCGCGTGATCCCTCGGTGACGATGGACTGCCGCCTGACAGGGCGAGCCCAGTCCGAACCAGCTCCAGCGGGGTCAGATAATCGTAGGCCAGCGGGTTTTCAGGCACGTAGGCCACACCTCGCCGGCTGGTCGGGTCATCGACAGGCAGTCCGTTGAGGGTAGCGGTTCCCGAGCTAGGACGCTGCAGCCCCATGATGATCCTTATCGTCGAGCTCTTGCCCGCACCATTGTGCCCAATGAAGCCGACACTCTCGCCGGGGGCTACCTGGAGGTCGATATCCCGGATGGCGAAAGCGGGTTTGCCGAACCACCCCTTGCGGTAGGACTTGGAAACCCCGGTCAGGTTGATGAGGAGATCGTTCATGAATCAGTTCTTCGGTGGTTGCATGACAACGCGCCCTTCGCTGAGCACATAGCCGCCACCGAGCGGATCGTCGGGAATCCTGGTCAGCAGCCCCTCGGCGACCAGCGCCTCAAGATTTTCCGGCGCATGCCCCTTCAGGGCGACAAAACGATGCCATGCATCCTGCAGGCTCTTGAGCCCTTCCAGGCGAACCGCGCGCTGGTTCAGGTAGTCCCGCAAGGCCTTGTCTCTGGTCCCCTCGGCCATCCCGCGCACGAGGCGAATTGCCAACTCCGTATCGTCGGATTTCTCCGACCATCGGGCAGCCATGACCGTCAGCGCCTGCTTCGTTCCTTCGTCTTGGGCATGCGCGGCCGCTGTCCGGAAAGCCGCGACCCCCCCTGGCACGTCGCCAAGAAAATGGACCCTGTTAAAGCCCAGGTAGAAGGGAGGGTAAACGTCGGTTGGCCGGGCATCGGTGGCGCGCGACAAGATCACCTGTGCCTGTTGCACCTTCCCCTCCCAGGGAAGGATGGCCGCGGCGGTGTAGTAATTGTCCTCATGCGCTGGATTGAGCCAGGAGACATCCTCCTGGACCTGGGCAAGCGCAGACAGGGTTTCAGGGGGCAATCTGCCCACCCCCACCATGATGGCCCGCCAAGTACCGATGTTTGCGGCGAGATAGCGGTCGCCTGCGGAGTAGAGAATCTGCATGGGAACCGGCAATGCCACGCTCATGAGGTCTTCGCCAAGAGGATGACGGGGACGTTCCCAGTTGCCGGCGGCAAACAATATCCCGCCGCCTATCAATGCAAAGACACAATGGAGCAACGACCGCGCCCGGGAGTTCATTGCTGCCAGCTCAAGCCTTCTTTAGTTGCCACGAGATGTTCCGCGACCCTCTGCAGGACCTGCGCCCATTCCTCGCCCTGCTGCTGTCGGAAGAGGGTCAACGTCGGGTACCAGGGGCAGTCTGTGCGATCCTTCTGCCAGCGGAAATCCGTGCCGCGGAAGGGCAGAAGTCCCCAGGTTTCGACCCCGAGGCCGGCGGCAAGGTGCATCACCCCACTATCCACCGAGATCACCAGATCAAGCATGCTGACTGCAGCCGCCGTCTTCTCCCAGGCATCGCAATCCGCCACGATGTTATTGAAGGCGAACTGCGGCAGAGCCTTGGCCTGGTTGGAAGCGGCATCTTTCTGAAGGTTGTAAAGGCTGATCCCGGCAACACCGAGCAAGGGCAGCCAATCCTTCAGGATAGTCGAGCGGAAGGTATCGTTGCCGTAGGAGGGGTTTCCCGCCCAGACGATACCGACCTTCAGTCCAGGATCGCGGAGGATGCGGGCCTTCCACACCGGCAGCAGACCCTGATTCGCCTTCAGGTAGGGGAAATCCTGCGCTGGCGCATTGAGATCCGCCCCAAGAAGGAAAGGTAGTTTCATCTGGCGGACATAGAAATCGTAGCCCCCCTCCTGCCAATCCACCTCATCGCTACCGACAATCCGGCACGGGAAGCCCTGTGCAGCCAGGAATTTCTTCGCCGAGACCGGCACCGCCATCGTTACCCGCATCGACCGTGGCAACCGACGCACCAGGGTACAGAATTGCAGCATGTCACCCTGCCCCTGGTCCTGATAGACAAGGAGTGACGCCCCCGGGCGCTCAACGCCATCCCAGAGCGGCATCTTGGTCTTCTTGTCATCCTCCAGGCCGAGGGCATAGAACTCCCAGCCTTCCTTCATCCTGCCTTGAGCGAGCAATTCCCAACCGAGGCCAAAGGCATGCGTCTTTGCTGACGGATCGCGCCTGAGCAGATCCACCGTCGCCTCTCGATAGCCTTCCCAGTCCTGCAGGGAACGCAGCAGGAAGGCCCGGGCGATGCGAACGTTGAACGGCGCACCCTCCTCCACGGCCCGCCCCATCGGCCCTGCCATCAAGCGACGCGCCTCGTCCACCCGACCGATCTGGGCAAGATGATCGGCACGGGTAAGCAAATTCAGGTCCGACGGATCAACCTTACAAAGGTAATCCAGGAGCAGGCTGGCCAGCCATTCGCAGTTGGCGCCACGGAGTTCCCGCGCCGTGTAGCGCATCAAATCCGTGCGCTCCGGTGCCAGCAGGATGGCCCGTTCCAGGTAACCCAGCGCTGCCTTGACCGCCCCCGCGCTTCGGTGGGTTTCATACAACTGGACATAGGCGTCGACGAACCTCGGCGAAACCTCCGTGGCACGGGCGAAGTGCCTGGCAGCACGGGAACGGTTGCCCGTCTTGAGGGCCAGCACCCCGGCCTGAAACTGCAGGGCACGGTGATCCGGGAAGCGCAGCTCCCCTTCCCGCAACAGGTCGCGGGCAGCTTCATGTCGCCCGGCGTCAATCTCCACCTTGAGCAGGAGAACCAAGGCGGCTGGAGACAACGCCACGCCCCGGGCACGCAAGTCCCGAAGGCTTTCAGTCCCGGCCCCGGGGTCCGTTTCGGACCTGATCTGGTACTCGGCCCAGGCCATTTCTGCCGGCTGGCCGCCCCTTCGGCGAAGCTCGTCCAAGAGTTCCCCGGAATGGTCAATCAGGGCGAGGGCCCTGGCGACCGCCAGTGCCCGGGGGAGATCGCCGCCTTCGACCGCCGAGGAAACCGCCCGACCATCGAGTTCGAGCTCGTCCCGCTCATTGCAGTCCACCAACGCCCTTGAAATTGCCATCGCCCAGTCCGGTGCACCGCGGCCCTCGACAGCCGCGGAAGCAGACAGAAGCACGCGAGACGCCAGCGCCGGGCGCACTGCCGTACGGATGAGGCCCTCCCAGTCACCGGCCCGGTCTTGAGTAAACAGGCGCGCCGAGGGATACCAGGGCGAGGTGTCCGGCGCCAGGAACCAGCGCCAGTCCTTGCCGCGACGGGGCAGGATGATCCATACCTCCTTGTTCAGGGCGCCGGCCAAGTGGGCGACCGAGGTATCCACTGTCAGCACGATGTCCAGTGCTGCAATCGCCGCCGCGGTGTCCCCGAAATCCCGCAACTCGTCACCGATGCGCAGGACAGTGAGGCCTTCGGGGGCATCCTCCGATGCAGCCTCTCCCTTCTGGAGAGCGACCCAGCTGACGCCCGGCAATGCGGCGAGGGGCGCAAAATCGAAGAGGGAAGCCGAACGGCAATGGTCGTTGCCATAATTGGGGTTGCCGGCCCAGACAAGCCCCACCTTGAGCCCTGGCAGCGCGGCAAACCGCTCCCTCCAGTAGCAGACCTTGGCCTCTTCTGCACACAGGTAAGGCACTTCGGCCGGAATATCGGCCGGCTGGCGCACGCCACACACCAGCGCGAGATCCATCAACTGCAACTGGTAGTCGAAAACAATGTCGTCGACCCGGATGTCGTCGCGCAGTTCAGCATCCGGCGCCACTTGCAACAGGCCGACAATATCCTCGAAGGCGACAAAGACCGCCCGAATCTGGCGCTGCTCTAGCAGCCGAATGAAACGCACGAATTGGATGACATCGCCAGCGCCCTGTTCGGAGAAAACCAGAATCGTCTTCCCGGCAAGATCCTCGCCATCCCATTTGGGAACCTTCTCGTCCCAGATCAGCTTATCGTTGCGGGCGCGCAGGTGATAGAGCTGCCAGCCCAGTTCGAGGTTACCCAGGGCCAGCACCAACATCGCGGCGTTATAGCGCCCCGCGTAAAGCAGGCGATCGCTCTGCAACAAGGCTTGCAACCGGGATACCGTACCCTGGAGATCGCCTTGGCCGAAAGCCAACGCTGCCAGTAGCCATGTGAGAACGGGGTCGCCGGCGAGTTCCGCGCCATCGTAGTTCGATACGACCTCGCCCGCAAAATCAATCCAGCCGAAGGTGAGCAACGCACTCAGTATCTTGACCAGAGCGGGTTCGCTCGGTCGTTCAGTGCCCTGCCTCGCCTTGCCGAGGAGGAGGAGCGATTCAACCAGACGCTTCGTGTTTTGCTGCAGATACTGCATCAGACCGGTAATCTCGGCATCGTCGGGATAACGCTCGAGCCAATCGAGAATCACCTTCTCCGCCTCGGTATATTTCTTTTCTTCAATCAGGGCAGTACCCAGGAGTTGCAGCGCTTCCTGCTCCTCGGGAAACCATTCCCGATAGGACTGCAGATAGCCGATGGTGTCGCCGAATCGCCCTTGGTCGGCATACAGCAACGCCAGATTCTTCCACGCCATCGTGGCGTTCTTGATGCCCAGGTTGATCGCCTTGTCGTAGGCCGCCCTCGCTGCCGCTTCGTTACCCTCCTGCTGCAGGGCGATTCCCCGGAACAGGGCAAGCGTCCCATCCTGCGGCTCGATCGGCTCCTGTTGATCGAGCAGAGCCAGGGCCGCCTTGAAATCTCCGGCACGGAAGAAGGTCTGCGTTTGGGCGAAAAGATCGTCTTTCATTGGGAATGCGAGAATGATTAACTGAAATCGCGGTGCTGATAATTGCGCGTTGCCAAGGCGGCGAAGATCAAGACATAACCCAAGGCGAGCGCCGTTCCGCCGAGCATCTCGGCCGCCGAGGGCCAGCGCCCATAGAGAACCGCAGTTCGCCAATCCAGGCGGCTCAAGTCCGGGATCACCCAACGTACCGCGTCAAGAATGGGCAGCATCCTCGCACTCATCGCCTGATCCGCACTGATCGAGAACTGCAAATAATCGATGCTGGGCCCGAGAAAGCGGGCAGCTACCGCAAAACCGGCCCCACCAAGGAGGGGCACCATTGGCGTCTGCGCGATGCTCGTCAGCCATACGGCAAAGACACTCACGACCAGCATGTCCATCAGGACGCCGAACAGAACAGCGGGAAACGCGAGCCCAAGTTGGGGACGGACACTCTCCACGTAGCCCCAGTCCGAAACATGCGCCAGGATGGCAAGGCCAGACGCCCACACGACGATGGTCACCGCCACCAGCGCCACGACCCCCAACCATCGGCCAATCAGGTAGCTCCCCCGGGAAGCGGGATAAGCCAGCGCCAGCATGATGGTGCGCCTCTCGACGTCCCGCACGAACACCTCCTGCACCCAGTAGAGGACGAAGAACGTGCCGAGGAAGCGCAGGCCCGAGATGCCCACATCCATGGCCACGATGGCCGGCTGCCGCAGGGAGAAGGCCCCGCTCAGCCAGGCGAAGAAGAGCAGCAACACGCCAATGGCAGCCAGAGCGCGGAAGGCTCGACTGCGAAACCCCAACAACCACGCTAGCTGCGCGTGACGAAATACGGCCTGCCCCATGCCTAGTCAAGATTCATAAGTAATGCGAATGCCGCTAGATTACCAACAAGACGGGTGTTGCGCGAAAAAAAACCGGCGGATAAACCGCCGGTTTCCTCTCCGCCCGATCGACTCGGGCCGATTCCTTCAAGCTTAGCAGCCAGCCGGAGTGGTGCCGGAGGGCGCGCTCAGATTCGGGTTGCCAAGGTTGCCTGCGGGAGAGGCAACGCTGGTGTTTTCGCAGGCCGCCACGGTACCGCCCATGGTGCTGCCGCCGAAAGTGTGCATGCCCTTGACCGACGCGCTCTTGACGGCAAAGTCGGTAGCGTTCTGGTCGTACACGACCGTGGTATTGCGGGAGCACTTGGTGACGAAGTCGGTCTTGACGAAGGTGGAAGCGCTGGATGCGATGGTGACACCAGAGCCGTCGGTACAGGCACTCGTGGCCGCCGCCAGGGCATAGTTGCTGGCGGCGATGTTCAGCACCAGGGCGGAACCGAGAACGACAACGTGGCCGATTTGCTTCTTATCCATCTCTATCTCCTTATTGCTGCGTGCCGTTGGCGATAGCCGCCGTCAGGACGTTACGGGCATCGGATTGGGCGGCCTTGTCTTCGCCCTTCTTGGTGTACTCGCTGAACTGCGGGATCGCAATGGCGGCCAGGATGCCGATGATCGCCACAACGATCATCAGCTCGATCAGGGTGAAACCCTTTTGCAGCTTCTTCATCTCTAAATCCTCCTAAACAGGGCAACGGACCTTCCGTCGAACAACTACTAACAAGAAACATGCCAACAATGCTAATGGACCGAGTTGGCGACGGCATGGGCAAGAATGTTACGGGCATCGGACTGGGCAGCCTTGTCCTCGCCTTTCTTCGTGTATTCGCCAAACTGCGGAATGGCGATAGCCGCCAATATACCGATGATTGCCACGACGATCATCAGTTCGATGAGCGTAAACCCTCTTTGCTTCATTATGCCCTCCCCGAAATTGCTAAGAATTGGATGGGCATTAGCTAAATTCATACCAGAAAAGACACCCCCAGCACCTACCGTTACGGCGGCGTTACCGCCGCCAAAGTGACAAATTACGTCACCTCAGGGCGCGCTATGTCACTCGTTCGGCATTCCGCGGCAGCCCATATCGACCTGCCCGGCGTCGAGAAACGCTTCCGCATAGCGGACGTAAACCTGCCCCCGCAGGAATACCCCCAGCAAGTCCGGATCGATATGCCCGTTGTCCCGGAATTTCTCCAGGATCCCCAACGCCTGCGACAGCTTCATCCCCTCCTTGTAGGGCCGGTCCTTCGCCGTCAGCGCCTCGAAGATGTCGGCAATGCCCATCATGCGGGCCTGCCAGCTCATCTGTTCCCGCTTCAATCCCCGCGGATAGCCCTTGCCGTCCATGCGCTCGTGGTGGCCGCCGGCGTACTCGGGCACGTTCCTGAGGTGCTTGGGCCAGGGGAGTTGCTCCAGCATCTTGATGGTGGCGACGATGTGGTGGTTGATGATTTCCCGTTCGGCCCGGGTGAGGGTGCCGGCGCGGATGGTGAGGTTTTCCAGCTCGTCGTCGGAGAGAAAGGGCACGGTGTCGCCGTTCGGGTTGCGCCAGCGGTATTCGCGGCCGATCCGCTGGACCCGGGCGATGTCGTCGTCGCTCATGCGCTCGCTGCCGATGTTGGCCTGGCGCAGGAAGGCGCGGTCGTCGTCAAGGCGGGCCACCCGCTCGGCAAGGCGGCATTCGGCCTCGCCCCGAGGCGCGCCGGCGGCGACGTCCTTGAGCATGGCGATCTCGGCATCGCGCTTCAACACCTCGAAGCGGGTGTCGATGAGGGCGATGCGGTCGAAAAGGGTTTGCAGTTTGGTGGCCTTGTCCACCACGTGCACGGGGGTCGTCACCTTGCCGCAGTCGTGGAGGAGCGCGGCGATCTTCAGCTCGTAGCGGTCCTTGTCGGTGAGCTTGAAATCGGCCAGGGGGCCTTCCGTGGCGGCATCCGCCGCTTCGGCCAGGAGCATGGTGAGCACCGGCACCCGCTGGCAGTGGCCGCCGGTGTAGGGCGATTTCTCGTCGATGGCGGTGTTGATGAGTTTGATGAAGGACTCGAACAGATCCTCCATCTGCTGGATGAGCTGTCGGTTGGTGAGGGCGATGGCGGCCTGGGAGGCCAGGGATTCGGCGAGCCGCTGATCGGTTTCGGGGAACGCCGCCACCGCACCGGTTTCCGGATCGATGGCATTGATGAGTTGCAGGACGCCGATGATCTCGCCTTCGTGGTTCTTCATCGGCACCGTCAGGAAGGACTGGGAACGGTAGCCGGTATTGGCGTCGAAACGGCGGGTACCGGAAAAATCGAAACCCTCCGCGGCATAGGCATCCTCGATGTTGACCGTACGGCCCGTCAGGGCCGCGTAGGCGGCCACCATGCCGTTGTTGGGGGCGCCATCATCGCCGTATAGGGGCAGGTCGGGAAACTTGCTGGAAATCGGCGCGCCGCTGGTGCCGCCGAAGGCGATGTGCAGGGAATCGGTATGGACGATCTCGAAATGCAAGCGCTGCCGGTCTTCGGAAACCAGGTAGAGGGTGCCGCCGTCGGCGTGAGTGATGTCCTTGGCCGCCAGCAGTATCTTTTCCAGCAGGCGGCCGAGATCCCGTTCGCTGGAGAGGGATGCGCCGATATCGTTGAGCCGCTCCAGGCCCTGGTAAAGCTGGGCAACGGTTTCCATGGCGCCTCCTTTCTTATTTGATGCAGACCGCCCGCACCTGCTTGATGTCCGTGACCCCCTGGACGACCTTCTCGATACCATCCATCTTCAAGGTGCGCATGCCTTCCTCGAGGGCGCAGGCGAGGATCTCCGCCACCCGCGCCTTCTCCTGGATGAGCTTCTTGACGGCATCGCTGCCCACCATCAACTCGTGCAGGCCGACACGGCCCTTGTAGCCGGTGTCGTTGCAGGCCGGGCAACCCTTGGCGCGATAGAGGGTGAACTTGCCGTCCTTGGCGTAGCGGGCACCCCACTCCTTGTAGATGCCTTCCATGAAGCCTTTCGCATCCTGCTTCCAGCTCGTCGTGTTGGACAGTTCCTCACAGTATTCGTTGAGCAGTTGCTTCATTTCCTCCGGGCCGGGCTGGTAGGCCTCCCGGCATTCCTTGCATAGGCGCTTGGCGAGCCGCTGAGCGAGAATGCCGAGGAGGGCGTCGGCGAAGTTGAAGGGATCCATGCCCATGTCGAGGAGGCGGGTCACCGACTCCGGCGCCGAATTGGTATGCAGGGTGGCCAGCACCAGGTGGCCGGTGAGGGAGGCCTCGATGCCGATGCCGGTGGTTTCCGGATCGCGCATTTCGCCGACCATGATGATGTCCGGGTCGGCCCGCAGGAAGGCCCGCATCACGGTGGCGAAATCGAGGCCCGCCTTCTTGTTCACCTGCACCTGGCGCAGGCCCTTCTGGGTGATTTCCACCGGATCTTCCGCGGTCCATATCTTGGTGTCCGGCCGATTGAGGTGGCCGAGGACGCTGTGCAGGGTCGTCGTCTTGCCGGAGCCGGTGGGGCCGCAGACGAAGAAGAGGCCGTAGGGCTTTTCGATGCACTTAAGAAGATTCTCCCGGTTGCGGGGCGCCAGTCCGAGTTGCTCCAGAGGGATCGGCTCGCCGGCCGCCAGGATGCGCATCACCACGTCCTCGACGCCGCCGGCGGTGGGAATGGTGGCCACCCGCAGCTCGATGTCCAGGGGGCCGAATTTCTTGAACTTGATCTTGCCGTCCTGGGGTTTGCGCTTCTCGGAGATGTCGAGGTCGCACATGATCTTCAGGCGCGTCACCAGCGGCGCCCGGTAGGAGGCCGGCACCTCGATGTAATTGACCAGCGAGCCGTCCTTCCTGAAGCGGATGACCGTCTTGTCCTTGCCCGGCCGCGGCTCGATGTGGATGTCGGAAGCCCCCTGCTGGTGGGCTTCGACGATGATCTTGTTCACCAGCCGCACCAGTTCGTTGTCGGCGGCCGCGGAGGCGTCGTCGGCGACGAACTCGCCCCCCTCCTCACCCTCGCCCATGTCGGACAACAGTTCATTGACCGAGCCCATGTCGGAGAGGGCGCCGAAGAATTGCTCGACGGTCTGCAGGAACTCCCGCTGGGTGGTCACCCGGAAAGCCAGCCGGCTCTTGGGGAAAATGTTGTTCACCACCCGCGAATTGCGCACCCGTTCAGGGTCCGGCGCCAGGACCACCAGACCTTCCGCCGTTTCTTCCAGGGGCAGCCACTGGTTTTCGTCCACATATTCCCGCTTGATGTTGCGCAGCAGGTCGAAGGGCTTGATCCGGTCCGGCCGGAAGGGTTCGTAGGGAACACCAAAGAATTTGGACAGGGCGGCGCCGATGGCCGCGGGCCTGACGCTGCAGGTCCTGGTCAGAATCTCCTCGAGATCGACGCCGCGGTTACGGGCATCCCGCTGGGCGGCATCCAGATCGGCAGCGGAAAGGACCGCGTCGGCCACCAGGTAGTCGTACTTGGAGCGGATGGCCGGCGCCGGCTTCTGGCGCTGGGTGAGGGCGATGGCCAGGGTTTTCGCCAGCTCGCCGACCCCCTCCTCGGCCTGGGCCGAAAACGGTCCGTCAGCCTTGTTGTTTATGAGCTGGATCACGCCGACCAGAGCCTCGTCGGCGCCGAGGATCGGCGCCACCAGCATCTGCTTGGAGCGGTAGCCGGTGCGCTTGTCCACCTCCTTGAGGAACTGCATCTTGGGGCTGTAGCGCTTCAACTCCACATCGTCGTAGACGTCGCCGATATTCACCAGGCGCCGATTGGCGGCCACGTAGCCGGCGATGCTCTGTTCGGCCACCGGCAGCTTGATGTCCTTGAAGGAGTTGAGCCCCGTCTTCACCCGGGAGACGATGGACTGCCCATCCTCGCCCAGGACGTAGATGGTCAGCCGGTCGGCCCCGAAGAGATCGCAGATGTCCCGGGAAAGCTCCAGCATGATCTCGTCCACCCGGCTGGTGGCGTGGATCTTGTTGGTCACCGCCTGCAGATTCTTGAGGAAGACCAGCCGGCTGGCAATGTCGTTCTTGTCGTTCGCGCTCACTTATCCGTTCCTTTTCCTTCCAGCCCGCCTTCCAGCCAGACCGCCCTGAACCCATGTTGCGCCAGGAGGAAGGCCGCCGCCGAACTGCGGCGGCCACTCCGGCAATAAGCGATGTACTCCCGGCCTGGGTCCAGCACCTCGAAGGCCGAGCGGATTTCATTGAGGGGTACGTTGATCGCTCCCGGCAAACCGTCCTCGACAAACTCGGCGGCGTAGCGCACGTCCAGCCAGCAGGCGCCGCCGGCGGCCACCCGGGCCTCCGCCTCGGCCCGCCCGATGGCGTGCAGGAGCGGCGCCTGGAGCAGTTCCACGAAATCGGGCTGGGCAAGGCGCAGCAACACGCCATCGGTCGCCATGGTCACGGTGGCATTGCGGGGGCCGCCGGAGACCAGGGCTTCCTCGCCGAAGGCATCGCCGGCCCGCAGGTCGGCCACCGCCACGTCGGCCCCGCCCACGTGGCGGGAAACGGCGGCGCGGCCCCTCTCGATCACATAGTAAAAATCCCCGGCCTCCCCCTCCCGGACCACAACCTGCCCGGCCTTCACCTTCTGGCGCTGGAAACGGCCCACGAATTCCCGCAGGTTGGCCGGCGTCACCCGGGCCATGCCGCTGCCGGCCAGGGCCTGGGTGGTGAGGGCGCCGGTTACCGTGCGCCACACCGTGGCCTCCTCGCCGGCACGCCCGGCCGCCTTGCTGCCGGCGGATACCTGCTCCCAGGCCAGCATCGCGTCAACCAGGTCGGCATCGATGCGCAGCACCTGCACCGGCGTCACCGCCTTGCTGCGCACGGGCGCCAGCGCCCCCAGGGGGCGGCGAGCCTGCTCGCAAGCCCCGACCAGCAGCTTGCCGCCGCCGCCGGCCAGGAACAGGAGCAGTTCGCCTTCCACCAGATAGACGGACTCGCCGGCCCTGGCCGGATCGGCCAGCGGGTCGGCGCCGATGGGCCAGGACTGGCATAGCAGGCGGGCCGCCAGGCCCCGCCGGCACTCGACCGACAGGGCCCCGATGGGTTCCAGGCGGCCGAGGAGCTCGACGGTCAGGCCGAATTCAGCCATGGCGCTAGAACTCGAACATCTGGTTGTTCTGTAGCATGCGCGGCCGGAAGTTGCCCAGGCATTCCTCGATCTCCGCCATGGTCAATTCGATCTGGCCAGGCTTGAGATGGGTGATGTGGATTTCGCACTCCCGCTCGAGCTTGAGTAGCTCCTGGCCGAGAAGGCTGGGGCAGAGATGGCGGGAAGCGAGGGCCAGGCGCTCCTCGCGGTTGGAAAACGCGCATTCGACGATGAGGTAGCGCAGATTGCGAATCCCGTTGACGGCCTTCCACAGGCCGTCGCAGGGGCCGGTGTCGCCGGAAAAGACGAGGCTCCCCTGGCCGGAGTCGATCTGATAACCGACGGCGGGAACGGTGTGATCCACGGGCAAGGCCGTGAAGCGGCGCCCGCCCAGGGTGACGGGCTGCCCCACGGCGATGGCCTCGAAGCGGAGGAAGGGCTTCTCCGGCGACGGGATTTCCGAGAAATCCGGCCACACCGCCCAGTTGAAGACATGGTTGCGCAGGATGGTCAGCACGGCCTCGGTGCCGTAGACCGTCAGGGGCCGGGCACGTCGGTCGCCCACCGTATCGACCATGAGCGGCAGCGAGGCGATGTGGTCGAGGTGTGTGTGGGTCAGGAAGACATGGTCGATGGCGGCCAGTTCCGCCATCGACAGGTCGGCGACGCCGGTGCCGGCGTCGACGAGGACATCGTGGTCGACCAAGAGGGAGGTCGTGCGCAGATGCCTGCCGCCGATGCCGCCGCTACACCCCAGGATCCTCAGCTTGATGGTCATATCGTCAGGAAAGTGGCCGCCCCCGCAATGCCGGCAAACTCCCCGCCCGCCTCAGGGCGCGGAACGCCGAAGGCTTCAATCATACAACCGCTGCCGCGGCGGCCGGCGTGAAGGATTGTGCATTCGCCGCCCCCACCCCGGCGGCAAGACCCGGCCGGCGACCCGGCCGCCCGCGTCAGGTCTTGAAGAAGAACTCCATCTTGATACCAGCGATCTCGATCACGTCGTGATCGGCCAGTTGCCTGGCCTGGGCATCGAGGACGCTGCCATTGACGATGGGGAACTGGGTGCCTTCCACGTGGGTGATGAAGAAGCCGTGGGGGCGGCGGGCGATCACCGCCACCTGCACGCCGGGCTTGCCCAGGGTGGTGAGGGTCTTGGTCAGTTCGAGCTCCTTGCCAGCGTTGGCGCCGGTGAGGAGCTGGATGGCCGCCGTCGGCAACGGCGGCGGCGCCGGCGCATCCGCCGGAGTAGGAATGGGGACCACGGATGTGGCGAGCCCGGCGGGCTGGCTTTCCGTCAGGGACTTCGGGGTCTCGGCCGCCTTCATGACATTGGGCCGGATGAGCATGGTCTTTTCGAAATCCCCCGCCGTGGCCATGTTGGGCTGATCGCTGACGTACTTCAGCTTGTACTTGCCCAGTTCGACCACGTCGTTGTTGCGCAGGAAGTGCTTCTTCACCGGCTGGCCGTTGACCAGGGTGCCGTTGGTGCTATTGAGGTCTTCGAGGAAGGAGTCGTTGAGGATGGTGACGATGGCGGCATGCTCGCCGGAGATGGCCAGGTTGTCGATCTGGATGTCGTTGTGCGGCTTGCGGCCGATGGTGATGCGCTCCTTGTTGAGCGCGATTTCCTTGAGCACCAGCCCGTCCATCGAAAGGATCAGTTTTGCCATCTCGCCTTCCCCATCTCACTTGAACCAGGCCAGAACCTTGTCCAGCCAGCCCCGCGGCGTTCCGAAGCCGCCGCGAATTTTTACAAGAATAACCGAAATGTTGTCTTTGCCGCCATTGTCATTTGCCATCTGGACCAGTTGTTCGGCCGCCAGGGACAGATTTGCCGACAGGGCCTGCAGCGTCATGCTGATTTCCTCGTCATCCACCATGTCGTTCAGGCCATCGGAACAGAGGAGATAGATGTCCCCCACCACCACGTCGTAGTCGCGGATTTCCGGCTCCACCTCGGGGTCGACACCGAGGGCGCGGGTCACCAGGTTCTTGTTCTGGGAAAACCGCGCTTCCTCGGGCGTAATCATGCCGCTGTCGATCTGCTCCTGGAGCAGGGAGTGGTCCCGGGTGAGTTGCTGGAATTCCTCTCCCCGCAAGCGGTACAGCCGTGAATCGCCGATATGGGCAACTGTTACCAGATTGTCATAGAACCAGGCCATGACCAGGGTGGTCCCCATGCCCGCGTACTGGGGCTGGGTCTGGGCTCCCTGGAAGATGGCGGCGTTGGCCGCGGCGATCTGCTCGCGCAGGTGGCGATGGGAGACACGCCGGCCGGTTTCCCGGTCGAGATTCTGGGGCACACAGGCCGGCACGGCCGCCGCCAATCCGCTGGCAAGCTGGCTGGTGGCCATGCCGCTGGCCACTTCGCCGGCGTTGTACCCCCCCATGCCGTCGGCAAGGATCACCAGCCCCAGGTCGGCATCGCCGAAGACCGCATCTTCGTTGTGGGACCGCACCATACCCGGATCGGTACGGCAGACTACCTCCAACACATCCGCCAGTTTCATTCAGTTTTGCCTCTTGTTGTTGAATTCACGGTCCCACTCCCTGAGATCCTCGGCCAGTTCGGCGCCCGACTGATAACGCGCCCGCGGATCCTTGGCGAGGCATCGCCCGACAATGGCCGCCAGCCTGGCGGGCAGGGCCGGATCGGCGGCGGTGATGGCAGGCGCTTCCTCGTTGGCGATTTTGTACATCAATTCGGCCACGGAGTCACCGAAAAACGGCAGCCGGCCCGTACATAACTGGAATAGTGTGACGCCGAGGGAATAGAGATCGGCACGCCCGTCCACCTCCGGACCACCCAGTTGCTCCGGCGCCATGTAGGCCGGCGTGCCGCGGAAGGCGCAGGGGTCGGGAACCGCCTCGCCGAGGAGGGTGGCGACGCCGAAATCGGTGATTTTGACCACGTCCCGCTCCAGGTCGACCATGATGTTGGCCGGCTTCACGTCCCGATGCACGACCCGGTGGCGATGGGCGTAGTCGAGGGCGTCGGCGACCCGGGCCATGATGCCGGCCAGCACGGGGAGCGGCAGCAGGCGGCCGGGCTTCGTCCAGGCATCGAGGCTGCCGCCGCCGATGACTTCCATGGCGATGTAGGCCAGATCCCCTTCCTCGCCGGCGCCGTAGATGACGACGATGGCCGGATGGGCGAGCAGCGCCACCATGGCCGCCTCCCGCAGGAAGCGCTCCTTGATCCGGCCGTGGCTGGCGCTGTCCCGGTGGCGGGACAGATCGAGGGTCTTGATGGCTGCCGGCTTGCCGGTTTCGGGGTCGCTGCCGAGGTAGACGGCGCCAAAGGCGCCATGGCCGATTTCCCGCTGGATCAGGTAGCCGCCTACGGTAACCGGCCCCCGGCCTTCCGCGGCCGCCTCGGCGCCAGCCGGCCCGGCGATGCGCCGCAGGCGGTTGCGGACGGCGGAAAGCAGGCGGCCCATGAAATATCCCGGCTAGCCCAGGGGCAGCTCCGTCCCCAGCCCGGCCTGGCGGGCCGCCGCCACGACCCGCGCGGCGACCGCGAGATCCTGGATCGCCAGCCCCTGGGATTCGAACAGCGTGATCTGCCCGGGCGCGGTCCGCCCCGGGTGGCGCCCGGCGATGACCTCGCCCAACTCCACCAGTTGGCGGCTGTGGAGCCGGCCCTTTTCCAGCAGGGGCAGAAGATCGCCCGCCTCGGCCAGGGCCGTCGCCACTGTATCGACGCACACCACGTCGCAGCGCCGGATGGCGGCTTCGGACAGCTCCTGGCGGATGAGGGCGTTGGAACCGGCGGCGTTCACGTGGGTGCCCGCCTCCAGCCAGTCGGCGTCGAAGAGAGGTTGCGACGCCGTCGTCACCGTCCCCACCACGTCGCTGCCGCGCACCGTTTCCTCGGCGCTGGCGGACGGCACCACATCCACGCCCGTGGCCAGGGCCAGGCGCCGGCAGAAATCCTGCAGCCTCTCCGCCTTGCGGGCGAACACCTTGACCCGCTCCAGCGGCAGGGCGGCGCACAGGGACCGCACGTGGCCCTCGGCCTGCCAGCCGGCGCCGAAGACGCCGGCCACGCGGCTGTCGGGCCGGGCCAGCCAGCGGGCGGCGACGCCGCTGGCGGCGCCGGTGCGCATCATGCCGAGGAAATCCGCCGCCAGGACGGCCTGCAGGACGCCGCTGGCGGCATCGAAAAGATGCACCAGGAAGCGGTTGCCGCTGCGGTTGCTGGTGTAGGCCTTGTAGCCGATGAGGCCCTGGGCCGGGAGGGCGCCCTGCAGGATGTGCAGCACCGTTTGCGGCAACCGGGTGCGGGCCCGGGGCGTATCCAGCCCCTGGCCGGCCGCCAGGTCGCGATGGGCGGATTCGACGCCTTCCATGGCCATGGCCATGGTCAGCACGGAGCGGACGTCGTCTTCGGAAAGGAAGATGGCCACGGTGCCTCCCTTATTGGATGGTGATGTCCTGGCGGACGAGGATGCGCTGCTCCAGCCAGCGCCCGATCGCCACCACCGCCAGGGCGCCCACCACCCCGGCGACACGGGCGGTCCATGAGGGCATGGGCGGCAGCAGGCCGAGGACGCCGGGATCGCTGAAGATCATCTGGCCGGCCACATAGCCGAGCAGCCCTGCCCCGAGCAGGACGATGACCGGCCAGCGTTCCATCCAGGCGAGGATGAGTTGGCTCGACCAGACGATGAGGGGGATGCTCACCGCCAGCCCGAACAGGAGCAGGCCCAGGCTGCCGTGGGCGGCCCCGGCGACGGCGATGACGTTGTCCAGGCTCATGACGAAGTCGGCGACGATGATGGTGCGCACCGCCCCCCACAGGTGGGAGGCCGGCTGAATGTCGTGCCCCTCCTCGTCCTCGGGCAGCATCAGCTTGACGGCGATCCACAGGAGCAGCAGGCCGCCCACCAGCTTGAGCCAGGGCAGGTTCATGACCAGGGCGGCGAAGGCGGTGAGCACCACCCGCAGCCCGACGGCCCCGGCAACGCCCCAGAAGATGCCCTTCCTGCGCTGCTCCTGGGTCAGGTTGCGGCAGGCCAGGGCGATGACGACGGCGTTGTCCCCCGACAGGACGATGTCGATGGCGATGATCTGGAGCACGGCGCTCCAAAATTCGACGGAGGTCAGGTCAGGCATGAGGGAAAGACGGGCAAAGTCTGGATTCTACACGGCAACGGACGGCCGGGCGGCCATCAGCCCGGGCACCGGCGGGCCTGCCCGGCCGCCTTGCCCTCCACCAGCGGACGCAGTAGGGGTTCCAGCTCCTTGAGGATCTGCACCGGCAGCGCCGAGGTGAACTCGTAGCCGGCGGCCTGGGCACCCGGGACGAAGGCGGTGACGGTACCGAAGAAGCGGTCGCCCAGAAAGAAGACGAAGGTCGCCGCCCGGTTCATCACCTTGGACGAAATCACCTGTCCGCCGGCACCGACCACGTCGAAGCGATGGTCGCCGGTGCCGGTCTTGCCGCCCACCGGCAGCGGCTTGTCCTCCCCGTCGCGGAAGACATCTTTGACCCGCCGCGCCGTGCCGCTATTGACCACCCGCAGGAGCGCCTTGCGCGCGGCCACCGTCACGTCCGCCGGCAGCACCCGCTCGCCCTCCCGCGGGCGCCAGGCCAGATGGGTTTCGTAGGGGGTATCGGTGGCAAAGCGCAGCGCATCAACCCGTACCGTCGGCCGGCGGATGCCATCGCTGACGACGATGCCCATCAGCTCCGCCAAGGCGGCAGGCCGGTCGGCGGAACTGCCGATGGCCGTGGCGTAGGACGGCACCAGCCGCTCGAAGGGGTAGCCCACGCGGCGCCAGGCGGTGGCGATGCGCTCGAAGGCCGCCGCTTCCAAGGCGATCTTGATGCGCACGTCCTGGGCGTGACGGAAGCGGGAGTTGAGCAGCCAGCGGTAGGCCTCCTGCCGCTGTTGCGCGCTGGCGGCCACCACCTGATCGAAATTGGCCCCCGGGTGCTGCTTGAGATAGCCCACCAGCCAGAGTTCCAGCGGGTGCACCCGGGCCAGGTAGCCCTGGTCCGAAAGATTCAGGCGCAGGGGGGCATAGGTGGCATAGAGGCGCTTGAGGCTGGCTTCGGTACCGGCCCTTTCCCCCAACTGGCTGGTCATGAACTTGACGAAGGATTCGAAGTCGGCGGCGGGTTCCACCCCCAGGTATGCCGCCGCCAGCCGGCTGGGCAGCGGCCGCAGGTCGGAGATGAGAGCGGGCAGCAGATCTTCCGGCGGCGTGCCGCGGTATTTGCGGTAGAAATGGGCGAGGAATTCCTTGCCTTCCTTGTCGGCGAAGCGGCTGAGGAACTGCTTGCGGGCCGCCTCCTCCTGGGCCTTGTCCTTGAGCGCGCGGCCCGGGGCATCCTCGGCCCCGTAGGCGAAATAGCCGACGACGTCGCGCATGATGCGCACGAAGGCCAGGTTCACCGATTGCTCCAGGGCCTCGGCGACGGAAGGCACCTTGCCGTCGTCCTCGTGCTTGAAGTTGCTGAAGGTGTGCAAGCCTCCGCCGGTGAAGAAGGTCTCCCCGGGGCTGGCCGAGTAGCGCCGCTCCAGCGCCGCGTCGAGCGTGGCGGCAAGACCGGTGTCCTTGGCCGTGGCCAGGTACTCGAAGGCCCAGCGGCTCAGGTTGTCGGGAGCCTGGGCCAGGCGCCGGCGGAGTTCTTCCGGCGGCAGGGCGGAAAAGCGCCGGTGCAGGTCGGCGATCACCTCCAGGTAGGTAACCAGGGTGCGGAACTTGGCGCTGGAGCCGAGATCGAGCTTGGTGCCGACGTTGATGTCGAGGGGCTGGTCCACGTTGTCGGCCTGGACCCGCAACAGGTTGCCCCCCGGCGTCGACTGGTAGAGGGTGAAGCTGTAACGGACTTCGGCCGGATCGCCCTTCTGCAGCATGCGCTCGACCTTGAGGCCCAGGCACTGGACATAGGCAGCCTCCTTCATCTGGGCGAGAAACCCGGTGACGGCGGCCTGGGCCGGGCCGTCCAGGGTGGAGCGGGCAGTCAGGTCGTAGCGGTCGAGGGCATAGAGGCTGCCGACATCGAGCAGGTCCGCCAGCACCGTGCGGGCGGCGTTGATGGCCTTGCGTTCGACGAAGGAAACCGGCGCCGGCTGCAGGGCCGAATCCCGCGGGCGCAGGGGCGCCGCCAGGGCGGCGTCGCGCAGGGCCGGAGTGATCACACCGTCCCGGGCCAGCAGACGCAGGTGGCTGTCGGTGAGTTCGCCCAGGCGGGCGGCGTTTTCCGCCAGCAGGTCGGAAGGCCGCCGCTGGGCGACGAACAGCGCCAGCGCCTCCTTGAACACCGGCCCGGCCGCCGCCGGGTCGTCCTGGGCCTTGGCCAGCACCACGTTGGCTTGGCCGAATTCCCGGCCGAACCATGCCCACAGGCCGTCGCCCAGGCCATTGACCTCGCCGACGCCAAGCACCGCGCCAAGGGGGACCGAATTGACGAAATCGAGGACGATGCGCCGCCGTACGGCGGTCGTGTCCTCGCCATCCTGGTAGGCGCGCAGGGCGGCGGAGGCCATCTGCCGCAGCTTTTCCCGGGCATCGTGGGTGCGGCCGTCGGGGGAATGGCGGAACTTCTCGATCTGGGTGGCAAGGGTACTGCCCCCCGCCCGGTTGCCGCTCTCCGGATCCACCGAACGGACGGCCCGCCCGACGACAGCGCGGGCGAAGCGGTCCCATTCCACCGCCGGGTTGCGCCGCGGGCGGCTGTCGTCGAGCAGTTCCCGGTTCTCGATATAGAGCAGCGCCGCCACCACCACCGGCGGGATGGCCTCGAAGCGCTCATACTGGCGTTCCGGAAAGCGGGTGGCGAAGAGGGTTTCCCCCCGGCTGTCCAGCACCGTCAGCCCGGCCTGGGACTTTTCCCGGTAGATGGCGAAGGCCCCTTCTTCCGTCAGCCGGCGGAAGCCCTCGGACTGTCTGGCCTGGGCGGTAATCTCGAAGCCGGCGGCAGCCATCCTGGGCAGGATGGTGCGCAACTGGCTGTAGCCCAGGCGCTGATCGTAAGGCCCGTCGCCCGGGAACCAGATGCCGGTGTCGGCGCCGGCCTCGACCTTGAAGGTGGAAGCCCTGGCCCGCTCCGAGAAATAGCGGGCCTGCAGGACGGACTCCTCCATCTCGTACCAGGCCGCGCCGCCGGTGGCGAGCAGCAGCATCAGGAGAATACGAACGGTCCAGCTACGGGGAACGATGCCCCAGCGGCGCCCGCCGCGCCGCGCTTCC
This sequence comes from Rhodocyclaceae bacterium, assembly GCA_036732025.1. Lineage (GTDB taxonomy): Bacteria > Pseudomonadota > Gammaproteobacteria > Burkholderiales > Rhodocyclaceae > SSSZ01. The sequence continues at coordinate 77,681 of DAINDE010000015.1, forward strand.
CTCGGGGTGTTTGCTTGCGTCATCCTGGCCGCTCTCCTGGGCGCCTTGCTATTCCGGTCATGCTATCGGGGTGGGAGCATTGTAGACCGAAGGCGAACCGATTGCGGAAGCCCGGGATGAAAAAAAACGCCGGCGTCGCCGGCGTTCTTCGGGGAGCGGAAAACCCTTACAGCATGGCCTTCAGCAGCTTGGCCATTTCGGACGGGTTGCGCGTCACCTTGAAGCCGCACTCCTCCATGATGGCGAGCTTGGCATCGGCGGTAT
>DAINDE010000016.1:0-24176 GCA_036732025.1 Rhodocyclaceae bacterium
TCGATGCCGGCGCCGCCGTCGAGGGTGTTGGCGCCGGCGTTGCCGGTGAGGGTGTCGCCATAATCCGATCCGATCACCCCTTCAACGCCATCGAAAGAATCGGTACCTCCCATGCCATCGGAAGCACTCCCAGACAGCAGATCGACGGTAGCTCCGCTATAGGAATTACCAAAGTTCAGGTAATCGAAACCAAGGCCACCATGGATAACGTCGTCTCCACCCTGCCCTCGAAAATACTCAACCACCGACAAGTTATCGGTACCGGACAGCGTATCGTTGCCAGCCGTCCCGCCCAATGCTTCGACATTGGAGTAACTGACATGGGCAATGGTCGTACCAGAGCCCCAGGTGACCGAGGTATCGGCCAGACTGACGGTGATCGCCGTCGCATTCAACGAATTGAAGGCGAGCCAATCAGTTCCTTCACCGCCATCGACCGTATAGCTGGCATTGTTGGACAGAGTCCTTCCACCAACAGCAAACAGCTCATCCGCATCGCTGCCAGTCATGCTATTGACGGTCCCGCTGCCGCCCACCACATGGACCTGCTCTATGGAATGCATCGATACCGTGCTCGCCCCCCAGTGCGCAACTTGCAGTCCGCTGACATCGGCGTTCAAATCTATTGAGACGTTTACGGCACCTGACGTAAAGGCCGCGGCACTCGTGTAACCCTGGAACACGACGCGATCTTCCCCTGTATCGCCCCATATCGTGTTTTCGGCAGTTGCCGTCACTCCTCCACTGGTGAATCCGGCAATGTAGATGCGGTCGTCACCATCGCCACCATGAATTTCGTTGACGCCATCGAAGGCAAAGATGGCATCCCTGCCGCTACTGCCCTGGAAATACTGTTCGCCGTCGGTGCTGGTGGCGACCGTCTGGTCTCCAGTCAGCACCAAGCTGCCATCGGCAAAGACCACATTACCCGGGGTAACCGCCAGCCCGGAGAGCCCGGAAAGGGTGACGGATTTCCCGCCCGCATAATTGAACGTGCCGTTGGTCCCGTTCGGCTGATAAGACAGTTCTCCCGCTGAGATATTCGGATCGTCGAACCGCAGGACATCTGTCGCCGGATTGAATGTAACCGTCTGCCCGTTCGCGAGACTGCTGAAGTTGTAGGTCGTTCCAGTGACGAGGCTGATAGTATGGCCAGCGGCACCGAGTCTCGACACCACGCCAGACGCGCCGTTCAACGTGCTCAGGGTACCCGAGAAAGTGAACTGGCTGGCCGAATAGACCCCATCCAGAGTGATGTTCAAATCCGCCCCGGCGGCACCGTCCATGCCGATATGGAGGACAGTCTGGCTGGCGCCGGTTTCCACCTCCACATGCCCGGCCGCGGTGGACGCACCGGTACCGGCGACTATGGCCCCTGTCAGCGATACAACAGGAAGGTTGTCAATGAGGACAATATTGTCGCCACGGGAAAAGTCGTGAATCGTGACTTGATCGCTCTCGATGGCGAAAATGTCGGCTCCCGCCCCGCCGGTCAGCGTCGCTTCGCCAGCCCCGGACATGAGCAGGTTGTCGTTCCGATCCCCTACGAGGTCGGCAACACTCACCGCACTTGAACTTCCCTCTACCCCCTCGACATTGACGATGGTGCCGGCAGTCCCACCCCAAATGAAAACACCACGGTTGAGGTCAACATTGATGCCCGCACTGACCGAAGCAAAATGCGTGTCAGCAAAAAAACTGGCGACGTCATAACCGGCACCACCATCGATATGGTCGGCGCTCGGTCCGAAAACGCCAGCCAAGCCAACCACATCGTTACCCGCCCCCAGGTTGACGGTATCGGTCTGGCCAAGGCTATAAATCACGTCGGCGTTTGCCGTACCGGTGATGGTATGGCTACCGACGAAATCTCCCGTTCCACTACCGCTGATCAGGTTATCCCCGACGACAAACACGCCACCGCTGGCGAACACCACATTCGAGGTCGTTACATCTGTGGGCGAAAGTCCATTGAAGGTGTATGTGGCGACGGCCGTACCCGCTGGCGCGTAAGTCACAGCCAGTCCCGTCGCTGCGTTGCCCGACCAGATGGGCTCCCACCAGAAATCGGTGGGCAGCCTGGCTGCGTTATCCACGAAGAGCACATCGACAGACGGATCAAAATTGATCACCTGGCCGTTGGCCAAACTGCTGAGGTTATAAGTTGCCACTATTAACTCCTTGTTATTTATGGAAACAACTCGCAATTTCCGGGGCATTCGTTGCCGCAGCCAGCCATGCCATTCAGAAGCCGTGGCGCAGACGGCATATCATATATTACTAATTGAATATTTACGCGACATCACCCTTTGGAAGCCGTTTCGCATGAATCCCCACCCTGATCCGACGCACCATCACGTATCTGGCTCCACTGTTGCCCCAATAGCTGGTGCAGGAAAAAAAATGGGGGCAACTCCCTCCGAGGACCCGAACGTTCGTTTCCGGCAGGGCCTCGCACATTTCGCAAACGGGAACTTCGACCGAGCGGAAACCGAGTGGCTCGCGGTACTGGCCAGCCGCTCGCCGGATCTGGCGTGGAACCTGGCGGAAATTGCCCTGCGCCGTAGTGAGTGGCGTAGAGGGTGGGTCTTAGCCGAGGCGCGTTTCGCCAGGGAGTACAAACCGGTACCTCGTCACCACGGGGATCTTGCTGCCTGGCAAGGCGAGGCCCTGGGTGATACGCCCCTGCTTCTCTGGGGCGACCAGGGTCTTGCGGAACAACTTCTGTTCGCCCGCTTCATCCCGGATGCACGGGAACATTGTCAGAACGTCACCATTGAAGTCGCCCCCACCCTGGCACGACTGTTCGCCCATGCTTTCCCCGGCGCAAGTGTAAGGAGCCTAAACAAAGGCAACTGCCCGCCGGATAGCCGACAGCAGTGCCTGGGCAGCCTGCCGCGCATCCTTGGCCTGAACAGCGGCGCAAGGCTCGGGGGCCACCTTCCCTACCTGAATATTCCCGAAGAAGCACTGGCGGCCTGGCGTAATCGCCTGGGTGTTCACCGACTGCCGCGTGTCGGGTTGGCCTGGGCCACCGGGGAAGCGCCCGCCGGCGACGGAGCACACGATAGCGAAATCGGCATGTTCGCTCCGCTAATGGCCCTGTCGGAACGTTGCGAATTTCACTCCCTCCAGACCGGCCCCCATGCCACCGACCTGGCTGGCAGCTGTTTCCCGGTTGTCGACTGGTCGGGACAGATCACCGACATGCTCGACGTCGCCAGCCTGATCGCCCAGATGGATCTGGTCATCGCTATCGATGGCGAGGTAACTCACTTGGCTGGAGCGCTGGGCTGCCAGGTCTGGTCGCTGATCCCCCGCCGCCATGCCTGGTACTGGGGTGACGGCGCCAATGACACAACCCCGTGGTACTCGTCCGCCAGGCTCTACCGACAAGAACAACCAGGCCAGTGGGCGCAGCCGCTTTCGGCAATCGCTCATTCCCTGGGGGCTGCGTTGCCCGCGCCGCTCCCAGAAATGCAGGAATACGGGAGCGCGGCCGCCGAGAGCGGCGAGGAAGACTGTCTACGGGTGTTACAGCGGGCACCGCTCAATCGCAGCGCTTTGGTGCGCTTGGCCAGCCTTGCCTCGCGGAGTCCCAATCCACGGCGCCTGCTACCGTTTCTCCACCGCGGCAGGAGCTTGCCCGAGCCGGCCCTGGCGCTGTCGCGGCTACTGGTCCGGATAGACAAGAAAAAGGCGGCCCTAGCCATCCTCCGCCCCCTGACAGTTCACCAGGGGAAATCCGCTTACGCGTGGCTACTGAGGAGCGACCTGGCCCGTCAGCTGCATCTGGCCGGGGAAGCCGTCGCCTGCGCCCGCGAGGCTATCGCCCTGTGTGAAGATGACCCCGATGCGTGGCTGCACCTCGCCAACGCATTTCACGAAGCCCGGCAGGCGACCGATGCGCTGGCGGCGATCCGGCGGGCCGCGTCGCTTGCCCCTGATTCTCCGGGCATTCTCAACAATCTCGGCGTCCTGCTCAAGGAACAGGGAAATCTTGACCAGGCGATCGATGCCTACCGGCGCGCACGTGAAGTCTCTCCTGGCCACCTGGCCGCCACCACGAACCTGGGCAGCGCCTTGCGCGAAAAAGGCTGCTTCGAGGAAGCGCTGTCCTGCTACCGCGAAGCCCTGAATCAGGAAAGTGGCAATCCCGACACCTGGTTCGGCCTGGGTAACACGCTCAAGGAAATGGGAAAGACCGGAGAAGCGATTGTCGCATTCCGCCAGGCTCTGGCAATCAACCCGGATCACGTCGACGTACGGGTCAACCTGTCACTGCTCCTCTTGCTGTCCGGAGAATTCGCAGAAGGCTGGGACATGTACGAACAACGATTCCACCGGCCCAAAAACCCGGTCCAGCTCCGGCGCTTTCCGCAACCCTGGTGGACGGGGGACGCACTGAACGGAAAGCGTCTCTTGGTATGGGGTGAACAGGGCGCCGGCGACAAGATCATGACATATCGGCTACTACCGGAAATCCTGGCCGCCGGAGGGCAAGTCACGGTGGAAACCGATACCCGGCTGATGCGCCTAATGGAACACAACTTCCCGACCGTCAGCTGGGTTACCGAGACCACCCCGCCCAACCCGGCAACGCAGAAAGCTGCCCTGCAAACCCCCCTCCTCTCCCTGGGCCGCATTCTTCGGCGGGATGCGGCGAGCTTTGGTGACGGCAGTGCTTACCTTCAGGCTCCCCCACAACTGGTCACGACATGGCGCAAACGCCTTGCCCACCTGAACGGCCGGAAGATTGGACTGGTCTGGGCCGGCAGCCCCACCCACAACAACGATGCCCGCCGCTCCCTGCGGCTGGAGCAACTCTTGCCACTTTTCGCCGTTCCGCACACCACCTTTGTCAGCCTGCAGATCGGCAGTGAGAGTGGGCAGATCGCCCCTTCCGGGCTGCCCGTCCACGACTTCACCGCAGCCATCGAGGACTATGCCGACACGGCTGGGCTAATCTCCGGTCTCGATCTCGTCATCGCCGTGGATACCTCGGTAGCCCACCTCGCCGCCGCCCTGGGAGTGCCAACCTGGATACTCATTCCCTTCCACCCCGACTGGCGCTGGCTGGAATGCATACCGTGCGCCTCCCCCTGGTATGCGGCCGCCCGCCTGTTCCGGCAACCGGCCTGGAATGACTGGGCGAGCGTTATTGCCACCCTCACCGAGGAGTTGCGCCGGGACGCCAATCCGAAATAACGCCAATAATTCACTGAGTGCTTAAAAAAGAACGGAATCATCGGTGCCGCTCCCATAGAATTAATATTCCCGTCATATAGTCATCTGCACAGGAGGCATCATGGGCACGATTTTCGGCACGAAGAACAACAACCTCCTCTACGGCACCACAGGCGACGATCTCTTTGCCGGCCTGGGCGGCGACGACACCCTCGTCGGCTACGACGGCACCGACTCCGCCTGGTATTCCGGCCTCATCCAGGAATACACGATCGGCACGTCAGGCGGTTATCTCACGCTTCGGGACAGGGTCGCCGCCAACGGCGACGATGGCAACGACCGCCTGTCTGGCATCGACCAACTCGCCTTTTCGAATGGGACTCTTCAAGTTGGCGGCGGCGAGTTCCTGGTCAACACGACAACTGCCAGCGAACAGTCGCTTTCCTCCGTCACGGCCCTGAGCGACGGCGGATTCCTGGCCACCTGGCGCTCCCTGGGCCAGGACGGCAGCAGCTACGGAATTTATGGCCAGCGCTACGATGCCAACGGTCTGACCAAGGGAGCCGAGTTCCGCATCAACACCTATACCTCTTCTGCCCAGACGGCGCCCGCCGCCGGGGCATTGCCGGATGGCGGATTCGTCGTGGTGTGGCAGTCGTCCGGCCAGGATGGTGCCAGCTACGGCGTCTATGGCCAACGGTACGATGCCGTCGGCAATACTGTCGGCAGCGAGTTCCAGGTCAACACCTATACCACGGACTTCCAGACCTCTCCCTCCATAACGCCCATGACGGGGGGCGGCTTCGTCGTCACCTGGGAATCCAATGGCCAGGACGGAGCAGGCTCCGGCATATACGGCCAGACATACGATGCCGACGGCGACGCCTCGGGTAGCGAATTCCAGGTCAACACCTATACCACCAGCGATCAATGGGCGTCATCTGTTGCTGCCCTGGCGGACGGAGGATTCGTCGTAACCTGGCAATCGAACGGCCAGGATGGCGGCGGCTACGGAATCTATGGCCAACGCTACAGCGCCAACGGCATCCCCCTGGGAAACGAATTCGCGATCAACACAACCACCGCCAATGACCAGTCGTTCCCGGTGGTTGCCGCCCTGAGCGATGGCGGGTTTGTCGTCGTCTGGGAATCCACCGCCCAGGATGGCAGCGGAATCGGTATCTACGGGCGGCAATACGAGGTTGACGGCAGCGCGGGCAGTGAATTCCGGATCAATACCTATACCCCGGATGACCAGTACGCCCCGGCCATCGCCACCCTTTCAGACGGCGGTTATATCGTCGTATGGCAATCCTACGGGCAAGATGGCGACCTCTACGGAATCTACGGCCAGCGCTACACTGCCACTGGCCAGGCGGCTGGTGGCGAAATCAGGGTCAGCACCTACGCCACCAGCCACCAGATCAACGCCTCGGTGACTGGGCTAGCCGATGGCGGGTTCATCGTCACCTGGGAGTCCTTTGGTCAGGACGGAAGCGGATTCGGTGTTTACGCCCAGCGCTATGACGCTGCCGGCAATACTGCCGGCCTCAAGGTTAGCGGCACCGCTAACGCCGATGTTCTCACCATCGGTGACCAGACCCTCCTGACCGTCGACGGCGCCGGCGGCAACGACACCATTACCGGCGGCAACGGCAACGACATCCTGCTGGGCGGACTGGGTGCCGACAAGCTTACCGGGGGAGCCGGAGACGATCACCTCGACGGAGGCGCCGGAGCCGACGCTCTTACCGGCGGTAACGGCAGTGATACCTACGTCGTGGATAACGTTGGCGATGTCGTCAGCGAAACAGGCACCACCGGCAGCGACACGGTGGAAGCCTCGATCAGCTACGTGCTTGGCGCCACCCTCGAAAACCTGACCCTGACAGGTAACGGCAACATCAACGGGACAGGCAATGCCAACGGCAACCTCCTGCAGGGCAACAGCGGCAACAACGTTCTCGACGGCAAGGCCGGCGGCGACCTCATGGCGGGCGGCGCCGGCAACGACACCTACACGGTAGACAGCCTTTTCGACCTGGTGAGCGAAAGCGCCGACCAGGGCACCGATAAGGTGAACGCCGCCGTCAGCTACACGCTCGGCGACAACGTCGAAAATCTCACGCTCACCGGCACCACGGCGATCAACGGCACCGGCAACGCCCTGGCCAACATCATCGAGGGCAATACCGCCGCCAACACGCTGACGGGTGGAGACGGCGCTGATACGCTGCGCGGCCTCGCCGGCAACGATTCGCTGTCCGGCGGTAACGGCGATGACTACCTGGTGGGTGGTGCCGGCAACGACACGCTCACCGGTGGCGCCGGCGGCGACACCTTCCGATTCGACCTGGCGCCATCGGCTGCCAACCTGGATCACATCACCGACTTCGCCACCGGCAGCGACGAGATATTCCTGGCCCTGAGCGTCTTCACTCAACTGGGTGGTGCTGGCGCCCTGAACCCGGCTGATTTCGCCACCGGCACCAGTTTCGTGAACACGGACACCCACCACGTGCTCTACAACACCAGTACCGGCGGGCTTTATTACAACGCCGACGGGGCTGGCGCCGCCGCCCCCGTCCTCGTCGCCCTCCTTGACGGAGCACCCACCGTGGCCAGCACGGACTTCACGCTCGGCTGACCCGCCCCCGGTTGCGGCCGGGGGGTCACATGCTGCGCCGGTACTGCCCCCCCACCTCGTACAGGGCGCCGGTGATCTGGCCCAGGGAGCAGCAACGCACGGCGTCCATCAGCACGGCGAAGACGTTGCCGTTGTCGATGACCACGTGCCGGAGCCGGGCCAGCATGGCCGGCGCCTCGCCGGCGTGGCGCGTGTGGAAATCCCGCAGGCGCTTGATCTGGGACTGCTTTTCCTCATCCGTCGAGCGGGCCAGCTCGATTTCCAGCTGGGCGGCGCCCTTGGGATTGAGGAAGGTGTTGACGCCGATGATGGGGTAGGACCCGTCGTGCTTCCGGTGCTCGTAGTAGAGGGATTCTTCCTGTATCTTGCTGCGCTGGTAGCCCGTTTCCATGGCGCCGAGGACGCCGCCGCGGCTGGCGATGGCTTCGAATTCCTGGAGCACGGCCTCCTCCACCAGGTCGGTGAGTTCGTCGATGACGAAGGCGCCCTGGTTAGGGTTCTCGTTCTTGGCGACGCCCCACTCGCGGTTGATGATGAGCTGGATGGCCATGGCCCGGCGCACCGATTCGTCGGTGGGGGTGGTGACGGCCTCGTCGTAGGCGTTGGTGTGCAGGCTGTTGCAGTTGTCGTAGATGGCGATCAGCGCCTGCAGGGTGGTGCGGATGTCGTTGAAGTCCATTTCCTGGGCATGGAGCGAACGACCGGAAGTCTGGATGTGGTACTTGAGCTTCTGGCTGCGTTCGTTGGCGCCGTACTTGTTCTTCATCGCCACTGCCCAGATGCGCCGTGCCACGCGGCCGATGACCGAGTATTCCGGGTCCATGCCGTTGCTGAAGAAGAAGGAGAGGTTGGGAGCAAAGTCGTCGATGTGCATGCCGCGGGCGAGGTAGCTTTCGACGTAGGTGAAGCCGTTGGCCAGGGTGAAGGCGAGCTGGCTGATGGGGTTCGCCCCGGCCTCGGCGATGTGGTAGCCGGAGATGGAGACCGAGTAGAAGTTCTGTACCTGGTTGTGCACGAAGAATTCCTGGATGTCGCCCATCATCTTCAGCGCGAACTCGGTGCTGAAGATGCAGGTGTTCTGGCCCTGGTCCTCCTTGAGGATGTCGGCTTGGACGGTGCCGCGCACGGTCTTGAGGGTCCATTCGCGGATCTTCTCGGCCTCGTCCTCGGTGGGGTCGCGGCCGTTGTCGGCCTTGAATTTGGCCAGCTGCTGGTCGATGGCGGTATTGAAGAACATGGCCAGGATGATCGGCGCCGGACCGTTGATGGTCATGGACACCGACGTGGCCGGGTTCACCAGGTCGAAGCCGTCGTAGAGCACCTTCATGTCGTCCAGCGTGGCGATGGAGACGCCGGAATTGCCGATCTTGCCGTAGATGTCCGGCCGTTCGTCCGGATCGCAGCCGTAGAGGGTGACCGAGTCGAAGGCGGTGGACAGGCGCTTTGCCGGCATGCCCTCGGAAACCTTCTTGAAGCGGCGGTTGGTGCGGAAGGCGTCGCCCTCGCCGGCGAACATGCGGGTGGGATCCTCGTTCTCGCGCTTGAAGGCGAAGACGCCGGCAGTGTAGGGGAAGGAGCCCGGCACGTTCTCGCGCATGAGGAAGCGCAGGATTTCGCCGTCGTCGGTGTATCTGGGCAGGATGACCTTGCGGATACGGGTGCCGGAAAGGGATTCGCTGGTCAGGCGGGTACGGATTTCCTTGTCGCGGATCTTCACCACATACTCGTCGCCGGCATAGGCTTTGACCGTTTCCGGCCACATTTCCAGCAGCCTTCTTGCCTTCGGGTCCATTTCGCCGTCCTTGCCGGCGATCAGTTCGTCGAACCCCCCGGCATCCTTGCCGCAGCCCAGGAATAGTCCCCTGGCGATGCGCAGGGCCTGGCGTTCCCGGGCCAGGCCCACCTGCTTGTCGGTGTGGGCATGGTAGCCGCGCACGGTCTCGGCGATCTCCGCCAGGTAACGGACGCGGGCGGTGGGGACGATGGCGCGGGAGCCCGAGGACTGCTTGACCGCGACCCCGGGCAGGGCGCCAGCTTCCAGCCGGAGGCCGAGTTCGGCCAGCCTGGGGACGATGGCCTGGTAGAGGGCAGTGACACCATCGTCGTTGAAGCGGGCGGCCTGGGTGCCGAACACCGGCATGTCGTCGGCGGGTGTGGTAAACAGCTCGCGGTTGCGCTGGACCTGCTTCCTCACATCGCGCAGGGCATCCTCGGCGCCCTTGCGGTCGAACTTGTTGATGGCCACGAAATCGGCGAAGTCGAGCATGTCGATCTTCTCCAGTTGCGTCGCGGCGCCGAACTCGGGGGTCATGACGTAGAGGGAGACATCCACGTAGGGCACGATGGCAATGTCGCCCTGGCCGATGCCGGAAGTTTCGACGACCACCAGATCGAAGCCGGCCACCTTGCAGGCGGCGATGACCTCGGGCAGGGCGGCGGATATCTCGCTGCCGGTGTCGCGGGTGGCCAGGGAGCGCATATAGATGTTCCCGTGGTCGATGGCGTTCATGCGGATGCGGTCCCCGAGGAGCGCCCCGCCGGTGCGCTTGCGGGAGGGGTCGATGGAGACGATCGCGATCTGCAGGCGGTCGCCCTGGTCGAGGCGGAAGCGGCGCACCAACTCGTCGGTCAGCGACGATTTGCCGGCACCGCCGGTGCCGGTGACGCCCAGGGTCGGCGTGGTCAGCGCAGCGGCGGCTTCGAGGAGGGATGCCTTGAGCTGGGGCGCCACCCCATTCTCCAGGGCGGTGATGACCCGGGCCAGCAGGCGGCGGTCCCCGGCCTGCAGGCGGGCGAGGACGTCACCCTCGGGCAACCGGGCGGCAAGGTCGACATCGCAGGCCGCCACCAATTCGTTGACCATGCCCTGCAGGCCCAGCCTGGCGCCGTCTTCCGGGGAGTAGAGTCGGGTCACGCCGTATTCGTGCAGTTCCTTGATCTCCGTCGGCACGATGACCCCGCCGCCGCCGCCGAAGACCTTGATATCGCCCCCGCCGCCGGCCTTCAGGAGGTCGATCATGTACGTGAAGAACTCGACATGGCCGCCCTGGTAGGAGGTGATGGCAATCCCCTGGACGTCCTCCTGCAGGGCGGCGGTGACGATTTCGCGCACCGAGCGGTTGTGGCCCAGGTGGATGACCTCCGCGCCGGTGGCCTGCAGGATGCGGCGCATGATGTTGATGGAGGCGTCGTGGCCATCGAAGAGGGAGGCGGCGGTGACGAAGCGCACCTTGTGCTTCGGCGTGTAGGGCGTGATTTTCTTGGCGAGGGAGAGGTCGGTCATGGCGGGACTCCGGACGGGAGGATTTCCGAATCCAATACTAGGACCGCAGGCCACGCCAATGATTGCCGGCGCCGCCGGCGATCGTGCAAATTCAGCCAGAATGTTAAGCTGTACCCCTTGCCGTTCCTGCCCCTGCCATGCCACGCCACCCCCCTCCCGCCAAAGCCCGGGCAAACCACGCCACGGTGGCCATGGGCTTCGTTACCGGCATGCTGGCCGGCTGCCGGCGCCGGGGCTGCGAGCCGACCCCTCTGCTGGCGGCCGCCGGCGTTGACATTGCAGACTCCGCCAGCCGTGTTCCCCTTGATCGTTACGCAGCGCTCTACAACCGCATCAACCAGGCACTGGACGACGAGGCCTTCGGCCTGTTCTCCCAGCCCATGCGCATCGGCAGCTTCGAATTCCTCTGCCGCGCCCTCATCAGCGCGCCGACCCTGGGGGAAGCCCTACATCGCTCCTGCCGCTTCCTGCGCATCGTGCTTCCCGACCTGGCGGTCGCCCTGCGTCGCCGGGGAAGCAGCGCCGAGCTGGAAATCAGTGAGCTGCGCCCCCTGGCGCCGGCCCCTGCCGACCCCGGGCGCGTTTTCGCCTTCGAATGGCTGCTGCGGCTTCTCCATGGGCTGGCCTGCTGGCTGGCGGGGCGGGGACTCTCGCTGGACAGCGTCGCCTTTCCCTATCCTCGCCCGCCCCATGCCGGGGATTACGCCCTGATCTACACCGAACATTCGACCTTCGGCGGCAACACCCTGGTCGCCCGCTTCCAGGCCAATCTGCTGGATCTGCCCGTCCGCCGGGATGAGGCGGCCCTCACGGCCTTCCTCGAAGGCGCGCCGGGCAAGATTGCCATGCTCTATCGGCGGGATCGCGCGACCGTCCTGCGCGTCCGCGACATCCTGCGGGCAGCGTTGCCCGCCCTGCCTTCCCAGGCCGAGGTCGCCAGCCGGCTTCACCTGTCGCCGCGCACCCTCCATCGCCGCCTGGACGAGGAAGGTTCGAGCTTCCGGGCCATTAAGGATGCCCTGCGCCGCGACCTGGCCCTCACCCGCCTTGCCAAGGGGGGCGAGCCCGTCGCCCGGATCGCCGCCGACCTGGGATTTGCCGGAACCTCGGCCTTCTACCGGGCCTGCGTCGGCTGGACGGGAATGTCCCCCGCCCGCTATCGCCGCAAGGGTGCTTCGAAGTCCTGAGTCGTCGGATGCAGGCCGCCCCATCCCCCGGCATCCGCCAGGGCGAGGTGAGCTTCGGCCCAGCCCGCCTCCCAGGTGGGCATCTCCACCAGTTCCTCCACCTGATCGCCGAAACGGGTCGCCACGAAGGCCCGCATGAACCAGGTCAACGGGGCGGCGGCAACCGCCTGCACGTAGGGCCAGTGGGGACCGAACCATTCGATCAGCACTGTTTCCAGGTCAAACCACTCCTCGGCGACGATAGGCCCACCCTGGGACCAGTTGGCCGACGGCCGGAAGAGGGCGGGATGCCAGAACCCCGGGGGAAGGACTTCCCCGTCCCCTTCGCCGGGCAGGTCTGCCAGCAGCGACAACCCGGCGGATTTCGCCACCCAGAAATCAAGCGTCCGTCCTTCCAGCCTCGTTACCCGCATCTGCCCCTCCGCTCCTTGGTCGTGATCGCAGACCCAGCCAAGCAATAGTCGTGCAATGCCCATCGGCATAAACCACCTGCCACCCATGGACCCGGCGCTCCCCGGCCAATCGCCCGGCCCACGGGAATTCAAGCAATTTCCATCGTCCCCGGGAAATGCGCCGGCCAGGGCCCGGACGGTAGGAAGGCCGGGTTGCTTTTCCCGTTTTCGGGATTTCCGTTCGCAGGGATGGCAATGGAGTCTGGCGGGGGGAGCGATTGGCAAGCGCCGCGAAGGCGGCTACCCTTCCATCGACTGCCTCACCGGAATAGCCCATGCCCAGCCCTGACGACCATCTCGCGCCCTCCGCCGCCAGCGGCGTCGGCATCCCCCGCCCCGGCGCCTTCGACCCGGCAGCCTTCGAGCAGGCCGTAAGCGATCTGCTGCAAGCCTGCGGCATCGCCCCCGACACCCCGCACATGGGCCGCACTGCCCAGCGGGTGCGCGAACTCTGGCAGAAGCGCCTCCTCGGCGGCTACGACCTGGACCCCGCCACCGCCCTCGGCGAAGGCTTCGAGGACGCCCGCGCCGACCTGGTGGTGGTGCGCGGCATCGCCGTCCATGGCGTCTGCCCGCACCATCTGGTGCCCTTCCGCGGGGTGGCCCACGTCGCCTACTTGCCCGGCGGGCGGCTCCACGGCTTCGGCCGCATCGCCCGGCTGGTGGACGCCATCGGCCACCGCTTCACCTACCAGGAATGGATGACCCGGGACATCGCCGACGCGCTGGTCACCTATGGTCAGGCCGCCGGCGCCGCCTGCGTCATCGAGGCGGAACAGCTCTGCCTGCTGCTGGGGGAAGACCGCCGCGGCGACGAGCGGGTGGTCACCCAGGCCTTCGCCGGGGCCTTCGCCGCCTCCGATCAATTGAAGAACGAGTTCCTGCGGGCCATCGGCCGCTGACGCCGGCGGTCAAAAATCGAGGCGCAGGGTCAGCCACTGGCGCTCGCTGACCACCCGGCTGGCGGCGGCGGCCGAAAGGTCGGTGGACATGGGGTCGTACTTGAATTCCCCGTGTTCGCCGTTGGCCGACTGCAGGGTATAGGCGATCTCCCCACCCCAGCCCTGATAGCGGAAGGGGTAGCCGACCCGCAGGTCGAGGCGACGATAGGGCTCCACCCTAGAGTTCCGGCTCCACTTCATGGCCCCCAGCCAGTGGTGGGTGGCCGAGAACTCCAGCCCCCAGGGCAGTTTCTGCATCAGCATGGCAGTGGCCGAGCGGCGCGGCGCCGACTGCTGGGCATGGAAGCGCGTATTGGTGAGGGTCTGGAGCCCGGAACTGGTGGTCAATTCCGGCAGGTAGCCGGCGTAGATGTGGATGAAGGCCTGGTTGAACAGCAGCCGGGTATGCTCCAGGGGCTGCCAGCGCCACTGGTACTCGACGCCCTCGATGACCACGTCCATGGCGTTGAGGGCGCTGTTGGCGGTGGTCGTCGTGCAATTGAACGGGGGCCCGCTGGCGACCCGGCAGAAATCGGGGCCGAAGGTACTCGACAATTCGACGATGCGGTTGGGGATGTGCTCATGGAACAGGCGCGTGTCCAGGCTCATGCGCAGCCCCTTCCAGTCCCCCAGGTAGCCGAGCTCGATGCTGTCGATCCGTTCCGGGTTGAGGTTGCGGTCGGCGAAGAAGCGCCGCACGTAGAGCTGGTCTTGCGCGATGGGGACGCCGCCGCTGGTGGCGAAGGGAGACTTCCAGCGGTCCCCGCGCAGCTCGATGAGACTGGGAATGCGGTAGGCCCGGGAAACGCCGAAGCGCAAGGTGTTCTGGGCATCCAGATGGAAGTTGGCGGCCAGACGGGGAGAGATCGTCGGCCCCGTCATGGTGTCGTCCTCGGCACTGGCGCCGGCGTTGAGGGTCAGCCAGTGCTGCGCTTTCCATTCCAGGTTGGCGAAGAGCCGGAGGACCTGCCGGCGGCGCGTCGGATTGTCATGGAAAAACGTCTCCGAGCGAGCCCATTCCCAACGCCCACCGCCACCCCACACCAGACGGCTGTTGGCCCAGGGCGAGAAGGTGTGCTGCACCTCCAGCTCGTCGCGCACGCCCTTGTCGCCGTAGAGGTCCACCCGGTAAAGCAGTTGGTTGGTGCTGACCGGTACCGCGGGTGGACGAAGCCGGGTGTCGGTACAGCGTTCGACGTGATTGCCGGACCCGGTGTCCTCGGTATGGGCAAAGCGCACCTGGAGGTCGGCATTGCCTTCCAGGGCCCGCCGCCACGCCGCCTGCACGTAGGTGCTGGTCTGCAGGATGTCGTAAAAAGGCGAACAGGGATCCTCCTGCCTGGGCAGAACCAGGGAACCGCTGGAGGCCCGCAGGCGTCCCGTGCCGGAGATCCCTTCCACGTGGCCCAGCCCGATCTGCAACTCGTCCCGCTCGCTCAGCGCAAACTGGGAGCGGAAATCGAACAGCCAGGCGTCGAAGTTGTCCTTCCAGTCGTACCGGTCGGTCAGGCCCTTGTCATCCCGCCGCTGGTAGGTGAAGCGAAAGGAACCCGCCTCGCCGAGGGCGCCACCACCCCGCACGGTATGGTCGCGTACCCCCTGGTTGCCGTGGTTGGCGCTGAGCGAGACACCGCGGACCTGGGAAGGGTCCACGGTGATGATGTTGATCACGCCGAGGAAGGCATTCGACCCATAGGCGGCAGAGTTGGAACCGCGCACCACCTCGATGCGCTCAATGTCTTCCAGGGCCACCGGGATGGTCGCCCAGTTCACGCCCCCCCGGAACAATGGCGAATACTGGGAGCGGCCGTCGATGAGCACCTGCACCCGCGGCGCGAAATCCTCGTCGGTAAGGCCATGGTAGGCCACCCGCGGCGGCAGGTCGGTATTGAAGGGGTAGGTGTTGAAGCCCGGCACCAGCCGGAAGAGGTCGTTGAGGTCCCGCACGCCGGAAGCGCGGATCATGTCCCGGTCGATCACCGTCACCGAACCCGGGGCATCGGCCAGGGGCTGTTGCAGGCGGCTGACGGAAGCCACCACCGGCAGGGCACTGAAGAAGATGTCCTCGTCCACGGCGGCCGCCGGCCCGGCAGCCAGCGCAACCGCCGCCACCGCCGGCACCCATACCGCCCCCTGAATCCTGCTTCTATCCCCCACGAAACCTCCCCTGGAACCAGCCGGACATTCTAACAACTCTCCCGTTCAAAGCACCGCCCGCGGATCACCCTCGTCCGTACCCTTGTGCAATCCATGCCCATGGCCTAAGGTGAGGTCATATTCCAATATCACGATTGGCCGCCGGCAAAGAAGTCCGACGGCCCACCCCCGGAGAACGCCATGGACCTCAACGATTCGGCGGATGTCCGCAATGCGGTCAGGATCCGCTCCATTCTCGTCGCCGGCGGCATTTATTTCTTCCTCGCCATTTCCACCTTCGGCCTCATCCTGATCGTCCTGCTGGTCTTCGGCCTCATGGCCCACCTCATCTGCACCCGGGAGATGGAAGCCCTGCGCTATGGCTCCAACAAGTTCCGCAAGACTTTCCCCTTCCGCTTCTTCGGGGAATCCTTCGGCGACTTCCAGCACGTCTTCTACCACGACGCCAACCTGGAGGGCGAAATCGTCGCCACCGTCGAGCGGGAACTCAAAACCCGCACCCCCGTCGGCGCCCTGGCGCCCATCACCGTCACCGACGTCGACCCCTGTCTCGGCTCCCCGGAAGACCGCAGCTTCCTCATGGCCGATTCCGGCCGCACCCGGCGGGGCACCACCGTCACCCTCATCCTCAAGCTGTCGCGCTTCGGGCAGATGCAGTCCATCCGCTGGTGGGTGCTGGCCGGCGGCTACGTGGACAAGGACAAGCATTTCAACTTCGTCGCCTACGCCCCCTTCACCCTGCTCTTCTGGATCATCCCCTACCTGCGCCGGGAATACGACGTGCTCTCGCGCATCCGCACCATCTATGCCGCCGCCTACAACGACATGGACGTGGTCACCCAGATCCGCTGCCTGCACGAGGCCGTGTTCGGCACCATGGTGGAGGTGCTCGACAAGAACGGCATCGACACCAGCGACATCAAGGCCCAGCGCATGCAGGTGATGAACATCAGTATTTCCGGCGGGAGGGTGAACATGGGCAACGTGGTCCAGGGCGCCATGAACAAGGTCGCTGCCACCGTACGGGGAGCCAAATGATGGGCAAGGGCGGCATCGGCATCAACGTCAGCGGCGGCAACGTCAATATCGGCAACCTCGCCCAGGGCGACGGCAACACCCTCAGCGCCGGCGCCCAAGCCATCACCGCCCAGGGGGAGCAGGCCTTCGCCGAGTTCTTCGCGCGCCTGGAAGACGCCCGCGACCGGCAACAGGGACAGACCGCGCAGATCGCAGCCCTGGCGGCGGAAATCGCCGCCTTGCAGGCCGCGCTGGCAAAGACCGCCACGGACAAGAAATCCCTGGCCGACACCCTGCGCGGCCTCTACGAAAAATACGGCTGGGCCGGGGATTTGCTGAAAAAGCTGTTCGTGGTTCTGTTGCCGGGGTGGCTGCCCTGAACTCAGCCATCCTGACCAGCAAAGACGACCGCCTCCAGCCAGGCCATCAGCACCCCCTGCAGGAACAACACCTGTGCCGCCAGTTCGAGGCATTCCTCCACCGTCTGCTCCAGCCTCTGGAACTCGAGGCCGAACCCGTGGATATCGTAGGCATCCATCAATACCGCGACCGCGGCAACCGCCACGCCGGCGACGAAATGCCTCCGTGCCTGCCGATGCCTGCGCCAGAGGGGCAGGAGCCAGGCCAGGGAGGCAAGCCCGATCGCCATGTAGATCAGCAGGATGAAATCCCCGGGGCCGACAGGCAGAAACGGTATGGATACGCCTCGTGGGGCCAGGAATCCGTCACGGATCCGTTCATGGATGGCGAAACGATCGTCCAGGCAAAGCCAGAAGAATCCGGCCCCCAGCAGCACCCAACGGGCGCCGTCGGCTCGCAGCCCGCGTAGATGGCAGGTGGCGGCCGCGCCCCAGCAGGCCAGCGCGGTGGTGTAGAGCACGGCCACCTCCAGGGAGGTCATGGGCGTATCCTCGCTGGCGATCCATTTCCAGTATTCTGGCCAGCGCCCAATGACGAAGACGCCAACCAGGGCCGCGGGGATGAGACTACTGGCCAGGAGCAGATGGCGATTGAGCTGGCGGGCCAGTTCATGTTTGCTGTTCATAGCGTCTCCGCCAGTTCAATCAGGTTTGCCACCCAGGATTCCGCTCCCCGCGCCATCGCTTCGTCGGAATACCAGCCGGTATGACCGGTCTGCAGAATGCGCCCCGGCTCGACCCCGGCCAGTTCCTCATCGGAATACACATGCTCGTCCACCGCATAGCCGGCGAGGTGGCCGGCAAGTATGGCGAGACGGGCTGCATCCCGATCCACCAGTTGGGGACGCGAGGGATTGACCAGGTAGGCACCGCGCTTCATGAGCGCCAGGCATTCGGCGTCTACGATGGGCGGCGCTTCCCGCTGAACGCTGGCGGCCAGCATGACGGCATCGCATCCCGCAAACAACGCCTCCCACGAAACGGCCGAGTATTCCGCCACAGCGACGCCAGGATCGAAATAGACGACCTGCGCGTCGAAGGCGGCAACCAACCGAGCGATGCGCCGACCGATTCGGCCCAGGCCAACGATACCGACGCGTTTGCCGGCCAGTTCCCAACCCCGCAACGAGACGGTAGCCGGCAACTCCCCCCGCACGACCCGATCACTGAGATGCAGCCGGCGCGAAAGGGCAAGCAGCATGGCCACGGCATGCTCGGCCACCGTCTGCGCCGAATAGTCCGGCAGAATCCGCCAGCGCACCTGCCGACGCGACAGGGCTCGGGTGTCCAGCCATTCCGCCCCGGTCGCGTAGACGGCAAGACCGGCCAAGCCTGGCAATCGATCCACGAGGCCGCCGTGGAAATCCTTGCACGCCCGCCGGGTCAGGCCGACGACGCGAGCCCCCTGGCAGCGGACGACGAGTTCGTCGTCGGACAGCGCATGCAAGGTCGGGCTGTAAGTGACGGCGGCGGCAGCCTCCAGGCGCTGCGCCAGATGCTCCGGCAAGCTCGCCCGACCCCGCGCCGAAAACAGAACCAATTCCGGCTTTTTCTTCATTTTATGACTCCCTGATAACAGAATAACGTGGACCATGGCCCACGTCAGCGCACCGCCACCGTCCCCGCCTTCCACAGCGGGCTCTGCCAGCGGTAGAACGTGCTCAGGTTGCCTGGCTTGTCGGCCTGCTTCTTCGTTTCCAGGGTGGCCCGGGAGAGCACTTCGAAGGATTGCCGGTAACGGCCTTCCGCCCTGATTTCCCGGGCGGCGAGCATCTCCGCGCCGCCGGGCACCCAGCCGGCGAACTCGACGTAGCCGAGACCCGCGGCGTCCAGCCCCGGAGGCAGGATGTCGATGCTCCAGCCGTCGGCGCCACGCCGGAAGATCCACATTTCCCGCCAGGTGTCGAGAGGCTGCACGGCCAGTGCCAGGGCGGTGCCCTGGGCGTCGGCGGCGGCCGAGGCGGGCCAGACGATGCCGTAGGTGCAGCGCGTGGCCAGCGGAGTCTTGGCGTCATGCCTGGCATCCACCAGATGGACGCAGGTCTCGCCGGGCTGGCCGGGGCTGGTGATCACGCTCAGCTTCGCCGGCGCCTTTCCCGCCGGCAGCGGGGTTCCCGCCTGGGCCGCCCAGCGCGAAGCGCCAACGCGGATGGCGGCGTCGCTGTAGGCGGCGGCGTCGGTTTCCATCAGCTCGCCCTTGTCGATGGCCGCCAGCTCGTCGATGGCGCGCTGGGCCGCCTCCTGCATCGGCTGGGCGCCCAGCTCCGGGCGCCGCGCCCGCTGGTAGGCCAGGCTCGCCCAGACGCCCGCCTTGCGCAGATGCAGGCGGTTCTTCAGTACCGCCGGCAGCTTCGCCATTTCCACCCGCTCCAGCACTTCGGCCCGCCAGTTGTCCAGGGCGTAGCGCTCCACCGGGATCAGGTTGGGAGCAACGCACTCATGGCGGGTCAGGGCGAGGGCGGCCACGGCCTTCTGCACTTCGGTGGCCGACAGGGCCAGCACCCGCCGCTGGGCGTCGCCGTTGGCGCAAAGCTGCACCTGGCCGTCGCGCTCGAAGGTGGTCATGGCCACGCCGTAGGCGGCCACCACCTCCAGGTGGGCCGCGGTGACCTCGCCCAGTTTGCCGGGGCGGCCGGCGCTGGCGCGGCGGGCCAGGCGGTCGGCCATGACGCCGAGGGCGTCGAACACTTCGGCGCCGATGGCCTCGGCCGGGGCCGCCCGCAGGTAGGCGGCAGCGTAGGCGATGCCCAGGGCTTCCGACCCTGGCGCTTCCTTCAGGAAGCGCACCACGGAAAGCAGCTCCGGCGCCGCTTCGGGCTTGAGGGACTGCACCCGCACCTGGCTGGTGCGGATGTAGCCGGCCCGCTCCCGGCGGTGGTCGTAGACCTGCAGGAAATCCCCCTTCTCGCCGCGGATTTCCAGGCTGTCACCCTGCCAGAGCACGGCCTGCTGGGCGGCGGAATCCCGGGGGGCCGCCCGCAGGGCGGTTTGATCGGCGGCGACGATGGCAATGACCGTCATGGCGGTGGCAAGCATGATCATTCCCCTTCCTGGCCATTGTCGGCGGGCATTTCGGTGCTATTGACCGGCTGCGCCCGGCCGCCCTTGCCGAGCAGCGCGGCACCGATGAACCCGCCGTCGCTCGGGGGCGGGGCGATGATGACCTGGATCTTGTCGGAGAGCTTGTCGGCCATCGCCTTCTGGATGAGCAGGGGGTTCTTCTGGATCAGCGCCCCGTCCCGGGCCAGCTGATCGCTGGCAATCTTGCCCAGGCGCTCCTGGCGGTAAGCCTCGGCGTCGGCCAGCTTGCGGCGTGATTCCGCCTCGCCCTGGGCCTCGATCTGGCGGGCCTGGGCAGCGGCTTCAGCGTTCTTGATGCGGGCGACCTTCTCCGCCTCGGCCTCCAGGCCGCGCTGCTCGATCTGCTTCTGCTTGAAGGGCAGCACGTGCTTCATGGCCTCCGCCTGGGCTTTGGCGGCGATGATCTGCTCCTCGCCGGCAGCGGCCGCAGCGGTCTCGCGGCGAGCCTTGTCGGCCTGGGCTTCCAGCTCGGTCTGCTTGACCTGCTTCTCCTTCAATTCCAGGGTATAGCGCATCTTCTCGGTGGCCAGCTCCTCGGCCAGCAGCTTTTCCATGCCGGCCTTGTAGTCGGCGGGCAGGTCAACCTTGCCCACCAGCACCTGCTGCAGCTTGATGCCGTCCCTTTCCAGGAGGGGCTTCAGTTCGCCCTCGACGTTCTCCTTGATCTCCTGGCGCTTGGTGGAAAAGATTTCGCGCACCGTGTAGCGGGCCAGGGTCTTGTAGAGCACCCCCTGCACCGCCGGCGCCACCACCTGGCCGCCGATATCCTCCGGCAGGTTGCGGGCGGCAGCGGCAATGCGGGCGGGATCGAGGGCGTAGCGCACCGAAACGTCGACGCCGATGGACAAGCCCTCGACGGTCTGGAAGGGCGCGGCGCCCTCGGCGCTGGCGCCGCCTTCCGGGCGATAGATCTGGTCCCGCAGGGAGAAGCGGCGCAGCTCGTGCAGGCCGGGGATGACCAGCACGGCGCCTTCCCGCACCTCGGCCGCGTCGCCGGTGAGCTGGTTCACCCGCACCCCCACCTCGCCGCGGCCGACGCTCTGCATGGGCGGATGGGTGTAGGCGCCGTAGGCGCCGATGCCGGCCACGGCCAGGGCGATGAGGCTCCAGCGGGCGCCGTGGGCGCGGCAGGCCAGGCGGCCGGCGGCGCCGCCGGTGCGGGAAGCCAGATCGCCGGCGGATTGGCGCAGGTTGTCGAGCATGTCCAGAAGACGTTCTTTCATGATTTTCTCCTTGCTGTTGATATTCCGGTATGAGGCCGGAGCCCCCGGCGGCGGGTTGGAACCTCGGTTCCCCTGGCCTCGCCGCCATGGAAGCCATCGTGCCGGAAGCCCCATGGAGCAAGCCATGCCGCCGCCGGGCGACTTTGGTGCGGGGGCGGCGGCATCCCTTCCCGGGGTGTGAACAAACTCTCACGCCGGGGTCATGTCCGCCCGTGGCAAAAAAGGCGATACTGGCGCCACCGCCGCGTAGGAGCCCGCCATGACCAAGGTCGCCATCATCGAAGACGACATTCCCACCAGCAACCAGTTGAAGGACTGGATCCTCGCCGCCCGCCCCGGCCTCACCGTGGACCAGTGGTTCAACCGGGACGACGCGGAAGCCGCCATCTCCCGGGAGGACTACGCCCTGGTCACCCTCGACATCGAACTGGGCCGCGAGCGCCATGCCGGCGTCGCCGTCATCAACGCCATCAACAAGACCGGACGCGGCACGCCGGTGCTGGTGGTCTCGGCCATGCCGGCGGCCATCTACCGCAGCATCATGAAGGCCCTGGACGCCTGGGATTACCTGCAGAAGACCACCTTCGAGGAGGCCGATTTCATCGAGACCTTCCTGGAAATCCTGCGCGCCGCCCGGGACCGGCCCAACGGCAAGGCCGGCGCCGCAGCGACCGCCAGCGACGAGCTTTCCCTCGACCCCCTGCGCCAGGCGGCGCCCCTGTGGCGCGGCAAGCGGGTGAACCTGCCGCTGACCGCTCAGCGCATCCTCGCCGCCCTCTACCAGCGGCGTGGCGAAGTGGTGTCCTACGACGAGCTCTTCGCCGTGGTGAAGAGCGGCCGCAACCGGGACAACATCCGGAAGCACATCAGCACCATCCGCGAGGCCTTCCGCGAGCTGGACGAGACCTTTGACCGCATCGAGAACGTGCCCATGCGCGGCTTCCGCTGGTCCGACCAGGCCAACGCCGGCGGGCCGCGATGAAGGCATTCCTGGCCTGGCTGGCCTCCTTCCGGCTGCGCATCCTTTTCCGCACGGCCTTCCTCGCCCTCTTCCTTGCCGTGGCGGCGCTGGCCGTCACCGTGCTGCAGGAGGAGAAGCAGCGCAGCGTTGACAACTACGCCGCCAGCTTCGCCAAGACCAAGGCCCAGATCGTCGGTCGACTGCGCCACCCCTCGGGCCAGTTGGCGCTGCTCAACCCCGGCTGGAACGCGGAACTGGCTGCCGCCGGGCGCCCGGTGGTGCTGCCCTACGCCGCCCTCGATTTCGACGACCAGAACAAGGTGAAGACCGCCGTCGAGATGGCCGACTGCCTCGTCCAATATGCCGACCACGGCAGCCTTTGCGTGGCCATCGGCAACAACCCCTGGGCCGGCGGCTACATTTACGCCGCCGGCACTTTCCGCAGCGGCGTTCTGGAAGCCCACCGCATCGGCGATGAATTCCTCGACGGCGCCCATCGCCTGCGCGTCACCGTCAGCCTGCGGGGCCAGACCTGGCGCTGGCTGGCGCCCTTCGAGCCCCTGCCCGGCGCCGCCGGGCCGGAAGGCGTGCGCGGCCGCTTCACCGGCTATGTGGAACAGGAGGGCCGCGACTACACCGGCGCCCGGCCGGTGAAGGAATTCCGCGGCTGGGTCTGGCAAGCCGGCAGATGCCTCGACGCCACCCGCGAAAACGACGCCGATTGCCCCCGCCAGTCCTTTTTCTCCCTGCGCCTGCCGGTGGACGCCCTGCGCGACGCCCTCTTCGCCCGGGAAAAGCCCGCCTGGCCGCCGCCGGACCTGGATCAGTTCAAGGTCCGCGTCGAAGTCCTGCCCCCCGGCGACGACCCGGCCCTGTTTGACAGCCAGCGGCCGGGCGCCACGCCGCCCTTCGCCCTGGCCGATCTCACCAGCCTGCTGCTGCCCGGGGAAACCCTGGCCATCCAGCGCCTGGCCGGCGGCAAGGCGCTGGACGTGGCGCAACTCTCCGGCCGCGACGAAGCCCTGGAACAGACCTCACCCCTGCTCACCCGCCTCATCCGCATGCTGCCGGTGGAAACCCTCGATGCCCCGGTCGTCGAGCTGACGGACGAAGTGGCGACGCCGCTTGGCAACTACCGCCTGCTCCTCAAGGGCGACGCCCGCAGCGTAAACAAGACCCTTTCCGCCGTCGCCACCCGTCTTTCCTGGTTCGTCGGCGCCATGCTGGGGGCCATCGGCCTGGCCTGGCTGGTCATCGAGATCGGCATCGTCCGCCGCATCGCCGCCCTCACCCGGCGCACCCGCGGCCTCTCCCAGACCGTCCACGCCGACGGCGGCCTGGAACGCTACGACCTCGCCGACCTGCGCGGCCGCGACGAACTGGGCCTCCTGGCCGCCGGCCTCGACGACCTGCTGCGGCGGGTCAAGGAAGATGCCGAGCGAGAGCGCCTCCGCGCCGAGCAGGAAAAGGACCAGTGGCACGCCGTCGGCCACGAAATCATGTCCCCCCTGCAAAGCCTGCTGGCCCTGCACGGCAGTCCGGACGACCCCAGCCACCGCTACATCAGCCGCATGCAGCAGGCGGTGCGCGTCCTCTACGGCAGCGCCAGCCCGAGCGAAGC
>DAINDE010000016.1:24186-25862 GCA_036732025.1 Rhodocyclaceae bacterium
CCAGTCATCGGCCCTGCAGGTGCAGACGGTGGACATCGCCCAGTTCCTGCGCCACGTCGCCGCCAACGCCGGCATCGCCGACCTGCGTCTGAGCGGCGCCGACCACCCGGTGCCGGTACGCGCCGACGAATACGCCCTGGAGGATGTCTTCGCCCACATTCTCAAGAACGCCGACCGCCACCGCAGCCCGGGCACCCCCATCACCCTCGCCCTGGAAGCCGGCAACGCCACCGCCACCGTCACCATCCACAACGCCGGCCCCGCCATCCGCCCCGAACTGCTCGACAAGATCTTCGAATACGGCGTCTCCGACCAGCCCGGCACCAACGGCAACCGCGGCCAGGGCCTCTTCGTGGCCAAGACCTACATGGCCAAGATGGGCGGAACCATCACGGCCGGAAACATCGGGGACGGGGTAAGCGTGGTGCTGGGGTTGCTGCGGGTGCGGGGGGTGTGAGGGCCGCTCGGTTACCCGTACGCCGTCACCCCCCACTCAACGCCTGCACAATCGCCACCTCCTCCGTCTCCGCCAGCGGCCGGGAAAGGTCGTGGACCGCTTCCCCGCCGACGAAGAAGCGGATGTGGGGCCGCATCCGCCCCTGCTCGTCGATCATGCGGAAGCGGATGCCGGGATAGCGCCGTTCCAGGTCGGCGAGGACTTCCGCCAGGGTGGCCCCTTCCGCCTCGGTGGCGCTGCTGCCGGTATAGGAGCGCAGGGCGCTGGGGATGAGGACCCGCATGGCCGGCCCCTAGAGCGCCGCCGGCACGCCTGCCTCCACGGCGTAGATTTCGGGCAGGTGGCTGGCGAGGCAGGTCCATTCCCGGCCCTCGTCGCGGCTCATCCACAGCTCGCCGCTGGTAGTGCCGAAGTAGAGGCCAACGGGGTCATGCCGGTCCGCCGTCATGGCCTGCCGTTTCACCGTCCACCAGGCCTGGCTGGCGGGAAGGCCGGCGTCGAGGCGCTGCCAGGTGGCGCCGGCGTCGCGGGTAGCGTACACCGCCGGCCGGCCGCCGGGGCTGGTGCGGGGCCAGACGGTGCTGCCGTCCATGGGGAAGACCCAGGCGGTGTCCGCGTCCCGCGGGTGCACCACGAGGGGGAAGCCGATGTCGCCCACTTCGGCCGGCATGGTACGGCCGATGCGCACCCAGTGGGTGGCGGGGCGGTCGAGGCGGTAGATGCCGCAGTGGTTCTGCTGGTAGAGGCGGTCCGGGTTGCCGGGGCAGAGGCGCAGGCAGTGGGGATCGTGGAAGGTGGGATCGGCCACGTCGAAGCCCTCGACCACCTCCAGCCCGCCGAGGAGGGGGGCAAAGCTGCGCCCGCCGTCCGTCGATTCATGGACGCCGCCGCCGGACATGGCGATGTAGAGGTGGTCGCCGTCCCGCGGGTCGACGATGATCGAATGCAGCTTCGGCCCGTCCGGGGTGCCGTCCTGGACCGTGCCCATCCACTTGCGGTATTGCGGATCGTCGTTGAGGCAGGAGAACGGCGCCCAGGTCGCGCCGCCATCCTCGGAGCGGAACAGCCCCTGGGGCGAGGTACCGGCGTACCAGACGCCCGCCGCGTCGGCGGGGCCGGGGGTCAGCCAAAAGGTGTGATCCACCGCCCGGCCGCCGCTGGCGGCGGGGGCGAAGGCCGGGGGCCGCAGCGCTTCCTGCCAGATGCGGCCGCCGTCCGT
>DAINDE010000016.1:25872-72957 GCA_036732025.1 Rhodocyclaceae bacterium
AGCGGAAGACCGTGGCCCCGAGATGCCCTGACTTGGCGGCCGCCAGCAGGGTGCGGCCGTCCCGCGGGTCGAGGACCAGATGGTTGATGATGTGCCCGAGGAAGTGGGGGCCATCCACCCGCCACCGCCGGCGGGACGCGTCGCCGTGATAGAGCCAGGCGCCCTTGCGGGTGGCCACCGTGAGCAGGACCTCACCCGCCTCATCCGGCCCTTGTCCGGCCGTCTTGCCGCTATCAGTCGCCATGGCTGCCTCCTTGTCGTGCGCAACGGAACAGTCCATTCGATTGCATAGACGCCGGCAAGTTGCGCCGGTGTTTCTTCCGGGCGGCAACCGTCAGCGTGCCTCGTCCACGATCTGCCGGAGCCTTTCCTCCAGTTCCCGCGCCGCCTCCGCCACGACAGCGTCGGCGGACAACCCGGCCAGCAGCGGCAGCGGGCGCAGCAGGCCGATGCGCGTGCTGCCGGCCTCCGTATAGACAGCGATGCGCCACGGCAGGACGAGGGCGCAGCGCATGTCGTGGGCGAGCAGCGGCTCGCTGCAACGGGGGCTATCCACCGTGAAGACGGTGCAATCCTCGTCGCACTCTGCCGCCCAGCCGTTGCCCGGCGCGCCCAGTTCCTGGACGTGCAAGATGGCGAAGCCGAGGCGCAGGATCGCCGCCCGCAGGTCGACAGTGGCTTCGTAGAGGGATTTCTCGGTTGCAACGACGTGGTACATGCTTCACCAGGATGGGGGAAGTGTGAATGCCGGGCACTTTAGCGCAAAGCGCCACACCTGGCCCCAATATTGCTGTATCCGGGAAGAAACCCCGGTTCCCCTGGGGTTTTTGTCATGAACACGACAGGGACCCCATGCACGTCGCCGACACCACCCTCCGCTACTACACCAGCTACAGCGGCACCAAGCTGCCCCTGAAGCTCGTCGGCGAACTCGCCGCCGACGACATGCGCAACCGCAACACCTATTTCCGCGGCACCTACGACGCCGCCGGGCAGCTCCTGTGTTGCGAGAAGGTGGTCTACGGCGAAGTCGAGCTGCGCCACGCCTACCGCTACCACCCCGACGGCCGCCTCGCCCGGGCGGAAATAGACGACGGCAGCGACGACCCCACGATCATCGACTACCCGGCCTGAAGCCACCGGCCGGCAACCGCTTTACCCCAGCAAACCACAAGGAAGAACCATGTCCATCGTCCCCATCCGGGCCTTCTCCGACAAGGCCAAGTCCGACCCCGCCCTCGCCGCCGCCGTCAAGGCCTGCCAGAAGCTCAAGGAATTGCGCGCCCTGGCCCAGGAGCACGGCTTCGTCATCGAGGAAAACTCCCTCTACCCGCCCAACGAGCCGCAATTCACCGAGGACCAGTTGTCGGAACGGCTGGTGAAGGCGCTACTGCGGGTGTGAGCTCCCGAGGCGGCTAGCGCATGGCGCTATCCACCAGGACGCCGGCCATCGGCTCGGGCTCCTGCAGGAACAGGTTCAACTGGGCAATGCGGGCCGCGCAAACGACACCATGGGTGTCCGGCGGCGCGGCGGCAAATTTCTTGTGCGCCAGAAGATCCGCTACGGCTTGGCCATAGCGGTCCTTGACTTGCTCCATCAGGACGCGCCACTGGCGTGCCGCCTCGTTGAATTCCGCCATGGGCTGGCGCCCCTTGGGGCTGCCCATCCCCTCGTAGGTCACCTGCAGGTGGTGGGCGAAGAGCGCCTCGAAGGCCCGCGTGTTGGCTTCGCTGAGCCCCGTCTGTAACGCCCTGCTGCCTTCCGGCTGCCGCGCGATGACCTGGAAGCACTCTTCCGGGGAGCGTTCGCGCAGTTCGGCCAGGGTATCGACGTACATCTGCGCCCAAGCCACGCGTCCAGCGGCGTCGGCAAAGCCCATGCGCTGCGTGCCGAGGCTGGCAAGCCACGGCCGCGCATCGCGGAACATCTTCTGCACGCCGGCCCCACCACCCAGGCCGTCGGCCATCAATGCCTTGTGCAGCTCCGCATGCTCCGTCTTGGCATACAGTTTCATGGCGGCATAGATGGGGTGGGCATCCAGTTGGCGCTGCAGGCGGAATGCCGGATCGGCCTTCAGGCGAACGGTCTCTGTCCGGCTCAGGCCGTAGAGCACCATGACCCCGAGAGCGAAGGGCACCATGAAGCCCCAGAAGAGACTGGCGTCATCGGTATCCTCGGCGCGGAACCAGGTCCACGAAACGGCCCCGGCGGCGATGCCACAGACGGGGAAGATAAGGTAGCCGACGTCGAGTTCCATCACGGCTTCGCTCCCAGCAGCCCCACCTCGAAGCCCGCCCTGCGCAGGGCCCGCGTAGTCTTGACGCTGAGAAAGACGAGCATCGCCAGATTGACCAGGGGGATGACGGACAGCACCATGCAGAAGATCTTCTGGGCCTGGCTGCGCCCCAGGCCGGAGCAGATCTTGATGACGCCGTTGACGGTCAAGGCGGCAACCAGCACGCCGAAGAGCAGCAGCACCGGGAAGGGCATCGCCAGGCTGCGCTCCGCTGCCCGGAAGAGGAAGTTGCAGATGATCGAATAGACCACCAGCTTCTGCCCCTGGGCGGCGAGACGCAGGTCGGCATCGGCATCCGCCTCGTCACCTGCGGCGGGCGGTGCAATCGTGGGAGTGGCGACGGACGGCGCTTCAGCCGCTCCTCCTCCCCCGCCTGGAGCGCCAGCGCCCACGGCCAGCGACTCGAGCCGCAATGGCGCCGCCTCTGCCACCGCCGGGGCTGGCGGCGTTCCCGCCGCCAGCCGGGCCGGAACGAGGAAGCGGAAAAAGGCGGCCCGGGCGGCAAACACCGCTTCGGGAACGTCGAGGAGAACGCTCACGTTGTCCTGGCGGGACGGATCGTCGGCATCGGCCAGGATGAGGGCCGTGTAGAGGAGGCGTCGGACACCACCCTCGCCCTGGCAGGAAAGCATCTGCATCGTGCCCTGCCAGCCTGGCCCTTCGACGGCCTGCCACTGCCCCATCGGCTGACTACCGGGCAGGGTATTGTGCAAATGTTCAAGGCCCAGTGTGGCGAAGCGTTCGAGGGTGACCGCCCCCTTCGGGCTCGGTTTGCGGAACACCCGGATCTTCGCTCCCGTTGCCGGGTCCGCCACCAGCGTTCCGCCGGCCGCTTCCTGCGCCAACCAGCCAGCCGGCAAGCGTAGCCGTAGGCCGGGGCCGAGTTCCTGCATGGTCTCCTGTTCATTTCCATCCATCGGTTTCCCCCTTTTTCCGCCCGCGCTGCTCAGCCGTTCCCCAACTGCTGCTTCACGTATGCCGCCCCCGGCCCGCCAGGGGCCAGCTCCAGGTAGGTCTGCCAGGCCTTCCGCGCCTTGTCCGCCTCGCCGGCCTTGGCCTGGGCGTCCCCCAGGTTGAGGTAGGCGATGGCGCGGGAGGGGTCCATCTTGAGAGTGTTCTCGAACCAGCGGGCGGCTTCCCTGTACTTTTCCTGCTTGTAGAAGACGAAGCCCAGGTTGTTGGCGGCCAGGGCGAAGTCGGGGCGCAGCTTGAGGGCCTCGGTGAATTGAGCCTCCGCTTCGGCATAGCGTTTTTCCTTGTAGAGCTGCAGGCCCCGGTCGTTGGCCCGCTGGGCCAGTTGCCGGGCACTGGTGGGCACGGCGGCGGGGGGGGCGATCTTCTGCTCGCCGCCCTGGAGGTCCCTCACCACCACCGGCGCCGCCGCCTTGTCCCCTGCAGCAACCAGCGGCATCGCCGGGCGGCTCGCGTCCAGCTTGCCGTTGAGGGCAATGGCATCGGCGGGTAGCTGCCTGGTGTCGGCGCTGAGGAATTCCGCCTCGGCTGGCAGCTCGAAGACGAAGTCGCCCCCCTCCGACCCGGGCAGGCTGCCGAAGGCCGGCGTCTGGCGGGAATTGGCGGCCACCGCCGGGGCGACATAGGCGGCCAGCTCGGTGGCGGTGATGAGACCGTCGCCATTGAGGTCGGCCTTGCCGCCCAGGCCCTGCAACAGCGCCCAGGTGAAAACGGAATGGCCGTTGGGGCCGCCGTCCGCCACCAGCTGGTCGGCGCCGCCGGCAGTCAGCATCTGGCGGCCGAGGCGCCTGGCGTTGTCGCGCAGGAAATTGGCGTTGCCGGCGCCGCGGGTCAGCCCCAGGCCGCTGTAGCAGGCGTCCATGACGAAGAGGGCGTGCTTGGCGGTGATGCTTTCGGCGATGTTCTGCAACTCGGTCATGGGAATGGCGTCGGTGGCGAGCTGGGCGGGGTCCGCATCGACCGGGACGATGTAGCCGAGGTCGCGGCCGGAGCTGAGCTGGCGGGTGGCGCCATGGCCGGCGAAGAAGACGAAAAGGCGGTCGTTCTTCTTCATGCCGGCGTGGGCCAGCTTGTCGTGGAAGGCAGCCAGGATGCCGTTGCGGGTGGCCTCGGCGTTCTCCAGGGCAACGATGCGCTCGGGCGCGAAGCCGAATTTCTGGACCAGGGCCTCACGCACCGCCCGGGCGTCGCGCACGGCGTACTGCAGCTTGGGCCAGCGGGCGTAGTCGTCGATGCCGACGACGATGGCCCAGGAGTCGGCATAGCCGGCGGCACTGGCGGCCGTCGGCGTCGCGGCGGGGGCACCGCCCTTGGCGACGGCAAAGCCGGCGCCGTCCCAACCGGCAAACTGGTAGCCCTCGGCCAACAGGCGGTCGAGGATGGCGGGCAGGGCCTTGACGGTGCGCTCGTGGATGTCGTGGAAGAGAATGATGCCACGGCCTTCCTTGTCCACCGTCTTCAGCACCCGTTCGGCGATGGAGGCCGGCACCGGGTCGGCCCAGTCGAGGGAATCGATGTTCCACATCACCGAGCGCAGATGGGCTTCCTCCAAGAGGTGCAGGCCCTCCGCGTTGCGGGCGCCGTAAGGGAAGCGGAAGAGGGGCGCGCGGCGCTCGTCCACCGCCTTGAGCAACTGGTCGGTGGTCAGCACCTCCGCCTTCAAGGCCTCGCCGCTCTTTTTCGAAAGCTGGGCATGGGTCAGGCTGTGGTTGGCGAGGGTATAGCCCGCCGCCAGGAGCTTGCGGCTGACCTCGGCCCGGGGGACCAGCTTCGCCTTGCCATCGGCGCCAACGGTACCGAGGTTGCTGCCCACCTGGAAGAAGATGGCCGGGACGCCGTACTGCTTGAGAATGGCGGCGATCTCGCCGGTATAGGTGCCGTGGGGA
Organism: Rhodocyclaceae bacterium; assembly: GCA_036732025.1. GTDB lineage: Bacteria > Pseudomonadota > Gammaproteobacteria > Burkholderiales > Rhodocyclaceae > SSSZ01. The sequence continues at coordinate 31,028 of DAINDE010000016.1, forward strand.
CCGTCGTCGAAGGTGAGTACCAGGGTCTTGGCCGGCAGACCGGCGCCGAAGACCTCGCCCTCGCTTTCGTCCTTCGCCTTCCTGGCCTTGCCGCGCATGCCCGGCTCGGCGGGTTCCGGTGTCGCAGCGTAGGGCACGACCACGCCGTGGTCCTTGAGAATCTGCTCCCGGCTGTAGCGGGACTTCAGCTTGGCGACGTAGTCCTCCCAGCGTTCCCGCTTCAGGTCGATGGCGCGGCTCTCGAAGCGGCCGAAGACCTGGCGGATTTCCTTTTCGTAATTGCGCTCGATCTCGGCCAGGGCCTCCAGATCCTCGCCGATGCGCTTGTGCAGCTTGATGGCCGGCAGCGACCCGTCCTTCGCCATGGCGGCCTGGAGGCTGCGCAGCAGTTCGCGGAAGGCGAGGCGGTCGGCGTCGAAGAGGTCGGGATCGCTCTCCACGTAATCGAGGAGGCCGGCGACGGTATCGAAGCGGGCCTGGCCGGCGCCGGGCAGGGCATCGAAGGCGGCCTCGAGATCGACGACCCGCTGCCGGTTCTCGTGGAACAGCGCCTGGCCGACCTGGTTGGCGGCATCCCTGTGCTCGGCGGAAAGCTCCCTTTCGTCGGCGAAGAGGACGATGATCCGGCGGTAGGTGGCCAGCGCCTCCTTGAAGCCGGCGAGGAGAGGGGCGTTGTCGGCCTGGGCTGCGGGGGCCTGCACGGCGCCGGGGGCAGCCTGCCCGCCACCCAGCCAGACGCCGACGCCTAGGGCGGCACCGATGGCGGCCACAGCGGTCGCCAGAATGATTTTCCTGTTCATGTCCCTGAGCATTGTTGTTTTTTGTTCAGGCTGGGATTCTGGGGTGGGGATCGGGGAAGGTCAATCCATGCGGCATGGGGCAACGGCTTCCCGGCCCAGGCGCTCGTACTCGGCGATGACCTGCGCCCCCAGCAGCAGGATGGTGACGGCGATTTCCATGCTGAACAGGGCCACCACGGCGGTGGTGAGGGAGCCGTAGACGATGCTCACCCGGGAAACGTGGGTGAAGTACCAGACCAGCAGGTGGCGGACTATTTCCCATAGGCTGGTGGCGGTGAAGCCGCCGACCAGGGCATGGCGCATGCGGGTTCGCCCCACCGGCATGACGTAGTAGAAGGCGGCGAGCAGGCCGGTTTCCATCAACAGCCCGAATAGATAGAGCAGCACGCCGGATACCCCGCCCAGAGACCAGTCGCGCCCCAGGAACGGCACGCTTTCGGCGGCGAGGGCCCGCAGGGCGACCGAGGCCGCCGTCAGCACCAACAGCGCCGCGGCGAGCATCAGGATGAAGCCATAGGGAAGCACGGCGGCCACCAGGTAATGGCGTTTGCGCTCCTTCTCCCGATGGGAAAAGATGACGCACATGGCCTTTTCCAGGACGGAGAAGGCGAGAGATCCGAAAAAGACAAGGGTTCCCAGCAGCACAAGCCCGATGGCAACGCGGTGGTCGAGGAATGCACGCACGTCGTCCATCACCGCCCGGGACTGGCTGGGCACCAGCCATTCCAGGTAACGCCCGAGGGTTGCGAGGAGTTCGGCCTGATCGACCCATTGGGAAAGGCCGATGACGGAAAGGATGACCAGCGGCACCACCGAGAGCAGGGCGTAGTAGGCGGCCGCCCCGGCCAGCAGCAACCCCTGGTTGTCGCGGAAGCCGCGGAGCACCTGGCGGGCAAAGGCCAGCGGATGGGTGAGGACGCTACGGGCAGGGCGGCTCAGGAAGGCCATGGTCTCAGTCCCAGATGAATTGCGATGGAACCCCGGGGCGGCGAGCAACAGGAGGCACTATCGGGAGAGCAACGAAGAAAAGGACGCCAGCATAGCCGGCCGGAGGGAGCGATGCCACCCCGGCCGACCGTCCCGGGCGCTGCCAGCCCTTGCGCCGGCCTTCCCCCACCGCCATTTCGGCGTATGATGGCCTTACGGTGCAGCGCACCGGCAAGAGCGGGGCGCCGCGGCCGGCAGGTCACCAACCCGCACGCCTTTCCAAGATGCGGGCTCGACTCAGGGTGCATCATGAACGCCATGCTCACCATCGACGGCAACGAAGCGGTTGCTTCGGTCGCCTTCCGCACGTCCGAAGTCGTCGCCATCTACCCCATCACCCCTTCCTCCGCCATGGGGGAGCTGTCCGACGAATGGGCGGCCCAGGGGAAGACCAATATCTGGGGCAGCGTGCCCCGGGTGGTCGAACTGCAATCCGAAGGCGGGGCCGCCGGCGCGGTCCATGGCGCTCTGCAGGCCGGCGCCCTGGCCACCACGTTCACCGCCTCCCAGGGCCTGCTGCTGATGATCCCCAACATGTACAAGATCGCCGGGGAACTGACGCCGGCGGTCTTCCACGTGGCGGCGCGGGCGGTGGCGAGCCATGCCCTGTCCATCTTCGGCGACCATTCCGACGTGATGGCCACCCGCGCCACCGGCTTCGCCCTGCTGGCCGCCAATTCGGTCCAGGAGGCCCAGGATTTCGCCGCCATCGCCCTGGCCGCCACCCTGGCCGGACGCATCCCGGTGCTGCATTTCTTCGACGGCTTCCGCACCTCCCACGAGGTGGCCAAGATCGCCGGCCTCGACGACGGCACCCTGCACGCCCTGCTCCCCGATGAACTCGTCGCCGCTCAGCGGCACCGGGCCCTGACGCCGGAACGGCCAGTGATCCGCGGCACCTCCCAGAATCCGGACGTCTTCTTCCAGGCCCGGGAGGCCCAGAACCCCTGGTACGACGCCTTTCCCGGCGTCGTACAGGCGACCATGGACGCCTTTGCCGCCCGCACCGGCCGTGCCTACCGGCTCTTCGACTACGTGGGCGCCCCCGACGCCGAGCGGGTCGTCGTCCTCATGGGTTCCGGCGCCGAGACGGTGCAGGAGACCGTGGACGACCTGCTGGCGGCCGGCGAGAAGGTGGGCGTTCTCAAGGTCCGCCTCTTCCGCCCCTGGGCGCCGGCCGCCCTCCTCGCCGCCCTGCCCCGCACCGTGCGTGCCCTGGCCGTGCTGGACCGCTGCAAGGAGCCGGGGGCCGACGGCGAGCCCCTGTTCAAGGACGTGCTGGTCGCCCTGGCCGAAGACGCCGCCGGCGACGCCCCCCGCTTCGCCGCGCCGCCCACCGTCTGCGGCGGGCGCTACGGCCTCGCCTCCAAGGAATTCACCCCGGCCATGGTCCAGGCCATCTTCGCCGAACTGGCGAGGGAGGCGCCAAAGCGCCGCTTCACCGTCGGCATCGCCGATGACGTCACCCACCTCTCCCTCCCCTTCGACCCGGCCTTCCGCACCACCGCGGCCCGCGAGGCCTTCGCCGCGGTCTTCTACGGACTCGGGTCCGACGGCACGGTGTCCGCCAACAAGAACTCGATCAAGATCATCGGCGACGAGAGCGGGCTCTTCGCCCAGGGTTACTTCGTTTACGACTCCAAGAAGTCGGGGGCGATGACCGTCTCCCACCTGCGCTTCGGCCCCCGGCCCATCCGCTCCGCCTACCTCACCGGCGAGGGTGACGCCAGGTTCGTCGCCTGCCACCAGCCCCACTTCCTGGAGCGGCACGATCTTCTCAGCCACGCCGCCCCAGGCGCCGTCTTCCTGCTCAACACCCCGGCGCCGCCGGAAGCCGCCTGGGCCGCATTGCCGGCAGTGATGCAGCGGCAGATGGCGGAAAAGCGCATCCGCTTCTACGTCATCGACGCCTACCGGGTGGCCGAGGAAGCGGACATGGGCCGGCGCATCAACACGGTGATGCAGACCTGTTTCTTCGCCATTTCCGGCATCCTGCCCCAGGCCGAGGCCATCGCCGCCATCAAGCGCACCGTGGACAAGACCTACGGCCGCAAGGGCCGGCGCATCGCCGAGTTCAACTTCCGGGCCATCGACCGGACGGTGGCCTGCCTGCACGAGGTGCCGGTACCCGCGGCCCCGGCAGCCGAGGCCGCCATTCCCGCCGAGCCCCCGGGGCTGACCGACTTTGCCCGCCGGGTGACACTCCCCCTCATCGCTGGCCGGGGCGACGCCCTGCCGGTCTCCTGCTTCCCCGCCGACGGCACCTGGCCCAGCGGCACGGCTCGCCTGGAAAAGCGCAACCTGGCACTGGAGATTCCCGTCTGGGAGGGCGATCTGTGCACCCACTGCGGCAAGTGCGTCTTCGTCTGCCCCCATTCGGCCATCCGCGTGAAGATCTTCCCGGCAAGCGCGGTGGCCCAAGCCCCGGCCACCTTCAAGCACGCCCCGGTGAAGAGCAAGGATTACCCGGCCGGTTCCCGCATGGCCTACCAGGTGGCTCCGGAGGACTGCACCGGCTGCACCCTGTGCGCCGACGTCTGCCCCATCCGGGACAAGAGCAATATCTCCCGCAAGGCCCTCAACATGGCCGCCCAGCCCCCCCGGCGGGGGGCGGAGGCGGCCAACTGGGACTTCTTCCTCACCCTGCCCGAAGCGGACCGGGCCCAGGCCAAGCGCACCACCATCCCCGGCGCCATGCTGCTGCCGCCGCTCTTCGAGTTCTCCGGCGCCTGCGCCGGCTGCGGCGAGACGCCCTACATCCGGCTCGCCACCCAGCTTTTCGGCGACCGCATGCTGGTGGCCAATGCCACCGGCTGCTCCTCCATCTACGGCGGCAATCTGCCGACCACGCCCTACTGCACCGACGCCGACGGCCGCGGCCCGGCCTGGAGCAATTCCCTGTTCGAGGACAACGCCGAGTTCGGCCTCGGCCTGCGGCTGGCCACCGACCACCTCGCCGGCGCCGCCCGCCGCCAGTTGCAGGCGATGGCGGCGGAAGTGGGCGAAGACCTGGTCAGCGGCCTGCTCAATGCCGACCAGGGCACGGAAGCGGGCATCCACGAGCAGCGGGAACGGGTCGCCGCCCTCCAGGCCCGTCTCGCCCACCTGGCGACACCGGCCGCCGCCGAGCTGGCAGCCGTCGCCGACCACCTCCTCCGCCGCAGCGTGTGGATCGTCGGCGGCGACGGCTGGGCTTACGACATCGGCTTCGGCGGCCTCGACCACGTGCTCGCCTCCGGCGAGGACGTGACCATCCTGGTGCTGGATACCGAGGTCTATTCCAACACCGGCGGCCAGAACTCCAAGGCCACCCCGCTCGGCGCCGTCGCCAAGTTCGCCGCCGGCGGCAAGCCGCGCCCGAAGAAGGATCTGGCCCGCATCGCCATGGATTACGAGAATGTCTATGTCGCCACGGTAGCCTACGGCGCCAGGGACACCCACACCCTGAAAGCCTTCCTGGAAGCGGAGAGCTACCCGGGCGTCTCGCTCATCGTCGCCTACTGCCCCTGCATCGCCCACGGCATCGACCTTTCCTTCAACCTGCACCAGCAGGAACTGGCGGTGAAGGCCGGCCACTGGCCGCTGCTGCGCTACGACCCCCGCCTGCGCGCCCAGGGCCGCAATCCGCTGACCGTGGACAGCGCCGCCCCCAGCGTGCCCTACCGGGATTTCGCCCGGAACGAAGCCCGCTTCACGGTGCTGGAACGCAACCAGCCGGAAGCCGCCGCCCGCTTCATGGACGAGGCGGAAAAGGCCGCCCGCCTGCGTCACCGGGAATACGTCGAACTGGCCGGCCTGGAACTACCGGAAACCGCCATCCGCCAAGAGGAGGAACCCGATGCCTGACCTCTCCACCCGCTACCTGGGCCTTGCGCTCAAGAACCCCCTGGTCCCCTCCAGCACGCCCCTTTCCCGCCACCTGGACCCGGTGCTGCACCTGGAGGATGCCGGCGCCGCGGCCATCGTCATGCACTCCCTGTTCGAGGAGGACGTGCGCAACGACGAGAAGATGCTCGACCGCTTCCTCCTCCATCCCGAGGCCCTGGGCGAGACGGCCGGCCATCTGCCGGCGGGAGGCGAATACCGGAGCCGGCTCGACGCCTACCTGGAACACATCGCCGCCCTCAAGGCACGGCTGTCGATCCCCATCGTGGCCAGCCTCAACGGCACTTCCATCAACGGCTGGCTGGAGCTGGGCCGGCAGATGCAGGCCGCCGGCGCCGACGCCCTGGAACTCAACGCCTGGTTCCTGGCGGGGGACCCCGGCATCGGCGGTGACACGGTCGAACAGCACTACCTCGATCTCCTGCGCCATCTCAAGCGCGTCGTCACCATCCCGGTCTGCCTGAAGCTGCCTCCCTTCTTCTCGGCCCTGCCCCATTTCGTGCAGCAGGCTGAGGCGGCCGGGGCGGCCGGCGTTTCGCTGTTCAATCGCTTCTTCCAACCCGACATCGACCTCGAATCCCTCAAGCTCATTCATCGCGCCCAGCTCTCCACCTCCGCCGACGGCCTGCTGGCGATGCGCTGGATCGCCATCCTGCGCGGCCGTACCCGCCTGACCCTGGCCGCCTCCGGCGGCATCCACACCGCCGACGACGCCCTCAAGATGCTGCTCGCCGGCGCCGACGTCACCCACCTGGCCAGCGCCCTGCTACTGCACGGCCCCCAGCGGCTGCGGGAAGTGTTGGCAGGCGTCGGCCGCTGGCTGGAAACCCACGAATACGAATCCATCCAGCAGCTCAAGGGCTCCATGAGCCAGGCCAACGTCCCCCACCCGGCCGCCTTCGCCCGGGCCGCCTACCTGGACACCCTGGATTCCTTCAGCCCGCCGCCGGGGGTACGGTACTAGCCTGGAAATTTCACGGGCCGCCTGCTTTGCGCCACCTTATTGCCGACCAACACGGCATTTCGGTCCAGTTTCTGTTTGCAGCAACCGTTCCAGTTCGGCGAGGAAGGGCTCGACGAACTGGCGCTCCACCTCCGGGAAGCAGGCGCGACGGTAGACCACGTCCAGTTGCAGGCGCCCGTTGACCGTGGGCGTCAGGAACATCAGGTCGTAGGGATGGACCAGGCAACCGAAGATCGCAGTCTCCAGTATTGGCGCACCGGGTTTGCCGAACTCGGCGAAGTCCTCGTCTACCACCCCTGGGTTCGAGTACAGCACGTTGGTACCCTGGGTGCGTTTCATGATCCAGTACACCAGGGATTTCGGCAGGGGGTTGCGGAAGAGGGAGATGGCATTCTCCATGCGCCCCAGCTCCAGCTCCAGCCGGCCGTTGCGGATGGCTGCCATCTCGGCGTCGACAGCCGCCAGGAGTTCCCGCGTTCCGACGTCGTGGGGGACGCGTAGGGTGCAATCCACCATGAAGCTGCGGAATGCTTCCCGGTAGGCGTCGCCCAGCAGCCGCCGCAGACTGACGGCGATGGTGTATACCGCCCGCGGAGATTGCGGCTCCTGGTGCTTGCCGATATAGCGGACCAGGGCCGCGGAAAACAACGTGTTGAGGGTGACCCCGTAGTGCCCGGCAGCGGCATGGATCGCTTCCTGCAGGTCGACCGGCAGGATCAGGTGATGGAAGTCATTGCCTGCCTGCTCTTCCTCCGGCACCGCATGCCCCCGGGCCGTGAAACGTACCTGGGTGCGCTCCCGCGCCGACATCCGTCGGGTGATTTCCAGATGGGCACGACCGCGTCGCAGGAGTCCGGCGGCACCCTTGTACCAGCCGGGGCGGATGCTTTCCAGGGCGTGATGCCGGTGGGTCATCGGCAGCGCCGCCTCCGCGCTCCCCACGCCTTTCTCGTACTCCTGCATGAGGGCCGCAAGAACAATGTTGCCGCTCTTCACGTCGGCAACGTCGTGAGAGATGCCCAGGTGGAGGCAGGTCCTGCTCCCGTCTTCCGCCTTCAGCAGCAGCAACCTGACGGGATGGCGGACCAAGCCCCCTGGCTCGGCGGCTGCGACGAGGGCCATTAGTTCCCGACGGAAATTTTCGTTGTCGAAGGCCACCGGATGCCGGGTTGTAACCGCCTGCACCAGGAGATCGGCCTCCGCCTCCGGCGCCGCCCGGAGATCCCGGAGCTGTTCGAACCGCGGAACGACCTGCAGCAGCGCCCGCCGCAAGCGTTCCCGATCGATCTCGCCCTGCACGATGCAGATGTGGCTGTTGGTGATCGGGAAAAGCTTGGAGCCCCAGCGGAAGAATCCGCACAGTGGGTCGTTCCTGGTCTGGTGGCGAAAAGGGGTGGCCATCGCGATCTCCTTGGCGAGAAAGGCGCGATGATATGCCCGCGGGATTGCGCAGTCCATCGCAAACACAAATACGACGGCATCGCAATATTCCAAACAAATTAGCCGGCCACCGCGCTAGAATAGGCAATTTGCATTAACGCTGCAGCCTAAGGGCGGCGCACAGGGACAAGACAACATGAATACGCTAGCGATCAAGCTAAGCGGTATCGTCAAGCATTACCGGATGGGCAGCGAGGACGTTCCGGCCCTCAAGGGCATTGATTTCGAGGTACCGCAGGGCGCCTTCGTCGCGGTCCGCGGGCCGTCGGGGAGCGGCAAGAGCACGCTGCTCAACGTCTGCGGGCTGATCGACGGCTTCGATGCCGGCGCCTACTGGCTTGCCGGCGAGGATGTCGGCCGCTTCGACGACCGGGCCCGCACGGAAATCCGCCGCCGCCGGGTCGGCTTCATCTTCCAGAGCTACAACCTGGTGCCGGTGATGTCGATCCAGGACAACGTGGAATACCCCCTGCTCCTGACGGGCGCGAGCGACGCGGAACGGCGCAAGCGTGTCGGCGGCATCCTCGAACAGGTCGGCCTGGCCGGGTTGGCCGACCGCCTGCCCGACCAGCTTTCCGGAGGGCAACGCCAACGCGTGGCGGTCGCCCGCGCCCTGGTCAAGTCTCCGGCCCTGGTGGTCGCCGACGAGCCGACCGCCAACCTGGACACCGCCACGGCGGAACAGATCATCGACCTGATGAAGGATCTCGGCACCCGCCTGGGCACCACCTTCCTGGTTGCCACCCACGACGAGCGGATGGCCGCGCATTGCGACCAGGTCCGCACCATGGTCGACGGGGTGCTGCAATGAGACAGATGCGCCTGGCCTGGAAAAACGTGCTGCGCAACCGGCGCCGCTCGCTGGTCACCATCCTCATCGCCGCCATCGGCTGCGCGGCAATCCTGGTGGCCAGCGGCTTCGCGCTCTACACCTACAACATGCTCAGCGACAGTGCCGCCCGGGAATACGGGCACCTGACCCTGGCCCAGAAGAACTTTTTCGACCACGAAGAGGAAACGCCCATGCAGTTCGGCATGGCGGACTACGGGGAGGTCGTGGCACGCCTGCAGGGCAACGGCGAGGTGGCCCATGTGCTGCCCCGGGTTTCTTTCTCCGGGTTGGTTTCCAACGGCGACAAGTCCGTCATCTTCCTCGGCACCGGGGCCAACGTCGCCGCCGAATCGGACATCCGGGGCCCCTTCCTCAAGCTGTCGCAGGGCGCCATCAAGGATTCGCAACCGGGCGCCCCACCCTACGTGCTGCTCGGCACCGACCTGGCCCGCAGCCTGGGGGCGCAGCCCGGTACGGGCCTGACGCTCCTGGCCACGACCGCGTCCACCGGGGGCATCAATGCCATCGACGTGGAAGTCTCCGGCATCGTCTCCACCGGCTGGGCCGAACTGGACAAGCGCCTGGTCTACACCGACGTGGAAGCGGCCCAGCGCCTGCTCATGACCGACAAGGTCAGCACGCTGTCGGTCTATCTCAAGGATCTGGCCGGCGTTGCCGGCTTCCTGCCCCGGCTGGCGGCCACGGAACCGGCCGTGGCGCTGCGCGCCTGGTGGGAGCAGGCCTTCTACTACAACTCGGTGAAGGGCCTCTACAACCGCATATTCGGGCTGCTCGGCATCATCATCGCGGCGCTGGTGCTGTTTTCCGTGATCAATACCCTGGCCATGGCCGTCGTCGAGCGCACCCGGGAGATCGGCACCCTGCGCGCCCTGGGCGCCCACCCCGAGGAAATCGTCGCCCAGTTCATGCGCGAAGGCATCCTCATCGGCCTTGTCGGCGTCGGCCTCGGCAACCTGCTCGCCTGGGCGATCATCCTCGCCCTGCCGCATATGGGCCTGGAAATGCCGCCCCCGCCCGGGCGCTCCGAGGGCTACCCGCTACTGGTGAGCGCCTCCGTTCCGCTCTACGTCATCACCGATACCCTCATCGTCCTGCTCTGCGCCGGCGCCGCCTGGTCGGTCAGCCGCAAGGCAGCCCGCAAGCCCATCGTCGAGGCCCTCGGTCATGTCTAGCCAAGCCCGGTTCATCGCTTCCCTGATCCTGTCGGCGGCCGCCACAACGGCGACGGCCGCCGACGATGTCGCCACCATGCTGCGCCAGGCCGACGCCTTCCGCCGCCCCGCCGCGGCCGTCAAAGTGGAAGCCGAGGTCGAGCAGTTCCGCCAGGGAGCGCTGGACAAGGAGCGGCGCTACACCATCTACATCAAGCCCGGCCGCCGTTCCCTGGTGCTGATGAAATCACCCTCGGAGATCGGGCAGAAGGTGCTCATGCTGGGTGAGCAGTTCTGGCTCCTCATGCCGGAAAGCCAGCGCCCCCTGCGCATCACCGCCAACCAGAAGCTGCTGGGCGAAGCTTCCACCGGCGATATCGCCGACATGACCTGGAGCGAGGATTATCAGGGCAAGTTGGCTGGCGAGGTGGAGTGCCCCCTGCCGCCTGCGGACCTGCCCGGCGTCACCGCCGGTGGCACCACCCGCCGCTGCCTGCATCTCGACCTTGAGGCTGCCCGGCCCGGGGTTACCTACGCGCGCCTCGACCTGTTCCTGGAGAAGGCGTCGAAACTCCCGATCAAGGCCGACCTCTTCGTCGCCTCCGGCAAGCGGGCCAAGGAAGCGTGGTATGTCGAGAAGCGCGTGGACGGACAGTCGCGCATCATGGCCATGGTCCTCCTGGATGGCATCCAGACCACCCGTCAAACCGTCATCCATTACCGCAGCATCGTTCCCAAGGAAAGTCCGGACGAGTTCTTCAACCCCGCGGCCCTGGTCAACAACGCCCTCGCCGGATGGTGACGGGGCGCCTGCTCCTCGCTGTCGCCGGAGCGGTGCTGCCCTGGTGGCTGCAGGCCGCCGAGGTCAACCTCGGTTTCCTCGCCGCCCCCGAATACCACGGCAGCAACCGGGACAGCCCGTACTACGCCGGGCCGCCGACGGTGCGGTCCGACCATGCCACCTCCCGCCAGGATCTGGGTCTCAAGGTGCGCGAAGGTGGTTTTTTCGCCGAGGGAACGCTGCGCTGGATCGCCGGTGAAGGCGGTGCCCACGAAAGCCACGGCATCGCCAACCAGCTTTACTACGACGGCGCCGTAACTCCCGGCGTCAACTGGAGCATCGGCCGCAAGGTGCTTTCCTGGGGTGTCGGCTTCGCGCTGCGCCCCCTGGACGTCGTGCAACGGGAGGATCGGCGCGCCGTCAACCCGGCCGCCCTCGTCGGTATCCCCCTGATCGCCATGGACCACTTCACCGCCGACCAGGCGTGGACCGTGGCCTGGCTGAACCCGGGCACCGGCAGCGACAACACCGACCGCAAGGACGAGGCGCTGGCCCTGCGCTGGTATCGCTTCTCCGGCAGCGACGACTTCCATGCCGTCGCCCGCCTTTCCCGCCAACGACGGCTCGAAGCCGGTCTGGGCACCACCCGGGTTCTCGGCGACGACTGGTCCATCTACGGCGCCGCGCTGTATGCGGAACGCTACGGCAAGGTCCTCAATTCCCTGGCGGAAGGCGGGAGTACGCTGTTCGACCTGCGCGACCCCCGCACCCGCGTCTACCGCCACCACGGTGCCAAGGCCGTGATCGGCGCCCAGTGGACCGGCGTCTCGGGCTGGAGCCTCCTGGGCGAAATCTTCTACGACGGCGACGCCTACACCCGCGACGATTGGCGTCGCCTGGACGACCTGACCCGCCGCCAGTCGGCGGCCGCGGCATTCGTTCCCCCTGCCCTCCTGGCGGCGAACGTCGCCTGGTCCAGCCAGGCCTACCGCAGCCCGAGCCTCCTTCGGCAAAACCTGCTGCTCCGCCTTTCCTACGACGACGGCGACGGCTTCAAGCCGTATTTGGAGATGCTGCTGACCCCCGAGGACGGCGGCCACGTCGGCACGGCCGGTGTCAGCTACGCCAGAAACCGCCAGCGCTTCAGCGGCGGCTTGCGCCATGTCGGCGGTCCGGGCGACTCGGTCTACGGCCGGTCCCCGGAGAAGAATATTTTCTGGATTGAGTGGCAGGTATCGGCGTTCTGAAAATTGTTGACCTGCGTCAACTTTCTACGCTTTTGTCGTATTCCGATGTTGTATCCCGTATGCATCGCAACTATGATGCCGCGGATGCTCCGATGCCACCCCAGCACGGCCAACCTGATTTTCGGCAAATCGTCGCCATCGGAACAACTTGGGAGAACGCTCCCAGTTGCCGTGGCCACCAAGCTGGAGGTAGCCCTAGCCGTTTCATGCCTCGCCCCTCTGCCCCATAGGAACGAACAGGCTCGCCGGAAACACATCCGCCACGCCCTGTCAGAAAGTTCGTCAATAAGCCGTCCCCGACGCTGGTCTTACAAGCCTCACTTTCAACGGGTAATCTGAAATGCAAAAAAACGCACCCCGCCGCGTTGCTGTCACCGGCTACGGCGCCCTCTGCTCATTGGGAAACAACAGCGGCGAAATCTGGGATTCGATCGTCGATTACAAGATCGGCTACCAACAGGAATCCTTCGGAGACCCCAGCATCGTCGCCAAATTCTTTGGCTTCATGCGCGACAAGCCGCCCCGCAAGGGCATTCCCAAGGCCATCCTCAAGTTCCTGCCGGAGTTCGCCCGGCTTGGCATGACAGCCGCCAATGAAGCGCTGACCATGGCCTTCGGCGACGATTTCTGTCTGGACGACGTATACGACCCATTTGATCGCGGTGTCATATTCGGCACGGGGTGGGGCGGGCAGGACGAATCCACGATCGAGAACACCAGCTACCGGGCCGAGGGTATGGCCTCGCCCTTCTGCAACCTGCTGGTGATGCCCAACGTCGCCACGGCGGCCATGTCCATGCACTGGAACCTGCGGGGCTACCAGAACACCCCGGTCGCTGCCTGCGCCACGGGCAGCATCGCCGTCGGCGATGCTTTCGAGATCATCCGTTCCGGCCGCGCCAAGATCATGCTGGCCGGTGGCGGCGAAAGCATCCGCGAGGATTTCTGCGTTTGGAGCATCGATGCCCTGCGCGCCCTGAGCAAGGAGCAGGACACGCCGGAAAAAGCATGCTGCCCCTTCAGTGCCGACCGCAGCGGATTCGTCCTCTCCGAGGGCGCCGCCGTCGTCTGCCTGGAAGACCTCGAATCGGCCCGGACCCGGGGGGCCCGTATCCTCGGGGAAGTCATCGGTTACGGCAACTATTCCGACGCCCGCGACATCACCTCGCCGGCTGAGGACCTCCTCGCCCGCACCCGCACCATCCGGACCGCTTGCGCCCAGGCCGGGCTGGCGCCGGAGGACATCGACTACATCAATGCCCACGGCACCTCGACCCCGCTCAACGACATCAACGAGACCAAGGCCCTCAAGCTGGCCCTGGGCGATGCCGCCTACCGCATTCCCACCTCCAGCACCAAATCCTATACCGGCCACCTCATCGCTGCCGCCGGCGCCCTGGAATCCATCTTCTGCCTCAAAACCCTGGAAACGGGGCTCATGCCGGCTACCATTCATCTCAACAACCCCGACCCCGAATGCGACCTGGACTTCATCCCAAACGTCCACCGGCGGAAGGAAGGCATCCGCCACGTGCTCAACGTCAACTACGGCTTCGGCGGCTCCAACAGTGCCCTCGTCTTTGCCAAGGTGATGCAGTGACCGCCCTGCGCTTCAGCGGCCAAGCGGTGCAGACCTGGGCTGACTATTCCGGCGACTTCAATCCGATCCATTTCGATGAACGGGTAGCCCAGGCAGCCATCGGCAAGGGTGGCACCGTCATCCACGGCATGCTGGCCATGCTGCCCCTCAAGGCAGCCCACTCGGCGATGCCCTGGGAAGGCGACGGTTGGCTGCAATGGACAGCCATGTTGCGCCAGGCCATGCCCCTGCACTTCGGCTATGCCATCGAGGCGAGAGTGGCGCAACCCGGGCGCAAGGTCCGCTTCAAGCTTTCCGCCCAGGATGATGGCGAAGCCAAGATCACCGGCCACTGTTCGGCCATCGACTTCGACGCCGCCCCCTACGCGTGCTTCCCGCCGATTGCCGTTCCGGCCGCCGAAGCCCGCGGCGAGCTTGCCCGCTTCGCGGCGCTGTTCCCCGATGTTTCGCCAGCGTGGATCGCCCTCGACGCCATGGTCTTCTCGCGCTACATCCGGCTCCATGCCGAGGCGGTGTTCCGCGACGAACTCATCCGCCGCTTCGGCGACGGCGACCCGGAAGCCGTTGCAGGTGGCCGCCTGGTCACCATGCAGACCCACCACACCACCACCTTCCGGCGCGACCTGCTTGCCCATGCCCGGGAGCTCGATTTCGCCGCCTTGGCCTACGCCTACGCCAAGACCGAGGAACTCAACGGCGAGGATTCCGTTTTCGCCACGGTGGACATCCCTGTCTGGCTCGACGGCGCCCTCGCCCAGGTCGTCCAGATCGGCCTCATGGCCCGCAAGCTTTCTTCCTTCAACCCAAACTAGGAGCACCCCATGACCAAAACCTTTGAGTTCCTAACCAACGCGATCGGCGATCTGGTCGATTTCGAGGTGGCAGACATGAAGCCGGAAACCGGCCTGCTGGAACTGGGCCTCGACAGCCTGGACTACGTTTCCCTGCAACTGGCCATCAAGAAGAAATACGGGGTCGAGATCAATTTCGACGACTTCACCTCGGGCCAGATCACCACCATTGCCGAGTTCTGCAGCTATATTGAAGACCGTCTGGTGACGGCCTGATCCTTTACCGAGGGGGAGCATCATGAGTGGACTAGAAACCGTCGCCAAGTTCGGCTGCCTGTCGGACGAGAACCGCTGGCCCGCTGGCCGTTACGACTTTCCGTGGCTAGCGGAGCTGGACGAGCACGACCGCGAGATCATCCGCCTGCTGGACTGCCTGCGGGACGGCGAATACTCGGGCCAGGCCTCCGCCGCCCAGTTCTACGACATGCTGATCGGCGCCCGCAAAAAAGGCGCCCCGCCGGAACTGATCTCCGACTGGACGCCCCTGTTCTCCTACATGTACACCATCGTGTACGAGGAAATGCGCCACGGCATGGTTCTTGGACTGCTCTACCACTACGTCACCACTGGCAGGATGGACTACCTCGCCCAGGTGAACATCCGCGACTTCGGCGAGCGCTACGTCTGGTGCTACGAAGAGCGCCGATATTGGGACGAGTACGCTTATATCCTGGCCCACCTGTTCTCCGAGGTGATCAACACCGAACTTTACCGTGACGTGGTCAACCGCGTGCACCATCCCGAGCTGAAGGCGGCCCTGGCCAACATCCGCAACGACGAAGCACGCCACATCGCCGCCTGGACGGCCCTCATCAAGGACCTCATCGACGCCGATCCCCGTCACCGCGCCGGCGCCCTGGCTTCCCTCGAGCGCGGATTGCTCTACCACAACGCCATGGTGCACGAGACCTACTTCGAAGGGCTCAACAAGATGCTGCCTCTCTTCCTCTCCGAAAACCGGGACAAGCTGGAACCGATCCGCCGCATCACCCGGCAGAAGCATCGCATCCTCAACGAGCTGTTCGGCGACGACAACCCCTACTCGGAAAAGGACGTGCAGAACCTTCATCTGGCCTATCTGCAGAAGGCCGCCGGACACAACCGCGCCAAATTCACCGAAGCCCGCGCCGACAACATCGAGTTCGTGGCCTGATCCCGCGAAGCCGCCAGCCCCGGGTGCCCTTGCCCGGGGCGTTTTTCTGGAGAAAGCCTTGACACAACGATCTTGGGTCTTCGTCACCGGCGGCAGCCGCGGCATCGGTGGCGGCATCGTCCGCGGCCTCGCTGCGGCGGGGTACGACGTCATCTTTACCTACCTCTCCTCCGGCGAAGCCGCCGACGCCTTGGCGGCGGAATGCTCGCAGAACGGCGTCCGCTGCCGTGGCCTGCGCTGCGACATGGCCGACGGGGACCAGGTGGACGCCCTGGCGGCTGAACTCTGCGGCATCTACGGCGCTCCCTACGCCGTCATCAACAACGCCGGCATCGCCCGCGATTCCCTGATCTTCATGATGGACCGCGACAAATGGCGCGACGTCGTCCGCAACAACCTGGACGCCGCTTACTACGTCGCCCACGCCTTCATTCCACGCATGGTGGAAAACGAGGGCGGCTGCCTCATCAACCTCAGTTCGGTCACCGCCCTCAAAGGCAATGCCGGCCAGTCCAACTACGGCGCCACCAAGGCCGCCCTCATCGGCATGACGAAATCCCTGGCCGTCGAGCTGGGCCGCTTCAACCTGCGCGTCAACGCCATCGCCCCGGGCCTCATCGAAACGGAGATGACGGACAGGATGCCCGAGGCCCAGCGCAAGCGCCTGATCGGCCATGTTCCCCTGGGCCGCCTGGGCTGCGTGGACGACGTGGCTGCCATGGTCGCCTTCCTCCTCGGATCTGGCGGCCGCTACATCACCGGGCAGACCTTCGTCATCGACGGCGGACTCACCGCCTGAGCCCTTCCGCCGGCCCTCGCTCTCCGGCAACCTTCGACAGGAAATTACCCGTGCAGGAAACGTCCCGCCCCTCCACCATCGTTCTTACCGGCGCCACCGGTGCCCTCGGCTCGGAACTCGTGCCGCGCCTGCTTCGGCGCTACCCGGAATCGCGCCTGGTCGCCATCGTGCGCGGTACATCCCGGGAAGAGGCTGCTGCCCGGCTGGCCCGCGCCATCGACGACCCCGCCCTGACCGCCGCCGCCGGCGACCGCATCGAGGCCCTGCCTGGCGATGTCGGCAAGCCGCTTCTCGGCCTCGAGCCGAAAACCGCCCACGGCCTCGCCGCCAGGACCGGCAAGCTTTTCCATCTGGCCGCCAACGTCCGCTTCAGTGCCACCTTGCCTGAATCCCGGGCGGGCAATGTGGACAGCACCCGGCAGGTGATCGAGTTCTGCCGCCTCTGCCACGCCGCCAATCCCGCGGAATTCGAGTTGCACTACGCTTCCACCGCCTACGTCGTGGGCGACCGCCGCGGCCCCCTGCGGGAGGACGAACTGGACTGCGGCCAGGGCTTCTGGAATGCCTACGAGCAATCCAAGCTGGAGGCCGAGGAACTGGCGGCGGCAGCCCGTTGCGACATGCCGGTCACCATCTACCGGCCCAGCCAGGTGATCTGCCTCTCGGCCGACGGCAAGGTGCGCAAGCTGTTCGGCTTCCTGGAATTCATGAAGCTCGCCTGCACCGGCAAGGCGCGCATCGGCGTCTTGCCGGCCCGGCCGGAGGTCCGCACGGACATGGTTCCCATCGACTACGTCTGCGATGCCATCGCCTACCTCAGCGGCGAACCCGACGCCCGGGGGCGGACCTTCCTGCTGGCGGCCGGTCTTGCCCGCAGCCTGTCCCTCGAGGATGTCATCGACGTCGCCTATCGCGTCGTGCGCGAACATGCCCCGGACAACGAAGAAATCCAGAAGCCCCGCTACCTGGCTCCAGAAAACTTCGCTGCCGCTGCCGGTATCCCCGGCATCCACCCCGCCCTCGGCGGCCTGCTTGGCATCTACCTGACCTACCTGACCTACGACCGCGATTTCCAGGTCGAGGACACCATGGCCCGCCTCGCCCGGGGCGGCATCGTCCTGCCCCCCATGGCCGAGGTCATCCGCGACAGCGTCAAGTACGTGGTCCGGCAGCATTTCAACGAGGCGGCCCTGGCCTCCGCCTGAACGAGAACGAAGCAGATGAGCGAAAATTACGACGTGATCATCGTGGGTGCCGGCATCGGCGGGCTCGCCACCGGCAGCATGCTCGCCCGGCAGGGCCGCAAGGTCCTGGTCCTCGACCGCCACACCAAGCCTGGCGGCTATGCGACCAATTTCCAGCGGGACGGCTTCACCTTCGACGTCGCCCTCCATTCCTTCAACGGCGCCACCCCCGGCACGCCGTCCTACCGGTGCCTTGAGGCCTGCGGCGTAGCCGACCGGGTCGAGTTCCTGCCGCAAAAGAACGTCTACCGCCTGATCACCGACGACGAAGAACTGGTGGTCGGCCACGGCAGTATCGACAACTACAAGCAGCTCCTGGCAGAAAGATTTCCCGGCGAGAAGGAGAACATCGACCGCCTATTCAACGAAGCCGGCAAGACTTTCCGGGATTCCGCCAACTACGTGCATTCCCGGCTGCCCTTCTGGCTGCGCATGGCAGCGACGCCCCTCCTCTACCCGCGCCTCCTGCGCTACGACGGCAAGACGGTGCACGACTTCTTCTCCCGCTTCACCGCCAACGAGCGCCTCAAGGAAATCCTCGCCGCCCAGTGGCCCTACTACGGTCTACCGCCGAAAAAGCTGGCCTACGCCTACTTCTGCTACCCCTTCTACGATTACCTGGCTAACGGCGGTTACTCGATCAAGGGTGGCTCCCAGGCGCTCTCCAACGCCTTCGCCGACGTCATCCGGGAAAACGGTGGCAAGGTCGCCCTTTCCTCAGGCGTCACCAAGATCCACATCGAGAACAACCGGGTCTGCGGCGTCACCGCCCGCAAGCTGGGCCGGGTATCAGCCGCCAGGGTGGTCAGCAACATCAGCCCCCATGCCGTCGTCGATATGGCCGGCGCCGATGCCTTCCCGGCCCGTTTCCATGCCAAGCTCAAGGGCATGCGCCCCTCCATGTCGGCCTTCCAGGTCTACCTGGGCCTGGACTGCACCGCCCAGGAACTCGGCATCCCCGAGGACGAGTACAGCATCTTCTACGTCGGCGGACTGGATTCCCACCGGCAGTACAAGAAGATGGTCGCCAACAAGGTCGACGACGAAGACTTCGCCTGGTTCTTGAACGTCTTCACCAACGTGGACCCCACCCTGGCGCCGGCGGGCAAGTCGACCCTGGGCATCGCCGCCCTGATCTCGGGCGAGGGCTGGCATGGCCTGAGCAAGGAAGCCTACAAGGAAAAAAAGGAGGCCCTCACGCGCAAGCTCATCGAGCGGGTCGAGCGCCGGATTCCGGGACTATCCGAACACATCGAGGTAGTCGAGGCAGGCTCGCCCCGTACCATGACCAAGTACACCGGCAACACCCTGGGCAGCATCAACGGCTTCGAGCAGAGCGTCCGCCAGGCCGGCGCCTTGAAGCGCTTTCCCATGCACTATCCGGTGAAGGGGCTCTACCAGGTGGGTGCCTGGACCTTCCCTGGCGGCGGCTACATGGGAGCCGTGCTCTCGGCCCGGGTCCTGGTGGATCGCTTCTTCCCCCGACGCCGCGGGATCGGGAGCTTCCTGCCCCGACTGTTCGGCTAACGACGCCCTTCCGCCGCCCGGATCGCCGCCAGGTGCATGCCGGCCATGTGGTAGGGGTCGAGCTGGCTGTCCGGGCAGCCGCGTTGGCTGCACAGGCGCTTGTCGGCGAAGCGCCAGCCGCCGTTCTGTTCGTCCAGGAATTCGGCGCGGACCAGGGCCAGGGTTTGCTCGTAGCGGCGCCAGAGGGCTCCACCGCCGCCGTTGGCGCCGGCGGCGATCAGGGCGCGCAGGCATTCGCTCTGCTGCCACCAGTATTTGTCCCGGTCCACCTTGCCCTCCGGGTAGGCGCGGTCGTAGATGCCGCCGTTGTCCTCGTCGTACCCTACTTTCAGGGCGTATTGCAGGAGGCGCCCCGACGCCGCCGGGAAGACGCCCGCCAGCCCGGCTTCCTGGGCCTTGAGCAGGAGGTGGCTCCATTCGAACTGGTGGCCGATGTCGGTGTAGCCGCCTTGCTCGGCGGTGGGCAGGGGACGCCACTGGTCGTCGTACCACTCGGGGATGGCGGCGCTGCCGTCGGGATAGCCCTGCAGCAGCTTGTAGAGGACGAAGTTGCCGAGGGCCGTGGCGCCGCGCAGGGCATCCGGGTCGCCGGTGGCTTCGCAGAGGGCGAGCAACGCCTCGAACATGTGCATGACCGGGTTCTGGGTGTTCTTGCCGGGAGCCGCGGCGAAACTGCGGGAGGCCTTGGCGGCGAAGCCCCCCAGGGGGTCGCGCAGGCCCCGGTCGATTTCCTGCCAGGTGCGCAGGGCGGCGCTGCGGTAGCGCTCGTCCTTGGTCACCCGTGCCATGTGGGAGAGGGCGAAGAGCGCGAAGGCGTGGCCGTAGCTCAGCTTGGCGTCGTCCACCACCTTGCCGTCGGCGGCGACCCGGTTGAAGAAGCCGCCATGGACGGGGTCGTGGAAATGCGCGAGGAGGAAATCGGCGCCCGTGGTGGCCGCCTGCAGGTAGCGGCGGTCGCCGGTCACCTCGTAGCCGGCGATGAAGGCATAGACCAGCCGGCTCTGGACGGTGAGGTCGGCGCCCGCGGCCCCCTTGGGCTGCCAGGTGCGGCTGAAGTCAGCCCGGTAGAGGCCGGAATCGGTGGGGGCATGGGCCAGCCAGGGGGCGAGGTGGCTGGTGACCAGGGTCCGCCGGTGCCATTCGGCGTCGATGGGCGGCTTGCCGAAGCCGGCCGAATCGCAGCCCCCCAGCAGGGCTGGCAGCAGTGCCAGCCAGATGCGCAACGCGATCCCTACCATGGCGCCCCCCGCTTTCGTCGGAACATGCCGCCATGATAGCGGCTCGCCGGCGGCAGCGGGAAGCTCCGGGGCGTCAGGCCGTGCCCGGCACCCGCTCCTCGCCGGCGGCCGGGGGTGCCGCCGCGGCCAGGTCCACCTGCTGCACCAGGCCCGCTGCCCCGTCCTCCTTGAGGTAGAGCCCGGCCGCCCGGATCTCGCCCAGCAGCCGATTCGCGTCGTCCTTGAGGGCGAAGGGGCTGTCCACGCGGCCCAGCCAGATGGCGCCTACCTCCCGGCTCGCCAGGGGCTGGCTCCCGTCGCCGCTGCGCCCGCTCCACAGTCCAAGGCGGGCGAAGGCGGCGTCGCCCTCGTCCAGCCAGCCGTTGTGGTCGTCGTCCAGTCGCGCCAGGTCGGCAAAGCCGTCGCCGCTGGCGGCGCCGAACAGTTCGCCGCCGTCGTCGATGCGGCCGTTGCCGTTGCGGTCCAGGACCAGGTAGGCGCTGCCCTGGCCGAGGCCGGCCAGGGTATCGTTACGGCCGTCCAGGTCGAGATCGAAATCGATGCGCTCCGCCGTCAGCTCCGCCGCCTTGCCGGCGAAGTCGAGGACGATGGGGTCGCGCAGCACCACCGTGCCGCTTTCCTTCACCTCCCGCTCGCAACTGAATTCCCGGCAGAACTCGGCGTCGAGGCTGAAATCGATGCGGCGGCCGTCGGCGGTGCACACGGCGCCGCCACCGACGACACGGGTCCGCTCGTAGTCGTAGATGCTTTCCCGCGCCGTGGTCTCCCAGGCCATCTCCCGCACCGGGCGGCCCGGCCTGGCGTCCCCGGCCGTCAGGTCGGCAAGACCGGGCGCTTCCTGCCGGCAGCTTTTGCCTTCCATTGCCGCCAGGATGGCGTCCACCAGGGATTCCAGCATCTTCGCCAGGCGCTGCCGGCGGCCGCCGCCGGCGTCATCCTCGCTCTCCCGTACCTCCGCCATGACCGTCCGGAAGGACCGGCTGGTCTCCACCTCCACGCTTCGCCGGTATTCCGCCTCGTGGGCGCTGTGCAGGCTGACATCGGACTCGACGATTTTCATGGTGCACTCCTCGGTTGTGATCGGAGTGACCCCACTGCATAGGACGTGCCTAGGGGCAGGATCACCGAGAAGCGGGTGGAGGCGGCGTCCGAGGCCAATTCGATGCGTCCGCCGTGGGCCTGGACGACGGAACGGGCGATGGCCAGCCCCAGGCCGCTGCCCTCGCCGCCTTCATCCAGGCGCACGAAGCGTTCGAAAATGCGCGGGAGTTGGGCCGCCGGGATGGGCTCGCCGCTGTTGGCCACGGTCACCCGGGCCTCGCCCCCGCCGGCGGCCACTTCCAGGCGCACCCAGCCGCCGGCCGGGGCGTGGCGCAGGGCGTTGGCCAGCAGGTTGCCGAGGGCCCGCTGCAGCATGCCCTTGTCACCGGACACCACGATGTCCTCGCCAGCCACGGTCAAGGCAATGGATTCCGCCAGGATGCCGTAATACTCGGCCAGTTGCCGGCCCAGGGCGAGGAGCGGCACCGGCTGCCGCTGGGGCACCACCAGGCCGTGGTCGGCCTTGGCCAGGAAGAGCATGTCGGCGATCATGCGGGCCAGGGTATCGTACTGCTCCAGGCCGGAGGCCAGCAGTTCCCGGTATTCCTCGACGCTGCGGGCCTTGGCCAGGGAGACCTCGGTCTGCATGCGCAGGCTGTGGATGGGGGTGCGCAACTCGTGGGCGAGGTCGGCGGAAAAATCGGAAAGCCGGGTGAAGGATTCCTCCAGGCGCCCCAGCATGGCGTTGAAGGCCTGGACCAGGCCCCGCAGTTCGGCCGGCACGCCGGCCTCCGGCAGGCGCT
The DNA here is from genome assembly GCA_036732025.1 of Rhodocyclaceae bacterium. Taxonomy (GTDB): domain Bacteria; phylum Pseudomonadota; class Gammaproteobacteria; order Burkholderiales; family Rhodocyclaceae; genus SSSZ01. Next base: position 53,392 of record DAINDE010000016.1, read on the forward strand.
CGTGCAGGCTGCCGGCGGAAATGCGCCCGGCCTGGTCGGCCATCGCCCGCACCGGCGCCATGCCGTGGCGGGCCACCGCCACGCCCACCAGGGCGGTGAGGACGGCGGCGGCCACCACCGCCAACCAGAAATCCCGCTGCATCTGGGCGAGGAATTCCGTGTGGTGGCTGATATCCCGGGCCACCACCACGCGCACGCGCTCACCCCAGCCCGTTTCCGCCGCCGTGCCCACCGCCCGTACCGGCCGGCCGGCGGCCTCCAGCAGGCGCGGCGCATCGTCGACGCCGGCGGCCACGGCAGGCAGGGCGTCGGCCACCTTGCCTTCCGGCCAGCGGAACAGCGCACCGCCGGCGCCATCCACGGCCACGTACATGCCGTGGTGGCCAACCAGGGCGTCCCCAAGGCTCGCCCGCAGTGCCTCCGGGTTCACCGCCCCCGCCGCCAGGTGGCGGGCCAGGGACAGCTTGCCCAGCAGTTCGTGATGGTCCAGCTCCGCCATGTGGCGGTCCGCCGCCTGGCCCAGATAGACGCCGAAGGCGGCGAAAACCGCCGCCGCCAGGGCGGCGAAGGCCAGGGACAGCCGCAGGGCGAGGGAAGCCGGCAAGAGCCTCACCGCACTTCCAGCACGTAACCCATGCCGCGCAGGGTATGGATCAGCTTGGGCGAAAAATCGTCATCCACCTTGGCCCGCAGCCGGCGGATGGCCACCTCGACCACGTTGGTGTCGGAATCGAAATTCATGTCCCACACCTGGGAGGCGATGAAGCTGCGGGACAGCACTTCCCCCGGCCGGCGCAGGAAGAGCTCCAGCAGGGCGAACTCCTTGGCCGTCAGGTCGATCCGCCGCCCGGCGCGGACGGCCCTGCGTTTCAAGACGTCCAGCTCCAGGTCGGCCATGGCCAGCACGTCCGGCTCCTTGGCCCGCCCCCGCCGCAGCAGGGTGCGCACCCGCGCCAGCAGCTCGGAAAAGGCGAAGGGCTTGACCAGGTAGTCGTCCGCCCCCAGCTCCAGCCCCTTCACCCGGTCCTCCACCTGGTCCCGGGCGGTGAGGAAGAGCACCGGCAGATCCCGCCCGGCGGCCCGCAGTGCCTTGAGCACGTTCCAGCCATCCAGCCCCGGCAGGTTCACGTCCAGGATGATCAGATCATGATCGCCGGCCAGCCCCTCGTGCATGCCGTCCAGGCCGTTGCGCACCAGATCGGCGGTAAACCCGGCCTCGGTGAGGCCCTGGCGCAGATAATCGCCGGTCTTGGGTTCGTCTTCGACGATGAGGATTTTCATGGGCGGAATGGTTGTCCTTTACCTACGCATCCTGAACGACTTCTATCGGTCGGCCCACCGGAACCCACGAGTTGGCGCCGCTTGCAAACTCCCAAATGTTGATTCGCACCGGATCGGGCAACGACCCGTACCAACGGGATGGGTGCTCAATCTCGGCCAAGAACAGTCGGCAACATTTGGCATGTCGGGCCACCGGTCCCAATAACTCACGCCAATCCCTCGACCCGATGAATAGTCGGTACGGCGCACCCCCGATCAAGAGTTTCCCAAAGTCGTCAAGCACTGGCGTCGTGCGCGTTGCCATTTCCGATTCGATAAGCCACTCGGCGCGTACTGGGCACGCCATCCGCCCCCTTTGCGCAACCGCGCACACAACAATGTCGTAGAGCAACTCACAACGCGTATTGCCGGAGTAGCGATAGCCCCGGGCCAGCGTTCGGTACAAATCCTCTGGAAACGGGGACGATGAATATAACTGGCGAAATCGATGGGCCAAGCCACGCACAAAACTCTTGGCCCGCCGTGAATTCTCAGCGCCTTCCGCATGAGTCTGCGCATCCGGAGCAGTAGCCCAGGCCTCCTGGATAGCTCCGGCGATAAACACTTCAAGATCAAGGGCTGTCGTATTCATGGGGCGATTCTGCCCGAAAACCGCTGGCTTACGGCAATGAAGGAAGGCTACTTGCAGTGCCGCCATTTGGCACGGGTCTTCGATATAGATTACAAACTTGTAATCCCCCCGTAAGCCTCCCGTCGCCCCCGCGCGCGCACCATGGCCGCATCGTCCATTGCTTCCGGAAACCGCCATGCGCCTGCCTGCCCTTTGCCTCGCCCTCGCGTTCGCCCTTCCCGTCTGGGCCGCCGATAGTCACGACCACGGTGCCCATGCGGCCAAGCCGGCCGCGGCGGCGCCCCTCGCCGACGGTGTGGTGAAAAAGGTGGACAAGGCCGCCGGCGAGGTGGTGATCCAGCACGGCAAGCTCGACAGCATCGGCATGCCGCCCATGACCATGGCCTTTGGCGTCGCCGACAGGGCCTGGCTGGACAAGCTGAAGCCCGGCGACAAGATTCGCTTCGCCGCCGAGTTGAAGGGTGGCAACGCCATCGTCAGCCGCTACGAAGCGGCCCGATAAGCCGATGGTGGACATCGTCCCCAACTGGCACCCACTGGCGGTACATTTTCCGATCGCGCTGGCCAGCACCGCCTGCCTGCTCCTGCTCACCGGACACACGCTGCCGAAAGCGCCGCTGCTGCCGGCCGCGGGGCGCCTGTTGCTGGCCCTGGCGGCGTTCTCGGCAGTGATCGCCGCGCTCCTGGGCTGGCATGCCTTCCAGACCGTCGAGCACGACGCCGCGGGCCATGCGGTCATGCTCCGCCATCGCGCCTGGGCACTGGCCTCCACTGCGGGGCTGCTCGCCCTCGCCGGGTGGGACGGATGGCGGCTGCGGACCGGACGCCCCGCCTCACCGCTCCTGGCGGCGGGTGCCCTGGCCATCGCCGGGGGCCTGTTGACCACCGGCTGGCTGGGGGGCGAAATGGTCTATCGCCACGGCATCGGCGTCCTGCCTTCAGCCTTTGCCGAACCAACCCCGCCCGACGCCCCCCAACTTCCCGTCGCGGCACCGGCTCCCGTCGAGGAGGCGGCCAATCCCCTCCTCCCCGGGGAGCATATCCACAAGGACGGCAAGCGGCATCGCCATTGATCGGACAGATACCATGACCCGACCGCTCCTCCCTGCCCTAGCCCTGGCCCTCGCCGTCACCCTGGCCCAGGCGGCCGAACCGCCCGGCGCCAGCGTGGACAGCCTGCTCGCCGCCGCCCGGGAAGGCAGCCCGGACCTGCGCATGTCCCGTCTGGAGGCGGAGGCGGCCGCCGAGCGCATCGGCCCCGCTGGCGCCCTGCCCGACCCCATCCTGCGCCTGGAGCTGGAAAACATCACCCGGAACGGCAGCCAGAGCCCCACCCTCTCCCCCAGCCGGGCCGGCGACACCAAATACACCCTGATGCAGCCCCTGCCCTTCTGGGGCAAGCGCGACTTGAAGCGCGAGGTGGCCGCCGCCGAGGCCGACGCCGCCCGGGGCAAGACCGGCGATGCCTGGGCGGAGCTTGCCGGCCGGCTGAAGGCCCTCTACGCCGACTACTGGCTGTCCAGCCACAGCCTCGACCTCCTCCGCCAGAACATCGACCTCGCCGGCCGCCTGGAGCAGATCGCCCAGGTGCGCTACGCCGGCGGCCTCGCCCCGCAGCAGGACGCCATCCGCGCCCAGGTGGAGAAGAGCAGCCTGGAGGCGGAATTCGTCGCCATGGAGAGCGAGCGCCATCACCAGATGGTCTTTCTCAACGCCATGCTGGCCCGGCCGGCCAACGCGCCCCTGGCCGACCCGGTGGCCCTGCGCCCCCTGCCCCCGGCCGCCAAGCTCGACCCGGCCGCCCTGGCCGAACGGCTGCAGGCCAATAACCCGCAACTGGCCATCGAAGGCGCCCGCCTCACCGCCGCCGAGAAGGGCCGCGAACTCGCCTACCGCAACCGCTACCCGGATTTCACCGTCGGCGTCGTCCCCATGCAGGTGCAGAGCCGGGTCGACAGCTGGAGCCTGATGCTGGAAATGAACATCCCCCTGCAGCAAGGCACCCGCCGAGCCCAGGAGCGGGAGGCGGAGCGCATGCTGGAAGCCGCCCAGGCGCGGAAGGAAGCCCTCGGCCACCGCCTGCTGGGGGACGTGGCGGCGGCCCTCTCCAACCTGGATGCGGCCCGCGCCACCGAGCGCATCACCGCCACCCGCCTGTTGCCCCAGGCGGAATTGACCTTCAAGGCCGCCCTGGCCGGCTACGAGACGGGCAAGGTGGATTTCGCCACCCTCCTCGACGCCCAGAAGCAGATCCGCAGCGCCAGACTCAGCCTGTTCCGTGCCCAGGCCGCCCAGCAGGCGCGGCTGGCCGAAATCGAACGCCTCCTCGGGGAAGACCTGTGAAACCCGGCACCCTTGTCATTGCCCTCATCGCCGCCACTGCCGTCGGCGCCGCCATCGGCTACCGCTTTGCCGCCCCCGGCCAGCCGGCCGCCAGCGCCCAGGCCCCGGCGGAAGCCGCCAAACCGGCGAAGAAACTCCTCTACTACCGCAATCCCATGGGCCTGCCCGACACCTCGCCGGTGCCCAAGAAAGACCCCATGGGCATGGATTACATCCCGGTCTACGAAGGCGAGGCGGAAGCGGGCGACGACGACGGCTTCAAGATCAGTCCGGCCAAGGTCCAGAAGCTGGGGGTGAAGACCGCCCAGGCCACCCTGCAAGCCCTGGACAAGACGGTGCGCGCCAGCGGCCGCATCGAGATCGACGAACGCCGCACCTACGCCGTCACCGCCAAATTCGAGGGCTTCATCGAGCGCCTCTTCGTCAATACCACCGGCCAGCCGGTGGGCCGCGGCCAGCCCCTGTTCGAGGTCTACAGCCCGGAACTGGTCTCCGCCCAGCGGGAATACGCCATCGCCGCCCAGGGCGTGGGCAGCCTCAAGGATGCCGGCGACGCCGCCCAGGGAGCCATGCGGCAACTGGCGGATTCCGCCCTCCTGCGCCTCAAGAACTGGGACATTTCGGAAGAGCAGGTGAAGGCCCTGGCCAGGTCGGGCGAAGCCCGGCGCACCCTGACCTTCCGCTCGCCAGTCGCGGGTGTCGTCACCGAGAAGAAGGCGGTCCAGGGCATGCGTTTCATGCCCGGGGAAACGCTGTTCCAGGTGGCCGACATTTCATCCGTCTGGGTCCAGGCCGACGTCTTCGAGCAGGACATCGGTGCCATCCGCCCCGGCCAGAAGGCCACGGTGCGGGTGAATGCCTATCCCGGGGAAACCTTCACCGGCAGCATCGCCTACGTCTATCCCATGCTGAAGGCGGAAACCCGCACGGTGCCGGTGCGCATCGAACTCCCCAACCCGGGCGGCAAGCTGAAGCCCGCCATGTACGCCGAGGTGGAGATTCCCGTCGGCGCCAAGGCGCCGGTGGTCACCGTGCCCACCTCGGCGGTCATCGACAGCGGCCAGCGCCAGGTGGTGCTGGTGCAGCTCGGCGAAGGCCGCTTCGAGCCCCGCCCGGTCAAACTCGGCGCCCGGGGCGGCGATTTCGTGCAGGTGCTCGAAGGCGTCAAGGAGGGCGAGACCGTGGTCGTTTCCGCCAATTTCCTCATCGACGCCGAGAGCAACCTGAAGGCCGCCCTCTCCGGCCTGCAGGCGCCGGAGGCCGCCAAGCCGGCCGGCGTCGGGCACCAGGCGGAAGGCGTGTTGAACGCCGTGGACGCTGCCGCCGGCACCGTCACCGTCAGCCACGGCCCAGTGCCCAGCCTCAACTGGCCGTCGATGAAGATGGAATTCACCCTGGCCAATCCGGCCCTGGGGCAAAGCATCGCGCCGGGGAGCAAGGTGGCCATCGAGTTCGTCGAGAGGAAGCCGGGCGAGTGGGTGATTACGTCGATGAGGGCGAAGCCGTGAGCCGCTACAGGCACACTGCCTGGTCCACTTCCGTTCGGGCTGAGCCTGTCGAAGCCCGGGATGAACCGCCCTTCGACAGGCTCAGGGCGAACGGGCGGATGAGCACCAACCACCTGGCGATTCTCACGCGATAGGCCGCCCCATGCTCAACGCCCTCATCGACTGGTCAGCCAGAAACCGCTTCCTGGTCCTCCTCGCCACGGTCTTCGTGGTGGTCGCCGGCGTCTGGTCGGTCCTGAAAACGCCTTTGGACGCGATCCCCGACCTCTCCGACGTGCAGGTCATCCTGTACACCGAATACCCGGGCCAGGCGCCCCAGGTGGTCGAGGACCAGGTGACCTACCCGCTCACCACGGCCCTGCTGTCGGTGCCCAAATCCAAGGTGGTACGGGGCTTTTCCTTCTTCGGCGCCTCTTTCGTCTATGTCATCTTCGAGGACGGCACCGACATCTACTGGGCCCGCTCCCGGGTGCTGGAATACCTCAACGCCGTCTCCGGCCGGCTGCCCAAGGGGGTGACCCCCACCCTGGGGCCGGACGCCACCGGCGTCGGCTGGGTCTACCAGTACGCCGTGCTGGCCAAGGACCGCACCCTCGCCGAGCTGCGCACCCTGCAGGACTGGTACGTCCGCTACCAGCTGACCAAGGCGCCCGGCGTCGCCGAGGTAGCGTCCATCGGCGGCTTCGTCCAGCAGTACCAGGTGACCGTGGACCCGGTGAAGTTGCGGGCCTACGGCATCCCGCTCATGCGCGTCGCCGAGACCATCCGCAATTCCAACCGCGACGTCGGCGGGCGCACCCTGGAGATGGCGGAAACCGAATACATGGTGCGCGGCCGCGGCTACCTCACCGGCAAGGCGGACATCGAGAACCTGGTGCTCAAAGCCCAGGGTGGCACGCCTGTGCTGGTGCGGGACATCGGCCGCGTCGAGCTGGTGGCCGACGAACGCCGCGGCCTCACCGAGCTGAACGGCGAGGGCGAGGTGGTGTCGGGCATCGCCATGGCCCGTTACGGCCAGAACGCCCTGGAGGTGATCCACAACCTCAAGGAGAAGGTCGCCGAGATCGGCGCCGGACTGCCGGCGGGCGTAACCATCGAAACCGTCTATGACCGCTCGGAACTGATCCACCGCGCCATCGACACCCTGAAGCGCACCCTGGCCGAGGAAAGCCTCATCGTCGCCCTGGTCTGCATCGTCTTCCTGCTCCATGTGCGCTCGGCCCTGGTCGCCATCCTCATGCTGCCGGTGGGCATCCTGGCCGCCTTCATCGGCATGCGGGCCATCGGCATCAATTCCAACCTGATGAGCCTGGGCGGCATCGCCATCGCCATCGGCGCCATGATCGATGCCGCCATCGTCATGATCGAGAATGCGCATAAGCATCTGGAACGGTTGCAGCCCGGAGAATCTCGCACCGAAGCCATGGTCACGGCGTGCAAGGAAGTCGGCCCAGCGCTCTTCTTCAGCCTTCTTATCATCACCGTCTCTTTCCTCCCTGTCTTCACCCTCGAAGCCCAGGAAGGCCGCCTCTTCGCGCCCCTGGCCTGGACCAAGACCTTCGCCATGGCGGCGGCGGCCTTCCTCTCGGTGACCCTGGTGCCGGTGCTGATGCTGGCCTTCATCCGCGGTCACATCAAACCGGAGGCCGAGAACCCGGTGAACCGCTTCCTCATCCGCCTCTACCGGCCGGTCATCGCCGCCGTGATGCAGTGGAAGAAGGCCACCGTCGTCGCTGCCGTCGTCGCCATGGCCATCACCGTCTATCCGGCCAGCCGCCTGGGCAGCGAGTTCATGCCGACCTTGAACGAAGGCACCCTCTTCTACATGCCCACCACCCTGCCCGCCCTGTCGGTGACCAAGGCGGCGGAACTCCTGCAGACCCAGAACAAGATCATCAAGAGCTTCCCGGAAGTGGCCTCGGTATACGGCAAGGCCGGCCGCGCCCAGACCGCCACCGACCCGGCGCCCCTGGAGATGTTCGAGACGGTGATCAACCTCAAGCCGGAAGCCGAATGGCGCCCCGGCCTCACCACCGACAAGCTCATCGCCGAGCTGGACAAGGCCCTGCAGTTCCCCGGCGTCGCCAACTCGTGGACCATGCCCATCAAGGCCCGCATCGACATGCTATCCACCGGCATCCGCACCCCCATCGGCATCAAGGTCTTCGGCAAGGACCTGGCCGAGATGGAGCGCCTGGCCAAGGAAATCGAGGCCGTGGTCAAGGCCGTGCCGGGCACCAGCAGCGCCTTCGCCGAGCGCCTCACCGGCGGCTACTACCTGGACATCGTCCCCGACCGCGCGGCCCTGGCCCGCTACGGCCTCACCGTCGGCGAGGTGCAGGACGTCATCACCACCGCCCTCGGCGGCGAGATGGTCACCACCACCGTCGAGGGCCGCGAGCGCTTCGGCGTGGTGGTGCGCTACCCCCGGGACGCCCGCAGCGACCCCGAGCGCATCGCCCGCGAGGTGCTGGTGCCGGTGGCTGGCGAAATGGGCGGCGCCGCCGCCATGGTCCCCCTCGGCCAGCTCGCCCAAGTGAAGATCAGCACCGGCGCCCCCGCCATCCGCACCGAGAACGCCCTGCTCTCGGCCTACATCTACGTGGACATCCGCGACCGGGACATCGGCAGCTACGTCGCCGAAGCGCGGCGGGCGGTGAAGGACAAGGTGAAATTCACCCCGGGCACCTACGTCACCTGGAGCGGCCAGTTCGAGTACATGGAGCGGGCCACCCAGAAGCTCAAGGTGGTGGTGCCGGTGACGCTCCTCATCATCTTCCTGCTCCTCTACCTCAACTTCCGCCGCATCACCGAAACCTTGATCGTCATGCTCTCGGTGCCCTTCGCCCTGGTCGGCGGGGTGTGGCTGATGTGGTGGCTGGGCTACAACCTCTCGGTGGCAGCGGCGGTGGGCTTCATCGCCCTGGCCGGGGTGGCGGCGGAAACCGGCGTCGTCATGCTCATCTACCTCGACCACGCCTGGGAGAGCACCCAAAAACGCCGCGCAAGCGAAGGCCTGGCTCCGACCGCCGCCGACCTCTACGCCGCCGTGATGGAAGGCGCCGTCGAGCGGGTCCGCCCCAAGATGATGACCGTCACCGCCATCATGGCCGGCCTCTTGCCCATCCTGTGGGGCACCGGCACCGGCTCGGAAGTGATGAGCCGCATCGCGGCGCCCATGGTGGGGGGGATGATTTCCTCGACCGTGTTGACCCTGGCGGTGATTCCGGCGATCTACGGGTTGGTGAAGGCATATGGGCTGGAACGCGCTTCGAAGCCGAACGCTGCATGAACGTGCGTCCCGAACAAGTTCTTTGTGCCCTTAACTGCCTGATGACATCCGGGAGGGCGACCTCCGGAACGTGCCCTGGACCGCCTGATGACAATTTCACGCTCGCTGGCAGGTTTGGGATCGGTTAGCTGCCCTCCTTGAGGCATTCCCATAGGCAGTTGTGTAGCCATTCGAGGCATTCTGGCCAGGAACCCATATTCAACACGCGGCATTGCCACGGTCGGCTCAGGTCTCCTTGTCGGCGAGCGCGTCCTCGATGCGCCGATCCGGAACCAACCAGACGAGGGCCACCAGGACGTACAAACCTTGGGAAATCTGCGGCGACAAAAAGGCGGCGGCGATGCCAATAAGGTAAAGCAGCGGCGACAGCCTTCCCTTCCAATCCTGGCCGATGGCCTTCTTGAGGAGAGAGTCGGCGCCGTGGGAGGCGATGATGGTCTGCTGCAGCAACCAGTAGGCCACGGCCGCCATTAGCAGCACGATCCCATAGATCGCCGTCGGCACCGCGGCGAAATGATTCTCCCCCATCCAGCCGGTGGTGAAGGGAAAGAGGGACAGCCAGAACAGGAGGTGCAGATTGGCCCAGAGCATGGCGCCGGTCACCCTGCAGCCCGTATGCAGCATATGGTGATGATTGTTCCAGTAGATGCCCACGTAGATGAAGCTCAGGACATAGCTCAGGAAGCTGGGGAACAACGGTGCCAGGGCTTCGAGGCTCTCGCCGTGCGGCACCTTGAGCTCCAGGACCATGATGGTGATGATGATGGCGATGACGCCATCGCTGAATGCCTCAACGCGGTTCTTGTTCATTTCCTTGCAGTTTCAATCGCCGGCCGACCTGCTCCATGCAGTCGAGTATCGGCTCGAATTCCCGGCTCAGGGTCGTCAATGAATACTCCACCTGCGGCTGCTTGCCGGGGAAGACCTCGCGGACGAGCAGGCCGTGGTTTTCCATGATGCGCAGCCGGTTGGTCAGGACCTTGGTGGATACCCGCGCCAAGTCGCGGCGCAAGTCGCCGAAGCGGCGCGGACCGGCGCGCAGGAACCACAGAATTTGTACCGTCCAGGCCCCCGACAGCAGGGTGAGGACATCCTCGAGCGGACAGTCCGCGGGCAAGGGAGGCTGACGTGCAGGCTTGGGGCGAAGGAGCATGATCCAGGTCTAAATGGTTACCGTCGGGAACCTACTTTTTAAAAAAAATTGGCGCACCTAGACTGAGGCCCGTAGTCAAAACAAATGTTCCACTACCCACGGAGAAATATCATGCCCCACGCTACCCCAACCCCCGGAAAGACGCTGCTCGCCCCCGACAACCACCTGCTGGTCATGATCGACCACCAGTCGCAGATGGCCTTCGCCACCAAGTCGATCGATGCCGTGACCTTGCGCAACAACGCCGCCCTGGTCGCCAAGGCGGCACGGGAGTTCAAGGTCCCGACCATCCTGACGACGGTGGCGGAAAAGAGCTTTTCCGGGCCGCTGTTCGACGAGATCAAATCGGTCTTCCCCGACGCCGACGTGATCGACCGTACCACCATGAACACCTGGGAGGATCCGCGGATCAGCGAACGGGTCAATCGCTTCGACAGGACCAAGGTCGTCTTCGCCGGCCTGTGGACTTCCGTCTGCATCGTCGGCCCCACCCTCTCCGCCCTCGACCAGGGTTTCGAGGTGTATGTGATCGCCGACGCCTGCGGCGACGTGTCGGACGAGGCGCACCAGCGGGCCATGGAAAGAATGGTCCAGCTCGGCGCCCGGCCGATGACCGCCCTACAGTACCTGCTCGAACTGCAGCGCGACTGGGCCCGCGGCGACACCTACAACGAGACTGTCGCCACCTCGATCGCCCATGGCGGTGGCTATGGCCTTGGTCTCATCTACGCCAAGACCATGTTCGGCGGAGCCGAAGGGCACTGAGAGGTTGTGACTAAATCTACTGCGCGGCCCAGTCCCGGCCCTGCGATGCTCGCCGTACCCTTGTACGGCTGCGCTTCTCGTACCAGGCTTGGGCCGCCCGCTACGATTTCTTCACGGCCTCTGCGCCCGAAAACTGCCATCTCGCCGCCCTTCCCCAGCCAAGCAACATCCTGTCGAGGTAACCATGATCGCCATTCGCAAGAGTTCGGATCGAGGCCATGCCGACCACGGCTGGCTAGATAGCCGCCACACCTTTTCCTTCGCCGATTACTACGATCCAAAGGAAATGGGCTGGGGAACGCTGCGCGTCGTCAACGAGGACCGGGTCCAGCCCGGCCAGGGCTTCGGCACCCATGGCCACCGGGACATGGAAATCGTCAGCTACGTCCTGGCCGGCGAACTGCAGCACAAGGACAGCATGGGCAATGGCACGGTCATCCGGCCGGGCGACGTGCAGCGCATGAGCGCCGGCACCGGCGTGCGGCACAGCGAATTCAACCCGTCGCCGACCACGCCGGTGCATTTCCTGCAGATCTGGATCGAGCCGGCAGCGCAAGGCCAGGCGCCGAGCTACGAGCAGAAGACATTCGCACCGGAGGACAAGCGCGGCCGCTTGCGCCTGGTGGCCTCCCGGGACGGACGGGAAGGCAGCGTCACCGTTCATCAGGATGCCGACCTTTACGCGAGTCTGCTCGGCCCGGGCGAGAGCGTGTCCCGGCCCCTCGCCGCCGGTCGCCTGGCCTACCTGCATCTCATCCGTGGGGCGGTGCACGTCAATGGCATCGCCCTGAAGAGCGGGGACGGCGCCAGGATCGAAGGCGAGCCGGAACTGGCCATTGCAGCGGACGAAGATTCGGAGCTGCTCCTTTTCGATCTCGGTTGAGCACAGGAGGCACCATGGCTGTCATCGATCACCTGGAGGATAGTGCAGACCTGATCCTGCACAACGGCAAGATCGCCACCAACGACCCCGCCCTGCCCTTCGCCGCCGCCCTGGCCGTTCGCGACGGCCGGGTCGCAGCCGTCGGCACCGATGCAGAAATCATGGCGCACCGCGGCCCCCGGACCCAGGTCGTGGACCTGCATCGGCGCACGGCGATTCCGGGGCTCAACGACTCGCACCTGCACCTCATCCGCGGCGGCCTCAATTACAACCTGGAGCTGCGCTGGGACGGCGTGCCCTCGCTGTCCCTGGCGCTGCAGATGCTCAAGGAGCAGGCGCAGCGCACGCCGCCCGGGCAATGGGTGCGGGTCGTCGGCGGCTGGAGCGAATTCCAGTTCGCCGAACGCCGCCTGCCGACCCTGGCAGAACTGAACGCGGCGGCGCCCGACACGCCAGTCTTCATCCTCCACCTCTATTGCCAGGCGATGCTCAACCAGGCGGCCTTGCGCGCCGTGGGCTATACCAAGGACTCCCCCGATCCGCCCGGCGGCATGATAGCCCGCGACAAGGCCGGCCACCCGACCGGCCTGCTGCTGGCCAAGCCCAATGCGATGATCCTCTACGCGACCCTGGCCAAGGGACCGAAGCTGCCCCTCGAACATCAGATCAATTCGACGCGCCATTTCATGCGCGAATTGAACCGCCTCGGGGTCACCAGCTGCATCGACGCCGGCGGCGGCTTCCAGAACTACCCGGACGACTACATGGTGGTCGAGGAGCTGAACCGGCGCGGCGAGCTGACGGTGCGCATCGCCTACAACCTGTTCACCCAGAAGCCCAAGGAAGAGAAGCAGGACTTCGCCCGCTGGATGAAAATGACCGCCCCGGGCGCCGGCAACGACTACTACCGCTGCAACGGCGCCGGCGAGATGCTGGTCTTCTCGGCCGCCGATTTCGAGGATTTCCTGGAGCCGCGGCCCGATCTCCCGCTGACGATGGAAGCCGAACTCAAGGAGGTCGTTTTGCTCCTCGCCCGGAACCGGTGGCCCTTCCGGCTGCACGCGACCTACGACGAGTCGATCACGCGCTTCCTCGATGTTCTGGAGGCGGTGCACCGCGAAGTGCCGATCGATGGGCTCGGCTGGTTCTTCGATCACGCCGAGACCATCACCGACCGCAATATCGAGCGCGTCAGGCGGCTCGGCGGCGGCATCGCCGTGCAGCACCGCATGGCCTTCCAGGGCGAATATTTCGTCGACCGCTACGGCGCCCAGGCGGCCGAACGGACCCCGCCCATCCGGCGCATGCTCGAACTCGGCGTGCCGGTCGGCGCCGGCACCGATGCCACCCGGGTCGCCAGTTACAACCCCTTCGCCTCCTTGTACTGGCTGGTCAGCGGCCGGACCTGCGGCGGGCTGTCGCTTTATCCGGAGCGCAACCGGTTGCGGCGCGAAGAGGCGCTGCATCTCTACACCGTCGGCAGCGCCGGCTTTTCCGGCGAGGCAGCCCGCAAGGGGCGGCTGGCGGCCGGCCAGCTGGCCGATCTGGCGGTGCTGTCGGCCGACTATTTCAGCATCCCGGAAATCGAAATCAAGGCCCTGGAATCGGTCCTGACCCTGGTCGGCGGCAAGGTCGTCTATGCCGCCCAGGAATTCCGGCCCCTCGATCCGCCGGCCCTGCCGGTGTTGCCGGAGTGGTCGCCAGTCGCCCAGTTCGGCGGCTACGGGGCGCCGCTGCTGCAGCGGCAAACTGAACACTGGCCGCGGCCGCTCCAGTGCATGGCGCATCCCCATTTCCACGCCGGGCACCGCCACGACAGCCTGGGCGGCTGCATGTGCTGGGCATTCTGAGGCTGCGCACCTTTGGAGACGATCACTCATGAGCAACGAGCACGATTTGGCGGCCGCCGGTGGAGCTCCCCTCGACGAAAGCGTCACCCTGCTGATCCAGCAACGGGTGCGCCCCGAGGCCATCGCCCGCTACGAGGATTGGCTGCGGGTCATCGCCGCCAAGGCGGCCGAATACCCCGGGCACCAAGGCGTGCATATCATCCGCCCGCCCACCGGCAGCACCGAATACTCGATCATCATCCGTTTCGCAAGCTCCGCCGATGCCGAGCGCTGGACCAGCTCGGCGGACCGCCGCCGCCTGCTGGCCGAGATTGCCGATGCCTTCGAGCGCGAAGACCGGTTCCGCATCCAGCCGGGAATCGAATTCTGGTTCACGCCCCCGTCCCCGGCGCACAAGCAGCCGGCCCCCTGGAAACAATGGCTCATCACCACTTCGGTGATCTGGCCGCTGACGCTCCTGGTACCGGCGCTCTTCAAGCCGCTGTTCGAGGTCGCGCCGGTTCTGGGCACCTGGGGGATCAGCCACGGCATCATCGCCGCCACCATCGTGGCGCTGGTGGTGTTCTTGATCATGCCGCGCTATGTCCGGGCCGTTTCAGGCTGGCTGTTTCGGTAGTCAATTCCACCGCTCGTTGCGGTGTGTCGAATAGACAATCGCCATAGCTTTCGCAAGCACGCGCGAGTATCGCCTTGGGCGCCGAGGTCTGCGATAGCAGGCAAAAGCCGTCGTGACGGGTAGCTAATTGTCGACAAGGGCAATGCCCGCTCCCGGCCGCAAGCAGCAGTTGCAAGGAAGTGTCAGAACATCGGGCCGGGTCACCCCGGCTTGTTCCGTTAGCTTTCTAATCTCCTTACTCGTCTTCCTCGTGCAACTGGAACTTCGCCAACTGTTGTTTGCACACCCGGCGGAACCGCCGCATAGCGCGCGAACTCGATGGTGTAGCCGCCTTGAACCTCGATGTCAGCGACTTGAGTCGTGGCTGGCAGTCGTTCAACTCGGCCGGCAGCATTTCGCCGGTGGTCGCCGCTAGCCAGTGGCCGCGGCGGCTGTGCAAGTTGCCGGTGAGTTCGCCGATGGCTGCTTCCGGAACCGATGATGTTGACGATGGGGCGGGCTACGCCCGGGAACATTCCTCGTGCATATCATGTCGACACCGTGCAGAAGGTTTGCTATAACGACTGCATAGGCCGCCCCCGACAGAGAGGCGTCATCCCGCTCCCAGCATAGATTCGGCCCAAGCCGACCGGGGATGACAAGGGGCGTTGCATGTGTGAGGTCCGCGAGGAGGAAACGCATGAAACGTGCTCTGCCCGCCGCCTTTGCGGCACTGTTCGCCCTCGCCGCCGGCATCGGCATTTTCCAGGCCGATCCCCGGGGCATCCGTGAAGCCCATGCCCAGAACGCCCCGGCCGCAGCACCGCCGGGCAAGCCCCAGCCCGAGGCGTCGATCGTCGACCAGGACGCCCCCTACCTGGAAGCCTGCGCCCGGGAAGGGCTCAACGCCTCGGAATGCGTCGGCCGCCTCATCTGGTTCAAGGCCACCGCCGGCAACGACCGCTTCCACACCTACACCTTCCAGCAGCGCATCGGCGTGCTGGTGGACTGGTTCCGCGTGCTGCGCGCCGACCAGCGGGACGACCGCTTCTGGGCCTGGGGCATCATCAACGACCCGGCCTGCTGCAAGCCGGGCGACCCCGACTGCCCGGCCAAGTCGGCCGAGGAGACCTACGGCCTCGACTGGTGCCCGGGCGATGACGTGCTCCTCAAGTACGTCGGCAAACCCGGCTACGTTGACCCGGCCTGCGCCTTGAAGGACGCCCCCCTCGACCCGGACGACCCCCACAGCCAGGGCGGCAAGGCTGACCAGCGCCATAGCGCCTGCGACCTCAAGTTCGGCACCTCCACCGGCGCCCTGGGCATCCGCAAGTTCCCCAATCCCCGCTTCGACGCCGCAAAATGGAAGGCCCTCAACGGCGGCAACGGCACCTGGGCCGGCTTCACGGCCAGCAAGGCGGCCGCCACCGGCGCCGAATCCGACCAGCGGGTCTCCAAGCTGGCCGACGCTTCCGTCGAGCCGCCCTTCCTCATCGGCACCTCCTGCGGCTCCTGCCACATCGCTTTCAACCCGCTCAACCCGCCCGCCGACCCCGCCCACCCGAAGTGGGAGAACATCGTCGGCCTGATCGGCAACCAATACACGCGGATGTCCGAGTTGCTCGGGTCCGGCATGCCCAAGAGCAGCCTGGAATACCAGATGTTCGCCCACGCCCGCCCCGGCGTCACCGACACTTCGGCCATCTCCCACGACCAGATCAACAACCCGGGCACCATCAACGCCCTCATCAACGTCGCCCAGCGCCCGGTGTTCAAGGGCGAGGTGGTGACCAAGTGGCGCAAGGCGGCCACCTGCGGCGCCGAGAAGGACGAGGACAAGTGCTGGTGCGAACCGGGCCGCAACGGCAAGTGCTGGCAGAAGAGCACCCGGGACGACGACACCACCACCGTCTTCCTCGGCGGCCAGAAGGTGGTGCTGCCCGGCGTCCATCACATCCTGAAGGGGGGCGAGGATTCCATCGGCGCCCACGAGGCCATCCAGCGGGTCTATTTCAACATCGGCTCCTGCTCCGAGCAGTGCTGGGTCAATCACTTCGCCGACATGCGCCAGGTGGACCCGGACCAGCGCGGCTACGGCCAGACGTCCTTCAACATCGGCCAATGCCGGCGCGACTGCCCGAATTTCCGGGCCATCGAGGACCGCCTGCAGAACCTCCTCGACTTCTTCGCCTCCGCCGAATCCGACCAGACCGACCTCCAGGCCGCCCGCGCCACGGCCCGCCAGGGCAAGTACGGCCGCGCCGACTTCATCGCCGACCTGGAGAAGGAATTCGGCAAGGGCGCCGTCGCCCGGGGCCAGGCGGTCTTCGCCGAAACTTGTGCCCGCTGCCATTCCAGCATCCCGGAAAGCGAAGGCGGCTCCTTCAAGAACCGGGATTTCGCCGCGACCAACGACGCCCACCCGCGCAAGGTACGCGCCGACTTCCTGGGCAACGACAAGCCGACGCCGGCCACCGAGGTCGGCACCTTCCGCTGCCGGGCCCTGCACTCCAACCACAAGGCCGGCCACCTCTACATGGAATATGCCTCGGAAACGCTGCGCAAGCAGCCACCCGTGGCCGACATCCCCGAGCGGGCCGAGTTGAAGGACGGTGGCCGCGGTTATTACCGCAACGTTTCCCTGGTCAATGTCTGGGCCACGGCGCCCTTTATGCACAACAACGCCGTCGGCCCGGAAATCTGCGGCAAGCCGGCCAACAAGGACAACGACTTCCACCGTGCCCGCTACGTGGGCGAGGACGGCAAGCTGCTGGCCAGACAGCCCGACTGCCTGCGCTACGACCCCAGCGTGGAAGGCCGCTTCGACCTCTACAAGCGCTCCATGCACGAGCTCTTGAACCCCAAGGCCCGGGGCGTCAAGCGCACCCTCACCAACGCCGACCTCATCGTCGACCTCGGCCTGCGGCCCCTGGAGGGCAAGACGGAGAAGCCCGTCCTTGGCAGCGGCAAGGTGGTCATCCCCGAAGGCACCGCCGCCGGCTTCCTCAACGGCCTGCAGCACAAACAGCTGATCGGCGACCTCTACCTGGCCAAGCGCGACCCGGCCCGGCTGGAAGCGGCCGGCAAGAAGGACCTGCTGCCCACCCTGCAGGCCCTGGCCGACGATCTCATCAAGCAGCCGACCCGCTTCGTGGACATCCTGCGGGAGAAGCGCGATTTCATCAGCGCCCGCTACGAGACCTGCACCGAGGAAATCGAAAACGCCGGCCACCGCTTCGGGGAAGACCTCTCCGACGCCGACAAGAAGGCGCTCACCGCCTTCCTGGCCACGCTGTGAGAAAGGGGGACACCATGGCCACCACCCGCACCGCCGCCCTCGGCCTCCTGGCCGCCGCCCTGCTCGCCGCCTGCGCCAAGACCGCCGAGGCGCCCGGCATCCCCTTCGCCCCCTACGAAAAAACCTACCAGTCCAAGCCCGATTTCGCCCAGGTGGATTACAAATACCCCATCCCGCCGGCGGAACTGGCGAAGATCACCCCGGACTACCTGGCGACCCTGGACCAGGAGCAGATCGACCAGATCTACGCCCGCCTCACCGCCGGCCCCATCCCCGACGGCGCCTTCGAGGGCCGCATCCTGCTGCCCAAGGGGATGAGCGGCAAGTTCCGCATGTCGGAAATCGCCGGCGGCTTTGCCGGCACCGCCCTGCACCTCAAGGGCCTGGTGGTGGAAGACATCGGCGAAGCCCTGTGGAAGGGCAAGGTCTTCTTCCGGGACGAACGGGTGCTCAGAAACCGCATCGAGGATCTGGGCGTGCTCAAGAAGGCGGGCCTGGTCGAGGGCGAGCCGAAGAAGATGAGCTACGGCGGCAAGGAAACCTGGCTCCTCTTCCCGGCCAAGCTCTACTGCGGTCAGAGCCTCCTCGACGCCCGGCGGGAATCGGTGATCATCGACTACTTCTTCACCGACGAGATCCCCGGCTACCAGGAAAAACCCGACTACATCGCCGGCCGCCGCGGCCTCAAGGTGCGGGACGAAATCCGCATGATCCGCCCCGGCCTCTATCTCGGCCGCGCCTACCTGGACAAGGTCTTCGCCCTCAACTTCACGCTCCACGACAAGGCCCTGGACGAGCGCACCCGGGAGGAATACGCCAAGGGCGCCAAACCCCAGGAAGACTGCTGGCCGGGCACCCAGGCCCGCACCGTCGCCGCTGCCAAGCCGTAAGCGCCGATCGGCCATGGACCGCGGCCATGCCAGCCCGCCACCTCCTGCCGGCCGCCCTGCTGGGGCTGGCCCTGGGCACGGGAACGGCCATGTCGGCCGCCGCGGCTGACACGCCAGTCTGGGTAATCGATCCCGCCGCTCCGGGCGAGGACCTGCCGCGGGTCGGACGCTCCCTCTTCGACCGCCTCTTCGCCGTCGAGCGCGGCGGCAAGGCCGAGGTGGCGCCGCCCTTCCCCTTCACCGCCCTCCTCGCCCGCCTGGAAGCCCAGGTCCGGCGCGACCCCGCCGCCAGCCTGCCGCCGGTGAAGCGGGGGCTCATCCCCCTGGGCCGTTCCCTCCAGCGCACCGCCGCCGCTCCCGACTACTTCGCCTTCCCCCGGGTGGTGGTCGCCGTGGACGGACCGCCGGCCCCGGGCGCCCTGCTGCTGAAGGACCGCCTCTACATCGGCTACCAGGAGAAATCGGCGGTGCTGGAGGTCATCAGCTACAACGAAGCCGCCGGCCGCTTCGAGTTCCAGTTGGTCAAGGACTACCGCCCCGGCGGCACGCCCCGGGTCTTCCACGCCCCCCGCGCCCTCTGCTTCGCCTGCCACCAGAACGGCGCCCCCATCTTCTCCCGGGCGCTGTGGGACGAAACCAACGCCAATCCCCGCTTCGCCGCCCAGCTCGCCGCCACCGGCCGCGGCTTCTACGGCATCCCGCCCGACCGCGGTGTCGACATCCCCTACGCCATCGACGCCGCCACCGAGCGCGCCAACGGCTACGCCCTGACCCAGCGCCTGTGGCAGGAAGGCTGCGGCGGCGACGACGCCCCCGCCCGCCGCTGCCGCGCCGGCCTGTTCACCGCCGCCCTCACCCAGGCCCTCGCCGACGGCCAGACGTGGACGCCGGACGAGGCCTTCACCGCCGCCGTCGCCGCGCCGCTGAAGGCCACCGCCGCCCGCCGCTGGCCCGCCGGCCTCGCCCTCGGCAACCCGGACCTGCCCAACCGCAACCCCCTGCAAGGCCTGGTCGCCTGGCCCGCCGACCCGGCGGCCCGCATCGCCGTGATGCGCCTGCAACAACTGCTGCCCGCCG
>DAINDE010000017.1:0-70115 GCA_036732025.1 Rhodocyclaceae bacterium
CACGCCCGGCCCGGCGCCGGCCGGGCGAGGGGAGGCAGGGCCGGGGCGGCCGGGCGGCTGTTGGCCAGCCGCAAGGCGCCGGCGGCCAGGGCGGCGCCGGCCAGGGCGAGGAAGGCGAAGCGCAGGCGTCTCATGCGGTGCGCAGGCGCTGCCGATAGCGGGCGCGCAGCCAGATCATGGCCGGGCGCTCGACGGTGCGGGTGAGGACGGTGGCCGTCAGCAGGGAGACGGCGATGGCCAGGGCGATGGCCGCGTCCGGCCCGATGCCGCGGGCTTCGAGTTGGCGCAGCAGCGCCCAGCCGATGTTTTCGTGCAGCAGGTAGATGGTGTAGGAAATTTCCCCCAGCCAGAGCAGCAGGGCGTTGCGCAGGAAGAAGGCGCGGCCCCGGGCGGCGCCGTGCAGGAGGAGCGCCAGGGCGCCCGCCAGGGCGGCCATTTCCGGGGAATCCACCACGCCCAGGCAGAGGATGGCCAGGCCCAGGATGGCGAAATCCCGGCCCGGTGCGGCGTGGTGGGAGGTGAGCCGATAGACCATGATGCCGCAGGCGAACCAGGGGATGTACTTGATGATCATCAGGTAGCCCAGGGTCCAGGAGAGTTCGATGTTGAACCAGCGGGCCAGGACGAAATAGGCGAAGCGGACGGCGAGGAAAAGGGCCAGGGCCTCGTGGATGCGGTGCAGCCAGCCCAGGCGGAAGGCCAGGAGCGTCCAGGCGTAGAACAGCAGTTCCACTTCCAGGGTCCAGTACACGCCGTCCACGTGGGGGACGCCGAAGAGGCCGTGGAACATCAGGAAATTCAGCGCTGCCTGCTGGGGGGCGACCTCCTTGCCCGGCAGGCCCAGGAGGGAAACGACGGCGAAGGTGAGCGGGACGGCGGCCCAGAAGGCCGGGTAGAGGCGGGAGAAGCGCGAAACGACGAATCGGCCACGGTGCGGGTGCGTTCCAGGGTCATGTAGATGACGTAGCCGCTGATCATGAAGAAGAGATTGACGCCGAGGTGGCCCCAGGGAACCGAGAAAATGGGAGCGGAGGTGTGGCCGTAGAGATCGTCGTAGCGGGTGGTGTAGTGGAAGAGCATCACCAGCACCGCCGCGATGCCGCGCAGCGCGTCGATCTCCCCCACCCGCCCGGAGGGCGGCGAAACGGGTGCCGTCATCGGCCGGCGGGGGCTGCGGGTTCGCCGGCTTCGCTGGCGGCGGAAGCGTTCTCGGCCGTCACCTTGGGGGTTTCGGGAATTTCCTCGGCCGGCAGGGGCTCCTTCCAGGCCCCCGCCTGCACCAGCTTGTTCTTCAGGCCGGGGAGGGGGAACCTCAGCGCATAGGCCTTGTGGGCCGCCGCCAGGGCTTCCGGGTAGTTCTTGATCTCGAAGTAGGCCAGCCCGAGGTTGTAGTAGAGGTTGGCATTGTCCTCGCCCAGCTCCTTGGCCTGGTCGAACTGCTCGATGGCTTCCTTGTTCTTGCCCGTCTTGGCCAGGTGGATGCCGTAGATGACGCGCACCATGGGGTCCTTGGGGCGGAAGGTGATGGCTTCCTTGAAGTAGCAGGGGACGGGCGACTTCACACCGGCGGGGCGGTCCGTCTTGTCGCGGATGGCGAGGCGGGAGAGGGCCATGAGGGCGCGGGGGTGGTTGGGGAAGGCGCGCAGGGTGTAATCCAGCTCCGCCCCGGGGATCATGATGTAGCCCTTGGTGGGGTGGGGCACGCCACGGCGCAGGTTCTCGACGCTGGCGAAGAAGTGGGCGCCCTCGACGGTGATCTTCTGCTCCCTCGTCGCGCTGCGGTAGTCGAAGGGGCCATAGTTGTGGGGGAGCGGATAACAGAAAAGCTCGTCCACCGAATCGGCGGCGGCAGGAGCGCTGGCGAAGGCCGCCAGCAGCCCGAGGCCCAGCGCCAGGGAGCGGCCGGTGGCGGAAACGGAGCGGATGGGTCGAGACATTTGTTACGGTTCCCTTCGTCGGTCAATCGATAGTGTCGCCGGAAACGGCGTGGGGCAGGGGCTCCGGCTGGCCGGCGGCCTGGGGGCGCCGGCCGTTGGCGAGGATGGCGTCCAGTTCCCGGTAGGCGGCGGCCTCGCTGAAATGCGCCTCGGCGTAGCCCAGGGCAGCCTCGCCCAGGGCGCGGCGGCGGGCCGGATCGGCAACCAGCGCGGCAAGGGCGGCGGCGAAGGCGGGCTCGCCGTCGGCAAGCAGGAAGGCGCGGCCGGCGCCGTCCTCCATCCCCTCCGCGCCGATCGTCGTCGTCACCAGGGGGCGTCCGTGGCACAGCGCTTCGACGTTCTTGATCTTCAGCCCTCCGCCGAATTCCACCGGATTGGCAATGATATCCAGTTCCCCGTAGGTGGCCGTGAGATCGTCCACGAACCCGTGCAAAAAGATGCCGGACCCGGCCGCCGACGGTGCCAGGCTTTCGCAGACGGTGCCGTACAGGTGAAGCTCGACGGCGGCCCCTCGCTGCGCCCTCAGGGCGGGGAACAGGCGCTCGGTGAGCAAGGTGGCGGCCTGGACGTTGGGCGTCATCGACGAGCCGATAAAGCCGATGCGCAAGGTGTCGGCGTTGCGCTCCGGATGGCGGCGCAGCGAGTTGGGAAAACCCGCCACCACCACCGTCTTGCCGGGGACGAGCTGGCGCAGCTTGTGCGCGTCCGCCGGCTGGATGGCGACGATCACCTCGGCCGGGGCCAGCGCCCGGGCCTCCTCGGCGGGGGTGATGTCGATGTCGTGGGGTTCGCCGCGCTGGTGGAAGCGGCTTTGTCGCTCGTGCTGCAGGTCGTGGGTATCCACCAGGGTGATGCAGCCGGCGGGAATGGCATCGCGGCCGGCCTTGAGCAGGAAGGCCAGACGGGCATATTCCACCAGGATCGCCTGGGGCCGGAACTCGCGGCAGGCGGTGCGGAAGCGTTCGAGGAGCAGCGGATCGGCGAAATCCGCCAGCTTCGGCTCCTGCTGCTGCAGCCGGAAGTTGCGGATCGGCTGCAGGCCGGCATGGCGGGGCTGGAGCCACCGCCTGCCCTCGAACAGCACCTGCTTGACCAGGCGCCGCGCCCGCACCCGGGCGCGGGGCGGTGCCGCCGTACCGTCGGTGACGTCGCCCAGGGTGTCGACCCGGCAAAAGCCCGCCACTTCAGTCAACTGGGCCTTCTCCAACGGATATATGTAGCCCTGGAAGAGCACCCGCACCTCGTGGCCGCTGCGGGCGAAGTGCTCGCACAGGGAATGGATGCGCCGCTGGGAGCCCAGCTCGCCGCGCCAGAAGCGGTTGTCGGTGATGACCAGGATGCGCATGGTCAGGCCACCCGTTCCACCGGCCGCGGGGCGGGGCCGGCGAGCAGCCGCTGCAGTTCGCCCAGGGCGGCGGCGTTCCAGGCCTCGGCGTAGCGCCGGGCGCTGGCGGAAAGTTCGCCGGCGTAGGCCGGCTCCGCCCAGATGCGGGTTGCAGCCCGGGCGAGGGCCGCGGGGGTTTCGGCCAGGGCAAAGGCGCTGCCGGCGGCGTCTTCCAGGCCTCGGCTCCCTGCCGGCGAGGCGATGAGGGGCATGGCGAAGCCCAGCGCCTCGATGGACTTGATGTTGAGCCCGGTGCCGCTGCGCACCGGATTGACCACGGCATGGGCCTGCCGGTAGGCCGCGGCGATATCCTCGACGAAGCCCAGGGGAAGGACGTCATCCCGGGCTGCCACATGCTTGCTCAGCCCCCCCGCCACCAGCAGCAGCGCGGCGGGCAGCGCCTTTCTGACCAGGGGCCAGTCTTCGGCCAGGAAGCGCCGGAGGCCATCGACGTTGATCTCGTTTTCCGAACCCACCACCAGGAAGCGGGGGCGATCCCCCGGTGCCTGGCCGAAGCAGTCCTCCACCCGCACCAGATGGCCGACGGTGATCACCGGCCGCGCCGTGACCTGGGCGAAGGCCTCCCGCTCGCTGGGCTGGATGGCGACGACCACGTCAGCCCGGGAAAAGCCCCGTGCCTCCTCGGCCACGCTGGTGGAAAAGAAGCGGGGGGCCATGCCCTGGGCCAGGTACAGGCGATGGCGCAGGGCGAAGCGGTCGTGGGTGTCCAGGATGCGCAGCACCCCCGGCGGCAGATGCTCGAAGAGGGCGGAAAAGAATACGTACTCCACCATTACCGCATCAAAACCGGCTTCCCGGTGCCAATCCAGCACGGCGCCGGTGATCGCCGGGTCGTACCAGTCGTCGAGGCCCCACTGGTGGCGGGCGTCCCGGTCGAACACCTGGCGCACGCGCCGGGCCAGGCGGGCGGCGCCCGACTCCTGCCGGGGCGGCCGCGCGTAGGGCAGGCTACGGAAGCGGCCGGTCCCCAAGGCGGCCGCCATGGCGGCTGCGTCCCCCGGTTCCCGGGCGACGTGGAGAAAATGGACATCCACCCCGCTGCGGGCGAGCGCCGCCACCAGATTGCCGATGCGGATGCGGTTGCCGGCATCCGAAGGGGCAAAAGGCGTAGGCGAAACCACCAGCAAGCGTCGGTTGATCATCGGTACGAAGGGCAGCCATCCGGTAGCGGCCCGGCAAGCCTGAGGCGCCTGCCAGGGTCAGGGATTACTTACAATGCAAATATTCTATATCCTTACGGTTCGCTTCGGGTGCCTTGCAGAGCGGGTCCGCAGGTCTGATATGACCGGGACGCCCGCCCGGTGGGCTTCCGGGGCCGGCGGCAGGCTGGATGCACGCTCACCGCAAGCCATCGGGAAACCCGGCCGCAGGCAGGCGCCCTCCGGCCAACATTGATGACGACGGACTGGCCCAACCATGGTTCCGATATTCGACAACCTCTGGAAATACCGCGAGCTGCTGGCGGTGCTCACCTGGAAGACCATCGCGCTCCGCTACAAGCAATCCTACCTGGGCGTGGTCTGGGCCATCCTCAAGCCCATCGTGCTGGTGCTGGTGTTCATGCTGGTGCGCAGCTTCGTCGGCATCGACAGCGGCGGAGTTCCCTACCCCCTGCTGGTCTATTGCGCCCTGATTCCCTGGAACTTCTTCCAGGAATCGGTCGCCGACGGCGTCGTCAGCGTGGTCAACAACGCCAACCTGGTGCGCAAGATCTACTTCCCCCGCGAAATATTCCCCCTGGTCGCCGTCGTCACCAAGCTCGTCGAAATGTGCATCGGCTTCCTCATCCTCGCCGCCCTCATGGCCTGGTACGGCTACGGCCTCCAGGCCACCCTGGCCTGGGTGCCGCTGCTGGTGCTGGTATGTATCCTCTCGTCCCTGACCATCTCCCTGGTCGGCGCAGCCATCAACGTCTACGTCCGCGACATCGGCCAGGTCGTGCCCCTGGCCCTGTCCGTCGTCATGTACGCCTCGCCCGTCATCTACCCCCTCGCCCTGGTGCAGAAGAAACTGCTTGAGGACCAGGCGGCGGGCGCCTGGTCCGATGCGCTCTACACCCTCTACACCCTCAACCCCATGGTCGGCGTCATCGACGGGTTCCAGCGCACCATCCTCACCGGCACCGCCCCCGGCTGGTCGGCCATGGCCCCCGGGCTGGCCTTCGTGGCCATCGGCCTGCCCATCAGCTACACGCTCTTCAAGCAGGCGGAAGCCTACTTCGCCGACGTGGTCTAGCCCCCCATGCCCATCATTGAAGTCGACCATGTGACCAAGGAGTACAACCTTGGCCAGCTCCACAGCCTGAAGCGGTCGCTGGCCAACGCGGCCAAACGCCTTCGTGGCGGGGCGCCGGATATCAAGGCGCCCTTCAAGGCCCTGGACGACGTGAGTTTTGCCATCGATCAGGGGGAGGTGGTCGGCATCATCGGCCACAACGGCGCTGGGAAAAGCACCCTGCTCAAGCTGCTGTCCCGCATATCGACGCCGACCCGGGGGCGGATTCGTGTCGGCGGGCAGGTTGCGCCCCTGATAGAAGTCGGCGCCGGCCTGGTGGGGGATATGACCGGCCGCGAAAACATCTACCTCAACGCGGCCATACTGGGGTTGTCCCGGGCAGAGGTGCGCAGCAAGTTCGACGAGATCGTTGCCTTTGCGGAACTGGAGGCGTTCGTCGATACGCCGGTCAAGAAATACAGCTCGGGTATGGCAGTGCGCCTGGGCTTCGCCATTGCTACGGCGGTTCGAGCGGAAATCCTCATTGTCGACGAGGTTCTGGCCGTCGGGGATATCGCCTTTCAGCAGAAATGCATCGAACGAATGGAGCGCCTGATCCACGGGGAAGGCAGAACTGTCATCATCGTCGGCCACAATGTCCGGCAACTGGAACGGATCTGTACCCGCACCCTATTGCTGGATCATGGTCGGATATCCCGGGACGGCACGCCCCAGGAGGTGTGCGGCGTGTTTTTCCGGGAGGCGCAGGAGCGTACCTTTTCCAGGCACACGGCCGATGGCGGCGACCTGATCGTGCCGCAGGAAAGCGCTGGGGTTATCGCGGTATGCAAGGTCCGCCTGCTGGACGGGGGCGGCAGCCCTGTCGAAGCGGTCGGGATGCACGAAGCGGTCGGGATCGAAGTGGAGTTCGAGGTCGTCCGGCGCCTGGAGTCTCCGGAAATCGTCGTCGGGTTGCACACTTCCGATTTCGTGCATGTTCTTTCGGTGAGCAATGTCCTCCCGGGAGTGCGGCCCACCCTGGAGCCCGGCGTCCATCGATTGACATGCACCATCCGCGACCTGCCCCTGCGTCCCTATTCCTACAGCCTGCGGCTCGCCTTCCTGGATCGCTTCCGGCACATGCTCTGGTATGGCGAAAACATCATGAAGATTCTGGTCGAGGCTGGCCGCATAGACATCACCAAGATTCCCGAGGTCGGGTTCGTGGAAACTCCTGCCGACTGGGTGTTCGACATGCCGGGCCACCGGCTTGCGGCGGGCGGGGCCGTGGCGGAGCGGCTGGCATGAAGCTGCTGTATCCGGGAGGCTATACCTGGGAAAACAAGGGTGACGCCGCCCTGGTCATGGCCATGGAAGACGAGATGGCCAGAGTGTTTCCCGGAGCCGAGACCACCCTTCTTACCGATACGCCGGAACTGGACCGGATGTACTACCGCAGTCGGGTTCTGGGGCCGCTCTACGGCGATACCCTGGAAAACAAGGATGGCGCCGTCAGTTTTCATCGCTGGCTGGAGATCAATGTCCTGTGGAGGCTGCCGGCCTGGTGCGGAACGCTGGCGAACCGGCTTCTGGCCAACCGGAGCGGACGAACCTACCGGAGTGAGGTGCTCCGCCTCTACGGCTTCCTTGCTTACACGTGGCTGGCGGCCGCACTGCTGGGAAAGGGGTGTTCCCGGGCCTATCCGGGCGGCAGGCGCGAGGTCGTGCAGGCGTTTTGTGAGGCTGATGCGGTGGTGTTCGTTCCCGGCGGCTATATCCTGTCTCCGCATCCGGAGCATACCCACTGGTACCGCCAGGTCGCGGCGGCCTTCCTGGCGAAGTGGCTGAAAAAGCCTCTGTATTGCTTCGCGTGGTCCGTGGGGCCGTTTCGGGGTGAGCATCATCGCTGGCTGGCGGGGCGTCTTCTGCGTTGCGCCGATCTTGTCATCCTCAGGGAGCCCCTGTCGGCGCAACTGGTCCGGGAATTGGCGCCGCGCGCGAAAGCCATCGTTACCACCGATGCGGCATTCCTGCTGCGCGACTGTCCACCGGGAAAAAAGCAGGAATTGCGGGAACGCTACCTTCGGCCCGAGGGCCTGATCGTAGGCATTTCGATTCGGCACTACGATTTCCCCGGCGCCGAGGATGTCGGCCGGGAAAAGGAAAACTATGCTCAGGCCATGGCCGGATTGGCCGACCACCTGATAGAAAAGCACGGGGCGCACGTCTATTTTGTTCCCCAGGTGCTGGCGGACGCCATGAACGACCTGGAATTCACGGACATGGTGGTCAAACGGATAAATGCCGCCGGTGGCTTTACCGTGATCCGCGACAATCTGGACCCCCTCAGCCTCAAGGGCCTTTACGCCAACTTCGCGGCATTTGTGGGGGTGCGCATGCACGCCAACATATTCGCTCTGAGCGAGGGCGTGCCCACGGTGGCCATCGCCTACGAGCCAAAGACCGCCGGAATCATGACCTTCCTTGGTTTGACCGAATATTTCCTGGATATCAAGGGCCTCTCGCTGTCGGATCTTTGCGCCAGGGTGGATTCCGCCCTTGCCCAAAGAGCGGCGCTGGCCGAAAGGATACGGCAAGCGGTGGCAAGGGCCAGGCAGACCAGCCGGTGTTCCGCGGACGCCATTGCCGAGGATTACCGGCGAAAAAATGGAAAATGAACCCAGGGAGTCACGAAGTATTTCTCATGCGGTTGCCTTGAACCGGCCTTCGGAGGTGCAGCAGCAGGCATCCGCCGGTCGATCGGGTAGCAGCGGAAAGGGAGTGCCAAGATGCTTGCTGCTTTCAAATCGGTGGTCAAGGAACTGCCGGGACTCAGGGATATCGTTGGTGAGAGGGATAGATTGCTGGTGGAACTGGAGGCCATTAAACGTACGATCAGTTTTGCGCCTCCGGGGCATTTCTATTCTCCCCTTCCGTCCATCGACGCAGTGAGGGGCGAGGAGGCGAGATTATTCGCGGCAGCGGGGCGGGAGATTGCCGGTGTCGATATGCGGGAAGCGGAACAACTGGCCCTCCTTCGAGCATTCGAACCTTTTTACCAGGAAATGCCTTTTGGCCCGGATAGAAAGGACGGATGGCGCTATTACTTCGAAAATCCGGCGTATTCATACTCGGATGCGGTCTTCTTGTATTGCATGATCAGGAGTTGTCAGCCCAGGCACATTATCGAAGTGGGTTCGGGCTTTTCCTCTTGCGTGACGCTTGACACCAACGAGCGCTACTTCGGAAACTCAATAGAAACCACCTTTGTCGAGCCTTATCCAGACTTGCTTCATTCACTCCTGAAACCGGGCGACAGGGAGAGGGCCCGGATTATTCCAGCGCGTCTGCAGGATGTTCCTCTGGAAGAGTTCGACGGGCTCGAGGCGAACGACATACTTTTTATCGATTCCACCCACGTCGCCAAGATAGGGAGCGACGTCAATTACATTCTTTTCGAGATATTGCCGCGGTTGTCGCAGGGAGTATATGTCCATTTTCACGACATCTTTTTCCCGTTTGAATACCCCAGGGAGTGGATATACGAAGGCAGGGCGTGGAACGAATGTTATGTTCTCCGGGCCTTTCTCCAATACAACAGTTCGTTTTCCATCGTGCTCATGAATACATTCCTGCAGCATTTCCACAGGGATTATTTTGCCGATCACATGCCGCTTTGCCTGAAAAATACGGGTGGCAGCATCTGGTTGAGGAAGCATTGAGCGGCATGGGGCACATGAGCGAGGCGAACGCAAAACGGGAGGCAGGCGTCGGGGGGCAGGATGGCAGGCCGCTCAAGATCCTGTTCATTTCCCATGACGGCTATCGTGCCGGCGCCCAACTCTACCTATTGAAGGCAGTGCGATGGCTGGTAGCCAACAGGAACGTGGAAGCCACGGTGTTGCTGTTGGCCGGCGGGGAACTCGAAGGGGAGTTCGCGGGTATCTGCCGGACCTTGGTTCTGGCCTCCCCTCCCTCACGCCTGAGTCGCCTCCGTTCGGATATCTCCCGGATTTTCCGCGGTGCAGCCGAGAAGACGGAGCGGATTGCAGCCCACGATATTCCGGGGCTGCTGGGGGCAATTGCGCCTGATGTGGTCTACGCCAATACGCTGGTGAGCGGGGCTTTCCTCGCCGGAGTCGATGGTTTCCGGGGCAGGGCTTTCGTCCACGTCCATGAGCTGGAGTCCTGGATCGACAGGTACCCTGGATTTCATCGGGCTGCCCGTTTGAACCAGTCGGAGACGGTGTATGGAGTCGTCTCGGAGCGCGTGGGTGAGGTCATGGTTGAAAGATTCGGGTTATCCCCGGCCAATGTTGTCGTGGCGCCCGGGTTTGTGAGTTCCCTGCCGAATCTGGCAGAGGCCGACGGCATGAGGAAAGCCGGGAGGGATCTGCTGGGCATTCCACAGGAAGCCTTTGTCGTCGGTGGCTGTGGCACGCAGGATTTGCGCAAGGGCCTGGACATCTTCATCGGGACTGCCGAACGATTGGCATGCCAGAGCGAACCGGCGACTATCCGCTTCGCCTGGCTTGGCGGGACCAGGGACCAGGATTTCGGCTATTGGTCCCGCGTCGATCTGGCAAAGGGAGCGGCCGCCGCCAATATGTCTCTGCTTGATGCCATGGCCGATCCCGCGCCGTTTTTCGCTGCCATAGACGTGCTTTTCATTTCCTCCCGGGAAGATCCGTTCCCGCTCATCGGCCTTGAGGCAGCCTCCTGGGCAAAGCCACTGATTGCCATGGAAAAGACGGGCGGTATGGAAGGCTTCATTGGCGACGTTGCGGGTATCGTCGTTCCGTATAAGGATTGCGACGCCGTTGCCGCTGCCATCAAGCAGTTGGCTCGTTCGCCAGACTTGTGCCGACAATTTGGACAAGCAGCCCGGAAGCGGGTGGAGAGCGACTACTTCGTCGATGGCCGCATGGAAGCGCTCCATCGGACACTCGTCGGGATGGTTGGCTGAGTGCGATACTCTTGCCGAACAAACCGTCGCGGATGCGTTCAGCACGCGCTTGCTGGAGCGGCGGTGCAAATTTCCAT
This sequence comes from Rhodocyclaceae bacterium, assembly GCA_036732025.1. Lineage (GTDB taxonomy): Bacteria > Pseudomonadota > Gammaproteobacteria > Burkholderiales > Rhodocyclaceae > SSSZ01. Next base: position 10,600 of record DAINDE010000017.1, read on the forward strand.
TTGATCCATGGACATCATCAAAGTCGACCGAGTCACCAAGGAGTTCAACCTGGGGCAACTGCATACCCTACGGCGCTCCCTTGGCAGCACGCTGCGGCGTTTGCAGGGACGCGAGTGGGAGCCGCAGCCGCCCTTCAAGGCCCTGGACGACGTCAGTTTTTCGATCCGCCAAGGGGAAGTCGTGGGCGTCGTCGGTCACAACGGCGCCGGCAAGAGTACCCTTCTCAAGCTGCTGTCGCGCATCTCCTCCCCGACTTCAGGGCGTGTTCAGGTCAGCGGCAAGGTATCTCCCCTCATCGAGGTGGGGGCGGGCCTGGTCGGCGACATGACGGGCCGGGAAAACATATTTCTCAATGCTGCGATCCTCGGCATGTCGCGGTCGGAGGTGGCGCGCAAGTTCGACGAGATCGTCGCCTTCGCCGAAATCGAGGACTTCGTCGACACACCGGTCAAGCGCTACAGTTCGGGCATGCAGGCAAAGCTCGGCTTCGCGGTGGCGACGGCGGTGGAGAGCGAAATTCTCATCGTGGACGAGGTGCTGGCGGTGGGCGACCTGGCCTTCCAGAAAAAGTGCTTCGATCGCATGGAGGCCTTGATCAAGCACGGGGGCCGGACGGTACTCATCGTCAGCCACAACCTTCGCCAGATCACCCGGATGTGTTCCCGGGCCTTGTTGTTCTCCCGGGGGCGGCTGCTCATGGATGGGACGAGCGGCGAGGTATGCGATGCCTTCTTCGCCCAATCCAACCAGAAAATCGCCGCCCAGAGCCGGGCGGCCGCCCGCATCGAGGCGACCCACGAGGTCGATCTGGTCGATGTGGAAATCCTCGATCGAGACGGTTGCGCCGTGGAGGAGATCAGGGCGGACGAAGGAATGGTGATCCGGGTGCGCCTGAAATTGAATGAGGCGATCGAGTCGCCGCTGGTCATCGTGGGCACGCAGACCTCCGATCTGATCTACCTGAGCGCGGCGGAATACCGTTTCCCTGCCGGCGAGCGGGTGGGGCCCGGCGAATTGTCGGCAGAATACGTGGCGCCCGCGTTTCCCTTGCGGCGAGGCGCCTATTCCGTGCGTTGCAGCGTCTTCGATACCGCGAACCGGCCGATCTTCGTGGCGGAGGGGCTCAAATTTTTTACCGTGGACGATCGGGAAGACGAACTGAATCGCCCGGCCAATCGGCTGCTCGCCCTGGGGGACCGGGTCGAAGTCAAGATGGCCCGGGGGGCGATTCCCGACCGGGAACTTGAATCTTTATCGGATGGACTGAAGAAATGATCGGCAGCCTGCTACCCTGGAAACGCAACGTATTTGTCGATGGCGGCGGCAACGACGGCTGTTCGGTGCGCAAGTTCCGCAAGGAACTCGATCCCCGCGGCCGCTTCGATATTTACACCTTCGAACCCAATCCCCTCTATGGGAAATGCTACGAAGGGGTGGCGAGGCACACCCTGATTCCAGCGGCCCTGCACGACCGGGACGGCACCCAGTCATTCTTCCTCGACCGGGAGGATGGCGACGGTAGCACCCTGTTCGAGAACAAGCTGACCAGCGCCAACGGGGGCTATGGCACCCTGGATACGGAATCCCCCATGGAGGTCCGGACCATCGACCTGTCGCGCTGGATTGCCAGCGAACTGTCCGGCAACGACCATCTGGTGCTCAAGCTCGATGTGGAAGGGGCCGAATACGACATCCTCGAAAAGATGTTCGCGGAAGGAACGATCACCCGTGTTCGTCGCCTGTTCATCGAATGGCACTGGTTCAAGGTGGGCATTCCCCAGGAACGGCACGATCGCCTGGTCGAGCGCCTGGCCCAGGCGCGTATTCCGGTAGAGGAGTGGGACGCCCGGGGTTATTGAGCCCGGGCGCCAGATCGGATGGCCGGGCAACCCTCCATCGCTGCTGGAGTGTCCGTCAGAAATCCTGTCATCGAGGGGCTGCGGGCTGCCAGCGTGCTCTACATCGTCGCCTTCTGGCATCTTCTGGACTACGTTCCGGCGCTGTCAGCATGGCATAACGCGGTGACTTTGCGGATCACCGTCGTGGTGCTGGGGCTTTTCGTGTTCCTTTCAGGGTATCTGGCGGGGGGCCATGCGCTGGCTCCAGGGATAGGTGGATTGACGGATTTTTATGTACGCAAGTTTCTCCGGATATATCCGCTCTACCTGCTGGCCCTTTTTCTCTTTTCCCAATTTGCCTTGGCCGACGGGGAAACCCTGCTTCGGGCGGCGTCGCTGGCTTCCATGTTCCAGGGGCCTGCGCCGCCAACACTGTGGTTTGTCTCGATGCTGCTGCTACTGTACTTGGTTGCGCCCCTGTTGATGGCCTTGGCGCAATCGGCGAGCGGTTTCTGGATGGTGACCACGGCACTTTCGGTTGGACTTGCCGCCGCCGGGCTGCTCCTGGAACGGTTTGACGACCGCCTTGCCATCTATTTCCCGGCATTTGCCCTTGGCGTTTATGTCGCCATCGCCCGCTGGCGCCCTGGAGCGATCGCTCGCATACTGGCGGCCGCTTTCCTCCCGGTCGCATGGGTGGTGTCCCTGGCCGGGGGAACTGCCGCCGAAAGCAGCCTGTTCAGCATTCCCTTGGCGATGGCCGGCCCGGTGGCCATCTGGGTAGTCCTCGCGGAAAGTGAATTTCCCGCGAACCGGATAGTCACGGCCATAGGGTACGCCAGCTATTCCATGTATCTCCTCCATCGGCCGATCTACGTGCTTCTATCCGATTTCCTGGCACCGGCTGCCGGCCTGGAGAGGGCTGTCGCCTTCGGCGTGGCCGGCATTCCGTTGGTGGCCGGATTGGCGTGGGGCTTGCAAAAATCATATGATTCCCTCCTCGCCAGATTCCGCCATGCCATGCCCCAACGATGATTTCGGCCCATGAAGATTTTGGATACCACTGTGGCGGCTGAGGCCGGTGCCGGAAACCGGGGAGTTGCCGGCTTGGCTGACAGGGGGGCGCCTGCGGTTGTCTTTGTCGGCCATGACGCCTTGCGTACCGGCGCTCCCAATTCGCTTCTCAAGATCGTGCGTTGGTTTGCACGGAATACGCCTTTCCGGATCGTGGTTGTGCTCAATCGCGATGGCCCCTTGCGTCCCGAGTACGAGCGGGTGGCCAAAACCTACGTGGTGCGCGCCGGGACAGAGCGCTGGTGGCGCTTTCCGAATTTGCAGCGCCTCCATGTGCGCTGGCGCCTTGGCGAGATGTTGCGCATGATCCGAAAGGCCCGACCCATCTGCATCTTCAACAACACCGGCGTCAATGGCGATCTCGTGCGGGTGCTCAAGGCCGCCACCGGGGCCGCGGTCATTTCCCGGATTCCGGAGCTGGAAGCCTTCATGCGGCGGAATTCCCGGAACGGAGCCGTCCAGGAGGTCTTGCGCTGCAGCGACCATGTCGTCGCCGTGTCGGAAGCGGTTCGGGGAAACCTGTGCGCCCGGCATGGCGTGGCGCCGGAGCGGGTGTCCGTGGTGTTCGGCGCTTGCGATCACGAGGTCGTCGCCGCCGGCAAGGGCCAGTGGCGCCAGCGCCTGGGCATTCCTCCCGGCGACACGGTGGTCTGCGGCTGCGGCACCCAGGATTGGCGCAAGGGTTTCGACCTCTTTTTGCAGACGGCCCATGCCGTGTGCACCCGCCAGGGCAGGTCAGACATCCGCTTCGTGTGGATCGGTGGCGGGCTCGCCGCCGACCAACGGATAGAAACCGAGTACGAGATCGAGTCTCTGGGGCTCGCCAGCAGCCTTTTTCTGGTTGGTGAAATCGACTCTCCCAGCCAGTGCTTCGCCGACGCCAACATCTTCTTCCTTTCCTCCCGGGAAGATCCTTTCCCCTTGGTCATGCTGGAAGCCGCCCGGCAGGGCCTGCCCGTCGTCTGCTTCGCGGGGTCGGGCGGGGCCACGGAATTTGTCGACGGCGAGATCGGGGCGGTGGTGCCGATGCTGCACGTGGATGCAGCTGCCGCCGCCATCATCGAACTGGCCGACGAGCCCGCCCTTGCCGCGGCAAAAGGACAGGCGGCGGCAAAAAGATCCATGGATTACACGGTGGAGAGAATGTGCGCCGGGATTCACGCCATCGTGCGGCAGGTGATCTCGGCCCGCGAAGGAGTTTCCGCATGATTGCTGCTGCGCCTGGCGAGTCTGCCTTTGTCGAGAACCCGAGTCGAGATCCGATGCCGATAACCAACCTCAAGGCACTCGCCATCTACCTGCCCCAGTTCCACCCCATCCCGGAGAACGACGAATGGTGGGGCGCCGGCTTTACCGAATGGACCAACGTCACCGGTGCCCGGCGGCTGTTTCCCGGCCATTACCAGCCGCGCCTGCCCACCGACCTCGGGTTCACCGACCTGCGCCTGCCCGAGGTGCGCCAGGCCCAGGCCGACCTGGCCCGGGCGCATGGCATCCACGGGTTTTGCTACTACCACTACTGGTTCGAGGGCCGGCGCCTCATCGAGCGGCCCTTCGACGAAGTGCTGGCCAGCGGCGAGCCGGACTTCCCCTTCTGCCTGTGCTGGGCCAACGAGACCTGGTCGCGGCGCTGGCTGGGCGAAGAGCGCGAGGTCCTGCTCAAGCAGACCTACTCCATGGCCGACCATGAACGGCACGCCGCCTGGCTCGCCCGGGCCTTCGCCGATCCGCGCCACGTGCGGGTGGGCGGGCGGCCGCTTTTCCTCATCTACCGGCCCTTCGACATCCCCGACCTAGAGCGCGCCCTGGAGGTCTATCGCACGACGGCGCTGCGGGAGCTGGGGGTCGATCCTTACCTGGTCGGCGTCGATAGCCATCGGGCCGGCGCCGACATGCGGGAGCACGGGTTCGACGCCGCCATGAACTTCACTCCCCAACTGGGCCTGGTGCCGGGGGCCCTGGAGGACTGGTTCAGCAAGCGCAAGCTGCTACGCAACCTGAAACACGGCGCCTGGGACGGCCGGCTGACGGTGGCCGACTACCGGGAGATGAGCGCCCTGTTCTGGGAGCGGCGGCCGCGGCACGACCACTGGTTTCCCAGCGTCTTCGTGGGCTGGGACAACACCGCCCGGCGCAAGAAACGGGGCGTGGTGATGGTCAACGACGGCCCCGAACCCTTTGCCCGCAACATCCGCCAGGCCGTCGAGGTACTGGCGTCGCGGCCGGAGGAGGAGCGCATCCTCTTCGTCAACGCCTGGAACGAGTGGGCCGAGGGCAACCACCTGGAGCCCGACCTGCGCCACGGCCTGGGCATGCTCGAAGCCCTGCGGGCGGAGTTGCAACGGGCCGCTGGCCTGGGCGCGGCAGGGGGCTAGGGGCGGGGATGAGCCGCATCCGGCGCTGGGCGCTGCTGGCGGCGTTGGGAGCCGCCGGGGTTCTTCCCGCCGGCGCCGAGCCGGTGGCGGTGGAGTCGGCCGCGCCGGGCCGCTTCGCGCTTGCCCCCTCGGGCGCCCATTTCGTCGCCGCCGACGGCCGGCCGGTCCTGTGGCTGGCCGATACCTGGTGGTTCTGCCCGTCGGCCCTTTGCGCCATCGACGGCTCCTCCGCCACGGGCATCCCTTCCATGTTCCGCGCCCTGGTCGATCTGCGCGCCAGCCAGGGCTTCAACGTCATCCAGATGGCCTTCCTGGGGGGCGCCCCCCGGGGCGGCGCCGGGGTACTCGGCCTTTATCGCGGCCAATCCAGTGCCGCCGCCCGCCGGGACTACTGGGCGGAAATCAGGAAGTACATCCGCTACGCCAACGACAAGGGCCTGGTGGCGGCCATCGGCCTGGGCTTCCAGCGCGGGCTGGACGACATCACGACGGAGCAGTTGCTGGCGGCCTGGCGTGATGCCGTCGAGGCCCTGGGGGATCTGCAGGTGGTGTGGTTCATCGCCGGGGAATACAACGTTCAGTCGACCCCGGAGCGGGTCGCCAAGGTGGCGGCGGTCGGCGCCGCCCTGCGGGAGATCGACGGCGGCCGGCATCCGGTCACCGTGCATCAGGCGGACTGGACCCGCCGGGAACTCTCGGTCGGCGATCCGGACTGGCTGGATTTCGTCATGGTCCAGGGCGGCCACCGGGAATTGCCGCCGGCTTCGCTTTACGCGCCGCGGCGCCGGGCCGACGGCGGCGTCAAGCCGGTGGTGGAATCCGAGTGCCGCTACGAGGGCATCCAGGGCCTGGCGGGCGCCGCCGTCAGCGCCGACGATACCCGCATGTGCATGATCCGGGCTATCCAGGCCGGGGCGGTGGGTTTTTCCTACGGCGCCCACGGCCTGTGGTATCCGGTCCAGTCGGCCGGCGACCAGCGTTTCCCGGATTACGGGCCGGCCCGGCCCTGGTGGGAAGCGATGAAGTTTCCCGGCGCCGAGGCGGTAGGCCGGGTGCGGCGCTTCTACGAAGCCATCGAATGGTGGAAATGGGAATCCCGCCCCGGCGCCGCGTGGACGGCGGAGCGGGGGGGGGACGGCGGCGGCCCGGTGACACGGGTCATGGGCAACGACCGCTGGCTGGTCTGGTTCCCCCGGGGCCTGGCCCCGCGGGCCCTGGTCAATGCCCGCGACTTGCCCGCCGGCAGCCGCTACACCCTGGCGTGGATTCCCGGACATCTCCGGGATACGGCGCCCCGGCCGGCGGGGGCCCTGGCGGCGGACGGCCGCAATACCCTGTTGCCGGACCGCCCCTCGGCGGAGGACTGGTTCCTGTTGATGGAAAAAATTCCACCGGTCTGCGATGATGCAGGCGTCCTGCCAGCGGAGCCGGCGGCGCCATGCCGCCCCTCCCTGCCGCCATCCGCCGATACAAGCCTGCCCCCATGACCGACTCGCCCTTGCGCGCCATCGCCTTCTACCTGCCCCAGTTCCACCCGGTCCCCGAGAACGACGCGTGGTGGGGCCGGGGCTTTACCGAATGGCGCAACGTCACCCGCGCCCGGCCACTGTTCCCCGGCCATTACCAGCCCCACTTGCCCGCCGATCTTGGCTTCTATGACCTGCGCCTGCCCGAGGTGCGGGCGCAGCAGGCGGCTATGGCGGCGGCCCACGGCATCCACGGGTTCTGCTACTACCACTACTGGTTCAATGGCCGCCGCATCCTGGAGCGGCCGTTCCAGGAGGTGCTGACCAGTGGCGAGCCCTCCCTGCCGTTCTGCCTGTGCTGGGCCAACGAAAACTGGACCCGGGCCTGGAGCGGCGGCGAGCGGGAGGTCCTGCTGCGCCAGGACTACCATGCCGACGACGACCGGCAGCACATCCGCTCCCTCCTGCAGGCCTTCGCCGATCCCCGCTACATCCGCGTCGACGGCCGGCCGCTGTTCCTCGTCTATCGCACCGAACTGCTGCCGGAGCCCGCCCGTACCGCCGAAACCTGGCGGGACGAGGCGCGCCGGGCCGGCCTGGGGGAAATCTACCTGGCCCGGGTGGAAAGCTTCGCCGACGGCGTGGTGCCGGCCGACATCGGCTTCGACGCGGCGGTGGAATTCGCCCCCGACTGGCGCAACCTGCGGGACGTGGAATACCGCGGCATCGCCGCCCGGCTGCTGATCAAGGCCGGCCTCCTGCCCCGGCAACTGGCGGAGAACCGCATCGTCGCCTACGCCTCCATGATCCACCGCCTGCGGGCCAAGGCACCGGTGCCCTACAAGCGCTTCCGCTGCGTCACCCCGGGCTTCGACAACACCGCCCGCCGCTCCACCGGCGCCGTCATCATCAAGGATTCGGACCCCGACACCTACCGCCGCTGGCTGCTCGCCACCGGCCGCGAAACCCTGCGCGAGCGGCGCGGCGACGAGCGCCTGGTGTTCATCAACGCCTGGAACGAATGGGCCGAGGGCAACCATCTGGAGCCGGACCGGCGCTTCGGCCACGCCTTTCTCAAAGCGACGGCGGCGGCCCTGGCCGAGGCGGCGCGGGAGGCCGAAGCCGGCCAGCCGGCCGGCCCGGGCGTCGAGGAATTCGGCCTGCCCGGGCCCCTGCCCCTGGGGGAGCGGCTGACCCAGCTCCTGGCCCACATCCGCTTCGCCCTCGGCCGCGCGGACTGAGCGAGGCGAGCGATGCAGCCCCTGGCCATCGTCATTCCCGCCTACAAGCCGGATTTCTTCGACGCCACCCTGCGTTCCCTCGCCGCCCAGACCCGGCGCGACTTCACGGTCTACGTGGGGGACGACGCTTCGCCCCATGACCTCCGTGCCCTATGCGAGGCCTGGCGCGGCACCCTGGACATCCGCTACCACCGCTTCGAGCGCAACCTCGGCCGGGAGGATCTGGTCGGCCACTGGCAACGCTGCATCGCCCTCGGCGACGAACCCTGGGTCTGGCTCTTCAGCGACGACGACCTGCTCGAACCTGGTTGCGTCGCCGCCTTCCTCGAACGGGTTGCCGCCGACCCGCACCCCTGCCAGGTCTACCACTTCAACGTCTGCGTCATCGACGCCGACGGCAGTCTCCTCAAGGAGGCGCCGCCCTTCCCGGACCGGCTGCCGGTCCGGGAGTTCGTCCGCCAGCGTTTTGCCTACGCCCTGCAGAGCTTCGCCCCGGACTACGTGTTCTCCCGCCAGGCCCTCGTCGCCGCCGGCGGCTTCCAGGCCTTTCCCCGGGCCTGGTGTTCCGACGACGCCACCTGGGTGAAGCTCGCCGGCGACGACGGTATCGTCAGCATCGCCGGACCCCGGGTCCATTGGCGCTCCTCCGGCCAGAACATTTCCACCAGTCACGGCCCCGACCGTTGGGAAAAGCTGGAGGCGGGGCTGCAGTACCTGGAGTGGCTGCGGCGATACCTGCTGGCCCATCCCGCTTCGGGCGGCGCCGCCGCCGATGCCGCCCTGCTCGACGCCGGCCGCTGGTGGCTCTACGCCCAGGCCGAGACGCTCCGCGTCACCTTCCGCGCCTTCGGGCTGTTGCGCACCGCCCGGCGTTTCCAGCACCTCTTCGGCAGTTCCCTTCCCGCGGAAGCACTGCGCATCGCCCTGCAGGATTCCCGTATCCTGCGCCGCCTGGCCTCCCGGAGCCAGTGACCGCTGGCGGCGGCAGCGTCAGGCGGCTTTTTTCTGCTTGCGCAGCAAGAGCAGAAGTTCTTCCCGGATCCGGTTGCGGGTGAGCATGATGCCGGCGAGCGCCCCGGCGCCGCCGGTGACGCCGCTGAGGAAGAGGGTGGCAAAGGGCGGCAGCGCCAGGGTGTTCTCCACCAGCAGGGGGCCGATCACGCTCAGGGCCGTGGGCACGACGGCGGGGCGCAGGGTGTCGAGCAGATCCCCCAGGCGCATGTGGCACAGCTTGAACATCCGGCGCAGGCGCAGGGCGGTGGCGAGCAGGCTGGCCAGGGCGTAGCCCCAGGCCACGGCGACCAGGCCCAGGGGCGCGCAGGCGATGACCAGGATCAGCTTGATGGTGAGGGACTGGGCATCCAGCTTGAACTGGGCCCGGACCTCCCCGTAGGCGGTGAGCACCTGGGGGGTGAGGGCGGTGGGCACGGTGAGGGCGATGGCCAGGCAGGTGACCTCCAGGATGGGGGCGGAACTCGTCCATTGCTCACCGAACAGCACCAGGATCACCGGCTCCGCCGCGACTGCCATGATGGCGCACATGGGCAGGGCGAAGGCGTTGTACAGGGCGCTGGTATGGACGTAGGCCGCCAGGATGCAGCGGCCTTCGCGCAGGGCCTGGGAGAAATACGGCAGGCTGACGCTGTTGACGGCCTGCTGCACGATGGTGACCACCAGGTCGGACAGGCCCTTGCCCCGGTTGAAGAGGGCGACGGCCTCCATGTTGAGCATGCGCCCCAGAACGAGGTCACTGAGGAAGTTGTTGGCGTAGGAAACGAGCGCCGAGCCCGAGACGTAGGAACTGAAGCCGAGCACCCGCCGCCATTCGGCGAGGGAAGGGAGCCAGGGCAGGTCGGCCGGCCGGTAGAAGATCACCGCCAGGATGGTGGCGCCGATGCCGATCATGGAGGACCAGGCCAGGCTCATGAAGCTGTGGCCGGCCCAGGCCAGCAGGATGGCGGAGACGTTCTGGGCCAGGGTGCCGATGGTGGTGATGACGGCGATGTCGGTGAAACGCAGGTCGCGCCGCAGGAGCGACATGGTGGTGGCGCCGAAGGGCACCAGCAGGAAGCTGGCGGCGATGACGTAGAGGGCCTGGGTGATGCCCGGTTCGCGGAAAAAGATGCCGGCGGGGACGGCCAGGGCGGCGACGATGCCGCCGGTGATGGCGGCCAGGACCAGGGAAATGCCGAAGGCGGTGCGGAAGCGGGCGGGGGAGAGTTCCTGCTCCTGGACGATGTAGGTGCCCAGGCCCATTTCCCGGATGGTGCGCAACAGCCCGGAAAAGACGTAGGCGACGGAAAAGACGCCGATCTCGTAGGGCGTCAGCAGGCGCGCCAGGAACATGGCACCGACGAAATTGATGACCATGTTGGCGTTGGACGACGCCAGGGTGATGAGGAAGTTTTTTCTTACGTCGGTCAACGGCTGCTTTCGGATACCGCCGGCAGTCGTCGGCCATGGCCCATCTGCCGGTCAGGGCGCCTTACCCCCTGGTTGGCGGCCCCGCCATGGCCGGAAAGCCATGGTTCGATGAGTTGCATGTGGCGGCGACTGCGCCCCTGGCGTTGGTGAGAGTCTCGTGAATCAGTTGTTGTCGGTTTTCGTAGATGCCGGGATTTTCCAGCAATTTCCGCCGGGGGAGCTGACAACTCTTTCACATATTTCGCTTCCTGCAGAGAAATTGCCGTCCGATGCAACATTTGTCCCGGGTCGCCCGGGCTTTTTGCTGCCGTTCATGAGGTATTACCGCGCGTCGCCAGAGTCGACGGACTAGACTTTTTTCCGACCCGTCGAGGATGGAACGAGAGCGGGTGGCAGGACCCGGGCTGCGGTTGGCGCGGGCCGGCATCCGCAGGAAAGGGGAGCGCTGGGGTTATGCATGTCCATTTGAGCGTCAACGGTGACGGCAAGGTGCTTGCGCGTGGTACGAGCAGTGCCCGCTTCGGGTCGGCGGAGCGCCGGCTCGGCCCTTGGGCGAGATGGGAGTGGGACGGCACGTGCTTGATCGTGCAGGTGGACCGTTACGGCTTCTACCCGCTTTTCTACGCATCGTTGAAAAATGGCGTGGCGGTGGCGGATTCCATCGCCGAATTGCTCGAACTGGGGGCCTCCCGCGAATTCGACGACGCAGGGATCGCCGCTTTCCTGCGCCTCGGCTTCTTTCTCGGCGACGATACGCCCTTCGCCGCCATCCGCGCCCTGCCGCCGGCGGGGCGCCTGACCTGGAGCGCCGCAAGGGGCGCGGTTGTGGCGGGCGCCCCTATCGTCCGCCGGCCGGAAGCCAAACTGCCCCGGGGTGCGGTGGCGGAGGAGTACGCCGGGCGCTTTGCCCAGGCCATCGCCCGCTGCTTTCCTCTGGACCCGGCCCGGACCGCCTTGCCGCTTTCCGGCGGCCGTGATTCCCGCCACATCGCGCTGGCGTTGCGGCGGCAAGGGTTCCGGCCCCATCTGGTCATTTCCCAGCGCCATTTCCCCAGCCGGCCCGATGATGACGCCGAGGTCGCCGCCCGGCTCTGCCAGGCCATCGGCTGGCCCCTGGAAGTCATGCCCCAGGCGGCCGACCCGGTGGGCCCGGAACTGGAAAAGAACCGGATATTCGACTGCCTGACCGACGAGCACGCCTGGTTCATGCCCACGGCGAGGCGCATTGCCGCGGCCGGCGCCACGGCGGTGTTCGACGGCATCGCCGGCGATTCGCTGTCCAGGTCTGTATTCATGCGGGAAGACTGGGTCGCCCTGGGCCGGGAGCGCCGCCTGGCCGAGTGGCTGCGGCGGATGCCGGCCTGGGGCTATGGCGCGGCGGAAAGCGGTCTGGAGCGGGTATTGGCCCCCGCCTTCCGCCGACGCTGGACCTGGGAGGCCGCCTTCACGCGGGTGGAGGAGGAGTTCGGCAAGCACGCCTACGACGACAATCCCCTCAACCAGTTCATGTTCTGGAACCGCACGCGGCGGGAGATCGCCCTGGCCTTCCTCCGCTACCTGCCGGGAGTGGAGGTGCTCACCCCCTACCTCGATCCGGAGGTCTTCGATTTCCTCTGGCATTTGCCGACCGAATATTTTCTCGATCAACGCCTCCACGACGAGACCATCGCCCGGGTGGCGCCGGATTGCGCCGGCATCCCCTTCGCCGGCGGCGCGCCTCCCCGCGATCCCCTGTCCATGAACGTCGCGGTCATGCGCGGCATGGCCCGGCGGCGTTCGTTCTGGCAGGGCGGCGAGCTCCTCAACCGGGCCTGGCTGCGGCCGCGATTGGCCGGCGCCTTGGTATGGCCCCGCCTCGCCCGCCAGGCCGGCTGGTACCTCCAGGCGCCCCCCTGGCTGGCAAGCCTGGAGCGCCTTGCCGCGGAATAGGGCCGTAGAATGCGCCGGCCTTCGACAACTCTGGTGATGCCGAGATGACTACTTTCCTGCTTATCCTTCTGGCCCTGTCGATCCTGGCCATGTTCGCCTTGCAGTTGTACCTGTTGCGCAAGGTACGCCGCGTTGACCTGCACGTTTGGGAGATGGCCCAGCGCCTGCCCCGCGAGGTGAGCGAATGCTTCCGTCAACTGGAATCCCTGCAGAGCCTGTACTGGGATCTCCGGCCCGAGCGGGCCTTGCCGCCCACCCGAGGCTGGGCGGGCTCGCCCGATTTCCTGCGGGAGGTGGCCGGCCACCTCTTCGCTGCCCGGCCGACCGTGGTGGTGGAATGCAGCTCCGGCGCGTCCACCGTGGTGGCCGCCCGCTGCCTGCAGATACTGGGCGGCGGTCACGTTTATAGCCTCGAGCACGCCCCCGAATACGCCAGCGCGACCCGCCGGCTTCTCGCCTCCCACGGGCTGTCCGCCTGGGCGACGGTGATCGACGCTCCCTTGGTCGCCACCACCACCGACGCCGGCAGCCAACCCTGGTACGACCTGGCGAACCTGCCGGCAGGCCCGATCGACGTCCTGGTCATCGACGGCCCGCCCGCCGATACGGCGCCCCTTGCCCGCTACCCGGCCGGACCCTTGCTCTTCCCGCGGCTGCGGGAGGGCGGGGCCGTCTTCCTTGACGATGCGGATCGGCCCGACGAGCAGGAAATCGTCGCCCGCTGGCAACGGAGCTTTCCCGGCCTGGATTTGCGCCGTCGGCCCAGCGAGAAGGGACTCGCCGTGTTCCGACGCGGGGACGGCAATTGATTCCCGGGGCCGCGCGATGACGTCGGTACGCAAGTCCATCGGCTACAGCCTGCTGTCGTCCAATGCGGTGACGGCCCTGCAATTCCTCGGCTCCCTGGTCATTGCCCGCCTGCTGACGCCGGAAGAAATCGGAGTCTTCTCCGTGGCGGCCGTCGTGGTCGCCCTGGCGCAGATACTGCGAGACCTCGGCGCTTCCGCCTACATCATCCAGGTGGAAGCGCTTACGACCGAGGTCCTCCGTGCCGCGTTCGGCGTCGCCCTGGTCGCGGGAGCGACGATCGGCCTCGCCCTGGCGGGCGCAAGCGGGATCATCGCCGAGTTTTACGACGAACCGCGGGTCCGGGTGGTCATGCTGATTCTGGCGTTGAACTTCGCCCTGACCCCCTTCGGCGCGGTGACCATGGCCTGCGTGCGGCGGGAAATGGGCTTTCGCTCCCTGGCGGTGGCGGATTCCCTCTCCGCTTGCGTTTCGCTGGCGACGTCGGTGTTCCTGGCCTACCGGGGATACGGTGCCGCCAGCCTGGCCTGGGCGTCGGTGGCCGGAACCCTGGCCAGTTGCATCGCCTCCCTGTTCCTGCGCCCCGCCTACCTGCCCTGGCGGCCAAGTCTGAAGGGGGCCGGGGCGATCCTGGGGTTCGGCTCGATGACGACTTCGTCGACCATTCTCGGCTATCTCAACATGTCGGCGGCCGATCTGGTGCTCGGCAAACTGGCGGGAATGAGCGCGGTGGCGTATTTCAACCGCTCGGCTTCCCTGAGCCGGTTCTTCGGGCAGATGCTGAACAAGGCCCTGGGGCCGGTGCTGCTGCCGGCGATGTCCGCCATCCGGCGGAACGGCGGCGACATGCGGACCGCCTTCCTCGACGGGACAGCGCTGCTGACCGGGGTGACCTGGCCTGCCTATGCCGTCATTGCCGTCGCGAGTGAGCCCCTCATCCTGCTCCTGTTCGGAGACCAATGGCAGGCGGCAGTGCCCCTGGTGCCCTATATCGCCCTGACCGCCGCCATTTCCGCGACCCATTTCCTGTGCGGGACGACCTATACCGCCCGCGGCACGCCCGGCCTCAACCTGGCCGCGGAAGCCATCAATCTGCCGGTCAAGGTACTGGCAATCGTCTTCCTCGCGCCCCACGGAGTGCTGGCCGTCGCCCAGGGGTGGCCCGTCATTGCACTGGCCAGCGCAGCCGTACACCAGATCCTGCTCAACCGGGCCATGGGGCTCACGGTCGCGCAGTTGGCCGGAGCCGTGTGGAAGAGCGCCATCGTGGCGGCCTGCGCCGGCGCGGGCGGCCTGGCGGGCGCCAAGGGGGCGGGCGAAGTCGCAACGGGGCTGGCCACCGGGCTTGCCGGCGTGGTCGTCGGCGCGGCGATCGGCGGCGGCTTCGCCATGTCCGGCCTGAATCACCCCATGTGGAAAGAGGTGGTTCGCCTGTGGAATAAGCGGTAACCGGCTTTAGACGAAAAAATATTCATCCAGGGGATTGAAAGTGCTGACCGTGCTGTTCTCGACGCATAACGGAGCGACAACCTTGCCGACGATGCTGGAGGCGATGTGCGCATTGGAGGAACCGGAGGGGGATACCACATCGTCGCCGTGCTGAATGCCTGCACGGACAACTCCCGGGAGATACTGGAGCGATACCTTCACCGCCTGCCCCTGACCCTTGTCGAGGAGCCGAGGTGCGGCAAGAACCACGCCCTGAACCGCGGACTTGCCGAAGCCAGGGGGGAACTGCTGGTATTTTCCGACGACGACGTCGTTCCCTTGAAGACCTGGCTGGTCGCCTACGAAAGGATGGCCCGGGAGCGGCCGGAATTCGACATTTTTGGCGGGCGCATCTTGCCCTACTGGATGGCGGAACCGCCGTCCTGGGTGCTGGAGCGGGTGCCCATGGGGCCGGTGTTCGCCGTGCATCCGGCGGACCTGGCGGGAGGCGAGACCCATCACGGCATGATCTGGGGGCCCAACATGATGGTCAGATCGAGGGTTTTTGCCGCCGGTTACCGGTTCAACGGCGATGTCGGTCCCGACGGCACCAATACCTACGCCATGGGCAGCGAATCGGAGTTTCTCGAGCGCCTGTCGGCCGCAGGGTACCGGAGCTGGTTCTGCGGGGAGTGTGCCGTCCAGCACATGATCCGGCCCTGGCAGTTGGAGACGGAGTGGATCGTCGGACGGGCATTCCGCTACGGCAGATTCCGCTACGATCACGGCGAGCGGAAGCTGTGGGGAGACGTCCCCATGTGGCGGGGTTTGCCGCGCTGGATGTGGCGCCGGTATCTGGCGAATCTCGCCTCGATGCGCTGGTTGCGCTGGTGCGGCAGGGAGTGGGACTATTTCCGCGTCGCCTGGGAGGCTGAATATTTCAAGGGCCTGCTCCACCAGGCCCGGAGACGGAACTGAGCCATGGTCGAAGCGAACGGAGCGTGGGGCCGCACCATGCGTCGCCTGGGTGCGACGATGGCCGTCGTGCTCGCGAGCGGCGCCCTGGGCGCGGCGGAGCTTACACCGGAAACCGATCGTCTGAGGGCATGGCTTGCCCGGGAAAACGAGGGATTCGCCCTCGGCGGCCATTGGAGCGCCGGTAGCGCCAGCGTCGGCTGGGACGTGCAGGCGGCCATTTCCGGGCGGCAACCGCTCCTCTTCAGCGTCGAGTACTACGACGTCGGGCCGGTGGAGCGCAAGCCGAAGGAGCGGGCCCAGGCGGCGGCTTACCTCCTGGAAAAGTTTCGGAGCGGGGGCATCTGCACCCTGGTCGATCACATGCCCAATCCGGTGACCCGGGGCGACGCCTGGGATATCGGCGGCAACGCCCTCGCGGCAATCCTTCCCGGCGGTGCGGAACATGCGGCCTATCGGGCCTATCTCGACCGGCTGGCCGAGTTTCTCTCCGGGCTGCAGGTCAACGGGGTGAAGGTGCCCGTCCTCTTCCGGCCCTTCCACGAAATGAACGGCAACTGGTTCTGGTGGGGAGGGAAATCGGCGGCGACCAGCGGCCTCGTGGATCTGTGGCGCTTCACCCACGATTACCTGATGGTGGAGAAGGACGTCGATAACGTCCTCTGGGTGTGGTCGCCCAACGTGTCGCCCTATCCTTCCACGGCCGAGTTCGAAGCCTACTGGCCCGGCAGGAATTATGTCGACGTGGTCGGGCTCGATGGCTATGACAATACGCCCAACCCGAATTTCGAGAGTGCGAGCTTTACGGGCAGCTTCCAGATCGTCTCCAATCTCGCCTGGCGCAACCGCTTGCCCATCGCCTGGAGCGAGATCGGATTCAAGCCGGGGGGCCAGGCCGTGCCCGGGGTGTGGAACGAACGCGTCCTGCCGGCGCTGAAGAAACAGTACCGGTACGTGCGCTACGTCCTCATCTGGAATGCGGATTTCGGTCCCCGGCCGGGCACGCCGGCGGCGCCGGGATTCGCCGAGCTGTCGGCGAGTCCCGGGGTCCTTCGTCTGGGCGATGCCCCGGGGAGCGACATTTACGGCCCGGGATACCCGGCGACGCAGACGCGCCCGGGAAGGGGCGACGCCGTCCGGTAAGGGGGCGCGACGCACCGCGGCGAATGCAGGCGGGCGGCAGGCAGGGCGTCAGCGGCCCAGCCAGGGCTCGATCAGGGCCATGTGCCGGGCAACCGCGCCCTTGGCGGCGGCAAGCGTTTCGTGGATGAGATGCTTGCGGTCCCGGTAGCTGTCGGGGTTGTCCAGCCACTCCAGCCAGCAGGCCGACAATTCTTCGACGTTCGCCGCCTCCTGTAGGCAATTCGCATCCAGGAGCATCCGGTATACCGGATAGGACGGGTAGGTCGGGTCCCAGCCCGGCTTCACCGTCACCGGTTTTTCGAAGCCCAGGGGTTCCAGCACGTTGTGGTCGGTCCCCATGTAGGCGACGGTGGCGGCGGCGAAGAAGTCGCGCAGTTCGCCGATGGTGTCGAGGACCAGGCAGGCGGTTTCCGGCCCCACGGCCACGTCGGGAACGGCGGAGCGGAAGAGGGACGGCAACCGCATCTCCCGCAATAGTTGCGCCAGGGCCTCCATGCGTTCCTTGACCTCCGGGTGGCGGGGGGCGAGGACGATGAGGGCCTCCGGGTGGGCGGCGCGAACGGCGGCGAAGGCGTCGAGGACGAGCTGCTGTTCCGGCAGCTCGGTGACGCAGCCGGCGACGACGATGGGCCGGCCGGCGGCAAGCAGCGAGCCGAGCATGGCCGGGCTGCGGGCCTGGGCCGGGGACCATTGCGGCGAGGGCAGGGCGTCGAACTTGATGTTGCCGGTGACGGTGACGCGCTCGGCCGGGGCGCCGGCGGCGACCAGGGCGTCGCGGATGGCCTCGGTCTGGGCGGCGATGACGTCGAAGGCCCCCAGGGTGTCGCGCTGGAAAAGCCGCCGTTCGATGGCATCCATGCGGCAGGAGGAGGGGTAGAAGTATAGCCAGCCGTTGACGATGGCGGTGAAGGCGCCGCGGCGCTTGGCTTCGAGCAGGAAGGCGAAGGAGAAGCGGCAGGGAGCGTCCCCCGGCCAACAGGGGATTTCCCCCACCACCAGGGCCCGGGGCGGGTAGAGGGCGGCGAGTTCGGCGGCGTCGTCGCCGTGGCCGCGGGTGATGCAGATTTCCGCCGCCGGGTAGCGGGCGCCGTAGCTATCCCGGTAATGGGGGTGGTCGCTGATGAGCACCAGCTTGAGGTCGGGCCGGCGGGCCACCAGGGCCTTGAGCAGGGGATCGATGGCGTTCAGTTCGCCGATGGTGGAGACGAAAACCCACAGCGCCGGTAGGGGACGCTCCGGGCGGCGGACTTCCAGGTGGCCGGCGGCGGCGTTGCCGCGCAGGTCGCTCAGGGCTTCCAGGAGGCGGAAGGCCTGCCATTTGAGGCGGGTGGCGAGGCCGATGCGGGAAGGGGCGGGGGTCATGGCGAATCAGAGGACGCCGGCCTGGAAGAGGTCGTGCATGTTGAGGGCGCCCACCAGCCGGTTGTCGGCATCCACCACCAGGAGGCCGTTGATGCGGCGCTCTTCCATCATCTTCACCGCCTCGGCGGCCAGGCGTTCGGGGTCGACGGTGTGGGGGTTGCGCTTCATCAAGTCGGTGATGCGGGCCGCCCGCAGGTCGGCGCCGGCGGCCAGGGCGCGGCGCAGGTCGCCGTCGGTGAAGATGCCCAGGATACGGTGTTCGTCGTCGACGATGGCGGTCATGCCCAGGCCCTTGGAACTCATCTCCAGGAGGGCGTCGGCCAGGGCGCAACCGGGCCCGACCGTGGGCAGGGCCGCACCGCTGTGCATGACGTCGCTCACCCGCACCAGCAGGCGCTTGCCCAGCTTGCCGCCGGGGTGGGAGCGGGCGAAGTCCTCGGCGCCGAAGCCGCGGGCCTTGAGGAGCGCCAGGGCGAGGGCATCGCCCAGGGCCAGGGCGGCGGTGGTGCTGGAGGTGGGGGCCAGCCCCAGGGGGCAGGCTTCCTTTTCCACGCCGGCGTCGAGATGCACGTCCGCCTGGCGGGCCAGGGTGGAGGCGGGGACGCCGGTCATGGCGATGAGCTTGGCGCCGTGGCGCTTGAGGAGCGGCACGATGGCCACCAGTTCGGCGCTTTCGCCGGAATTGGAGATGGCGATGACCACGTCGTCGGGGGTGATCATGCCCAGGTCGCCGTGGCTGGCTTCGGCAGGATGGACGAAGAAGGCGGGGGTACCGGTGCTGGCCATGGTGGCGGCGATCTTGCGGGCGATGTGGCCGGACTTGCCGATGCCGCTGACGACGACGCGGCCGCGGCAGGCCAGCATCATGGCGACGGCGGCGGCGAAGCCCCCGTCGAGGTGCCCGATGAGGCCGAGGACGGCGTCGGCCTCGGTGCGCAGGACATCCCGGGCAAGTTCGAGCAGTTCGTCGGCGGAAGTGGCCGGGGCGGGTCGGGCGGGGCGGCTGGAATCAAGCATTTTCTGCCTCCGGAGCGGTCGTCGCCGCGGCCTGGGGGGCCGCCCGGCGGGCCCGCCACTGCAGCAGGCGGGGGATGACGCTGAAGCGGTAGGCGTTGGCGTGGTAGAGGGTGCGGGCCTGGTCGGTCCAGCGGGTGTGCCATTCCATCAGCTTGCCGTAGAACTCGATGCGTTTGATGCGGCCCTCGCCGTAGAGCTGCTGCATCTGCTCCTCGCGCATGAGGAAGGCGGGGGAGAGGCTGCGGTTGGAACCGTCGTAGGTGGTCTTGAGAATCACCAGCAGGTCGTCGCGTTCGATGCACAGATCCATGGCGGCCACCTGCTCCCCCAGTCGATAACGGTAGACGACGCCGCGGCCGGCCCGGCAGAAATTCTCCATCATGGCCAGGTAGAAGCGGCCCTGGTCGTTGTCCAGACTGACGGCGGTGCCTTCCGCCGCCTTCCAGCTGGCAGTCTCGAGGGCGCCGTATTGGCTGATCGCTTCGCGCATGGCGGCGGCGTCGCGGAGGATTTCCAGGGTTGGTGCCACGCCGTCGGCCTGCAGCTTGTTGCGCTGCTTGCGCATGTTCTGGCGCAGGTTCTTGCCGCGGGACTCCCAGTAGGCGGCGAAGTCGCCGGCCAGCTCCACCCAGGCGGTCTGGATGTAGTCCAGGGTGCCGAAGCAGGGGCGGTTGGCGGGGCGCACCTGGTAGAGGGGATCCAGTTCGGTGAGGCCGAGGCCCAGGTTGAAGCCGGGCAGGGCCCGCAGCAGGCTGTCGGCGAGGCTGTCCACGGCGACCGTGGGCAGCGCCACCACCGGCCCCAGGGGCATCTGGGAGGGCTGGAAGGTGCTCCAGCGCCCGGTGCCGGCCCGCTGCAGGAGCAGGGCCGCCACCGGCTCGCCGCCGCTCCGGCCGACGGCCAGGGTTTCCCGGCCGCTGCCGAAGGCGGCGACGAGGGGCGCGACGAACAGGCTTTCCAGGAAGGGCAGGTTGGCGCCCCGGGCGTTGATCCCATCCCAGGTGGCGGCCTGGGCGGCGAAGTCGCGGGTGGGATGGAAGGTCCAGTCGATAGGCATGGTTTTTTGCGTCATGGGGTGATTTCGTCGAAAAGTCTGGCCAGCTGGGCGGTCCGGCCGCGCCGGGAACAGCCGGCGGCGTTGGGGACCCGCTGGCGGCCGGCAGCCAGGGCGGCGAGCCATTCCCGCAGGGCGCGGGCGATGTCGTCGGCGGATTCCAGGTCGGCCAGGAAGTGTCCGGGATGGGCGGCCACCACGCCGGCGGTGTCCCCCCGCGGGTCGGTCAGGGCGAGGATGGGGTGTCCCGCCCGCAGGTATTCGTAGACCTTGGCCGGCACCTGATCGTTGCAGCCGGCCGATTGCAGCAGCAGCAACCCCTGGGCGGCAAGCATTTCCGTCAGGGCGTCGATGTAATCGAGTTCCGGCGCTATGTCGATGAATTCCTGCACGCCTTCCTCCCGGGCAAGGTGCTGGAGGAAGGCCTCATGGACCGGCGCGCGGAAACGGACCAGGAGGCGTCCGGCCTGGGCGTCGCCGGTATCGGTCAGTCGCCGCAGGGCGCGGAAGAGCTGGCGCGGATTGCGCCACTCGGGGTAGACGATGCCGCTGTGGAGCAGGACGATGCGGCCGGTGTCGGCCGGGGGGCGCGCCCGGTGGCGGGCTTCCGCCGCGGCGAAGGCGCCCTCGTCGAAGCCGTTTTCCAGGAGCGACAGGCGATCCTCCGGCCAGCCGTAGCGCCGGCGGTAGAGGTCGAGGGTGCCCCGGGTGGTGAAGGTGGCGCGGCTGGCCCGGGCAAAGACCTTTTCCTCGGTGCGCTGGTAGCTGCGCCAGGTGGCCGGGTCCGGCGGGTAATCCTCCTGGGCCATGGGGTCCCGGAAGTCGGCGACCCAGGGCAACCCCGAGAGGCGTTGCAGGGTGTGGCCGATGAGATGGGCGGTGGCGATGGGGTAGGTGCTCCACAGGGCCTTCGGGCGGAAGCGCCGGATGAGCCCGAGGCCCAGCGGAACGGCGCCGAGCCACCAACTGACCCAGCGATCGGGGCGGGCCAGGCAGCCGATGTAGTGCCCGGCCAGGGACAGGTGGCGGGCGGTGTCGAGGGCGAAGGCGCGGTAGACCGGTGCGGGCGGCAGGGCGTCGTGGGTGGCCGAGACATGCTCGTAGGCCCGCGGCGCTGCCGTCAGGACGAGGGGTTGCCAGCCGAAGGCCGGCAAGTTTTCGGCGAAGCGCAGGGCCCGCTGGACCCCGCTGCTACCGGCCAGTGGCGGGTAATGGTAGGCGATGAGCAGGACGCGCCGGTCGCTCATGGGGTACCGCAAACGCTGCGGACGGTGGTGGCAATGCAGGCCAGTTCGTCCTCCCGCAGATCCTGGTGGCAGGCGAGCTGGAAGACCTCGGACGACCACTGCAGGCCGACGTCTCCGGGGAGCGCCGGGGTGTCCGGCCACAGCCAGTTCCAGCGGAAGACCGGCAAGCCGAGCTGGCGCAGGCGGGCGTACTTGGCGTCCGGGTCGCTGACCCGCAGCGGGAAGACATAGGGCACGGCATGCTCGGGCAGGTCGGGGCGCAGGGGCGCGAAGCCGGAGTGCCCGGAGAGGGCTGCCGCCAATTGCCGGTAGTTGGCGCGGCGCCGCTCGGCGATGCGCCGGGGGTCCGCCACGAGGGGGATCGCCTTGGAAATGGCCTCGGGCTCCTGGTGGGCCAGGTCCATGTCGAAGCTGTAGGTGAGCGGGCCGGGAACGCCAGCGCCAGCCGAGGTCGTCGGCGCCTCCTGGCTGGGCGGCCGGCGCACGGAATTCTTGGCCCGGAAGGCCAGCCGCAGGAGCGGGGCAAGGACCCGCAGGCGCCGGTAGTCGCCGGCGGTTTCCAGGATATCCACCAGGGCCTTGACCTGGCGGACGGGCCCGGGGGCGGCCAGCCGGGCGCCCACTTCGCCGGCGGCGGCGGCGACGAGGATGCCGCCCGAGGGCACGGGAAAGAACTTGGTCAGGCTGGCGATGGCGAAGTCGCCCCACTGGCCCACCGGCCGGCCGTCCGCCTGGCCGAAGAAGGCATGGGCGCAATCCTCGATCAGGGCGAGACCCCGCCGTTCGCAGAACTCCCGGAATTTCCCCATGGGCTGGGGCAGGCCGAAGAAATGGGGGACGATGATGGCCCGGGTGTGGCTGTCGATGGCGCCGGCCAGGTAGTCGAGGATGGGTTCGCCGCGCTCGTTGATGGGGTAGTAGCGGGGCGTGGCGCCGAGCTTGACGATGGGCGCCACCATGGTCGGGCAGTGGTAGGTGGGCACCAGGATCTCGTCGCCGGCGCCGATGCCCAGTTGTTCCAGGCCGAGGGCGATGGCGGCGCGGCCGCTGGCGGTCATCACCCGGCTGGGGCTGTCGAGGATGGAGGGCGGCGGCGCGCTGCCCCGCCGGCCGAAGGTGTGCCAGTCGAGCACCGGCAGGCGCGGAATGTCGCGGGGTTCTGTCATGGGTCTGGGAGCGGGTTCCCGGCCTTATCGTTTTCCGGGCGATTAATCTATCATAGGAATTCGTTCCCCCATGCCGCGGGCGCTGCCCATCCGTGGAAAAGGACACGGACCGGGGCCGGCCGGCACGGTTGATGCGCGGGTCATGGCAATTGCCGGGAGGTGTGACGATGCAAGGAAGATTTTTCGGCAGGGCCCGGGCTGCGGGCCTTGCCCTGCTGCTGGCGGCGACTGCCGGCATGGCTGCGGCGAGAACGCTGCAGGTCGGCCCGGAGCGCGAAATCCGCACCCTTGCCGCCGCTGCCAGGGAGGCCCGGGACGGGGACGCGGTGGAAGTGGATGCTGGCACCTACCGGGGCGACGTGGCGGTGTGGACCCAGGGCGATCTGACCATCCGCGGCGTCGGCGGCCCCGTCCGCCTGGAGGCCGCCGGGGCGAGCGCCGAGGGCAAGGCCATCTGGGTGCTGCGGGGCGGGCGTTTCCGCGTCGACAACATCGAATTCCACGGCGCCCGGGTGCCCGACCGCAACGGCGCCGGCATCCGCCTGGAGAAAGGCAGCCTGACCGTTCGCCACTGCCGGTTTGCGGACAATGAAAACGGCATCCTGACCGGCTTCGACACCGCCGGCGAACTGACCGTCGAGAACAGCGAGTTCATCAGGAACGGCGGCGGGGACGGCCAGGCCCACAATCTCTACGTGGGCCCCCTCCGGCGCCTGACGGTGACCGGCAGCTATTTTCACCACGCCCGGGTGGGGCACCTTGTGAAGAGCCGGGCCCAGGAAAACCACATCCTCTATAACCGCCTCGCCGACGAAGGGGGGGGCGCCAGCTATGAGCTGGAATTCACCAACGGGGGCGTGGCTTACGTCATCGGCAACGTCATCCAGCAGGGGCCGGGCACCCAGAATCCCTTCCTGGTTTCCTACGGCGCCGAAGGCTACCAGGGCCAACGCCACGAACTGTACCTGGTGAACAACACCCTGGTCGATGAGCGCCCCGGCGGCGGATTCTTCCTGCGGGTGGCGCCGGGCAAGGTCCGGGTGGTGGCCGCCAACAACCTGCTGCTGGGACCGAACCCCCTGGCGCTGCCGGCTGACGCGGTGGCGGGGAACAACGTCGCGGCAGCGCCGGCCGATCTGGCCGGCGGGGATCAGGCCTACCGCCTGCGCCGCAGCGCGGCGGAGCGCCTGGCGGGCAAGGCGATGCCGGCGGAAGACGCGGCCGGCGCCAGCCTGCTGCCGACCATGGAGTACGTACATCCCCTCGGCGCAAAGCCGCTGCCGAAGGGGGTCAAGCTCCTTCCCGGAGCATTGCAGACGCCGGCGCCGTGAGGCTGGCGAGCCAGTCGGCGGTGGCGTTTTCCACCGCCTGCCGCCACTCGGCCGTGGAGAAGGTGTGGTCGGCCCCGGCGATGTCGTGGCGCTGCAGTTGCGGGCGGTGGAGGGCGTCCCGCCATTCCCCGCCGCTGTCGACGCAAGCCAGGAATTCCTTGGCGGTGTAATCCTCACTGCTCAGGATGAGCAGGAGGGGGCCGGGAAAGCTGGCCCATCCCCGGGCCATGGCCGTCTGGAACGGCAGTTCGGCCGCCGCCGGGCTGGCGGAAGGAGGGGCGGCGGCAAGGCGAAGGCTGCGCAGCAGACCCCCGGCGGCGCCCAGGATGTCGATGCGGCCGCTCAGGAGCTTGGCCCAGAATTCCCGGTCGAGGAGCCGTTGCCCGTAATAGTGCTGCACATGGGTGCGGGCCAGGGTGGCCTCCGAGCGCACCCAGGGATTGAGCAGGCACAGCCCGGCCAGCCGCGGATCCCGCTGACGGTGCCAGTAGAGCAGGGCAGCCGAGGCGGCGTCGCACAGGCCCCAGAGGACCACTCTTGTCACTGCGGGGCAGCGGGCCTGCAGGCAATCGATGGCGGCGGCGATGTCGTCGTCCACCTGTTGGAAATCGCGGGGGTCGCCGGTGCTGTCCCCCATGCCCCGGTAGTCGAAGCGCAGGGTGGCGAAGCCCCTGGCCGCCAGGGCACGGGACAGCAGCAGGAACTGGCGGTGACTGCCGACCCGGGTCTGCGGCCCGCCGACGACGATGACCACGCCTACGTCGGCCGGCGCCTCGGGGCAGGCGACGATGCCCTGCAGCGTTTCGCCGCGGCAGGGAAAGGCGAGGGCCTCCTCGCGGAAAATCATGGCGCGGCCTCGGCCAGGGCGGCCAGGGTGGCGGCCAGGAGGGCGGGGGATTCCTCGATTTCCGTGGTCTGCCAGAAGGCCGGCCCGCCGATGGCGGCGCTGGCAACCTGGAAGTCGGCCTGGCGCCAGCGTTCCAGCCATTTGCCGGCGGCCGGGGAGAGCTGGGGGTCTGGCCGGCCGGATGTTTCCAGCCAGACCAGGCGGCCGGCGCCGGCGGGCGGTTCGAGCTCGGCCCGGGCCAGGGGATCGGCCAGGGCCGGCGCCAGCCGGTAGCCGGCGATTTCCACCGCCTGGCCGGCAGCCAGCTGCTGCTGCGGGCTGGCCTCGCCGGCCCCGCCGTCGCCGGCGATCAGGTCGCCAGCCAGCTTGAGGCGCAGGAATTGCTGCAGGTACTGCTTGCCGGAGGCCACCGGCTGCCAGAACAGGAAATTGACGCTGCCGCCCAGGGCCGGCGCCGCCTGGACGGCCAGCAGGCAGCCCAGGCGCAGCCCCCACAGCCAGAGGGGGGCGTCGGTCCGGCTGCGCAGCCATTGCGCCGCGGCCAGCACGTCATCCTGCCAGGCCGGCCAGGTGGCGTCGCCGAAATCCCCGGCGCTGTCGCCGCAGCCCAGCAGATCCACCTGCAGGACGGCGAAACCGGCGGCGGCCAACTGCCGGCTCTGCCGGGCCGCCATGCGCCGGGATTTGTTCATTTCCTCGGCGAAGGGATGGAGATAGAGCACGGCGCCCCGCGGCGTGCCGCCGGCCGGGGGGTGGAAGAGGCAATAGCGCGGTCCGCCGGGGGCGGGGAGGAAGAAGGGCTCGCTCACGCCGCCGCGGTCAGGCGTCGACCTTGCCCTGCACGAATTCCACCAGGGAGCCCAGGGTGGCGAAGGTGCCGCCGTCGATCTCGTCGTCGTCCACGGCGAAGCCGAAGCGTTCCTCGAGGGTGGTCAGCAGGGCCACGACGGCCATGGAATCCAGCTCGGGAATGGCGCCGAGCAGCGGCGTGTCGAGGCCGAAGCCGGCGGCGCGGCCGTTCAGGCTGAGGATTTCGTCGAGGATGGCGACCACTTCTTGCTTGATGTCCAACGTCTTCTCCCGGGGGCAGAGCAAATCAGCGGGCATTATAGGGTGAGAAAGCCCCCGGGACTGTGAGATACTCAACGCCGTTATGAGCGCTGGATAAGCTACCCTGTCCGGCCCGGGCTGCGGCCCGCCGATCTGTCGAGTGATGCAAATGCGTGATGCCGTACTGTTGCCCGAACTGATTTCCCTCGCCGCCAGCCGGCGCCCGGATGCTCCGGCCCTCACCTACGGCAAAGAGGCCATGGCCTATGGCGAGCTGCAGCGGGCGGTGGAGGGCTTCGCCGGGGGGCTCATGAGCCTCGGCCTGCAGCGCGGCGAGCGCGTCGCCATCTACCTGGAAAAGCGGCTGGAAACGGTGGTCGCGAGCTTTGGCGCACCCGCCGCCGGCGGTGTCTTCGTGCCCCTCAACCCGCTCCTCAAGCCGGAGCAGGTGGCCTACATCATGCGCGACTGCAACGTGCGGGTGCTGGTCACCTCCCCCGAGCGCCTGGCGCTCCTGGCCGAAGTGCTGCCCACCTGCCACGACCTCCGCCACCTGGTGGTGCTGGACGGCGGCGAGGCCGCAGCGCCGGCCGGCGGCCTTTCCCTGTACCGCTGGTCCGACCTGCTGGCGGCCGGGCCCCGTGGCGGCCACCGGGTGATCGACACCGACATGGTGGGCATCCTGTACACCTCCGGCAGCACCGGCAAGCCCAAGGGCGTGGTGCTGTCCCATCGCAACATGGTGGCGGGGGCGAAGAGCGTTGCCACCTACCTGGAAAACCGCCCGGAGGATACCCTCCTGGCGGCCCTGCCCCTGTCCTTCGACGCCGGGTTCAGCCAGCTTACTACTGCCTTTCACGCCGGGGCGCGGGTGGTGCTGCTCAACTACCTGCTGCCCCGGGACGTGCTCAAGGCCCTGGAGCGGGAGCGGGTCACCGGCCTGACGGCGGTGCCGCCCCTCTACATCCAGTTGTCGCAACTGGAGTGGCCGGCGAGCATCACCGGCCACCTGCGCTACTTCGCCAACACCGGCGGGCGCATGCCCCGGGAAACCCTGGACATCCTGCGGCGACACCTGCCGCGGACCCGGCCTTTCCTCATGTATGGCCTGACCGAGGCCTTCCGCTCGACCTTCCTGCCGCCGGAGGAGGTGGACCGGCGCCCCGATTCCATCGGCAAGGCCATCCCCAATGCCGAAATCCTGGTCCTGCGGGAGGATGGCTCCCCCTGCGCCCCTAATGAGCCGGGGGAGTTGGTGCATCGCGGCGCCCTGGTCGGCATGGGCTACTGGAACGATCCGGAGAAGACGGCGGAACGCTACAAGCCCCTCCCTGCCCACGCCCCGGGGCGGGAAGCAGGCCTGGTGCTGCCGGAAGTCGCCGTCTTTTCCGGCGACAACGTGCGCATGGACGAGGATGGCTTCCTGTATTTCATCGGCCGCCGCGACGAGATGATCAAGACTTCCGGCTACCGGGTCAGCCCGACCGAGGTGGAGGAGATTCTCTACGCCACCAAGCTGGTGGGCGAATGCGTGGCTTTCGGGGTCGACCACGATACCCTGGGGCAGGCCATCCAGGTCATCGCCACGCCGCCGGCCGGCGGCGAGGTGGATCTGGCGGCGCTGCAGCAGGAGTGCCGTATCCGCATGCCGGCCTACATGGTGCCGGCGGGCTTCGACATCCGTCCCGGCCCGCTGCCGCGCAACCCCAACGGCAAGATCGACCGCAAGCTGTTGGCCACCGAGTGGGTCGAGCGGGGTCGCTGAGCCGCCGCCCTTTTACCTGGGTTCTTGAACACTATGGAACAGACAGCACGCCCGGCACCGCGCCACGCGCCGATGGATCAGTTTCCGGTCGTCGCCGGCGAACTGCAGGTGGGCGGGATTCCTCTCTCGCGCCTGGCGGCCCGCGTCGGCCGTACTCCCTTCTATGCCTACGACCGGCGGTTGTTGAGCCGGCGGGTGGCGGAGCTGCGCCAGGCGCTGCCGGCCGCGGTGAAGCTCCACTACGCCATGAAGGCCAACCCCCTTCCGGCCCTGGTGGGCCACATGGCGGGCCTGGTGGATGGCATCGACGTGGCGTCGGCCGGGGAGCTCAAGGTGGCCCTGGACGCCGGCGCCGATCCGCGGGAAATCAGTTTCGCCGGTCCCGGCAAGCAGATCGGCGAACTGCGCCAGGCGGTTGCCGCCGGCATCCTCGTCAATATCGAGTCCTTCCGGGAGGTCGGGCTGCTGGCGGAGATTTCCGCCGAACTCACCCTTCCGGCCAGGGTGGCGGTGCGGGTGAATCCCGATTTCGAACTGAAGAACTCCGGCATGAAGATGGGGGGCGGCCCCAAGCAGTTCGGCGTCGACGCCGAACAGGTGCCCGCATTGCTGGCTGCCATCGGCGCTGCCGGCCTGGCTTTCGAGGGCTTCCATCTTTTCGCCGGCTCCCAGAACCTGCGGGCTGAGGCCATCGTCGAGGCCCAGCAGAAGAGTTTCGAACTCGCCCTCCGGCTGGCGGGGGCGGCGCCGGGGCCGGTGCGCTTCCTCAACCTGGGCGGGGGCTTCGGCATTCCTTATTTCCCCGGGGAATCCCGCCTCGACCTGGCGCCGGTGGGCGCCAACTTGGCGACCTTGGCGGAGCGGGCCGCCACGGCGCTGCCCGAGGCGGCCCTGGTGATCGAGCTGGGGCGCTACCTGGTGGGCGAGGCCGGCATCTACGTGGCCCGGGTGGTGGACCGCAAGATTTCCCGGCGGCAGGTCTTTCTCGTCACCGACGGCGGCTTGCACCACCATTTGTCGGCCTCCGGCAATTTCGGCCAGGTCCTGCGCAAGAATTATCCGGCGGCCGTCGGCAACCGCATGGGCGAGGGCGCCCTGGAGACGGCCTCGGTGGTGGGGCCGCTCTGCACGCCCCTGGATCTGCTGGCCGACCGTCTGGAACTGCCGGCAGCGCAGCCTGGCGATCTGGTGGTCGTCTTCCAGTCCGGTGCTTATGGTGCGAGCGCCAGTCCGCAAGCCTTCCTGGGGCATCCGGCGGTGGTCGAGGTGCTCGTTTGAGGGGGGGCGGGCATTCGATTTTGGTCGTGAAATAATGCGCGGCTATTCTTGCGGGCCGGAAATACAATGGGTCACGGTATGAGGGCGTACTTCACGCGGCGCCCGTGGGGGCGCGAAGGCGTATGGACCATGCGATCAGGGAATCGCGGAGATAAGCGGTGATCAAGTTGTTCAACCACTGGATTGGCTGGCGCACCCTGCTGCAGGTGCTGTTCGATTTTTCCTTCGTCTTCGTGGCGATGATCATCGCCGTGCTGTGGGTGGGGGCGGGGCTGGCCGTCGACGTCAAGATGGTTCTCGTCTATGCCGTCATCCTGGCGGCCACCATGCTAGTGCTCAACGCCTGGTTCGGCTTCTATCAGCGCCTGCACAACCGTACCATCTACCAGACCCGGGCGCGGGCGGTGCTTTCCCTCTATCTGGCGGTGCCCCTGGCTTACGGCCTGTTCGTCATGCTGCCGGTGGCCGAGGTGAGCCGCGAATTCCTGCAGCTTTCGGCCATGTCGGCAGTCTTCGGCATGCTCATCAACCGGGTCAGCTCCGCCCATTCCTCGCCGACCCAGATGCTGGTGCGGCGGATACTGGTTTTCGGCGCCGGGGCGAAGGCCCAGGCCGTGCGCAAGGCCCTCAACAAGTCCGATCCCACGGCCCAGATCGTCGGTTATTTCCCCAGCCCCGTCGAAGAGGAAATCAAGGTGCCCGCCGATCAGGTGCTGACGCGGGAACGCTCGCTGACGGAAACGGCTCGCCACCTCAAGGTGGACGAGATCGTCGTGGCGGTGACCGAGCGGCGGGGCGGCGTCCTGCCCCTGCGCGAGCTTCTCGACTGCAAGCTGGCCGGGGTGCGGGTTCTCGACCTGGCGAGCCATTTCGAGCAGACCCTGGGTCAGATTCGCCTCGATTCGCTTTACGCCGGCTGGCTCATTTTCGGCGATGGCTTCCGCCAGGGGTTCTGGCGAACCACCATCAAGCGCGCCTTCGACGTTGTTTGCGCCCTGATCCTCCTGATCCTGGCGGCCCCCGTCATGGCCCTGGCTTCGCTGGCCATCATCCTGGAAAGCGGCATGCCTCTCTTCTACCGTCAGGAACGGGTGGGGCTCAACGGCCGTCTGTTTAACGTCATCAAGTTCCGCAGCATGCGCACCGACGCGGAAAAGGATGGCAAGCCCCGCTGGGCGACGGCCGGCGACGACCGGGTGACCAGGGTCGGCCGCATCATCCGCAAGCTGCGCATCGACGAGCTGCCCCAGCTGATCAGCGTCCTCAACGGCGACATGAGCCTGGTGGGCCCCCGCCCCGAGCGCCCCTATTTCGTCGATCAGCTTACCCGGGAAATACCTTTCTACGCCGTGCGCCACAGCGTCAAGCCGGGCGTCACCGGCTGGGCCCAGGTGCGTTACCACTACGGCGCCTCGGTGGAGGACTCGGCGGAAAAGCTGCAGTACGACCTTTACTACGTGAAGAACCACACGCTGTTCCTGGATATCCTGGTCCTCTTCGAAACCATCGGCGTGGTTCTCACGGCGAAAGGCGCCCAATGACGCGACGTCCTGCCCGCCGGCGGGACGTGACGGTCCCCCATGGAGCCTAGCGCTGCCGCACTGGCCGCCTGGGGTTACGGGTTCGCCGCCGGCAGCTATATCCTGCTGGCCCTGTATCTCGCCAGCCTGGGGACGCCCGCCGAAGGACGCCGCCGTGCCGCCGGCATGCTCGCGGCCGTGGGGTTGTGTGCCCTGTGGGCCATGGCCGGCTGGGCTTTCGCCGTCAGCGGGCGGCCGTTTTATTGGGTGCTGGCGGTACTCCTCGATAATTTGCGCTATGGCGCCTGGTACGCCTTCATCCTGCTTCTTCTCGGGCCCAACGCCGGGCGACCGGCGCTGATCGGCATTCCTCCCCGCCTTGGCCTGCCGATGGCGGTAGGCATCGTGGCCGGTGGCATGGCGATTCACCTCGGCGCCCTACTCGGCCTGGGCGATCCGGCTTTTCTCGCCAAGGCCGGTCTGCTGCAGGCGCTGGTCATGGTCGTCTTCGCCCTGCTCCTGCTGGAGCAGTTCTTCCGCAGCGTCGCCGCGGATTCCCGCTGGAACGTCAAGCCTTTTTGCCTGGGATTGGCCGGCGCCTTTGCCTTCGACCTCTACGTCTATTCCGACGCCCTGCTGTTCGGGCGCCTCGACGCCGACGCCGTCAGCATTCGCGGCTTCGTGGCCGCCATGGTGGTGCCGCTGCTGGCCTTGTCCACCAGCCGCAGCCGCGACTGGATGTCGCGCATCCGCCTTTCCCAGAAGGCGGCCTTCCATTCGCTGACCCTGCTGTTTTCCGGCATGTACCTGCTGTTCATGGCAGGGGTGGGGTACTACGTCCGCTATTTCGGGGGCGACTGGGGAAGGGCGTTGCAGTTGGCGCTGGTATTCCTGGCCTTCCTCGGCCTGGGCGTTCTCGCTTTCTCGGGGGCTGTCCGGGCCAAGCTGCGGGTCCTGGTGGGCAAGCATTTCTTCAGCTACCGCTACGACTATCGCGAGGAGTGGCTGAAATTCACCCAGACCCTGTCCGAGCAGGGGTCGCCCCAGACCATGGGGCTCCACGCCATCCGCGGCCTGGCCGACATGCTGGAGAGCCCGGCCGGGGCGCTGTGGCTGCGCGATGCGGAACACGGCGCCTACACCCAGACGGCACGCTGGAACATGGTCGAGGTCGGTGCCCGGGAGGAGGGCGGCTCACCGTTCTGCCGTTTTCTGGCGGATAGCGGGTGGGTCATCAATCTCGAGGAGTACCGCTGTTATGCCAGGCGCTACGAAGGGCTGGACCTGCCGCTGTGGCTCTCCGAGATTGCCAACGCCTGGCTCATCGTTCCGCTGCTGGTCGGCAGCGAGATGATCGGCTTTGTCGTCCTCGCCAGCCCCCGTACGCCGGTGGACGTCAACTGGGAGGTCAACGATCTGCTCAAGACCGCCGGCCGCCAGGCTGCGGCGTTCCTCGCCCAGTTGCAGGCAACGGAGGCGCTGCTGGAAGCGCGCAAGTTCGACGCCTTCAACCGCATGTCGGCCTTCGTCGTGCACGACCTGAAGAACATCGTCACCCAGCTTTCCCTGATGCTGAAGAATGCCGAGAAGCACAAGGACAACCCGGAGTTCCAGGAAGACATGCTGATGACCGTGGAGCATGCCGTCGAACGCATGCGCCAGCTCATGCTGCAACTGCGGGAGGGGGCGACCCCGCCCGGCACGCCGGTGGGCGTGGACCTGGCCGGCATCATCGAGCGCATCCGCAAGGGCAAGGCGGCCCAGGGGCGGACGGTGGACATCCAGGTGGAGGAGCGCTTGAGTACCCGCGGGCACGAGGAGCGGCTGGAGCGTGTCATCGGCCACATGGTGCAAAATGCGCTGGATGCAACCGACATGGATGGCCGGGTTTGGGTTAAGCTTGGACGTGAAGGAGGGCAGGCCCGCCTGGAGGTCGGCGATACCGGCCACGGCATGTCCGCGGAATTCATCCGCGAGCGCCTGTTCAAGCCGTTCCAGACGACCAAGCAGGCCGGCATGGGAATCGGCGCCTACGAGAGTTTTCAGTACGTGCAGGAACTGGGGGGAAAGATTTTGGTGGATAGTGAAGTGGACCAGGGCACCC
Organism: Rhodocyclaceae bacterium; assembly: GCA_036732025.1. Taxonomy (GTDB): domain Bacteria; phylum Pseudomonadota; class Gammaproteobacteria; order Burkholderiales; family Rhodocyclaceae; genus SSSZ01. Next base: position 43,042 of record DAINDE010000017.1, read on the forward strand.
GCGTGACCATGCTGTTGCCCTTGTTCGAGTTGGCCAAGGGATCGGATCTGCAGCATCGGGAGGCGGTATGAGCGGCGAAAAGGCGCGCCCCTTGATGGTGGTCGAGGATGACCCGGCCCTGCAGAAGCAGATCAAGTGGTCCTTCGACCAATACGAGGTGATCACGGCTTCCGACCGTGAGACGGCGCTGGCCCAGGTGAAGCGCTACCAGCCGGCGGTGGTGACCATGGATCTCGGCTTGCCGCCCGACCCCGACGCGGTGTCGGAGGGGTTCAGGCTCCTCGAGCAACTGGTGGCGGCGGAGCCGGACATCAAGGTCATCGTCCTCACCGGCCAGAACGACCAGGCCAACGCCCTGCGGGCGGTGGCCCTGGGTGCCTATGATTTCTTCGCCAAGCCCTTCGAGCCGGAATTGCTGGCGTTGACCGTAGACCGTGCCTTTCGCCTGTACGATCTGCAGAAGGAAAACCAGCGGCTGCAAATGATGCGCCAGCCGGATGCCCTTTCCGGCCTCATTACCCGCGACCCGGAGATGCTGCGCCTCTGCCGCACTGTCGAAAAGGTGGCCTCCAGCAACGCCACGGTGATGCTGCTGGGCGAAAGCGGCACCGGCAAGGAAGTGCTGGCGCGGGGTCTGCACGAGGCTTCGCCCCGCCGCGGCGAACGGTTCGTCGCCATCAACTGCGCCGCCATACCCGACAACCTGCTGGAAAGCGAGCTTTTCGGCTATGAGAAGGGCGCCTTCACCGGTGCTGCCAAGACCACCCCGGGCAAGATCGAGACCGCCCATCGCGGCACCCTGATGCTCGACGAAATCGGCGATCTGCCCATGGCGCTCCAGGCCAAGCTCCTGCGCTTCCTGCAGGAGCGCGTGGTGGAGCGGGTCGGCGGGCGCCAGGAAATTCCCGTGGATGTGCGCATCGTCTGCGCGACCCACCAGGATCTCAAGGCCCTCATCGCCGAAGGCAAGTTCCGGGAAGACCTTTACTACCGCCTGGCGGAAATCGTCGTCAACATCCCGCCGCTGCGTGCCCGCCTGGGCGACGCGGCCTTGCTCGCCCACGCCCTGGTGCGCCGTTTCGCCGGCGAGCAGAACCGCGGCGCCATGAGCCTCGGGGAGGACGCCGTGCGGGCCATTGAAATCCACGCCTGGCCGGGCAACGTGCGGGAGCTGGAAAACTGTATCAAGCGTGCCGTCATCATGGCCGACGGCAATGTCATCACCTGTGACGACATCGGCCTGCGCCAGGTGGCCGAGGGCGAGGCTTCCGATCTCGATCTGCGCAAGGTCCGGGACGAGGCCGAGAAGCATGCGGTCATCGCCGCCCTCAGCCGGGCCAACGGCAACGTCGTCAAGGCGGCGGAAATCCTCGGTGTCAGCCGCCCCACCCTCTACGACCTGATGCATCGATTCGGCCTCAAGTAATTGCGGCCCCACCGTTTGTGACGAGAGAGCGAACCATGAAAACTAGCACCCTGCGAAATGCCACCCTTTCCGCGCTACTGGCTGCCATGCTGGTCTCCGCCTGCGGCGGGGACGACCCGGCCGCCCTGCTGAAGTCGGCCCGCGAATATCTCGCCAAGAACGATGCCAAGGCGGCCATCATCCAGGTCAAGAACGTCCTGCAGAAGCAGCCTGGCAACGCCGAGGCGCGTTTCCTGCTGGGCAAGGCGCTGCTCGATGCGGGGGACGCTACGGCCGCCGAGGTGGAACTGCGCAAAGCCATGGAGCAGCGGTATTCCCAGGAAGATACCGTGCCCCTGATGGTGAAGGCACTGCTGATGAAGGGGCAGGCGAAGAGGGCGGTCCAGGAATTCGGCAAGACCGACCTGACCACCCCCGTCGGGCAGGCGGAACTGCAGACCCTGCTCAGCGTCGCTTACCGCATGCTGGGTGATTCCGAATCCGCCTATGCGGCGCTCAACGCCGCCCTGAAGGCCAAGCCCAACCATGCGCCGGCGCTCGTCCTGGAGGCGCGGATGAAGGCCGGTGAAAAGGATCTGGCGGGGGCTCTGGCCATGATCGACAACATCGTGCAGAAGGATCCCGCCAATGCCGAGGCCTACAAGCTGAAGGGCGACATCCTGCTCGCCCAGGAGAAACCCGATGAAGCGGCCGCCGCCTACCGCAAGGGCCTCGAAGGCCAGGCGGACCACTTGCCCAGCCATGCCACGCTGATCACCCTGCTCATGCAGCAGGGCAAGGTGGACGAGGCCGGCAAGCAGCTCGCCGAACTGCGGAAGCACGCGCCCAAGCATCCGCAGACGCTGCTGCTGGAGTCCCAGCTGGCGTTCCAGAAGAAGGAATACAAGGCCGCCCGGGAATCCCTGCAGCAGTTCCACAAGATCGCGCGGCCGAACGCCCTTTCCCTGCAATTGGCCGGTGCCGTGGAATATCAGCTGGGTTCCTACGGCATGGCCGAGGAGAACCTCGCCAAGGCCCTGCAGGAGAACTCGAACCTGCCGGCGGCGCGCCGCCTGCTGATTTCGACCTATCTGCGCGTCGGCCAGCCCGCCAAGGCGCTGGATACGCTGAAGCCGGTGCTCGACAAGGTGGAGTCCGACGCGTCCATGCTGGCGCTCGCCGGCGAGGTCTTCATCCAGCAGGGGGACTACAAGCGGGCGGAGGAGTACTACGCCAAGGCAACCAAGCTCGATCCCAAGGACGCGACCAAGCGCACCCGCCTGGCGATCACCCATCTGGCCAAGGGGGACGCCGCCAGCGCCTTCGACGAGCTTCAGGAAATCTCCGCCAGCGACTCGGGCGTGGCGGCCGACTATGCATTGATCTCGGCCCACTTGCGGCGCAACGAGATCGACAAGGCGCTGAAGGCTCTCGACGTCCTCGAGAAGAAGCGGCCGGACGATCCGGTGGTCTACAACATGCGCGGGCAGACCCTGATGGCCAAGCAGGACAAGGCGGGCGCCCGTCAGAACTTCGAGAAGGCGCTTGCGCTCAAGCCCGCCTTCTTCCCGGCGGCGGCCAGCCTGGCCAGCATGGATCTTGCCGACAAGAAGCCCGAGGATGCCAAGCGCCGTTACGAAAGCGTGCTGGCCGCCGATCCCAAGAACCTGCAGGCCTATCTCGGCCTGGCCGGGCTGGCCTCCAGAAGCGGCGCCAAGACCGAGGAAGTGGCGGCACTGGTCAACAAGGCCGTTGCCATCAGCCCGACCAACGTGGGTGCCCGACTGGCCCTCATCGAAACCTATCTGCGGGGCGGCGAGGCCAAGAAGGCGGTCACTGCCGCCCAGGAGGCGATGACCGCCGTTCCCGACCGGGTCGAGCTGGTGGACGCGGCCGGGCGTGCCCAGCTGGCGGCCGGCGACCACAACCAGGCGCTGGCCATGTTCAACAAGATGTCGAACATGCAACCCCGCTCCCCCGTACCCTACCTCAAGATGGCCGAAGTCAACGTCCTTGCCAAGAACAAGGAAGAGGCTATCCGGAACCTCAAGAAGAGCCTCGACCAGAAGCCCGATTTCGTCGATTCCCAGCAGGCCCTCACGGCCCTCTATGTCAATGTGGGGCGTTTCAAGGAGGCCCAGGGCGTGGCCAAGGAAGTCCAGCGGCAGCGGCCGAAATCGCCTCTCGGCTTTGCCATGGAAGGGGATGTTGCCATTGCGCAGAAATCCTGGGGCGACGCCGCCAAGGCCTACCGTGCCGGCCTGGAGCGCGAGCCGGTCGGGGAACTGGCCATGCGGCTGCACTCCGCCCTCTATGCCGGCGGCAATCGGGGCGAGGCAGAAAAACTGGTCGTGACCTGGTTGAAGGACCACCCGAAGGATCTCGCCTTCCGCAATTTCGTGGCCGAGCGGGCCAGCGAGCGCCAGGACTGGCCTGCCGCCGCCCAGCAATACCGCGCCATCCTCGAGGCGCAGCCGGACAGTGCCCTGGTCCTCAACAACCTTGCCTGGATCGCCGACAAGCTGAAGGATCCCAAGGCGGTCGACTATGCCGAGAAGGCGGTCAAGCTTGCCCCCAACCAGCCCGCCTTCATGGATACCCTGGCCATGCTGCTGGCCGAAAAGGGAGACGTGGCGCGGGCCCGGGAACTGGCGGCCAAGGCGGTGGAACTGGCGCCGAAGCAAGCTTCCTTCCGCCTCAACCTGGCGCGGGTGCTGATCAAGGCGGGCAACAAGACCGAGGCCAAGGTGCATCTCGATACCCTGGCCAAGCTGGGGGCCAACTTCCCCGAGCAGGCGGAAGTGGCCAAGCTCCTGAAAGAACTCTGAAATCGCTTTCCTATAATCTAATCAATATTTGAGGATTCAAATGACTACTATCGCCGTCATCGGCCTCGGCTATGTCGGGCTGCCCCTGGCCGTGGAATTCGGGAAGAAATACCGGACGCTGGGTTTCGACCTGTCCGTGGACAAGGTCGAGGCCTACAAACGTTTCGTCGACCCCACCGGCGAGGTGAGCAGCGAGGATCTCAAGGCTGCCACCCAGTTGTCGGTTAGCAACGACCCGGCGGTGATCCGAGAGGCGGAGTTCGTCGTGGTGGCGGTGCCGACGCCGGTGGACGAGGCGCACCAACCCGATTTCAGCCCCCTGGTGGGGGCTTCCGAGTTTGTCGGCCGCAACCTCAAGCCGGGCGCCACCATCGTCTTCGAATCGACGGTCTATCCCGGCGCCACCGAGGAAATCTGCGTCCCCATCATCGAAAAGCACTCCGGCCTCAAGTGGAAGAAGGATTTCTTCATCGGCTATTCCCCCGAGCGGATCAACCCCGGCGACAAGGAACGGACCGTCACCAGGATCGTCAAGGTGGTTTCCGGCGATACGCCCGAAACCCTCGAACTGGTGGCAAGGATTTACGGGGACATCATCACCGCCGGGGTCTACAAGGCTTCCAGCATCAAGGTGGCCGAGGCCGCCAAGGTCATCGAGAACACCCAGCGCGACCTCAACATCGCCCTGATGAACGAACTGGCCATCATTTTCGACCGCATCGGCATCGACACCCTGGAGGTGCTCCAGGCGGCCGGCACCAAATGGAACTTCCTGCCCTTCCGGCCGGGCCTGGTGGGGGGGCACTGCATCGGCGTCGACCCCTACTACCTGACCCACAAGGCCGAAATGCTGGGCTATCACCCGGAGGTCATCCTGGCCGGTCGCCGCATCAACGACGGCATGGGCAAGTTCGTTGCCGAGCAGACCATCAAGCACCTGGTGCGCAACGGCTGGCAGATCAAGGGAACGCCCATCATCGTCCTCGGTCTGACCTTCAAGGAAGATTGCCCGGACTTGCGCAATTCCCGGGTCATCGACGTCATTCGGGAGCTGCAGTCCTACGGCGCCGACGTGATCGTGCATGATCCCGTGGCCGACTCCGCCGAGGCGGTGCACGAATACGGCGTAACCTTGACGCCCTGGGAGGCCTTGCCCAAGGCGGCGGCAATCGTGGGGGCCGTGGCGCATCGGGAGTTCAAGGCGAGGCCGGTCGCCGACTATGTGGCCAAGCTGCAGGCCAATGGAGTGGTGGCCGACGTGAAGAGCCAGTTTGACCAGGGTGCCCTGGCGGCCGCCGGGATCACCGTCTGGCGCTTGTAAGGGGAGGCTATGGTCGGCAGCGCAGCGCGGGGATGGACAGGTCGGAACTGGCGTCTGGGGATTCCCCTGGCCGCCGCTGTGGCCTGGGCATCTGCTGCCGGCGCTGCCGAGGACGCGGCGGCCCAGGCGGCGAAAGCGCTTTCCCTGCGCAGCGAGGCCCGGGCGTTCGAGCATGGCGAAGGGGTTCCCCGGGACGGCGGCAAGGCCGCCAAGCTCTATTGCGAGGCGGCCCGCCTGGGTGACGCCGAGGCCCAGTACAGCGTCGGCTGGATGTACGCCAACGGCCGCGGCGTGCCCCGGGACGATGCCCTGGCCGCCTATTTCTTCGATCTCGCTGCCCGGCAGGGGCATTCCCACGCGGCGGGGATGCTCCGCTTCGTCGGCACCGAACTCGCCGGCAAGCCGGAATGCATGAATGACCCGGAAGACCTGGAGGGCAGCGACGTCATCGCCGCCGCGCCGCCGGAGCGCCGGAAGATCCTCGAACTCGTGTCCCGCCTGGCGCCCCAGTATGGTGTCTATCCCCGCCTGGCCATGGCGGTGATCCGGGCCGAGTCGAACTTCAACCCGGCGGCGGTTTCCCCCAAGAACGCCCAGGGGCTGATGCAGCTGATCCCGGAGACTTCCGCCCGCTTCAACGTGAAGAAGCCCTTCGATCCGGAGGAGAACATTCGCGGCGGCCTTGCCTACCTGCGCTGGCTGCTCGCCTACTTCAAAGGCGACGTGGCCCTGGTGGCGGCCGCCTACAATGCGGGCGAGGGGGCGGTGAATCGCTACCGGGGCATCCCCCCCTATGAAGAGACGCGGGGCTACGTCAAGCGGATCGTCGAACTCTTCCGCAAGGACGAGCACCCCTTCGATCCGTCAGTGACCGAGCCCTCGCCGGAACTTGCCCGCATCCGCACGGTCCGCTCAATGTAACGGATCTTGCCAGGCCCGCCGGCTCGCTCCGCGGGCGCATGGGAGAGAAAAACATGAACACGCCATTCTGGCTGCGCTGCCTGATCCTGCTGAGCCTCGTCGCCGGTGGCGGCGCCCGGGCTGCCGACATGGTGCGCGCCATCGAACAGGTCAAACCCTCCATCGTCGCCGTGGGCGGGCACAAGGCCACCAACAGCCCGGCCTTCGTCATCCAGGGTACCGGGTTCGCCGTCGGCAATGGTTCGGTGGTGGCGACCAACGCCCATGTCATCAACGTCATCACCAGCGATGCCGAGGTGACCGTGATGGTGCAGGTGCGGCTGTCAGCGACGGAGTCGCAGTTGCGTCCCGCCAAGGTGGCGGTCGTCGACAAGGAGCATGACCTCGCCCTCCTGCGCATCGAAGGGCCGCCGCTGCCGCCCGCCAGCCTGGGGGATTCGGAGGGGGTGCGCGAAGGTCAGGAGGTGGCGTTCACCGGCTTCCCCATCGGTTCGGTCATGGGCTTCTTCCCGGTGACCCACCGGGGCATGGTTTCCGCCGTGACGCCGGTGGCCATTCCCGTGCCCAATTCCCAGAAGCTCAGCGAGAAGCTGATTCACCGCATGCGGCAGGGGTCGTTTCCCATCTTCCAGCTCGACGCCGTCGCCTACCCCGGTAACAGCGGCAGCCCCATTTTCAGTCCGGAAACCGGGGAAGTGCTGGGGGTAATCAACATGGTGGTGATCAAGAGTACCAAGGAGGCGGCCCTGGCCCAGCCCTCGGGGATCACCTACGCCGTGCCGGTGGCCTTCCTGAAAAGCCTGTTGGCGGGGCTCGGCCGGTGAAGCAAGCTGACGGCGGAAGCAACGCTTCCGCCGTCAGCGTCGCCGGCGATCAGCCCTTTTCGCAGCCGAGGGTCTTGCCCTTGGTGAAGTAGGCGGTACCGGCCGGGCAGGCCAGGGGCTGCTCCGGCTTCTTCGGCGCCTTGACCCCCGCCTTCGGGACGCAGGTGAAGGAGCCGTCCTTGGCCGCCTTGCCCTTGAGCGCCCAATCGGCGGGACAGAGGCTGGCGGGGGCGCCGGCGGCAGCGGCAGCCGCGGCGGGCGCAGCGGCGACCTTGTACTTCATGATCTGCTTGCCGCCGCAGCCCAGGGCGTTTTCCACGCGGTCGCCGGCGGCGCGGACCTTGTATTCCTTGGCGGCCTTGTAGGTGTGCTCAATGACCACGGGTACCTTGGTGTCCGGCTTGATCTTGATCTGGTCGCGGCGGCCGTCGCCGAACTCGACCTCCATGCCGCAGATGCCGTCGCCAACGTTGCCGATGTCGATGGTGGCGGTGATCTTGTCGCCGACCTTGGCGCCGGTGGCCGGGGTCAGCGTCAGCTTGTCGATGGTCGGCGAGGCCAGGGCGGCTCCGGCGGCGAGGCTGAACAGGGCAATGGCGGAAGCCTTGACGAATTTCATGCGAGTCCCCTTGCTAGTTGGTTGTGGAAAATTCAGTCTAGCCGAAAACATGCTTCCACAATAAGCAGACCGCATCAATTTCTGGGGCCACGGCGGCACGGTCCACCCGGGCCTTGGGGCTGGCGTTGAGGCGCTTGAGGTGTTGCCGGCGGCGGTAGTCGCGGTAGGCGGCCCGGGCACCGTCGGCGAGCTGGGCCGGAATCAGCCCCAGTTCGGCGGCCATGCCGAGGAGGGCGATGTTGCCGAGGTTCTCGGTCAGGCAGGGATGGGCGTGGGCGTGGCCGAGGACGAGGTATTGGACGATGAACTCCACGTCGATGATGCCGCCGGGGTCGTGCTTGAGGTCGAATTCGGTGTCGCTGCCCGAGGCATGGGCGTCAAGCATCTTCTGCCGCATGGCCGCCACCTCCTCCCGCAGTTTGGCGAGGTCCCGGGGCTGGCAGAGGATTTCCGTGCGGATGGCCTCGAAGCGGGCGCCGACTTCCGGATCGCCGGCGCAGAAGCGGGCCCGGGTCAGGGCCTGGTGCTCCCAGGTCCAGGCCTGGTGCAGCTGGTATTCGCGGAACGCGTCCACCGAGACCGCCAGGAGGCCGGAGTCGCCGTTGGGACGCAGGCGCAGGTCGGTCTCGAACAGGAGCCCGGCCGGGGTCTGGCTGGAAAGCCAGGTGTTGAGCCGCTGGCCGAGGCGGGCGTAGTTCTCGCTGGCCTCCTGGGCGTCGTCGTCGTAGAGGTAGACGAGATCCAGGTCGGAGGCGTAGCCCAGTTCCTTGCCCCCCAGCTTGCCATAGCCGATGACGGCGAAGCGGGGCGTTTCGCGGTGGCGGTCGCGGATCTTCTGCCAGCAGAGCGGCAGGGTGGTCTCGACCATGATGTCGGCGAGCTGGGTCAGGTGGTCGGAGATGCGCTCGACGGTGTGCAGGCCGGCCAGGTCCTGGGTCAGGAGGCGGAATACCTGGGCGTGGTGCTTTTCCCGCAGGATGTCCATCTCCCGCTCGGTGTCGCCGGCGTGGTCGGCCAGGCTGGCCCGCAGGTCGGCGACGAAACCGCTCCAGTCGGTGGCCACGTCCATCAGGCGGGGATCGAGGAGTTCGTCGAGGACCAGCGGGTGGCGGTTGAGGTATTCGGAAGCCCAGGACGAGGCGCCGACGATGTCGGCCACCCGGCGCAGGGCCAGGGGGTACTGTTGCAAGAGCGCCAGGTAGGCGCCCCGCCGGCTGACGGTCTCGAGAAAGGCGATGCCCCGGGCCAGGGTGGTGTCCGGGTCCGGCGTGGCGGCGGCGGCTTCCACCAGACGGGGGCCGACGGCGTCGAGGCGTTCCCGGTTGCTGGCGGGGAGTTGCCGGTAACGGCTCGATCCCCGCAGCTCCGCCAGCTTTTCGAGGACCGCCCGGGGGTGCCGGAAACCCATGTCGCCCAGGGTTTCGCAGGCGCTTTCGTCATCGGTCTGGCCTTGCCAGATGCCGGCGGCGGCGTGTTCCCCCTCCTCCGGGTCGGAGAAAACCAGTTCGAAATGGCGGCTGACCCTGTCCCGGTGGGCGTTGAGGGCAGCGGTCAAGGCCGGCCAGTCGGCATAGCCCAGGGAAGTGGCGACGATCGCCCGATCGGCCGGGCTCTCCGGCAGCATGTGGGTCTGCTTGTCCTCGACATATTGCAGGCGGTGTTCCAGCCGGCGCAGGAAAATGTAGGCCTCGCGCAGTTCCGCCTCGGTTTCCGCCGGCAGCAGCCGGCGCTCGGCCAGGAGGCGCAGTACGTCCAGGGTGGGCCGTACCTGCAGGGCGGGGTCGCGGCCGCCCCGGATGAGCTGGAAGACCTGGGCGATGAATTCGATCTCGCGGATGCCGCCCGGTCCCAGCTTGACGTGGTCGGCCATGTCCCGGCGCGCCACCTCGCGGCGGATCTGGGCGTGCAGGTCGCGCATGGCGTTGATGGCGCCGAAATCCAGATACTTGCGGAAGACGAAGGGGCGGGCGATGCGCTCCAGGGCGGCGGCCGCCGCCGGCTGGGCATTGGCGCCGGCATTCATCGTCCGGGCCTTGATCCAGGCGTAGCGTTCCCACTCCCGGCCCTGGGTGATGAAGTAATTCTCCAGGGCGTCGAGGGAACAGACCAGGGGGCCGGAATCGCCGTTGGGGCGCAGGCGCATGTCGACGCGGAAGACCTGGCCGTCGGCGGTGATCTCGCCGAGGGCGGCGACCAGGCGCTTGCCCAGGCGGGTGAAGAAGTCGAAGTTGTCAATGTGCCGCGGGCCGGCGGTTTCGCCGTCTTCCGGATAGACGAAGATGTAGTCCACGTCCGAGGACACGTTCAGTTCCCGCCCCCCCAGCTTGCCCATGCCGATGACCAGCAGGCGCTGGGGCTGGCCGCGCCCATCCAGGGGCTCCCCGAACTGGGCGGCCAGTTGGCGATGGAGGAAATCGAGGGCGGCGTTGGTCGTCACATCGGCCAGCAGGGTCATGCTCTCCACCACTTCGGCTAGGGGGGCGAGGCCCAGCAGGTCGCGCAGGGTGATGTGAGCCATGGTCCGCTGGCGCAGGCGGCGCAGGGTCCGCTTCAGGCCCTCTTCGTCGGCGGGCTCGGGCTGCAGGGCGGCCAGCAGGTCCGCCGGCACCGGCGGGGCCTGCCACGAACCGGCCAGTTCGCCGGCCAGCTCCGGCCGGGCGGCGAGCAGGTTGGCAACATAGCGGGCGTGGATCAGGGCCGGCTGCCAGCGGGGATCGGGGGCGGTTTCCATGGCACGGAGGGCGGCGTGTAAGCCGGAGAGGATAGAATGGCGTTATTGGATTTTTCGTCTTCTCCGATTGTAGTGATCTCCCGACTCCCCTGGCAAAGCGAACGTGTTGATGGATAAGCAGGCAACGCGCTCGGCGCTCTATCATCGCCTGCATTGGCTATGGCCTGTCCTGGCCTCTCCCTGGGTCCGCTCCGGTTTGCGCCTGGCCGGCTGGGGGCTGGTGGTCGCCTATTTCCTTTTCTGCGGCCTCGTCCTCGCCCTGCGCTACGCCGTCCTGCCGCGGGTCGGCGACTACCAGGCGGACATCGAGCAGGCCGCTTCCCGGGCCATCGGCCAGCAGGTCACCATCGGCCGCATCGACGCCGGCTGGCGCGGCCTCAATCCCGAACTGGCCCTGTCCGACGTGCGCATCGCCGACGCCCAGGGGCGGCCGGCCTTCGCCCTGACGCGGGTCGACAGCGTCCTTTCCTGGCGCACCCTGTGGCGCCTGCGCCCGACCCTGGCGCTCCTGGCGCTGGAAGGGCCGGTGCTGCACGTGCGCCGCGACGGGGCCGGCCGCATCACCATCGCCGGCGTCGATACCGAGGGGGAGGCTGATCCCCGCATCATGGAGTGGGTGCTGGAACAGCCCCACATCCGCATCCGCGACGCCATCATCGTCTGGGAAGACGGCCTGCGGCAGGCGCCGCCCCTCATCCTGGAAGACCTCCAGCTCGGCCTGGACAACAGCGGCCGGCGCCATCGCTTCGGCATCTCGGCCAAGCCGCCGGAGGGGCTGGCCTCGCGCATCGACATCCGGGGCGACCTCAAGGGCCGCCTCGACGGCGGCCTCGAGGACCTCTCCGGCCGGGCCTACGTGGAACTCGACTACGCCGACCTGGCCGGCTGGCGCGCCTGGGTCGATTACCCGGTGCAGCTTTCCCGGGGACGGGGGGCCCTGCGCATCTGGGGCGACTGGAACGACGGCCAGGCTCGGGCCACCGCCGACCTCGCCCTGGAGGAGGTCCGGGTGCGGCTGGGGGGCGACGTCCCCGAACTGGACCTGGCGGCCATGCGCGGGCGCGTGGCGGGGAACTGGCGGGAGGGCGATTGGCAACTGGAGGGGCACCAGGTGGAGCTCACCTCCGCCGACGGCATCCGCGTCACCCCGACGGATTTCCGGCTGGCCTGGCGGGAAGACACCGCCAAGCACCTCCTGGCCGGCAGCGCCACCGCCACCATGGTGGACGTGGGCGCCCTGCAGCGCCTGGCGAGCCATCTTCCCCTGGACGCCCGCAGCCGCGAACTGCTCGCCGCCCATCGGCCGGAGGGGCGCATCTTTGACCTGCGGACGACCTGGGAAGGCGATGCCGAACGCCTCCGCCGCTACTCGCTGCGGGCCCGTTTCGAGGGGCTGGGCATGCTGCCGGCGGGCTATTTCCCCGGGGCACGGGGGCTGACCGGCGACGTGGACGCCAGCGAACGGGAAGGGCGCCTCCGGCTGGAGGCCCGCGATGCCGCCCTCGAGCTGCCGACGGTTTTCCCCGAACCGCTGCTGGCCTTCGCCGAACTGCGCGGAAACGCCTCCTGGAAGAACGAGGGCGGCGTCCTGGAGGCCCGGCTGGAACGGCTCGAATTCGCCGGCAAGGACGCGGCCGGCGCCGCCCGGGGGACCTATCGCTTCGACGGCAGCGGCCCGGGCACCATCGACCTGACCGCTTCCCTGTCCCGTGCCGACGGCACGGCGGTGTGGCGCTACATGCCCCATGTGGTCAACGAGGATACCCGCACCTGGCTGCGCCGCAGCATCGTCGCCGGCCACGCCACCGACGCCAGGCTGGCCCTGCGCGGCGACCTGCGCAACTTCCCTTTCCGCGACAAGGGGACCGGCGAATTCCTCATCACCGCCAAGGCCCACGACGTCCGGCTGGAGTACGCGCCGGGCTGGCCGGCCATCGACGGCATCGAAGCCGACATGAGCTTTGGCGTCGGCATGAAGATCGCCGCCCGGCAAGGGCGCATCCTCGGCACCGCCGTCGGCCCCGTGACGGCGGAAATACCGGACTTCGAGGCGCCCGAGGAAATGCTCCTGATCAAGGGCGCGGTCAAGGGGCCCACCGGCGAGTTCCTCAAGTTCATCGACCAGAGCCCGGTGGGCGAAAAGATCGACCGCTTCACCGAGGACATGCGGGCCACCGGCAACGGCCACCTCGATCTGCAACTCGACATGCCCCTTCGTCACGTCGCCGATACCCGCGTGAAGGGCGAATTCCAGTTCCACAACAACCAGGTGGCCGTGGTGCCCGGGCTGCCGCCGGTATCCCAGGTCAACGGCCGTCTGATCGTCACCGAGAATTCCATCGTCGCTCCGGAGATCACCGGCGTCGTCCTGGGCGGGCCCATGCGCCTGTCCATCCGCAACGAAGGGGATCGGGTCAACGTGGCGATGTCGGGCACCGCCAACGTCAAGGAAGTCCGCAAGATATTCGACCTCTCCCTCTTCGACCACCTCACCGGTACCACGCCCTGGAAAGGGGAGGTCAAGGCGCGCAAGAAGGCGGCCGATTTCGTCGTGGAATCGAACCTTGCCGGTATCTCCTCCAGCCTCCCCGAGCCGTTCAACAAGACCGCGGCAACCGCCGTGCCTCTACGCATCGAGAAAAGCCTGGTGGCCGACGCCGGCAAGGGGAGCGCTCCCCAGGAGCGCCTGCGGGTCAGCCTCGGCAAGACCGTGGAAGGGGTCTTGCTGCGCCGGGAAAAGGGCGACGCCATGGTGGTCGAGCGGGGCGCGGTGGGTATCGGCGAGGCGCTCCCGCGCATGCCCGACAAGGGCGTGGCCATCGCCGCCAGCTTCACCGCCTTCGACGCCGATTTCTGGCGGGGAGCGCTGGCCGCCAACGGTAACGGCGCCGTCGGCGGGGCCGCCGCCGGGGAGGCCTTTCCCATCAGCACGGTTTCCCTCAAGGCGCCCAGCCTCAGGCTCTTCAACCGCGACTACCACGGGGTGGAGCTTAGCGCCCGCCCGCGGGAGGGCGGCTGGCAGATGGCCCTCGCCACCCGCGAGGCGCAGGGCGACGTGTTCTGGCAAGGCGCCGGGGAAGGCTGGGTGCAGGCCGATCTCAAGCGCCTGCACATCCCCTCCGCCTCGGCCCTGGAGGAGGGCGGGCAACCCCTGCTGGATTCCCTGCCGGGGATGGACGTGCGGGTGGCGGACTTCTCCCTCGGCGACAAGCGCCTGGGCAAGCTGGAACTGAAGGCCAGGAACGAGCGCAGCTTCTGGAACCTGGAATCCCTGTCCCTGCAGAACCCGGACGGGGCGCTCAAGGGCTCGGCCCAGTGGAACAACGTCGGCAACCACCACACCCGGCTCAATTTCGAGCTGACCGCCAGCGACCTAGGCAAGCTCCTGGAGCGCCTGGGCTATGGCGGCGCCGTGCGTCGCGGCACCGCCACCCTGAAGGGCGACCTCGACTGGGATGGTCCCCTGGTGGAAATCCACTACCCCACCCTGGCCGGGCGCCTGGAGGTGGATGCGGCCAAGGGACAGTTCGCCAAGATCGAACCCGGGCTGGGCAAGCTCCTCGGCCTCCTTTCGCTGCAATCCCTGCCGCGACGGCTGAGTCTGGACTTTCGCGACATTTTCAGCGACGGCTTCGCCTTCGACAGCATCGAAGGCAAGCTGGCGGTCAAGGGCGGCGTCATGCGCACCAGGGGCAACCTGCGCATCGACGGTCCCGCTGCCACCGTGTTGATGAAGGGGGAGGCGGACCTCAAGCAGGAAACCCAGGACGTGCTGGTCACCGTCCAGCCGGAAATCGGCTCGGCCCTCTCCGTGGGCACGGCCCTGGTGCTGGCCAACCCCGTCGTCGGCGCGGCGGCGGTGATCGCCAACAAGGTGCTGCAGAACCCCATCAACAAGATCTTCAGCTTCCAGTACCACGTCAGCGGCAGTTGGAACGATCCCAAGGTGGAGAAGGTCGGACAGAGCGTACAGGATTCCCAGGCGCCGGGGGCGCCGCCGCCGAAGGAGGAGTCGCCGTGAAGCCGCCAACCCCCTCGAACTGCCGCATCGCCGCCCTGCAGATGGTGTCGGGGCCGCGCGTCGCGGACAATCTGCAGGCCGCCGGCCGCCTCGTCGCCGAGGCGGTGGATCAGGGCGCCCGTCTCCTCGCCCTGCCCGAATACTTTCCCATCATCGGCGGCGAGGATGCCGACCGGGTGCGCGCCCGGGAAAGCTTCGGACACGGGCCGGTCCAGGACTGGCTGGCGGAAACCGCCGCCCGCCACGGCGTCTGGCTCTTCGCCGGCTCCATTCCCCTGGAGGCCGGCGTGCCGGACAAGATGCGCAACAGCAGCCTGGCCTACGGCCCCGACGGCCGTTGTGTCGCCCGTTACGACAAGATGCACCTGTTCGGCTTCAGGAAGGGCGAGGAACGCTACGACGAAGCCGCCTTCATCGAGCCCGGCGCCCAGCCGGTGGCGGTGGATACCCCCTACGGCCGGGTGGCGCTTTCCATCTGCTACGACCTGCGCTTCCCTGAACTCTACCGCTCCCTGGGGCCGGTGGACCTCATTCTCGTGCCCGCCGCCTTCACCGAAACCACCGGCCGCGCCCATTGGGAAATCCTGCTGCGCGCCCGCGCCATCGAGAACCAATGCTATCTTCTGGCTGTCGGACAGGGCGGACGCCATGAAAGCGGCCGCCTGACCCACGGCAACAGCATGATCGTCGACCCCTGGGGCGAAATCCTCGACCGCAAGATGAAGGGGCCGGGCATCGCCATCGCCGACCTCGACCACGCCCGCATCGCCGAAATCCGCGAGAGCCTGCCGGCCCTCGCCCACCGCAAACTTTGAATCGGAACGCCATGAAACAGGACAGCGCCCTGGCCCAGGCCGAATCCCTCCTCCTCGCTCCCTTCAACCTGAAGGAGGCCGACCTGTCGCGCACCTTCGGCAACATCCTCAGCCACCGGGTGGATTACGCCGACCTCTATTTCCAGTATTCCCGTTCCGAGGCCTGGAGTCTGGACGAAGGCATCGTCAAGTCGGGCAGCTTCAACATCGACCAGGGCGTCGGTGTGCGCGCCCTGTCCGGCGAGAAGACAGCCTTCGCCTACTCCGACGACATCAGCAGCCATGCCCTTGGCGACGCCGCCGGCGCCGTGCGGGCCATCGCCGCCACCGGCCAGTCCGGCAGCCTGCCGGTGATGAAGGCCGCCGCGGCGCCGCGGGCGCTCTACGTTCCCCACGATCCCCTCGCCTCCCTGCCAGCGGAGGCCAAGGTCCAGTTGCTGGAGCGCCTGGAAGGCTTCGCCCGGGCTGCCGATCCGCGGGTGGTGCAGGTCATGGCGTCCCTGGCCGGCGAGTACGAGGTCATCCTCGTGGCCGGTTCCGACGGGCGTCTCGCCGCCGACGTGCGGCCCCTGGTGCGCTGCTCCATCTCCGTCATCGTCGAGGAGAACGGCCGCCGGGAGCAGGGCGGCGCCGGTGGCGGCGGTCGTTTCGACTACGGCTATTTCAGCGACGAGATTCTGCGCCGCTACGCCGGCGAGGCCGTGCATCAGGCAGTCACCAACCTGGTGGCCGGGCCCGCGCCGGCCGGGCAGATGACGGTGGTCCTCGGTGCCGGCTGGCCGGGCATCCTCCTGCACGAGGCGGTGGGCCACGGCCTGGAAGGGGATTTCAACCGCAAGGGCAGCTCCGCCTTCTCCGGCCGCGTCGGCCAGCGTGTCGCCGCCGCCGGCGTCACGGTGGTGGACGACGGCACCATCGTCGATCGCCGCGGTTCCCTCAACATCGATGACGAGGGCAATCCTACCCAGCGCACCGTGCTCATCGAGGACGGCATCCTCGTCGGCTACATGCAGGACAGCCTCAACGCCCGCCTCATGGGCGTCACCCCCACCGGCAACGGCCGCCGGGAGTCCTTCGCCCACCTGCCCCTGCCGCGCATGACCAATACCACCATGCTGGCCGGACAGCACGACCCGGAGGAAATCATCCGCTCGGTGAAGAAGGGCATCTACGCCGCCAATTTCGGCGGTGGCCAGGTGGACATCACCAACGGCAAGTTCGTCTTCTCCATGTCCGAGGCCTACCTCATCGAGGACGGCAAGGTCACCCGCCCGATCAAGGGCGCCACCCTCATCGGCAATGGGCCCGACGCTCTCACCCGTGTTTCCATGATCGGCAACGACATGAAGCTAGACCCCGGCGTCGGCACCTGCGGCAAGGACGGCCAGAGCGTGCCGGTGGGCGTCGGCCAGCCGACCCTGCGCATCGACGGCCTCACGGTCGGGGGAACCGGCTGAGGGGTTTGACGGTCTAGGAACCGTTCTCATTTGGTTTGCGGGTCGCGCCGGGCCACGGTCCTGCCGGCGCCGCTGCTGCGCCGGTTGGCGGCGGCAGCCTGAATGGGGCGTGGTGCGGGCATACTTTTCGTCGGCTTCGGCTGACCGGCACAGCATTTTTTGTGCTTGATGCCCATCAAATCAATATTCCGCCGGCAAGCGTAACCTGCGTCTCCTGCCAAGGGGGCGTTCCGGTTTCCTTGACCCGTTGGCATCCTCCGGAGAATCCGTATGAAGCTACTGCAATGGATGTTTCTTGCCGCTGCCTGCCTGCTGACCGGCGGCGAAGCCCTGGCCCAGATCGGCGACATCAACGCCGCCATCAACAAGGCCGGGCGCGAACGCATGCTCTCCCAGCGCATGGCCAAGGCCTATTTCCAGATGGGTCAGCAAGTTGACGCCGAGCGCTCCCGCAAGATCCTCGAAAACTCCGTGGCCGTCTTCGACCGCCAATTGGTGGAGTTGAAAGGCTATGCCCCGACGCCGGAGATCAAGGATACCTACCTGAAGCTGGAAAAATCCTGGCTGGCCTACAAGGATCTGCTCCTGGGCGCCGCCCCGGGGCCGGCCAATGGCAAGAAGGTGCTGGAACTGTCGGAGGAAGTCCTCACCCTCGCCCACCAGGGGACGGTACAACTGGAGAAGCATGCCGGGTCGACGGCGGGCCGGTTGGTCAACGTCGCCGGCCGCCAGCGCATGTTGTCCCAGCGCATGGCCAAGTTCTACCAGGCCGCGGCCTGGGGCGTCGCCGATGCTTCGGCCGCTGCCGAACTGGAAAAGGCCCGCAAGGAGTTTTCCGCCGCCCACCAGGAACTGGCCGCCGCCTCGGCCAACAACGGCCAGATCAAGGATGGCCTCGGGCTGGTGCAGCAACAGTGGTTCTTCTTCGACAACGCCATCGCCCAGAAGGGCGCCGGCGACAAGCGCCTGGCGCTGGCCGTCGCCACCACCAGCGAGCGCATCCTGGAGGAAATGGAGGCAGTCGTCGGCCTCTATGAAAAATTACCGCCCAAGTGAAATCCGCTTTGGCCGGTCCTCGGGGGAAGCTGCTATGATCCTCCGCCGGAGGTCATATGCGACGGTCAATCGTTTGGCGGTGGTTGGGGGTCGGTCTTCTGGCGGCGACTTGCTGCGGCTTGTCCTGGGGGCAGTCCGCCCCGGTTGAGCGAATGCGAGCCCTGCAGGGCGATGCGGCGCGCTTCAAGGCGGCGGCGGAGGCGGGGCGCGGCACGGCGGCGTTCTGCGCCAACTGCCATGGGGAGGCTGGTTACAGCAAGACGCCGGAAGTGCCCAACCTGGCCGGCCAGAACCCGGCCTATCTCGTCGAGCAGATCCGGAAATTCGGCGCCGGGGAACGCAAGGACCCTTTCATGCAAGGGCTCATCAAGGCCCTGAAAGAGGACGAGCGCCTGCAGGTGGCCGCCTACTTCTCCAGCCTCAACGTCCCGGCCGGTAAGGCCGACACGGCCCTGGCCACCCGCGGCAAGGATTATTTCGTGCGGCTGTGCGCCCGCTGCCATGGGGAGAACGGCCACGGCAACGAAACCATCCCCCGCCTGGCCGGCCAGCAGGTCGAATACCTGAAGCGCTCCATCAGCCGCTACCGCGACAATTCCGGCGAACGCATCTACACCCTCATGCAGATCGCCACGGCGGGGCTGCGCAACGAAGACATCGCGGCCATCGCCAATTACCTGACGACGCTGCCTTAGCGCCGCCGGTCAGAAGAGCGAGAGTTGCCCCTTGCCGTCCTCCGCAGGCGTTGCCGGCGGGGGCGGGCGGAAGCGTTGGCAATCCAGTTCGGGCCAATGGCGGGACAGGCCGTGGCGCCGGCAGGCCAGGTCGAAGCGCTGGCGGATGAGGTCGGCGTAGTGCCCCAGGCCTGTCATGCGGCTGCCGAAAGCGGCATCGTTGGCTTTTCCTTCCCGCAGGTCATAGAGCACGGCCATCAGGCGGTTGGCTTTTTCCGGCGCATGGTGGGCGAGCCAGTCCCGGAACAGGCCGGCCACTTCGTGGGGCAGGCGCAGCAGGGTGTAGCCGGCGCTGCCCGCTCCCCGCTCCTTGGCCTTTGCCAGTAGATGTTCCAGTTCGTGGTCGTTGAGGGCGGGGATGAGGGGGGAGACGAGGACGGTCGTGGGAATGCCCGCGGCAGCCAGCGCGGCCAGGGCTTCCAGCCGGGCGTGGGGGGCGCTGGCCCGGGGCTCCAGGCGGCGGGCCAGGGCGCCGTCCAGGGTGGTGAGGGAAATCGCCACCTGGGCGAGGTTGCGGCGGGCCAGTTCGGCCCACAGGTCGATGTCTCGGGTGATCAGGGCGGACTTGGTGACCACCGACACCGGATGTTCCATCTCCAGGAAGACTTCCAGCAGCGCGCGGGTGAGTCCGAACTGGCGTTCCGCCGGCTGGTAGGCGTCGGTGGCCGTGCCCAGGGCGACAGGGGAGCAGCGGTAGCCGGGACGGGCCAGTTCTTCCCGCAGCAGTCGGGCGGCATCGGGCTTGTGGAAGATCTGGGTCTCGAAATCCAGCCCCGGGGAGAGGCCAAGCCAGGCGTGGGTGGGGCGGGCGTAGCAGTAGATGCAGCCGTGCTCACAGCCGCGGTAGGGGTTGAGGGACTGGTCGAAGCCCAGGTCGGGGGAGTCGTTGCGGCTGATGATCGACTTCGCCGCATCCACCAGGAGGCGGGTGCGGGGCGACGGCTCTTCCTCCCGTGCCCAGCCGTCGTCCTCAGCCGTGCGGCTGGCGACGGTGAAGCGGTGGTCGACGTTGCCCACCGCCCCGCGGCCTTTCTGTGGCGTGGCGGGCAATTCGAGGTCGGGATGGCGGTCGAATTCTTCCATGGGCATCCGGTAGAATGCTCCGTTTTCCGCAATTTTTGAATGGGGTTGGCCATGATGCCGCAAACCAAGCCGAACACGGACGACGTCCGCATCAAGGAAATCAAGGAGCTGGTGCCGCCGGCCCACGTTTTCCGTGAATACCCGGTGTCCAACCGGGCGGCCCAGACCACCTACAACGCCCGCCAGGCCATCCATCGCATCCTGCACGGCGCCGACGACCGCCTGCTGGTGGTCATCGGCCCCTGTTCCATCCATGACTACGCCGTGGCCATGGATTACGCGAAGAAGCTGGCCAAAGAGGCGGAGAAGCACGCCGACGACCTGGTGGTGCTGATGCGCGTCTATTTCGAAAAGCCCCGCACCACCGTGGGCTGGAAGGGCCTCATCAACGATCCGCGCCTGGACGGCAGCTTCCGCATCAACGAGGGCCTGCGGCTGGCCCGCCGCATCCTCCTCGAGGTCAACGAGCTCGACCTGCCCTGTGCCACCGAATTCCTCGATACCATCACCCCGCAATACACGGCGGACCTCATTTCCTGGGGGGCCATCGGCGCCCGCACCACGGAATCCCAGGTGCATCGCGAGCTGGCTTCCGGTCTCTCCTGCCCGGTGGGCTTCAAGAACGGCACCGACGGCAACATGCGCATCGCCGTGGACGCCATCCGCGCCGCCCAGTCGCCCCATCACTTCCTGTCGGTGACCAAGTCGGGCCATA
Source organism: Rhodocyclaceae bacterium (assembly GCA_036732025.1). GTDB lineage: Bacteria > Pseudomonadota > Gammaproteobacteria > Burkholderiales > Rhodocyclaceae > SSSZ01. The sequence continues at coordinate 63,572 of DAINDE010000017.1, forward strand.
CCGCCATCGTCTCCACCGTCGGCAACGAGGACTGCCACGTCATCCTGCGTGGCGGCAAGGAGCCCAATTACGATGCCGCCCACGTGGACGCCGCCTGCCAGGAGATTTCCAAGGCCGGCCTGGCGGCCCGCCTGATGGTGGATTTCTCCCACGGCAACAGCCGCAAGCAGTACCAGTTGCAGATGGAAGTGTGCGAAGACGTCTGCCGCCAGGTGGCCGGCGGCGAGGAGCGCATCGTCGGCGTCATGGTGGAATCCCACCTGGTGGAAGGGCGCCAGGATCTGTCGCCGGACAAGCCCCTGGTCTACGGCCAGAGCATCACCGACGCCTGCCTCGGCTGGGAGGACAGCGTCGCCGCCCTGGAGCAGCTGGCGGCGGCAGTGCGGGCGCGGCGCCTGGTGGAGGCAGCGGAGTAGCCGCCGAGCCGGCTCAGCCCGCGGTCTTGCCCTTCTGCCAGAGCACGTCGCCCTGGCCGCCGGCCCGGTTGAGACTGCGTCCCAGGATGAAGAGCAGGTCGGAAAGCCGGTTGATGTAGCGGCGGGCCGCGTCGGACAGGGGCTCGCTGTGGTGCAGATGGACCACGGCCCGCTCGGCGCGGCGGCAGACCGTCCGGCACAGGTGGGCCAGGGCGGCGGCCCGGGTGCCGCCGGGGAGGATGAATTCCTTCAAGCGCGGCAGGTCGGCGTTGAAGTCCTCGGCCAGGGCCTCCAGGCGGGCCACCTGGCCATCCTGGATGACGGCCATGCCGGGCAGGCAGAGTTCCCCGCCGAGATCGAAGAGGTCGTGCTGGATGTCCACCAGGGCGCTGCGCACGGCGGCGGGCATCTCCTCGCAAAGCAGCACGCCGATGGCGGAGTTCAGTTCGTCCACCTCGCCGATGGCGTCGATGCGCAGGCTGTCCTTGGTCGTGCGGCTGCCGTCACCGAGGCCCGTGGTGCCGGCGTCGCCGGTGCGGGTGACGATCTTGGAAAGGCGGTTGCCGGCGCGTTCGCTACTCATGGGCGTCTCCTGATGAAGTGGGCGGATTATACTTTTCGCCCACGCAAGAGACTCCTTACCCATGCCGAAGTTCGCCGCCAACCTCAGTTTCCTCTTTGCCGACGTCCCGTTCCCAGAGCGTTTCCGACGGGCCGTTGCCGCCGGGTTCAAGGGGGTGGAATTCATGTTCCCCTACGCCTGGCCGGCGGAGCATGTGGCAGCCTGGCTGCGGGCGAGCGGCCTGGAGATGGTGCTCTTCAACCTGCCGCCGGGGGACTGGGAGGCCGGCGACCGGGGCCTGGCCTGCGATCCGGCCCGGCGGGCGGAATTCGCCGCCGGCGTCGAAGAGGCGGCCCGCTACGCCGAGGCCCTCGGCTGCCGCCGCCTGCATTGCCTGGCGGGGCTGGCGCCCGCCGGCGTGCCGGACGACGACGTTCGTGCCACTTACGTCGGCAATCTGCGCCTGGCCGCCGACCGGTTGGCCGCCCTCGGCGCCACCGTCATGATCGAGCCCATCAACAGCCGCATCGACATGCCCGGCTACTGGCTGGACACGCCGGCCAAGGCCTTCGCGCTGCATGAGGAAATCGGCCGCGCCAACCTGCGGGTGCAGTACGACGTCTATCACGCCCAGATCATGGCCGGCGACCTGGCGCGGACCCTGGAGGCCAACCTGTCCCGTATCGGCCACATCCAGATCGCCGACAATCCGGGGCGCCACGAGCCGGGCACGGGGGAGATCAACTATCCCTATCTCTTTGCCCTGCTCGACCGCCTCGGCTATGACGGGTGGGTGGGCTGCGAATACAAGCCAAAGGCCGGCACTGAGGCCGGCCTTGACTGGTTCAACGAGGTTCGCTGATCACCAGAACTTCCACCACCACTTTTTCTTTTTCATGGTGGTTTCCACTTCCTTGGTCCAGGTGGTGTACTGGGTCAGGCCGGCGGTCTCGAAGAAGGCGCCGAAGCGCTTGTCGCTGTCGTTGATGTGCTGGGTCAGCCAGCCCTTGAGGAAGTGCAGCAGTTCGAAGGTGATGGCGGCGTTCTCGTTGTCGATCTTGTACTGGAGGTCCTGGACCTGCTTGATCAGTTCCTCGTGCTGCTGCTTGTGGATTTCGAAGCCCGGGTAGTGGGTGAGGCGCATCAGGCTTTCCTCGAGCAGGAAGTGGGTGCGCGTATACTCGGCCAGGCGGCCCAGGATGTCCCGCGAAGTGGCGCTGCCGCGGTGCTCGCGGATGGCTTCGTGCAGTTGGTTGAGCAGGGAGACGAGGACGCGGTGCTGTTCGTCCACTTCCTGGATGCCGACGTTGTAGCTGTCGGACCAGCTGAATAGTTCGTTATTGGACATGGTCTATGGCCTAGGTAATAGGTGGGGAAGCTTACCCTTCCCCCGACGGCCAGGGTTGACGGAGGTCAAGCATTAGCCGCTTAGGGGATGTGAGCCGATGAACGCAAAGACTATGCTATGTGAGTTGATCGCCGCCGCCATCGCCCGGGCGGCACCCGGGGTCTGCGTGTCGCCCTATCTGCCGGCGCCGGGCGGGCGGCTGGTAGTGGTGGGGGCTGGCAAGGCAGCGGCGGCCATGGCCCGGGCGGTGGAGGACCACTGGAGCGGAGAGTTGCAGGGACTGGTGGTGACCCGTTACGGCCACGGCGTACCCTGCCGGCGCATCGAAGTGGTGGAAGCCGCCCATCCCGTACCCGACGCTGCCGGCGAAGCCGCAGCGGCGCGCATCCTGCAGCAGGTGAGCGGGCTCGCGGAGGAGGACCGGGTGCTGGCCCTCGTTTCCGGGGGCGGCTCCGCCCTGCTGGCGGCGCCCGCCCCTGGCGTCACCCTGGCGGCCAAGCGGGCCCTTACCGGTGCCCTGCTTCGGAGCGGCGCCACCATCGCCGAGATGAACTGCGTGCGCAAGCATCTCTCCGCCATCAAGGGCGGTCGCCTGGCGGCGGCGGCATGGCCGGCTTCGGTGCTGACCCTGGCCATCTCGGACGTGCCCGGCGACGACCCGGCGGTGATCGCCTCCGGGCCCACGGTGGCGGACCCGACCACCTGCGCCGATGCCCTGGCCATCCTCGACCGTTACCGCATCGATATTCCCGCCGAACTGCGCGGCCACCTTGCCGCCGGCAAACTGGAAACGCCCAAGCCCGGCGACCCACGGCTCGCCCGCAGCGAATTCCGCCTCGTCGCCAGCCCCTGGCAGATGCTGGAGGCGGCGGCGGAAAAGGCCCGCACCCTCGGTATCACGCCGCTCATCCTGGGGGACGCCATCGAGGGCGAGGCCCGGGAAGTGGCCCGGGTCATGGCCGCCATGGCGCGTTCGGCCGCCATCCGGGGGCAGCCGGTATCACCGCCCTGCGTCCTTCTGTCCGGCGGGGAAACCACCGTGACGGTGCGGGGGCGGGGGCGGGGCGGGCGCAACAGCGAATTCCTCCTCGCCCTGGCCCTGGCCCTCGACGGCGCGCCGGGCATCCACGCCCTGGCGGCGGACACCGACGGCATCGACGGCAGCGAGGACAATGCCGGCGCCTTCGTCGCCCCCGACACCCTGGCCCGGGCCAGGGCGGCCGGGGTGGATGCCCGGGCCTGCCTGGCGGACAACGATGCCTGGGGTTTCTTCCACGCCCTCGGCGACCTGCTCGTCACCGGCCCGACCTTGACCAACGTGAACGACTTCCGGGCGCTCCTCATCGGGGTAGAATGATCGGCCAAGGAGGCCGTATGGGCGCGGAAGACAAGGTTTTCGACACTGACGTGGCAGTCCTGGCGCGGCGTCTCGCCGCCGTGCTGCCGGGGCACTGCCTGCTGCTCGATGCCGAGGACCTGCGCCCCTACGAATGCGACGGCCTCACCGCCTACCGGGCGCTGCCCCTGGCCGTCTGCCTGCCGGAAACCGAGGCCCAGGTGCGGGACGTGCTGCGGGTCTGCCACCAGCTCAAGGTGCCGGTGGTGGCCCGGGGTGCCGGCACCGGCCTTTCCGGCGGCGCCATGCCCCACGCCCAGGGCGTTGTGCTCTCCCTCGCCCGCTTCAACAAGATCCTGCGCGTCGACGCCAATGCCCGCCTGGCCGTGGTCCAGCCCGGGGTGCGCAACCTGGCGGTGTCGGAAGCGGCGGCGCCCCACGGCCTCTACTATGCGCCGGACCCGTCCTCCCAGATCGCCTGCACCCTGGGCGGCAACGTGGCGGAAAACTCCGGCGGCGTCCATTGCCTCAAGTACGGCCTCACCGTCCATAACATCCTGCGCCTCCGGGTGGTCAGCGTCGAGGGCGAGGTCTTCGAGATCGGCTCGGAAGCGCCCGATGCCCCGGGCTACGACCTGCTGGCCCTGCTCATCGGCTCCGAGGGCATGCTCGGCGTGGTCACCGAGGTCACCGTCAAGCTGGTGCCCAAGCCGGAACTGGCCCAGGTGGTCATGGCCTCCTTCGACGACGTGGCCAAGGCCGGCGAGGCAGTGGCGGCCATCATCGCCGCCGGCATCATCCCGGCCGGCCTGGAGATGATGGACAAGCCCGCCACCGCAGCCGTCGAACCCTTCGTCAAGGCCGGTTACGACCTCAATGCGGAAGCGATCCTGCTCTGCGAATCCGACGGTACGCCGGAAGAAGTCGCCGAGGAGATCGCCCGCGTCACCGCCGTGCTCACCGCCAGCGGCGCCCGGGATATCCGCGTTTCCCAGTCGGAAGCCGAGCGCCTGCGCTTCTGGGCCGGGCGCAAGGCAGCCTTCCCCGCCGTCGGGCGCATCACCCCCGACTACTACTGCATGGACGGCACCATCCCGCGCAAGCACCTGGCCGAGATGCTGCAGGCCATCGCCGCCATGGAGCATAAATACGGCCTGCGCTGCGCCAACGTCTTCCACGCCGGCGACGGCAACCTCCACCCCCTCATCATGTACGATGCCGCCCGGCCCGGCGACTGGGAGCGGGCCGAGGCCTTCGGCGCCGAAATCCTGGAGCTTTCCGTGGCCCTGGGCGGGTCCATCACCGGCGAGCACGGCGTCGGTGTCGAGAAGATCAACCAGATGTGCGTCCAGTACGCGACGCCGGAACTGGAAGCCTTCCACCGCATCAAGGCGGCCTTCGACGAGGACGGCCTGCTCAATCCGGGCAAGGCCGTGCCCAGCCTGCACCGCTGCGCCGAGTACGGGCGCATGCACGTGCATGGGGGAGAGCTGAAATTTCCCGAGCTGGAGCGTTTCTGATGCAGCTTGACGACTTGGCCGGACGCATCCGCGACGCTGCGGCGGCCCGCATGCCCTTGCGCATCCGCGGTGGCGGCAGCAAGGACTTCTATGGCGGCCTGCTGGTGGGCGAGGTGCTCGACGTGGCCGGCTACCGGGGCGTCGTCGCCTACGAGCCGACGGAGCTGTACCTCACCGCCCGCTGTGGCACGCCGCTCTCGGAAATCGACGCGACCCTGGTGGAACGGGGCCAGATGCTGGCCTTCGAGCCGCCCCGTTTCGGGGGCGCCACCGTCGGCGGCTGCGTCGCCGCCGGCCTGGCCGGCCCGCGCCGGCAGCAGGCGGGGGCGGTGCGGGATTTCGTCCTGGGCGTGAGACTCGTCGACGGTGGCGGCCGCATTCTCGACTTCGGCGGCCAGGTCATGAAGAACGTTGCCGGCTACGATGTTTCCCGCCTGCTGGCCGGCAGCCTCGGCACCCTCGGCCTGATCGCCGAGGTGACCCTCAAGGTCCTGCCGCGGCCGGTGGCGGAATCGACCCTGGCCTTCGCCGTGGACGAAGCCGAGGCCATCGCCCTGCTCAACCGCTGGGGCGGGCGGCCCCTGCCCATTTCCGCCTCCTTCTGGTACGACGGCCTCCTGGCAGTGCGCCTATCCGGCGCCCGCGCGGCGGTGGAGTCGGCCGCCCGGCAACTGGGCGGCGACCCCATGGCCGACGGCGACGATTTCTGGCGCCGCATCCGCGAGCAGGACCATGGCGCCTTCGCCGGCCCCGTCCTCTGGCGCTTGGCGGTGCCGTCCACGGCGGCGCCGTTGGCGCTGTCCGGCCAGGGAGCACTGGAATGGGGCGGCGGCCAGCGCTGGCTGGCCACCGATGCCGCCCCCGAGGCCATTCGGGCCGCAGCAGCCCGGGTGGGCGGCCACGCTGTCCTCTATCGGGCGCCGGAATCCCTGCGTTGCCGGGAGGGCGCCTTCGCCCCCCTGAATCCGCCGCTGCTGGCCCTGCACCGCCGCCTGAAGAAAGTGTTCGATCCACTGGGCATCCTCAATCCCGGACGCCTGTACGCCGAGTTCTGACGCCATGCAGACCGCCCTTGCCGATTTCATCCGCGATACGCCCGCCGGCCGCGAGGCCGACGCCATCCTGCGGGCCTGCGTCCATTGCGGCTTCTGCACTGCCACCTGCCCCACCTACCAGTTGCTGGGCGACGAACTGGACGGGCCCCGGGGTCGCATCTACCTCATCAAGCAGGTGCTCGAAGGGCAGCCGGCGACGGCCAAGACCCGGCTCCACCTGGACCGCTGCCTCACCTGCCGCTCCTGCGAGACCACCTGTCCCTCCGGCGTCCATTACTCCCGCCTGCTCGACATCGGCCGCGAGGTG
>DAINDE010000018.1:0-68361 GCA_036732025.1 Rhodocyclaceae bacterium
AGATTGCTTTTTGTTGTAGCTCCCTCTCTTTCCCCGGAAAGCTACAATACTTGTCGCTTGCGTTCTTTGTTTTGGATTTGTTGTAGCTCCCTCTCTCACCCCGGAAAGCTACAATCTGACCGACCCGAATTTCCCGCCCGGCGTAGCTGGGCGGGAAATTTTTTTGTGCGTTTCCGTCATCAGAAGAGCAGCATCTGGGCCGCCGTGACCTTTTTTTCCTGAAAAAGGGGCATGCCGACCAGCAGGCGGATGCCGGCGAATTGTTTTTCGGTGACGGTCATGCAGCGCACCGAGCCGGCGGGTGGCAGGTTGTCTACGAGGCGCTTCAGGTGTTTCTCCTGGGCGTCTGACCCATTGAGCAGGCGGGCGTAAACAGACCACTGGATCATGTCGTAGCCGTCGTTGAGCAGGAAACGGCGAAACTGGACGTACGCTTTCTTTTCGGCCTTGGTGGTCATGGGCAGGTCGAAGAACAGGAGCAGTCGCATGAACCGTCGCGTCTCGTTGCCCATGGCTCAGCACTCCAGCCGGTGGGCCTCCAGGCCGATGAGGGTGGGAAGATGTAGGTCGCTGTCGCCTTCCTCGTAGAGCCGGGCGAGGCTTTCGACGGCGTACTCGATGGCGGATAGCGCCGACATCCGCCCCTGGGGCATGCCGACATCGACGTTGAGAAGGGCGACCAATTCGGCCTTGTCGGTGGGCGCCAGTTCGCCTTCCACTGCGGGCGGGTGCTTGTAGACGTGCAGGTCCACCAGGGGGCGGAAAGGTTCGATCAGGTCGTCGGCCAGGTTGAAGGCGTTTTGCTCGCTGGCGTGAAAGAGGCCGAGGGTGGGGTGGAGCCCGTGGGCCACCAGCCCGCGGGCGATGGCGCCGCGCAGGACGGCGTAGCCATAATCCAGGGCGGCGTTGGTCCAGCGCTCCTCCGCCCGATGGAAGCCTTGTCCGAACAACTGGGCGAAATAGTAGGCGGCGGCCTGACCTTCCAGGTTATCGACGTCGCCGGAGCGGACCCGCCGGGCATAGGATTCCAGGCGGTCGGCCCCCTTTCTTCTGCACAGGTGCAGGCAGGCGGCCTGATTCTCGATCTTGCGCCGGACGACGTTGGCCCAGGCCTGCTTGGCCAGGGGGCGGGCGATGTCGAGCTGCTTGCGCATCAGCCGGGTGGTGCGGGAATGGGAAAGGAAGGGCAGGAAAATGCCGCTGGGTTGGTGGTTGTCGCCGGTGGAGTAGAGGCCGATGCCGTACTCCGCGCAGGCGGAAAGCACGGGATGGCTGAGATTGATTTCCCGGTGGTTGAGGACGATGACGGCAATGTCCTCGAAGGGCACATAGGCGGTCTGCTCCTGCTCGATGGCCAGGGAGAAGTGCTCCCGCCGCAACTTGGCAGGGCGGGAGATCATGACGCTACGCCAGCCCACGGCGCTTCTCCGGTGGGGCGGGGTAGATGTTGCCGAGGACGTCGACGTGGAATTTTTCTAGACTTAGGGCAGTTTTTACACCGATTCCCTCGATCATTCCGTCTTTGCCGACTTGCTGGCTTCGGTCATGCGCCCATATGTTTATGTTGCCGGTTCCTCGATGACAACTGGAGTAATAGCCGAGAATCGGTGCTTTCCCTTTCTGCCGGACGCGAACAAGATCGTTCGGGTGCAGGGAAAACCTAAACTCGAAACTCTCATCAACCGGTGTCCATTCCTCCTCATCCTTGAATGCCACGATTGCCCGATTCGGCAACGCTTTCGCTACCATGTGATGCACATACACCGGTACCAAGTGGAATTTCCCCGCCTTACTGAATACATCCACCCGCAACATGCTGTCGTTCTTGGCGATGCCGCCGCGCACGGGGATGCCGGATAGCTTGTCGATCACCAGGGTGACGGTGCGGACGATGGGGCCATCCGGACCGCGTTCGCCGGTCTCCCTGTTCAGGAGCTTGCCCGGTTTGCGCAAGGGGTTGCCGGGTGGGAACGCCTTGTCGCCCTTGCCGCCGTGGGCTTCGAGCCGTAGCCGGATGGCCTCGTAAAGGGCGGCGTTGCGCCCGGGGTCGCTGAGCTTGTCGAGGTCTTTCAGCGTAAGGCTGGACAAGGGGACCTTCTGGGTGACGCCGCCTTGTGCCTTGAGTCGCTCCGGTTGGCCGTAGATGGTGTCCTTGTGGGCGGCCCCGCCGTTGCGGCGCTGGGGCGCGCGGGAAACAAAGAGCGGCTTCAGGGCGGCCAGGGCTTCTTCCGGGTAGGTGCCGAAGCGGTCGATTTCCTCTCGCAGCAGGGGGGTGGAATCGATATGGAGACGCGCCTTCAACTCGTCGCGGAAATGGGGCCAGGGGTCCGGAAAGTGCTCTCGCAGTTGCTGGTACATGGCCGGATTGACGATTTCCCCGGTTTCCACATCGACGAACCCCTCGCGGACCTGATCGAGTTCCCGGCGCCGGGCGTAGTCGGAAAGGCGCTTCACCATGCCTTGGCTGCAAGCTGCGACGACAGCGGCGTCTAGCGCATGATGCCGGTCGCTGTCGCTGCGCACCTTGTTCAGGCCCCAGCGGGCACGCAGAAAGGCAGTCAGTTGGCCGCTGACGACCACGCAACGCCTGGCTTCGCTGCCTTCGGCCAGTTGCAGGTGGCGCTCCACGTAGTTCTTGAAGAAGCGGCAGATAAAACGGGTGTCGTTGAGGTTGCGCTCCCGGAATTCCTCCGCTTCCTTCTTGCCGAAATCCTTGCGCAACAGGCGGCTGCGCTTGGCCATGCGATATTGCTTGTTGGCTTCCACGTAGGCCACGAAGCTGCGCCAGCGCTCCCCGTTTTCGCAGCCGTCGACGGCCTTGAGATATTCGTAGGGGGTCCGGTTGCCCTTCTCGCGGTTTTCCTTGGCCAACACCAGTACCTTGTTGTTCTTGCTGTCATCGAAGCTGCGGGAATAGGGGAGAGCGTGATCCACTTCGGTGGCGCCGGCGGCGAAGATTTCCGCCACGTTGCCGTTGGGGGCGAGGGGACGCTGCGAGTAGGCGCATTGGCAGTTCTGTTCCCGGTAGAGGCGCCATTTCTCGAATTCCCGGGGGGAAGGCGGGTAGCCGAACAAATCCTGGAACTGGGTGCGATCCCGTTCGTTGCGGACCTGGTATTCCTCCTGCTCCTTCTTGATCTTGTTCCGCTCGTCCAGGGGGCGGGAAAGGTCGCGGGCCATTTCGATATGGACCGACTGGGGCTGCCCATACCTGCGGACGATGGCGTTGACCACCTTGCGGGCCTGGTTGAGGGCGCGCAGGACCACCGGGTTGCGGGGAATGTCGGCATCGTCGCGGAAGACCATGCGGCCGTCCTTGTCGCGGCTGGCGTAGAACGGGGGCAGGTATTTGTCCGATCCGCCACCAACAACGTGAAGCTGACTGTGGTGGTAGCCGGCCTCCACGCAGGCCTCGTCGTAGCGCAGCCCGCGCTCCATGTGGGGCACGATGTTGCGCAGGGCCTTGAGGGACAGGGCGTGGAACTTGTCGAAGCGGATGTCGAGCAGGGCTTCGAGCATCTTCTCCGGGTTGGGCAGGGGCAGCTTGCTCAGTTCAGCGCGCACCTCGTCGTCGTCCTTGAAGACGCTGAGGACGCGGGCGATTTCGTCCAGTAGCCCGGGGTCGCCGCCCATGGCGGTACCCGCCATGCCCTGCCATTCGGTTTCCAGGTCGGCCTTCTTTAAGGTCTGGCGCAGCACCTGCCAGGCCGGCAGCTTGACCAGGGCGGCCGCTTCGGGGTCCTTAGCCTTGCCCTCGGTCTTCTGCGCCTCGCTGGGGTAGGAGAGGCCGGCGAAACGGGCGTCGTCAGGCAGGAAGCCCGCTTTCACAAGGGCGTTACGCAACTGCTTGTACGTAAAGTCGCCGGCTTGCTGGTAGGGAAGGGGCAGGGCGAGGCGCCGCTCTGTTTCATTGAGGGCGCGGGTCTGGCCGTCGACCACGACCCGCAGGTTGTTCAGGCGGGTGAGCCAGACATGCCGCTCGGCGGTGAAGCTGGCCTTGGGGGCGCGGTATTCGCCTTTCTCGAAGGTGCATTTGCCGAGCATCTTGAGGAGGTCGGCGCCGGACAACGCAGGTTTCTGCGCCCAGAACAGGCCGCTGCGTCGGTCGCCATTGCCCAGTATGAGCGCTTCCAGGTCTGCGTCGGCGTGGGAGTTGCCAAGCGCCCGCTGGCGGGCGAAGAGCAGGCCGAGTTCTTCGCTCAGGAGAAGCCGGGAGAGCGCCTTGCCATAGTCACCTTGCTTGTTGCGCTGGGCGTCTGGGTAAGGAAACTCGGTCACGATCATCTCGGCGGCGGTCCGATAGTTCTTCTCGGCCATCAACTTGGCAGTTCCCGCCAGCCCTTGCTTTACACGGCCGCCTTCACTTTTGCCGTCGCCTTCTGCTGCCTTTTCCTCGGCCCGGCTAACCCAATGGAAGCCTCGGTGTTTGCAAAGATGGTAGATGATGCAGGCCCACTCATCCCTGGTCAGCAGGCGGTCCAGTCCTGCAACCCGAAGCAGCCATGGCGAGGTACGGGTGGGGTTCTCTGGTCCGAAGGCTCCTAAGGCGTCAATCAGGCCATGGCGCTTCAACAGGCGGGCCAGCTTGGTGAGGCGCCAGGCTCTCCGATACAGGCGGCGGCGCATCAGGCGGGCCTGGCGCCTGACAAGGTTCAGGGAATCGCCTTCCTTGGCGGTTTCCGCCTTGTCGAAAGCGCGAACGCCCAGGTCGACGATGCGTTCTTCACCGAGGACGCACCAGCCGACCGAGGCGATGCCGATGTCCAAACCAAGGGAATAGATGGGCTTCATGATTGCGTCTTGTTATTCAAAGCGAATAGAATAACGCCACTTGTAGCTTTCCGGGGTGAGAGCCGTTGCTACAATAAGGTGTCCCCTCGGGGACGACCGAATCCGGCCCGGCAGGGAAACCTGCCGGGCCTTCTTACTTTGCGGGCGGGAAATGCTTATTTCTTTCCGCTGCGAATCCTCGAACGCAGCCGCTCCACCGATTCTTCAAAGCTGACGGTATTCTCGTGACCAGCATCGAGCCCATCCGCACGACGCTCGGCTTCCGCGATCCATGCCGCCACGACCTCCTCTGGCGAATGGGCGCTGGCCCACAGGAGGTCAGCCAGGTCTGGCCGCTCTTCCGGTGGAAGTTGCACAGCGAGTTGGCGCCGCTCGTCGCGGGTGAGCTTCATGGAGCCTCCGGTAGTTGGGTTGGCGACGGTTGTCATGATAAACAGGGGCTTGGCATTCCGGCCGCGGGGTGCCCGATATTGTCGTGCGGATAAAGCCTGCTCATGTCGTGTCTGGGGCGATGGGGGGCGCCCGCAAGCTGTAAGCCGCAAACCTGCTAATATTTCCCCTTCGCTGCATTGCACCAAAACAATATTCCTGTCCCCATGGCCACCCCCCCAGCCGAACGCATGACCCCCGAGGAGCGCCGCGCCGGCGCTTCCCTCGCCTCCATCTTCGCCCTGCGCATGCTGGGGCTGTTTCTCATCCTGCCGGTGTTCTCGGTCTACGCGAAAACCCTCCCGGGGGGCGACAACCTTTCCCTGGTGGGCTTCGCCCTTGGTGCCTATGGCCTGACCCAGGCGGTGTTCCAGATTCCTTATGGCATCGCTTCCGACTTGTGGGGGCGCAAGCGGGTCATCGCGGCCGGGCTGGCGCTGTTCGCCTTCGGCAGCTTCGTCGCAGCCTGGGCGCCGGACATGTACTGGATCATCGCCGGCCGGGTGTTGCAGGGAGCGGGCGCCATTTCGGCGGCGGTGACCGCCCTGGCCGCCGATTTGACTCGGGAGGAGCACCGCACCAAGGTGATGGCCATGATCGGCTCTTCCATCGGCCTGGTCTTCGCCCTGTCCCTGGTGGGGGCGCCGGTCCTCTATGGCTGGATCGGCATGGCCGGGTTGTTCATCCTCACCGGCGTGCTGGCCCTGGCGGCCATTGCCCTGCTTTACCGGGCGGTGCCGGAACCGCCGCCGCCGCCCGGCCATGAGAAATTGCCATTCCGCCGGGTGCTCCTCGATCCCGACCTGTTGCGGCTCAATTTCGGCATCTTCAGCCTGCACATGATGCAGATGGCCATGTTCGTGGTGATTCCCCACGCCCTGGTGAATTTCGGCGGCCTCAAGGCGCCCGATCACTGGAAGGTGTATCTGCCGGCGGTGCTGGTGTCCTTCGCGGTGATGGTGCCGGCCATCATTTCGGCGGAGCGCGGCGGCAAGATGCGGCCGGTGTTCAGCGGCGCCATCGCCTTGCTGCTGGCGGTGCAACTGGGCTTCCTCTTCTTCGGTGAGGGCCTGTGGGGACTGGCCCTGTGGCTGCTTCTTTTCTTCGTCGCCTTCAACATCCTGGAGGCGACCCTGCCGTCGCTGGTGTCGCGCACCGCCCATCCCGCCGCCAAGGGCGCGGCGCTGGGGGTCTATAACACTACCCAGGCCATCGGCCTGTTTATGGGCGGTTCGGTCGGCGGTTACCTGGCGCAGCATTTCGGCGATAATGCCGTCTTTGCCCTGTGCAGCGGTCTCGCCCTGGCCTGGCTGGCTGTCTCGGCATCGATGAATTTCCCGCAGCGCCGGCGTTCGCCGGCGGCGGCACATACTTGATTGAGGGGAGACACCTGCCATGGCATCGGTCAACAAAGTCATTCTCGTCGGCAACCTCGGCGCCGATCCGGAAACCCGCTACACGGCGAGCGGCGACGCGGTCTGCAACATCCGCCTGGCCACCACCGAGAGCTGGAAGGACAAGAACTCCGGCGAGAAGCGCGAAATCACGGAATGGCACCGGGTGGTGTTCTACCGGAAGCTGGCCGAGATCGCCGGCCAGTACCTGAAGAAGGGTTCCCAGGTCTACCTGGAGGGCCGCATCAAGACCCGCAAGTGGCAGGACAAGGATGGCCAGGACCGCTACACCACCGAGATCGAGGCCACCGAGATGCAGATGCTGGGCAGCCGCCAGGGCATGGGCGCCCCGGCGGGCGGTGGTGGCGGCGGCTACGACAGCGAGCCGGCCGATTACGCCCCGGCGCCGCGCAAGGACAAGCCGAAGCCTTCCTTCGACGATCTCGGCGACGACATTCCGTTCTAATCCTTTCGAAACGCCGCTCGCGGAGCATTCCATGGCCAGCGCCATCACCTTCAAGATCCTCGAAGACATCGCCAAGGATCTGTCCGGCAGCGAAGTGACCTTCCCCACCTTCCTGGATATCACCTTCCAGGTGCGGACGGCCCTGAAGAACCCGAACCTCAGCGTGGACCAACTGGCCAAGCTGGTGGGGGCCGAGCCGTTGATGAGCGCCAAGATCATCCGCATGGCCAACTCGGTGGCGCTCAATCCCTCCGGCCGCGAGATCGCCGACGTCAAGAGCGCCATCGTCCGGGTGGGGATGGAGGCGGTGCGCACCGTGTCCTTCGCCGTGGCCATGGAGCAGTTGCTGCATTCCAAGCAGATGCATGTCTTCGAGGCCATTTCCAAGAAGCTGTGGGAGCACACGGCCCATGTGGCCGCCCTGGCCCGTACCCTGGCGCGCAAGGTGGCCAGGATCAACGGCGACGAAGCCATGTTCGCCGGCCTGGTCCACGACATCGGCGTCTTCTATCTCCTTTCCCGCGCCGCCAATTTCCCGGAACTGGTGGCGGACAAGCCGGAGCTGCACGGGTTGCTGACCGGCTGGCACGACAACATCGGCCACGCCCTGCTTTCCGCCCTGGGCCAGCCGGAGGCGGTTCTGACCGCCGTGCAGGAGCACGAGACGGACCGCGAGATCACGGCCGTCAAGACGCTTTCCGACGTGCTCTACGTGGCCAACAAGATCGCCAACCGGACTTCCAGTTGGCGGGACCCGGACCTCGACGGGGCGGTGGATACCTCCATGCTGGAGAGCATCTTCGACGCCGCAACCCTGCAGGAGATCATCGAGGAATCCGACGAGGAGGTGCAGTCCCTCAAGGCCGCCCTGGGCGCCTGACGGGAAGCGGAGGGCGGGGGGCCATGCTTTCCTTCGATATCCTTGCCGAGCAGCGCATCGTCGAGTCCCTCGGGCGCGGCGATTTCGACCACCTGCCCGGAGCCGGCAAGCCCATCGACCTGACGGAGGACCCCCTGGTGCCGGAGGAGGCCCGCATGGCCAACCGCATCCTCAAGAACGCCGGCTTCGCGCCGCCGGAGGTGGCAACCCGCCGGGAGATCGCCGAATTGCAGGCGCAGTTGGCGCTCCTCGGGGACGAGGCGCGCTCCCTGGCGGTGCGGCGGCTGTCGCTGTTGATGGCGCGCCTGTCCATGGAGCGCGGCGCGGCGGTCAATCTGGCGCTGGAGTCACAATATTGGGAGCGGCTCAAAGAGAAGGCCGCTTGAACCTCAGGGAGCAGCAATGAGCAGTCACCAGGAGGCCGGCCAGCCGACCGGCCAACGCCTTGCCGTCCTCGCCCTGGCCGCCCTCGGGGTGGTCTACGGCGACATCGGCACCAGTCCGCTCTACGCGGTCAAGGAAGTCTTCGCCGGCAACCACCCCATTCCCGCCACCGAAGCCAACATCTTCGGCGCCCTGTCGCTCTTCTTCTGGGCGCTGGTGATCATCGTCTCGGTCAAGTACGTCACCTTCATCATGCGCGCCGACAACCGCGGCGAGGGCGGCATCATGGCCCTCATCGCCCTGGCCCTGCACGACGTCCAGGGCAAGCCCAAGCAGGCCCGGGCGGTGATGATCATCGGCATCCTCGGCGCCGCCATGTTCTACGGCGACGGCATGGTCACCCCGGCCATCTCCGTGCTTTCCGCCGTCGAAGGCCTGGAGGTGGCGACGCCGGTCCTGCACCCCTTCGTCATTCCCCTGACCCTGGTAGTGCTCTTCGCCCTGTTCTTCGTCCAGCGCAGCGGCACCGCGGCGGTGGGTTTCGCCTTCGGCCCGGTGATGCTGATCTGGTTCTCCACCCTGGCGGTGCTGGGCATCTACAACATGGCGGAAAACCCGGCCATCCTGCACGCCCTCAACCCGGCCTACGGCATCGAGTTCCTCTTCGCCAACAAGGCCATGGCCCTGGTCGCCATGGGCAACGTGGTGCTGGCGGTCACGGGCGCCGAGGCCCTGTATGCAGACATGGGCCATTTTGGCCGCCGGCCCATCTCCCGGGCCTGGTTCGCCTTCGTCCTGCCGGCCCTGGTGCTCAACTACTTCGGCCAGGGGGCGCTCATCCTGGGCGATCCGGAGGCGGTGAAAAACCCCTTCTACCTGTCGGCCCCCGACTGGGCGCTCTACCCCCTCATCGGACTGGCCACCGTGGCCACGGTGATCGCCTCCCAGGCGGTCATTTCCGGCGCCTTCTCGGTGACGCGCCAGGCCATGCAGCTCGGCTTCGTGCCGCGCATGGAGGTGCAGCACACCTCGGAAAAGGAGCAGGGCCAGATTTACCTGCCGGCGGTGAACTGGGGGCTGATGGCGGCGGTGATGATCCTCGTCCTCGGCTTCAAGTCCTCCAACAACCTGGCGGCGGCCTACGGCATCGCCGTCACCGGCGACATGGTCATCACCTCCCTGCTGGCCACCGTGGTGGTGGCGCGCACCTGGAAGTGGGGCTGGCCGCGGGCGGTGGCCCTGTTCAGTTGCTTCCTGGCGGTGGAGCTGGTGTTCCTCGCCGCCAATATCCTCAAGATCCCCGACGGCGGCTGGTTCCCCCTGGTGGCGGGGATGGGGGTGTTCATCCTGATGACCACCTGGAAGCGGGGGCGCCAGCTCCTTTCCGATCGCCTCAAGGGCGAACGCCTGGAGCTGCTGCCTTTCATCGAATCCCTCTCCTACTCCATGCCCACCCGGGTGCCGGGCACCTCGGTCTTCCTCAACGCCGACCCCCGGGGCGTGCCCCATGCCCTGCTCCACAACCTGATGCACAACAAGGTGCTGCACGAGCGGGTGGTGCTGGTGTCGGTGCAGTTCTTCGACGTGCCCTTCGTCCCCGACATCGACCGGGTGGAGGTGAAGAAGCTCAAGGAGAATTTCTGGAGCGTGGTGGTCCAGTACGGCTTCAAGGACGAGCCGGACATTCCCCTCGCCATGAGCCTCTGCGCCGAGGCGGGGCTGGAGTTCTCCTCCCTCGACACTTCCTACTTCATCGGCCGCGAGACGCTCATTCCCAAGCTGGGCTCCGACATGGCCTTCTGGCGGGAAAAGCTGTTCATCGCCATGTTCCGCAACGCGGGCTCGGCCACGGCCTTCTTCAAGATCCCGTCCAACCGGGTGGTGGAATTGGGCACCCAGGTGGTCCTGTAGGCGCTTCGGCTACAGGCGGCGAATTTCTGCCAGCAGCGCCGTCGTCGATTTCTCGTGGAGGAAGGGGATGGAGTGCACGCTCCCGCCCCAGCCACGGACTTCCTGGCAGCCGACGATCTTGTCCACCGGCCAGTCGCCGCCCTTGACCAGGATGTCCGGGCGGATGTCGAGAATGCGCTGCAGGGGCGTGTCTTCCTCGAACCAGGTGACCAGGGTGACGCATTCCAGGGCGGCCATCACCGCCAGGCGGTCGGCCAGGGCGTTGACCGGCCGGTCGTCCCCCTTGCCCAGGCGCCTGACCGACGCGTCGCTGTTGAGGGCCACCACCATGCCGGCGCCCAGGGCGGCCGCCTGGGCCAGGTAGGTGACGTGGCCCCGGTGCAGGATGTCGAAGCAGCCGTTGGTGAAGACGAGGGGGCGGGGCAGGCCGGCGAGCCGGCCGGGCAGGTCGGCCGGGGCGCAGATCTTGCGCTCGAAGGCGGGGGGCGCGTAGGTCACCGATGCCTTCAGCGGGCTTCCACCGGCGCCGGCGCCGCAGGCGCCGCCTGGGTGGAGCGCGGCTGACTGGTGGAGGTGGCGCTGTCGAGGCGCCTCGTTTCCGTTTCCGGGATGACTTCCAGCAGGTTCACCACCTTGCGCACGCCTTCCGTGGTGCGGGTGATCTGGATGGCAGCCTGGGCTTCGCGCTCGTTGACGAGGCCGAGGAGGAAGACGGTGCCGGCTTCGGTCACCACCTTGACGTGCTGGGGTGCGAACTTCTGGCCGTCCACGAAACGGGCCTTGACCTTGGAGGTGATGTAGTAGTCGTTGCTGCGGTTGGAGAGGGAAGAGGCCGGGCCGATGGTCATCTCGTTCCACACCTGCTGCACGTTCTCCACGCCGCGGGCGAGTTCGCCGATCTTGTCGCGGGTTTCCTCGTTGATGGCCTCGCCGGTGATGAGCAGCTTGCGGTTGTAGCTGGTGACGTTGATGTGGGCGTCCTTGCCGTACTTGTCGAGGCGACTGCCGGCCTTCCATTCGATGGTTTCGTCGTCGGTCTGGGTGCCGACGCTGCGCCGGTCGATGACCGCCATGACGCCGACGGCGGCGCCGGTGGCCACCACCGGGAAGCAGCCCTGGAGGGCGGGGACGGCCGTGGCCAGGAGGGCGAGGGTGAGGAGGGTCTTGCCGCGTTGCATCATTCGTCGACTCCCAAGAGAAGGCTGTCGATGCCATCGCACAGGCAATGGATGATCAGCAGGTGGGTTTCCTGGATGCGGGCCGTGCGGTCCGCGGGAACGCAAAGATGGATGTCGTCGTCCTTGAGCATTTCGCCGATGCGCCCGCCGCCCTTGCCGGTGAGGGCGATGATGCGCATGTCGGCGTCGTGGGCGGCCTGGATGGCCTCGATGACATTGACGGAGTTGCCGGAGGTGGAGATGGCCAGCAGGACGTCGCCGGCGTGGCCGAGGGCGCGCACCTGCTTGGAGAACACCTGGTTGAACGAATAGTCGTTGGCGATGGCGGTGAGGATGGAACTGTCCACCGTCAGGGCGATGGCGGCCAGTTCCTGGCGCTCGGCCTCGAAGCGGCCGACCAGTTCGGCGGCGAAGTGCTGGGCGTCCGCCGCCGAGCCGCCGTTGCCGCAGGCGAGGATCTTGCCGCCGTTGACCAGGGCGCCGGTCATGATCTCGATGGCGGCGGCGATGGGCGCCGCCAGCATTTCGCTGGCGTTGAGCTTGGTGTGGGCGCTGTCTTCGAAATTCTTGGCGACGCGGGCGATCAAATCCATGTTTTTGTGCGGGAAAACGGTCGAAGTGGGGGCGATTCTAGCACTGCCGGTGAACCGGGGTCTGTAACCAAGCGTAAGGGCGTCATAACTCGGCAAAGACTTCGATTTCGAGCCGCCGCCAGGGGTCGGGATCGTCCCGCAGACGGGAAATGCGGCCGATCACCCGCTCGCCGGCGTCCATGGCGGCGGCCACCGCCCGGTTTTCCCGGCGGGGCAGGTAACCGAGCTTGCGGCCCCGCCATTCGACGCGGACGGCGCGGCGGTCGTGGCGGTTGTCCGGCTCCCGCACCAGGGCGAGGGCGTCGCCCACGCGCATGGCAGGGGCCAGCACGTCCAGGGCGTAGTACTGGCTGCCGGCCAGGGGCGAGCTTTGCACCAGCAGACGGACACTCTCGGCGTCGGCGATGGTGGCGAAGAGGGCCAGGCTAAGCGTCAGCAGCAAACGCATCGCGGATCCACTCGATGCCGGCGGGGTCGAGGCCGGCCAGCAGCACGCAGTCGAAGCGGCAATCGCAGGCGGGTTTGCCGAGCAGGTAATGGCGGGCGGCGAGGATGAGGCGCTGGCGTTTGCCGTGGCCGATGCTGGCGGCGGCGCCGCCGAAATCGCCACGGCTCCGCAGGCGCACCTCCACGAAGACCAGCACCTTGCCGTCGCGGCAGACGAGATCGATTTCGCCGCCGCGCACGCGGAAATTGCGCTCGATCACCTTCAGGCCGCGGCCCTCCAGGTAACGGGCGGCCACGGCCTCGCCTTCGCGGCCGCGGGCCGTGGTGGTATCGTTGCCATTTGCTCCCACAGCGCATCCCATGACAGAAGAATCCGCGGCATTGTACGTGGTGCCCACGCCCCTGGGGAACCTGGCCGACATCAGCGACCGCATCCGCGCCGTCCTCTGCGCCGTGCCCTGGGTGGCGGCCGAGGATACCCGCCACAGCCAGCCCCTGCTGCGCCACCTCGGTTCCGCCGCCCGCCTCATTCCCGCCCACGAGCACAACGAGCGCGAGGCCGCCGGCCGCATCCTGGAAAGGCTGGCCGCCGGCGAGTCGGTGGCCCTGGTCTCCGACGCCGGCACGCCGGCGGTGTCCGATCCCGGCGCCCGCATCGTCGCCGCCGTCCGCGCGGCGGGCCACCGCATCGTCCCCCTGCCCGGCCCCTGCGCGGCGGTGACCGCGCTTTCCGCCGCCGGGCTGGCCGAGCCCCATTTCCTCTTCTACGGCTTCCTGCCGGCCAAGGCCGGCCAGCGCCGGCAGGCCCTGGCGGAGCTCAAGGCGCTCCCCTATGCCCTGGTCTTCTACGAGGCGCCCCACCGCGTCGTCGAGGCGGTGGAAGACCTGGCGGCGACCCTGGGCGGGCGGACCCTGGTCATCGCCCGGGAGCTGACCAAGCTGTTCGAAACCATTCACGCCTGCCCCCTGGGCGAGGCCGCCGCCTGGCTGCAGGGCGACTCCAACCGGCAGAAGGGGGAGTTTGTCCTCATGGTCTCCGGCGCCCCGGCCGGCGCCGACGACGGCGAGGCCGAACGCGTGCTCAGGCTGCTGCTGGCCGACGGCCTGCCGGTGAAACAGGCGGCCAAGCTGGCGGCCGCCATCACCGGCGGGGCGAAAAACGCCCTCTACGAGCGCGCCTTGCAGTTGAAGGGATAAAATCCGGGAAATTCCAGGAAAGCCCCCCATGCAAATCACCCTCACCCGCCCCGACGACTGGCATCTCCACCTGCGCGACGGCGAGGCCCTGGCCGCCGTCGTTGGCCATACCGCCCGCCAGTTCGCCCGGGCCATCGTCATGCCCAACCTGAAGCCGCCGGTGACCACCGTGGCCCAGGCCGCCGCCTACCGCGGGCGCATCCTGGCCGCCTTGCCCGCCGGCATGGCCTTCGAGCCGCTGATGACCCTTTACCTCACGGACAACACCGACCCGGCGGAAATCGCTGCCGCCAGGGCCTCCGGCTTCGTCCATGCGGTCAAGTACTATCCGGCCGGCGCCACCACCAATTCCGATTCCGGCCTGACGGCGGTGGAGAAGGCCTACGACGTCTTCGAAGCCATGGAGGCGGCGGGCCTGCCGCTCCTGGTGCACGGCGAGGTGACCGATCCCCGGGTGGACCTCTTCGACCGTGAGAAGGTCTTCATCGACACCGTCCTGGCGCCGCTGATCGCCCGCTACCCGAAGTTGCGCGTGGTCATGGAGCACATCACCACCCGCGACGCCGCCGAATTCGTCGCCGCCGCCGGTCCCAACGTCGGCGCCACCATCACCGCCCACCATCTCCTCTACAACCGCAACGCCATCTTCCAGGGCGGCGTGCGGCCCCACTGGTACTGCCTGCCGGTGCTGAAGCGGGAAACCCACCGGGAGGCCCTGGTGGCGGCGGCCATCTCCGGCAATCCCAAATTCTTCCTCGGCACCGACTCGGCCCCCCACGCCCGCCTGGCCAAGGAGGCCGCCTGCGGCTGCGCCGGCTGCTACACCGCCTACGGCGCCCTGGAACTCTACGCCGAGGCCTTCGAGCAGGCCGGCGCCCTCGACAAGCTGGAAGCCTTCGCCAGCTTCCACGGCCCCGACTGGTACGGCCTGCCGCGCAACACCGACAGCGTCACCCTGGTCAAGGAAGCCTGGCCGGTGCCGGCGGACTTCCCCTTTGCCGGCGGCGACACCCTGGTGCCCCTGCGGGCCGGCGAAACCCTATCCTGGAAAATGCGCTGAGGATTCCCGCCATGCGTCTCGCCACCCTGCTGTCCTGCGCCCTGGCCCTGCCGCTCCTGGCTGGCTGCATCAACGACGGCGCCACCTACCAGATCGACAACACCGGCCAGCATTCCCTCAGCCTGGTGCGGGAGCAGCCCTATTTCTGGGACAAGAAGATCAATTTCTACCTGGTGGTGGCCCGCATGCCGGTGTGCATGCGCCGCCACCTCATCGGCGCCATGGCGCCGGCCACCAAGGTGGAAATCTGGCAGGTGCCGTCGGGGGCCTACATCGTCCGTACCGCCCGCTTCATGTACGCCACCGAGACGGAAACCTGCGAGGGCTTCGCCCGCATGGACGCCGAACCGCCCGAGGGGCTGGGCAAGCAGATCGGCACCTTCGTGGAAAAGAACGGCACGCCGGAGTTCGTGCCCGCCGAAGGGGAAGCCCGGGCCGGCGGCTGATGGGCGGCCCTCCGGTCGGCCTCGATTCGCCCCTGCTGGCCCACCTGCGCCCCTGGCTGGATCGCCTGCCGCCCCGGCCGGATGCCGGCGCCGTGGCCGCCCTGGCCGCCACCCTGGATTTGCGTACCGCCGGCGGCCGTCTCCTGCGCTTCGTGCCGCCGGCCGCAGATGGCCTGGCCTACGAATGCCGGGTCTGGGAGCGGGGCGAGGTGGAAACACGCCCCGACAACTGGCACGACTTCTTCAACGCCCTCGTCTGGTTCGCCTTCCCCCGGGCCAAGGCGGCCCTCAATGCGCGCCACCTGCGGGAAATGGCGCTATCCGCCAGCGGGCGCGGCGCAGGCCGGGACGCCATGACCCACTTCGACGAGTGCGGCCTGGTGGTGGCCGGCGACGATCCGTCGCTTTTCGAGCTGCTGCGGGGCTTCCGCTGGAAGGAGTTGTTCTGGGAACGGCGGGCGGACTTGGCGCGGCACCTGCGCTTCTTCGTCTTCGGCCACGCCACCTGCGAGCAATTGCTGGCGCCCTTCCGGGGCCTGACGGCCAAGGCGGTGCTCTACCCGGTGGCGACGGAGTGGCTGGCGCTCCCCGCCGCCGCCCAACTGGCCGACCTCGATGCCCGCCTGGCGGCCGATGTCGACGCCGGCCGGCTGGCCGCCCCTCGCGAGCTGCAGCCGGTGCCCCTCCTTGGCATCCCCGGCGTGGTGGCGGAAAACGCCTGCCCCGACTACTACGACGATAGCTGGCAGTTCCGGCCCGGCCGCCGGCTCAGCCCAGCTTGCGGCTGACGGTGACGGATTCCTTGTCCGCCGACGGCGCCACGGTGAAGCCGAGGGCCGCCATCAGGGCCAGCATCGGCCGGTTGTCTTGGATCACCTCTCCGGCCAGGCTGCGCAACCCCCGCTGGCGGGCCGTTTCCATGAGGCATTCCATGAGGTGCGACCCCAGCCCCTGGCCGGCCACGGCGTCGGCCACCACCACCCCGAATTCGCCGGTGGTGCCGTCGGCCAGCACCGTGTAGCCCGCCTCGCCAAGGATGGGGTCGCCCTCGTCGGCGGTGGCCACCAGCACCATCTCCCGGTCGTAGTCGATCTGGGTGTGGCGCGCCAGTTCGAGGGCGGGCAATTCCCGCAGGCTGCCGAAGAAGCGGTAGTAGCGCGCCTTTTCGCCGAGGCCGCGGACGAAATCCTGGAAGGCGGCGGCGTCCTCCGGGCGCACCGGGCGGATGCGGAAATTACCGCCGGCCCGCCCCGGCACCCGCTTTTCCAGTCCCAGCGGATAGGGCGACACGGCCATATGCTCGTAGCGCCCCGGGGCGCCGCTCCAGGGCTCGACGGCGATGGTGAAGGCCGCGGCGGGCAGGCCGTCGGCCAGGCGCAGGCGCAGGTCGAGGGCGGTGATCCAGGGCAGTTCGCAGGCCATCTCGGCGACCCGCTGCAGGAGTTCCCGCAGGTGCCGGCGCGCCTCGCCGGGGTCGGCCAGGGGGGCGAGCAGCGCCCCGATGCGCCGGTCGGCGAGCAGGTCGCCGGCCAGCCGCTCGTTGAGGGGCGGCAGCGCGGCGTCGCACAGGGGTTCGCCCCGGGGGCCGCCGTCGTACAGGCCGAGCACCGGGCCCCAGGCCGGATCCCGGTCGAGGCGCAGCAGCAGGTCGCCGGCGGCGGTGCCGCCGCCGGCCTTGGCGAGGTGAAGATGGAAGGCGGTGGCCACCTTGGCCGCCTCCACCTCGGACAACACCCGGCGGCCCGCCTGCAGGGCGAAGTCGATGACCACGCGGGCCTCGGCCACCGCCGGCGCCCGGCGGGGGGAGACGGAAGGCGGGGTTTCCAGGAGCAGGCGCTGGTTGCGCACGAAGTCGGCCATGAAGGCAAAGGCCGCGACCGCGCTCTCGGCGGTGCGGAAGACGGGAATGCCCGCCGCGGCCAGGAGCTTGCGCCCTTCCACCACAGAGGTCTCGCCCAGGAGGCAGACGAGGACGGGCTTGTTCCCCTCGGCGCGGATTTCCTTCACCCGCCGGGCGATGGCTGCCGCATCGGCAAGGCCCGAGGGCGAGACGATGACCACCGCGCCATCCACGCCGGGATCGGCCAGGGCCGCCGCCAGGGCGATGGCGAAGCGCTCGCTGTCGGCATCCAGCAGCAGGTCGATGGGGTTCGCCGCCGACCAGGAGAGGGGCAGGCGCATGGCCAGGTGGGCGCGGGTGGCGGGGGTGAAGCCGGCGAGCTGGACGCCGTGGGCCTCGGCGGCGTCTGCCGCCATGACGGCCGGGCCGCCGCCGTTGGAAATGATGGCCAGGCGGTGGCCGGCGGGCTTTCTCGGACTGGAAAGGGCGCGGGCGGCGGTGAACAGGTCGCCGATGGAAGCCACCCGCAGGGCCCCCGCCCGGCGCAGGGCGGCATCGAACGTCTCGTCCCGGCCGCCTTTGGCCAGGACATGCCGTTCCGCCAGGGCGGCAGCGGCCCCCCGCCCGGCCTTGACCACCACCACCGGCTTGCTGCGGGCGGCGGCGCGCAGGGCGCTCATGAAAGGGCGGCTGGCCCGCACGCCTTCCAGGTAGAGGAGGATGCTCTCGGTCTCGGGGTCACCGGCGAGGAAGTCGAGGATTTCCGGCAGGTCGATGTCGCCGCCGTGGCCGGGGCCGAACACCGCCGACAGGGCGAAATCGTTGTTGAAGGCCCAGTCCAGCACGCTGACGCAGACGCTGCTCGACTGGGAGACGAAGGCCAGGTTGCCGGCCGGGAGGCGCCGGTAGAAAAGGGTGGCGTTGAGTCCCAGGGAAGGGCGGATGAAGCCCAGGGCCCGCGGCCCCATGAGGCGCACCCCCAGGCGGCGGGCGGTGGCCGCCAGGTCGGCCTCGACGCAGGCACCGATCTCGCCGGCCTCGGCGAAGCCGGTGGAATGGATGACGGCGAAGCGGATGTGCTTCCTGCCGCACTGTTCGACGATGCCACGCACGGCATGAGCCGGCGCCACCACCAGGGCCAGGTCGATGCGGGCGTCGATGGCGGCGATGTCCGGATGGCAGGGATGCCCCAGGATTTCCCGGTGGCGCGGGTTGATCAGATGCACCTGGCCGGCGAAGCCGCCTTCCAGGAGGTTGCGGGTGAGCACGCCGCCCAGGGTCGCCGGGTCGGGGCTGGCCCCGAAGACGGCGATGGCGGTGGGCGAGACGAAGCCGGCGAGGGGGGCGCGGATCACGGCCGGGGTACGGTCAGGAGCCGGTGGCGGGGGCGGGCACCTCGAGCAGGGTCTCGATGGCGCCGTTGATCCTGCCCTTCATGTCGTGGAGGGGCGAAGCCATGAAGTGCAGGTGTTTGCCGCCCTCGCCGAAACCGGGGAAGAAATCCTCGGCTTCGTAGGCGCCGGGCACCAGGGAAGAGGGCCTGGCCTTGCCGCCGTAATGGCCGGCGATGGTTGCCGCGTCGGCACCCTGGGCCACCATCTCGGCCAGCACCACCCGGCGGGTGTCGTACTGGTAGAAGGCGCGCCAGGCGTCCTGGTGGCCGATGACCTCGTGGCCAGCCACCCCGGTCAGGGCCTCGCAGGCCTTGTTCCAGTGCACCACGCGGCATTCGTGGTCGACCACGAAGGTGGGCACCGGGCTGCCGGCGACGATCTCGGCCAGGCGACGCTCGCTTTCCCGGCGGGCGGCTTCGGATTCCTTGCGGTCGGTGATGTCCTGCAGGGTCTCGACGCAGCCGATGAGCCGGCCCTCGGCGTCCCGCAGCGGGGCGGCGCTGAAGGACAGCCAGCGTCCCTTCTCGCCCAGGGCGGGGAAGAAATCCTCGGCCTCGAAGGCGCCGGGAACCAGGGAGGATTCCCGGTACTTGCCCGGGTAGAACTTTTCCAGGAGCCCCGTGGCGCAGCCGTCGAGGACGATGTCGGCCATCACCGGCCGGTGGGCCCGGTAGAAGGCACGCCACTGGTGGTGGGTGCCGATGACTTCCCGGGCGGGGATGCCGGTCAGCCGGGCCAGCGCCTGGTTCCAGTGGACCACCTTGTGGCCGGCGTCGATGACGAAGGCGGGAATGGGACTGCCGTCGAGAATCAGGGATGCGTCCAATGTTGTCATGTTGTCTCCTCCTTGCAGCAGACTATAGCAGGCTCGCAACCGCCGGGGGAGGGCCGGGGCGGGGGTATAATGGAAGCGGAAAGTCGGCCAGGCAATCGCCGGGCGTCCGGGGGCAACTCCGGCGCCGGGAGGAAAGTCCGGGCTCCACAGGGCAGGATGCCAGCTAACGGCTGGGCGCTATAAGCCGCAAGGCGAAGGCGACGGAAAGTGGAACAGAGAGTAGACCGCCTAAGCTGGGGGCAACCCCGGCCGGCAAGGGTGAAACGGTGGTCCCGCGCAGGCGGGAACGGCGGGGTGAAAGCCCCGTCGGGGTAAGAGCCCACCGCGTCGGCGGCAACGTTCGGCGGCACGCTAAACCCCATCCGGAGCAAGGCCAAATAGGGAAGCATGGGCGTGGCCCGCGCTGCTTCCGGGTAGGCTGCTTGAGCCTGCCAGCGATGGCAGGCCTAGAGGAATGGTTGCCACGGCGCCGCAAGGCGCCGCAACAGAACCCGGCTTATCGGCCGGCTTTCCATTTTTACCGTTCGTTGACGATTTCACGCCGCCCGGCGCGGCCTGCTGGCGAAATTCGCCAAACGGTGTAGAGTAACGAAAAGCGTTATGCATCAAGGAGATCGCCATGGCCATCGATTCCGTCACCGGCAGCGTCAGCGCCAACAGCTTCGTCAACAGCCAGCAGACCGCGGAAACCCAGCGCAACCAGCAGGCCCAGCGCGCCGAACAGCAGGAGCCCAAGCCCCAGGAGCGTGTCGAGAAGCAGGAAGAACCGCCCAAGCCCGTGGTCAACGCCCAGGGCCAGACCACCGGGACACTCATCAACGTCACCGCCTGACCGGAAAGCGGAGCGGCCATGGCAGCAGCAGGCGTTTCCAGCGCCTTCGGGAGCGGCAGCGCAGCCTTCAGCCAGTTGCAGACCCTGCAGGCCCAGCGGGCGGCGGATCAGGCCGAGGAAACGGCCCGGGTCCTGCGCCAGCGTTCCGACCAGGCCCAGCGGGAGGCTGATGCCGCCCAGCAAAATGCCCGTTCCCTTAAGGTCCGCTCCGATCAGGCCGATTCCAATGCCGATGCGGCGCGGCGGGGGCTCGCCGGCCTCGAGGCGAATGGGGAGTTGCGCGGCCGCCTCGACACCATCTACGATCGCGTCACCGTGGCCAAGGCCGCCGCCAGCGGCGAAACGGGGGCCGCTCCCGTGGCAGTGGTGACCACCGTGCCCACTGCCACCACCACCGGCACCGTCGTCGATACCACCGCCTGACGCCTGGCGACACCGCCGCCGGCATGCCGAAACCCTGGTTCCTCTACCTCATCGAGTGCGTCGACGGCAGCATCTACACCGGCATCGCCGTGGACGTGGCGGCGCGCTACGCCGCCCACGCCAGCGGCAAGGGCGCCCGCTATACGCGGTCCCACAAGCCGCTGCGGCTTCTTGCCCAGGCCGCCTACCCCGATCGGTCGGCCGCGTCCCGGGCGGAATACGAGGTCAAGCGCCTGAGCGCCGCCGGCAAGCGGGCCCTGGCGGCACGGCTGGCGGCCGGATAAAAAACGGGGCCCGCAGGCCCCGAAAAGGGTCGAGACGACGCGGGATGTTCTCCCGATGCCTCTTCCGCAGAGTGGTTCAGTGCGCCGTCGCGGCGGCGGCCCCCAGCCCGGTCTGGGCGCGGATGTATTGTTCCTCGTAGGCGGCCGCTTCCCGGTCGGCCCGGGCGCTGCGGTCGGTGACCGAGGCCAGCCAGGTGACCAGGAAAGCCGCAGTCATGGAAATGATGGCCGGGTGGTCGTAGGGGAAGATCGGCTGCGGGTTGCCCAGGACCTTGACCCATACCGCCGGTGACAGGATCACCAGGCCGACCGCCGAGACCAGGCCGGCGATGCCGCCCCAGAGGGCGCCGCGGGTGGTGAGCCCTTTCCAGTACATGGAAAGGATGAGCACGGGGAAATTCACCGAGGCCGCCACGCCGAAGGTCAGCGCCACCAGGAAGGCGACGTTCTGGTCCTTGAAGAGGATGCCGAGGACGATGGCGATGATGCCGATGGCCACCGAGGCGGCCTTGGTCACCTTCATCTCCTGGGGGCCGCTGGCGGTGCCCTTCATGATTACCCGGGCGTAGAGGTCGTGGGAGATGGCGGAGGCGCCGGCCAGGGCGAGGCCGGAGACGACGGCCAGGATGGTGGCGAAGGCCACGGCGGAGAGGAAGCCGAGGAAGACGTCGCCGCCCACGGCCTTGGCCAGGTGCATGACCGGCATGTTGCCGCCGCCGATGAGCTTGCCGCCCACCTGCCCGCCTTCGAAGAACCGCGGGTCGGTGCCGACGATGGTGATGGCGGCGATGCCCAGCACCATCACCACCAGGAAGAAGAAGCCGATGAAGCCGGTGGCGTAGAACACCGACTTGCGGGCCTCCTTGGCGTTGGGCACGGTGAAGAAGCGCATCATGATATGGGGCAGGCCGGCGGTGCCGAAGAGGAGTCCGAGCGAGAGCGAGACGGCGGAGACCGGGTCGGCCATGAGGGAGCCCGGCGCCATGATCTTGGCGCCCGCCTTGTGGGCCGCCACCGCCTTGGCGAACAGGGTCTCGAAGGAAAAGCCGAACTGGCTGAAGGCCATGAGCATGAGCAGGGTGCCGCCGCCGAGCAGGAGGCAGGCCTTGATGATCTGCACCCAGGTGGTGGCGACCATGCCGCCGAAGGTGACGTAGACCATCATCAGGATGCCGACGCAGACCACCGCATAGTTGTAATCCAGGCCGAAGAGGAGCTGGATCAACTGGCCGGCCCCCACCATCTGGACGATGAGGTAGAAGCAGACCACGGTGAGGGAGCCGAAGGCGGCGAAGGTGCGGATGCGGCTCTGGTCCAGGCGGTAGGAGGCGATGTCGGCGAAGGTGAACTTGCCCAGGTTGCGCAGGCGCTCGGCCATGAGGAAGAGGATGATGGGCCAGCCGACGAAGAAGCTGATGGTGTAGATGAAGCCGTCGAAGCCCTTGGCGAACATCAGGCTGGAGAGGCCCAGGAGGGTGGCGGCGGACATGTAGTCGCCGGCGATGGCCAGGCCGTTCTGGAAGCCGGTAATGCCGCCGCCGGCGGTGTAGAAGTCGGCGGTGGACTTGGTGCGGGCGGAGGCCCAGTAGGTGATGCCCAGGGTCGCCGCCACGAAGACCAGGAACATGGCGATGGCGCTGAGATTGACGGGCTGCCGTTGGACGGCCTCCATGGCTCCGGGGGCGGCGCCGGCGGCGCCGGCAAGGAGGGCCAGGCCGGCGGCCGCGGCGTAGTGGCGCAGGGTGTTCATTGGCGGGACTCCTTCAGGATCTGCTCGTTGAGACGGTCGAACTCGCCGTTGGCGCGGCGGACATAGAGGCCGGTCATCAGCCAGGAGCCGACGATGAGAGCGGCGCCCAGGGGCCAGCCGACGGTGACGATGCTGCCGTCGCTGACGGGCTGGCCGAGCAGCGTGGGATGGAAGGCGGTGATCATCATGAAGGCGTAGTACGGGACCAGGACGATCAGGGACAGCAGGATGGCGAAGCGGGTGCGCTTGCCGACCAGTTCGGCGAACCTGGGGTTCTGCCGGATGCGGTCATGGACGGTGGTTTGGGACATGGCTCCCCCTCTGGAGATGAAAGTGGATGGAACGGTGGCGATGGCTGTTCTCCCCGCTCGCTTTTCTTGGCTACATGTTCGGGTAGTTGGGCCCGCCGCCGCCTTCGGGGACGGTCCACACGATGTTCTGGGCCGGATCCTTGATGTCGCAGGTCTTGCAGTGCAGGCAGTTCTGGCCGTTGATCTGCAGGCGCGGGGCGCCCTCGTCCTCGCCGACGATTTCGTAGACGCCGGCCGGGCAATAGCGGGTTTCCGGGGCGCCGTACTTGGCGTAGTTGAGGGCGATGGGCAGGCTCTCGTCCTTGAGGCGCAGGTGGCAGCGCTGGTTTTCCTCGTGGTTGGTGGCCGAGAGGAAGACCGAGGAGAGGCGGTCGAAGGTCAGCACGCCGTCGGGCTTGGGGTAGGCGATCCTGGGGTGGGATTCCTTGTCGCCCAGTTGGGCATGGTCTTCGTGGTGGCGCAGGGTCCACGGGGCCTTGCCGCGGAAGAGGTAGGTGTCGACGGCGCCGTAGGCCAGGGCCCCCCACAGGCCCCATTTGAAGGCGGGACGGACGTTGCGCACCCGGTACAGTTCGTCC
Source organism: Rhodocyclaceae bacterium (assembly GCA_036732025.1). GTDB lineage: Bacteria > Pseudomonadota > Gammaproteobacteria > Burkholderiales > Rhodocyclaceae > SSSZ01. Next base: position 23,424 of record DAINDE010000018.1, read on the forward strand.
CACAGCCAGCTTTCCTTGACGGCGGCGCTGTAGGCGGTGGCTTCGGCGGCGGCGTCCGGGCTCCCGAGGTGGGCGAAGACCGCCTCGGCGGCCAGCAGGCCTGATTTCATGGCCATGTGGGTGCCCTTGATCTTGGGCACGTTGAGGAAGCCGGCGGTATCCCCCACCAGCAGGCCGCCGGGGAAGGTGAGGCGGGGCACCGACTGGTAGCCGCCTTCCGACAGCGCCCGGGCGCCGTACGCAATGCGCCGCCCGCCCTCGAGGTGGCCGCGGATGGCCGGGTGGGTCTTGAAGCGCTGGAATTCCTCGTAGGGGGACAGCCAGGGGTTCTTGTAATCGAGCCCGACGACGAAACCGACGGCGACCAGATTCTGCTCCAGGTGGTAGAGGAAGGCGCCGCCATAGGTGTCGGCCGCCAGGGGCCAGCCGACGCTATGGACGATGAGGCCGGGCTGGTGCCGGGCGGGGTCGATCTCCCACAGTTCCTTGATGCCGAGGCCGTAGGTCTGGGGGTCGGCCCCGTCCCGCAGGTCGAACCGGGAGCTCAGCTCCTTGGTCAGGGAGCCACGGCAGCCCTCGGCGAAGATGGTCTGGCGGGCATGCAACTCCATGCCGGGCTGGTAGTTGGGGCCCGGCTGGCCGTCCTTGCCCAGTCCCAGGTCGCCGGTAGCGATGCCCTTGACCGAGCCGTCCTCGTGGTAGAGCACCTCGGCGGCGGCGAAACCGGGGTAGATCTCGACGCCGAGGGCCTCGGCCTGCTCGCCCAGCCAGCGGCAGAGGTTGCCCAGGCTGACGATGTAGTTGCCGTGGTTGGCCATCTGGGACGGCGTCGGCAGCTTGAAGGAGCCGCTCTCCGTGAGGAACAGCAGGCGGTCCTCGGTGGCCGGCGTGTTGAGGGGGGCGCCCCGTTCCTTCCAGTCGGGGAACAGCTCGGCCAGGGTCCGGGGTTCGATGACGGCGCCGGAGAGGATGTGGGCGCCGATTTCGGAGCCCTTCTCCAGCAGGCAGACCGAAAGCTCCCGGCCCGTCTCCGCCGCCAGCTGCTTGAGGCGAATCGCCGCGGTCAGCCCGGAGGGGCCGCCGCCGACGATCACCACGTCGTATTCCATTGCGTCGCGATCGGTTCGCATGGGTGCTTGCCTTAGAGGAGGTTTTCGTCGAGGTCCAGGGTCGCCGCGGCGCCGCCCGTGACTTCGGCGGCGTAGGCGGCGGCGAAGGGCAACTGGTGGGTGGCGAAGTACTCGGCGGTGGCCAGCTTGGCGGTGTAGTAGCCGTCGCCGCTGCCTTCTGCCAGGCGCCGGGCGGCGATGGCGGCCGATTTGGCCATCAGCCAGCCGCCGGCGACGATGCCGGTGAGCCTGAGGAAGGGCACGGAGCCGGCGTGCACCGCCTGGGGCGCGGTGCCGTAGCTGGCGAGAACCCAGTCGACGGCTTTCTGCAGGGCGGCGATGCCGCTGCGCAGGTGGGCGGCGATGTTGGCCAGCCGGGCATCGCCGGCGAAGGCCTCGGCGTCGGCCATCATTTCGGCGATCAGCGCCCGCATGGCGGCGCCGGGCACCTTGTCCCGGGCCAGCTTGCGGCCGACCAGGTCGTTGGCCTGGATGGCGGTGGTGCCTTCGTAGATGGTGGTGATGCGGGAATCGCGGTAGTACTGGCAGGCGCCGGTTTCCTCGATGAAGCCGACGCCGCCGAAGACCTGGAGGGCGGTGGAAGTCAGCTCGACCCCCTGCTCGGTGCTCCAGCCCTTGATCACCGGCGTCAGCAGGTCGATGCGGGCCTGGGCGGCGGCGTCGCCGGCGTGGGCCCGGTCGATCTGGGCGGCGCCGTAGTAGGCCAGGGTGCGCATGGCTTCGGTGCGGGCCTTGACGTCCATGAGGAGGCGCCGCACGTCGGGGTGGTGGAGGATCGGCTTTTTCTCGCCGGACCGGTCGCCGACGATGGCCCCTTGCACCCGCTCCCGGGCATACCACAGGGCGTGCTGGTAGGCGCGCTCGGCGATGCCGACGCCCTCCAGGCCGACGTTGACCCGGGCGTGGTTCATCATGGTGAACATGTAGCCGACGCCCTTGTTCTCCTCGCCGATCAGGTAGCCGACGGCGCCTTCGTTCTCGCCGTAGGACATGACGGCGGTGGGGCTGCCGTGGATGCCCATCTTGTGCTCGATGGAGGCGCAGACGAGATCGTTGCGCTCGCCCAGGGAGCCGTCGTCATTGACCAGGAACTTGGGCACCAGGAACAGCGAGATGCCCTTCAGTCCCGGCGGGGCGTCCGGCAGGCGGGCCAGCACCAGGTGGATGATGTTCTCGGCGCAGTCGTTCTCGCCCCAGGTGATGAAGATCTTGGTGCCGCTGACGCGGTAGGTGCCGTCATCCATCTTCCTGGCCTTGGTGCTGATGGCGGCGAGGTCGGAGCCGGCGTTGGGCTCGGTCAGGTTCATGGTGCCGGACCACACGCCTTCCACCATCTTCGGCAGGTACTTTTGCTTCAGTTCGTCGGAGGCGTGGTGGGCGATGGCCTCGATGGCGCCGCCGGTGAGCATGGGGCACAGCGCGAAGGCCATGTTGGCCGACTTCCACATTTCGTTGACCGCCATGGTCACCACCGCCGGCAGGCCCTGGCCGCCGAATTCCGGCGAGAAGGGCATGGCGTTCCAGCCGGTTTCGCAGAACAGCTGGTAGGCTTCCTTGAAGCCGGGGGCGGTGGTCACCACGCCGTCCTTGCAGACGGAGCCGGTGCTGTCGCCGGCGCGGTTGATGGGGTCCAGCACGCCGGTCGCGAACTTGGCCGCTTCGTCGAGGATGGATTCGACCAGGTCGACGGAGCATTCCTCATTGCCGGGCAGGGCGCAGATCTCTTCCAGGCCGGCGATTTCGTTGAGGATGAACTGCATGTCGCGCAGGGGGGCGAGGTAGGTGCTCATGGGGCTTTCCTTCTTGGAAGTGGGCGACGGGGTTCCGGCGGGCAGGCCTCCCGCGCCGCTCGTGGCGGCGCGGGCCCTGGTTTCGTGCCGGGGTGGGGCGCGGTTATTCGATGGCCAGGGCCGACCTGGCCTGCTGGCGGAGGACGTATTTCTGGATCTTGCCGGTGGAGGTCTTGGGCAGGGTGCCGAAGACCACCTGCTTGGGAGCCTTGAAGCGGGCCAGGTGGGCGCGGCAGTGGTCGATCATCTCGGCCTCGCTGACGGTGGCCCCATCCTTCAGTTCGACGAAGGCGGCCGGCACTTCGCCCCACTTGTCGTCGGGCTTGGCGACCACGGCGGCGGCGACCACCGCCGGGTGCCGGTAGAGGACGTCTTCCACTTCCAGGGAGGAGATGTTCTCGCCGCCGGAGATGATGATGTCCTTGGAGCGGTCCTTGATCTTGACGTAGCCGTCGCTATGCACCACGGCCAGGTCGCCGGTGTGGAACCAGCCGCCGGCGAAGGCCTCCTCGGTGGCCTTGGGATTCTTGAGGTAGCCCTTCATCACCAGATTGCCGCGGAACATGATCTCGCCCATGGTCTCGCCGTCCCAGGGTACCGGCTCCATGGACACCGGGTCGCGGACGGTGATCGCCTCCTGCATGTGGTAACGCACCCCCTGGCGGCCGTTGCGGGCGGCCCGCAGGTCGATGGGCAGCTTGTCCCATTCCGGGTGCTTGGCGCAGACCGAGGCCGGGCCGTAGGTTTCGGTGAGGCCGTAGACGTGGGTGATGTTGAAGCCGATCCGCTCGCAGCCCTCGATGATGGCGGCGGGCGGCGCGGCACCGGCGATGAGGCCATTGACCGGATGCTCGATGCCGGCCCGCAGCTCGGCCGGGGCATTGATCAGCATGCCGTAGACGATGGGAGCGCCGCACAGGTGGGTGACCCGGTGCTCGCGGATCAGCGGGAAGATGAGGCCGGCGTCCACCTTGCGCAGGCAGACGCTGGTGCCGGCGTTGGCGGCCAGGGTCCACGGGAAGCACCAGCCGTTGCAGTGGAACATGGGCAGGGTCCACAGGTAGACCGCGTGGGGTGGCATACCCCAGGAGATGATGTTGGATGCCGCGTTGAGGTAGGCGCCCCGGTGGTGGTAGACCACGCCCTTGGGGTTGCCGGTGGTGCCCGAGGTGTAGTTCAGCGCGATGGCGTCCCATTCGTCGGCGGGCAGGGACCAGGCGAAGTCGGGGTCGCCTTCGTTGAGGAAGGCCTCGTAGTCCTTCTCGCCCAGGGCCTCGCCGCCGGCGAAGTCGGGGTCGAGGCTGTCGATGACCAGGGGCCGTTGGCCGTCGAGGAGGGCCAGGGCGCCCTTGACGACGGGGGAGAACTCGGGGTCGGTGATCAGCACCCTGGCTTCGCCGTGGGCCAGCATGAAGGCGATGGCTTCGGCGTCGAGGCGGGTGTTGAGGGTGTTGAGGACGGCGCCGGTCATCGGCACCCCGAAGTGGCATTCGAACATGGCCGCCGTGTTGGGCAGCATGACGGCCACCGTGTCGCCCTTGCCGATGCCGCGGTTCCGGAGCGCCGAGGCGAGGCGGCGGCAGCGGTCGTAGCTTTCCTGCCAGGTGTAGTGCCGGGAGCCCTGGATGACCGAAACGCGCTTCGGGTAGACGAAGGCGGAGCGCTCCAGGAAGCTCAGGGGGGACAGGGGGGCGTAATTGGCCGCATTGCGGTCCAGGCCGGCCGCATAGGCATTGCTCGTCTGCACGGGGGTCTCCTCACAGTATTCGCCGCCGTTGCGGGGCGAAGTCATCGACGAATGGGGCTGTTCCCTGTTGATGCTTTTTTGTTTGTGCGGAGAATGGCAAAGGACTCTTGCGCAACTGTGGATGAAATGTAACGAATGGTTACAGGCGTTTTCCTCCATAAATCAGTAACCTAGAATCTGCCGATGCCAGACGCCTCCCTTCAAGACGAACGCCAGCGTTTCGAAATGCTGCAGGCCGGCCTCGACCTGCTCGACCAGGGCATTACCGTTTTCGACGCCGACCTGCGCCTGGTGGCCTGGAACGAACCCTTCCTGCGCCTCCTGGATTTTCCGCGGGAGATGGCCTACGTGGGGGCGCCTTTCGCCAGCTTCATCCGCTACAACGCCGAGCGCGGGGAGTATGGCCCCGGCGACCCGGAAGCCCTGGTGGCGGAACGGGTGGCGGCCGCCGCCGGCTTCGCCGGCCACGTCACCGAGCGGCGGCGCCCCAACGGCCAGGTCATCCTGCTGCGGGGGGAGCCCCTGCCCCACAAGGGCTTCGTGACCCTCTACACGGACGTCACCGAGCAGCGGTATATCGAGCACCTGACCGAGCATCAGGCCCTGCAACTGGACGAGCGGGTGCGCCGGCGCACCGCCCAGCTCGAAAACGCCAACGCCAACCTGCGCCGGGCGGGGGAGGAAAAGGAGCGCATCGCCGCCGCCCTGCGCCGCAGCGAAGAACGCCTGCGCCTGATCAACGACACCATCCCCATCCTCATCGGCTACGTGGACCGGGACGAGGTCTACCAATACGCCAACAAGGGCTACTCGGACTGGTTCGGCCATCCCGAGGGAGCGGTCACCGGCCGGGCCGTCGTCGACGTGATCGGCGCCGACGTCTACGAGCAGGTCCGCCCCTACGTGCGGGAGGCCCTGGCCGGCCGGCAGGTAACCTACGAATACCGGATGGAGCGCCGGGGGCGGACCTACCACGCGCGCAGTACGCTGGTGCCGGAACGGGGAGCGGATGGCGCGACCCTGGGCTTCTTCGTCTTTTCCTACGACATCACCGAGGAAAAACGCATGCAGGCCGCCCTGGTCCAGGCCCAGAAGATGGAAGCCATCGGCCAGCTCACCGGCGGCCTGGCCCACGACTTCAACAACCTCCTCACCGTCGTCATCGGCAACCTGGCGGCCCTGCAGGACCACCGCGCCGACGACCCGGTGGTGAACGAGTTCGTCGAGCCGGCCTTGCAGTCGGCGCGGCGCGGCGTGCAGTTGATCCGGCGGCTGCTCACCTTCTCCCGCCAGCAACCCCTGGAGCCGGTGCCGGTGGAGGTGGGCCGCCTCATGGCCGGCACCGCCAAGCTGGTGCGGCGTTCCCTGCCCGAATCCATCACCGTGTCCACGGATCTGGCGGCGGCGGCCATCCATGCCCTGGTAGACCCGGGGCAACTGGAAAGCGCACTGCTGAACTTCGCCCTCAACGCCCGGGACGCCATGCCCGATGGCGGGCGCCTCCACCTGGCGGCGCGGCCGGCGGACCTGGGGGAGGAGGCGGCCGCCTTCGACGTGCCGCCGGGGGCCTACGTCATGATCGAGGTGGCCGACAACGGCAGCGGCATGGACGCCGAGACCGTCGCCCACATCTTCGAGCCCTTCTTCACCACCAAGCGCTTCGGCCTGGGCAGCGGCCTCGGGCTGGCCATGGTCTATGGCTTCGTCCAGCAGTCCGGGGGCGGCATCAGTGTCCATAGCGAGCCGGGTCAGGGGACGACGGTGCTCATGGTTCTGCCGCGGGTATTCCCCGGGGCCGGCGCGGAACCGGCCGACGCCGAACAGGCGCTGCCGGCGGCCACCGGCGAACTGGTCCTGCTCGTCGAGGACGAGCCCAGCGTCCGCCGGGTGGTGCGCCAGCAACTCATGGACCTCGGCTATCCGGTCATCGAGGCGGAAGACGGCGCCCAGGCCCTGCAGATGATCGAACAGGTTCCGGACATCGCCATCGTCGTCAGCGACGTCATCATGCCCGGGGGCATCAACGGGCGGCAGCTCGCCGCCCGCGCCCTGGAGCGCAATCCGGCCATGCGCGTCCTGCTCATGAGCGGCTATGCCGACATGCCCGGGGCGGATGGCCCGGCCTTGCCCATCCTGACCAAGCCGTTCGTGCGACAGGATCTGGCGCGGGCGCTGCAACAGGCGGGAAGGGAAGGCGGATGAAAAAGGAAACGGCCGGGGAGGCCCAGAAACTGATCGTCGTCGTCGAGGACGACCCCGACGTGGCGGGGATCATCGAACACGTGCTCGAAGACTTCGCCTTTCGCACCGTCTGGTGCCGCAGCGCCGGCGATCTCCTGCGCCGCCTGCGCACCCTGGCCCCCGACCTCTGCATCATCGACCTGGGGTTGCCCGACATGGATGGCATCGAAGTCATGCAGCGGGTTCGGGCCGCCTCGTCTTGCGGCATCGTCATCCTCACCGGGCGTGCCCACGTCAGCGACCGGGTCATGGGCCTGGAACTGGGCGCCGACGACTACATCCTCAAGCCTTTCGAGCCGCGGGAGCTGGTGGCCCGGGTGCGCAGCATCCTGCGCCGCCGGGAGGCCGCGGCCGGCAACGAGGGACGTCGGGTGGCGGCGTTCGCCGGCTGGCGCTTCGACCTCGGCAACAACACCCTGGTGGCGCCCGGCGGCGAGGAGCAGGTGCTCAGCACCGCCGAAGCCGATTTGCTGCGGATCTTCGTCACCAACCCCAACCGCATCCTGCAGCGGGAACAACTCATGGGCAGCCGCGACCTGTCGCCGACGGACCGCAGCATCGACGTGCGCATTTCCAGGCTGCGGCGCAAGCTGGAGCCGGAGGCCGAGGGGCAGGCCTTCATCAAGACGGTGTATGGGGCGGGCTACCTGTTCCTGGCGGCGGTGACGTGGGAGGGGTGAGGGACTGAACCGCAGTTCCCGGCCCCAGGGCGTCCGGATGGCCATGGGGCCGCCGGAGGAGAGGTGCCGCCGCCGGCTGCCGGGCAGGAGCCGGAAAGGCGTCAGGAAGCTGGCGTAGCCGCCTTCTCCAGGAAGCCCGCCGGCACCTCCGCCACCTTCCGCGCCCCGTAGTCGAAAAACACGATCCCCGTCTTTCCCCGCGCCACCTCTCGCCCGGACTGCGCCTCCCGCATCAGCCACAGCAGGTCGCAGCCGTACTTGCCGAAGTCGGCGGCGCCCATCGACACCTGCATCACCTCGCCATGAAAGGCCTCCGAGCGGTATTGCACCGCCGCGTCGGCGACGATGATGCCCACGCCCTCCACGTCCAGTTCCGTATAGCCCAGGGATTTCAGGTAGCGCAGCCGCGCTTCCGAAACCACGGCGAGGAGCAGGGCGTTGTCCAGGTGGCCGCCGTAGTTGATGTGGCTCTGGTAGAGGGCGATGTCGGTGGCGAAGGGCAGGTGATCGGGCAGATCGATGCGGATGCGGGCCATGGGCGTTTCGGGGCGGGGTGGTCGAGGGGTGGCGGGGGAAGAGGATAGTGGGGCGGGACGGCGGTGTCCATGCCCGTCCCCGGCAAGGGTGCGAAGGCGTTTCCCACTTTCTACCACCACGGCATGTCTGGGCGCGGGGCGGCCAAGTCGTGATACTTCACTTTAACTACCGATTTGTGCACCTTGATTTTTAAAGGAAAAAATTCCAAAAATTTTCACCAAAACCGCCCGTAAGTCATTGTTGCAACAGAAAAAAATCCCATTTTCGCTATTGACGGCACCATGGCTATGTTCTAAAGTGGGAAAACGTGTTGAAAAGTGGGTAAACGGGGGAGACAAGACAAGGTGTTCGAGGGCGCGGCGGCGTTGAGTGTCGATGCAAAGGGGCGGCTTGCCATTCCGGCAAGGCACCGCGAGCCCCTGCTGGCGGCCGCCCAGGGCTCCCTCGTCCTCACCGCCCACCCCCACCGCTGCCTGCTGCTCTATCCCTCGCCGGCCTGGCAGCCCATCCGCGACCAGATTCTCAAGGCCTCCAGCCTCGACCAGCGGGCCGCCGCCATCAAACGCGTGCTGGTGGGTAACGCACGCACCGAAGAGCTGGATTCCGCCGGCCGCATCCTGCTGGCCCCCGAGTTGCGCGATTACGCCCAGCTGGAAAAGACCGTCTATCTGGTGGGCATGGGTTCCCACTTCGAGATATGGAGCGAGGCGGGCTGGAAGCAGCAGAATGATCTGGCGGCCGAGTCCCTCTCCGGGGAGCTGCCGCCGGGCTTTGGAGATCTGGTGCTGTGACCGCGGGCGGCGCCCACGTCACGGTGCTGCTCGATGAGGCGGTGGTGGCCCTGGCGGTGAAAGCCGACGGCGCCTACGTCGACGCCACCTTCGGGCGCGGCGGCCACAGCCGGGCCATCCTGGCGCGCCTGGGTGAGAAAGGCCGGCTCCTGGCCTTCGATCGCGATCCGCAGGCCATCGCTGCCGGCGAGGCCATCAACGATTCCCGTTTTCAGTTGGTGCATCGCGCATTCGGCGAGTTGGCCGAAGGCGCGGCCGAAGCCGGCTTGCCGGCGGCGGATGGGGTGTTGTTTGACGTAGGGGTGTCGTCGCCCCAGATCGACGATGGGCAAAGGGGCTTCAGCTTCCGCCACGATGCTCCGCTCGACATGCGCATGGATACCACGCGTGGCGAGACGGCGGCGGAATGGCTGGCGCGGGCCGAGGTGAGGGAAATAACGGAGGTCATCAGAAACTATGGCGAAGAACGGTTTGCTTTCCAGATTGCAAAGAAGGTTGTGGCTGCTCGGGTCGAACAACCTATTGTCACAACAGGCCAGTTCGCGGCCCTCGTACGCTCGGCCGTGCACACCCGTGAGCCAGGGCAGGACGCGGCGACGCGCAGCTTTCAAGCTCTACGGATTCATATCAATCAGGAGCTCCGCCAGCTGGAGGTAGCCCTGCCGCAGGCGCTGGAGCTGTTGAATCCCGGTGGGCGGCTGGTGGTGATTTCCTTTCATTCCCTGGAGGATCGCATCGTCAAGCGCTTCCTGCGCGACCAATCGGAACCGGATGCCCTGCCCAAGGGTCTTCCCCTGCGGGCCGACCAGTTGCCGAAGCCGAAGCTCAAGCTGGTGGGCAAGGCGATCAAGCCTTCCGCCGCCGAGGTGGCGGCCAACCCGCGGGCGCGCAGCGCCGTGATGCGGGTGGCTGAAAAGTTGTGATGCTCCGTTTCAATATGATCCTGCTTCTCGTTGTCGTGATGTGCGCCTTGGGGGTGGTGACTTCCCAGCATCGGGCGCGCAAGCTGTTCCAGGACCTGGAGCGGGAACAGGAGCGGGTGCGCCAGCTCGACATCGAGTACGGCCAGTTGCAGCTCGAGCTGTCCACCTGGGCGACCCATCCCCGCATCGAGCAGATCGCCCGGGAGCGCCTCAAGATGCGGCTGCCCGACGCCCTCGGGCGGGCGGTGGAGCCGAAGGCGGCCAAGGCCGCGGCCGGGAAGGGGGGGCGCTGATGGCGGTCCGTCGCCGCGGCCAGAAGGCCCATCGCTATGCTGAAAGCCCGGTGCTGCAGTTGGCCTTGCAGGGCTGGCGTTCCCGCCTCGTCGGACTGCTGCTGATGGCGGCCTTCGGCGGCCTGGTGGCGCGGGGCTTCTACCTGCAGGTGATCAATAACGACTTCCTCCAGGAAAAGGGCGAATCCCGCTATCGCCGCGATATCGAGGTTTCCGCCTCCCGGGGCAAGATCGTCGACCGCCATGGCGACATGCTGGCGGTGTCCACCCCGATGAAATCCCTCTGGGCCATCCCTTCCGATGCCCGCCAGATGGAAGCGGGGCAAAAGCGGCAGCTCGCCGCGCTCCTCGAAATGCCGGTCAAGGAGCTGGAGTCGCGCCTGGCCAGCGACAAGACCTTCGTCTTCGTCAAACGCCAGGTGCCACCGGAGGTGGCCGACCAGATCGCCGCCCTCAAGCTGCCCGGCATCCACCAGGAAAAGGAATACCGCCGCTTCTATCCCACTGGCGAAATGACCGCCCACATGGTGGGTTTCACCGGCGTCGACGACAAGGGGCTGGAGGGGGTCGAGCTGGCCTTCCAGAACGCCCTGGTCGGCCGTCCCGGCAGCCGCAGCGTCATCAAGGACCGCCGCGGCCAGATCGTCGAGGACGTCGGGGCGCTGAAGCCGCCCCAGGACGGCAAGGACATCCGCCTGGCGCTCGATTCCAAGATCCAGTACCTGGCCTACAGCCAGCTCAAGGCCACCGTCGCCGAACACGGCGCCAAGGCCGGCGGCGCCATCGTCATCGATACCCGCAGCGGCGAGGTGCTGGCCCTGGTGAACTGGCCCACCTACAACCCCAACAACCGGGAAAAGCTCTCCGGTGCCCAGTTGCGCAACCGCGCCCTGACCGATACCTTCGAGCCGGGTTCGGTGATGAAGCCGTTCACCGCCGCCCTCGCCCTGGAAAAGGGCAGGGTCCGCTTCGACACCGTCATCGATTGCGCGCCGGGGCGCCTGACCATCGGCAGCGCCACCATTTCCGACGCCCACCCCCACGGTGCCCTGACCGTCGCCCAGGTGATCCAGAAATCCTCCAACGTCGGCACCGCCAAGATCGCCCTCGGCTTCCCGCCCAAGGACATGTGGGAAATGTTCGACAGCGTCGGCTTCGGCCAGCAGCCCAATCTCGGCTTCCCGGGCGAGGTCAGCGGCCGCCTGCGCCCCTGGAAGAACTGGCGGCCCATCGAGCAGGCCACCATGTCCTATGGCCATGGCATTTCCGTCAGCCTGATCCAGTTGGCCCGGGCCTATACCCTTTTCGCCCGGGAAGGGGATCTGATCCCCCTCTCGCTGACCCGTACCGAGGACGCGCCGGTGCGTGGGGCCCAGGTCTTCTCGCCGCAGACGGTGCGGGAGATCCGCGCCATGCTGGAAATGGCCGTGCAGCCCGAGGGCACCGCGCCCAAGGCCCGGGTCGCCGGCTACCGGGTGGGGGGCAAGACCGGCACCGCCTACAAGCTGGAAGGCGGCGTCTATGCCAGGAAATATGTCGCCTCCTTCGTCGGCATCGCCCCCATCAGCGATCCGCGCCTGGTGGTGGCGGTGATGATCGACGAGCCCTCCGCCGGCGGCCACTTCGGCGGCGACGTGGCGGGGCCCGCCTTCTCCCAGATCATGGGCGGCGCGCTGCGCACCCTGGGCATCAAGCCGGATGCGCCGGTGGTGGTGGCCCAGGCGGCGCCGGGGAAGGAGAAGCTGTGAGCGACGTGCGCCAGCTCCTCGATCGCCTGGCCGCCCTCGGCGTGCAGCCGACCGGCGCCGCCGACGACAGCCGCCAGGTGCAGCCCGGCGACCTCTTCATCGCCTATCCCGGCGACCTGGCCGACGGCCGCCGCTACATCGGCGACGCCATCGCCCGTGGCGCCGTGGCCGTGCTCTGGCAGGCGGGCGGCGATTTCGCCTGGGACGCCGCCTGGCCGGTGCCCAACCTGGCCGGCGAGAACCTGCGCTCCCTGGCCGGGCCCATCGCCCACGAACTTTTCGGCCGGCCCAGCGAGGCCCTGTCCCTGGTCGCCGTCACCGGCACCAATGGCAAGACCACGGTGAGCCAGTGGATCGCCCGCGCCCATCCGCAGCCCTGCGCCATCGTCGGCACCCTGGGCGCCGGCTTCCCGGGCGAACTCGCCGACACCGGCTTCACCACCCCCGAGGCCACCACCCTCATGGGCTGGCTGGCCGACTTCCGCCGCCGGGGCGCCCGGGCCTGCGCCCTTGAGGCCAGTTCCATCGGCATCGAGGAGGGGCGCATGAACGGCGCCCGGGTTGACGTGGCGGTGTTCACCAACTTCACCCGCGACCATCTCGACTACCACGGCTCCATGGAGGCCTACGCCGCCGCCAAGGAGCGTCTCTTCCACTGGCCCCGCCTGCGCGCCGCCGTCATCAACCTGGACGATGCCCTGGGACTCAGGCTGTTCAAGGCCTGCGGCGCCGCCAAGGTGATCGGCTACACCATCGGCGACGGCCATGCCGGCCTGATGCCGGTCATTCGCGCCGAGAAGCTGGCGCACACCGCCGGCGGCCAGTCCTTCACCCTGGTCCTGCCCAACGGCCGGGTCGAGGTCGCCACCGGCCTGGTGGGCCGTTACAACGTCGCCAACCTGCTGGCGGTGGCGGGCGTCCTCTACGACGCCGGCCTTGCCGCCGCCGACATCGGCAAGCGGCTGGCCGCCCTGACCCCGCCGCCGGGACGCATGGAGCGGGTGGGCGGCGACGGCGAGCCCCTGGTGGTCATCGATTACGCCCATTCGCCCGACGCCCTGGAGAACGCGCTGGCGGCGCTGCGCGAGGTGGCCGACGCCCGCGGCGGCAGGCTCGTTGCCGTCTTCGGCTGCGGCGGCGACCGCGACCGGGGCAAGCGCCCCCTGATGGGCGAAGTGGCCGCCCGTCTGGCCGACGGCGTCATCGTCACCAGCGACAACCCCCGCCGGGAAGATCCGGCGGCCATCATCGCCGACATCCTGCCCGGCGCGCCCGGCGCCCGGGTCATCGCCGACCGGGCCACCGCCATCGGCGCCGCCGTGGCCGACGCCGCCCCGGCCGACGTCATCCTGCTCGCCGGCAAGGGCCACGAGCCCTACCAGGAGCGCAACGGGGTGCGCACCCCCTTCTCCGACGTCGCCGAGGCCCGTACCGCCCTTCACCTTCGCCAGGAGAACCAACAATGAACTGGCTGCTGTCCGACATCGCCCAGGCCATCAGCGCCCGCCAGGTCGGCGCCGACGTGACCGTCTACGGCGTCTCCACCGACACCCGGGCCGCCGCCGGCGGGCTGCTCTTCGTCGCCCTCAAGGGCGAGCGCTTCGATGCCCACGATTTTCTCGACCGGGCCCTGGCCGCCGGTGCCGCCGCCCTGGTGGTGAGCGACGAAACCCGCCTGCCCGCCGGCGCCGCCGCCCTGGTGGTGGAGGACACCCGTCTGGCCCTGGGGTGGATCGCCGCCGTCTGGCGCCGCCGTTTCACCCTGCCGGTGCTGGCGGTGACCGGTTCCAACGGCAAGACCACGACCAAGGAAATGATCGCCGCCATCCTCAAGGCGGCCTTTGGCAACGCAGTGCTCGCCACCCGCGGCAACCTCAACAACGATATCGGCCTGCCCCTCACCCTCCTGGGGCTGAACGCCGGCCACCGGGCGGCGGTGATCGAGATGGGCATGAACCACCCCGGCGAGATTGCTTACCTGGCCCCCCTCGGCGCGCCGACCGTGGCGGTGGTCACCAACGCCCAGCGCGCCCACCTGGAGGGCATGGGCGACCTGGACGAGGTGGCCCGGGAAAAGGGCGCCATCTACGGCGGTCTCACCGCCGGCGGCGTCGCCGTGATCAATGCCGACGACGCCTACGCCGACTACTGGCGCGGCGTCGCCGCCCCCCACGCCGTGCTGACCTTCGCCATCGACCAGGCCGCCGACGTGCGCGGCGAGGTGCGCCAGCACGGCCTCGACATGACGGTGCACCTGACCGCGCCCCAGGGCGAGGCCGACATCCCCCTGCGCGTCCTCGGCCGCCACAATGCCCGCAACGCCGTGGCGGCCGCCGCCGCCTGCCTCGCTGCCGGCATCGCCCTTGACGCCGTGGCCGCCGGTCTCTCCGGCTTCACCGGTGTCAAGGGTCGCCTGCAGCGCCGGGCCGGCGAGAACGGCGCCGTCGTCCTCGACGACACTTACAACGCCAACCCCGATTCCGTGCGCGCCGGCATCGACGTGCTGGCCTCCACCATCGGCCGCAAGATCCTCGTCCTCGGCGACATGGGCGAGATCGGCGAAGCCAGCGCCCAGTACCACGACGAGGTGGGCGGCTACGCCAAGAGCCAGGGCGTCGACCGCCTGCTCACCCTGGGCGAGGTTTCCCGCATCGCCGCCCGCAACTTCGGCGAGGGAGCCCAGTCCTTCGCCACCGTGGAAGACCTGGTGGCCGTCCTGCGCCCCGAACTCACTCCCGACACCACGGTGCTGGTCAAGGGATCCCGCTTCATGAAGATGGAGCGGGTCGCCGACGCCATCACCCTCCCGGAGGCCGCCTGATGCTTCTCGCCCTCGCCCAGTGGCTCGCCCAGGACGTGCGCTTCTTCAACGTCTTCAACTACATCACCCTGCGCACGGTGCTGGCGGCCATGACGGCGCTGCTCATCTCCTTCGCCGCCGGCCCCCGCGTCATCCGCTGGCTGGCCGCCAAGAAGATCGGCCAGGCAGTGCGTACCGACGGGCCCCAGACCCATCTGGTGAAGTCCGGCACGCCGACCATGGGGGGCGTCCTCATCCTCATCGCCATCGGCATCACCACGCTGCTGTGGGGCGACCTCACCAACAAGTACGTGTGGACCGTGCTGGTGGTCACCCTGGGCTACGGCATCGTCGGCTGGTACGACGACTGGAAGAAGGTGGTCTACCGGGACCCCAACGGTCTGGCCAGCCGCTGGAAATTCTTCTGGCAGTCGGTGCTGGGCATCGGCGCCGCGCTCTTCCTGGCCTTTTCCGCCAAGTCGCCGGCCCAGACCGAACTCATCGTGCCCTTCTTCAAGACCGTGGCCTATCCCCTGGGGGTGGTCGGCTTCATCACCCTGACCTACTTCGTCATCGTCGGCACCTCCAACGCGGTGAACCTCACCGACGGCCTCGACGGCCTGGCCATCATGCCCACCGTCATGGTGGCCTCGGCCTTCGCTCTCTTCGCCTACGTCACCGGCCACGCGGTGTACGCCAAGTACCTCTTCATCCCCTACGTGCCGGGGGCCGGCGAGTTGTGCGTCTTCCTCGGCGCCATGGCGGGTGCCGGCTTGGGCTTCCTGTGGTTCAACGCCTATCCGGCTGAAGTGTTCATGGGCGACGTCGGGGCGCTCGCCCTGGGCGCCGCCCTGGGCACGGTGGCGGTGATCGTCCGCCAGGAAATCGTGCTCCTCATCATGGGCGGCGTCTTCGTTGTCGAGACCCTGTCCGTGATGCTGCAGGTCGCCTACTTCAAATACACCAAGAAACGCTTCGGCGAGGGCCGGCGCATCCTGCGCATGGCGCCGCTCCACCACCATTTCGAGCAGACGGGCTGGAAGGAGACCCAGGTCGTCGTGCGCTTCTGGATCATCACCATCATGCTGGTGCTGATCGGCCTGTCGACCTTGAAGCTGCGCTGATGGAACTCCAGGGCAAACGCATCCTCGTCGTCGGGCTCGGTGAGTCGGGACTGGCCATGGCCAAGTGGCTGGGCCGGCAGGGGGCGTGCGTGCGGGTGGCCGATTCCCGGGAGAACCCGCCCAACGTCGAGGCCCTGCGTGCCACCGTGCCGGATGCGGAACTGGTGGCCGGCCCCTTCGCCGACGCCACCTTCGCCGGTGCGGATCTGATCGCCCTCTCGCCGGGCGTGCCCAAGGCCACGCCCCAGGTGGCCAATGCCGCTGTGCCGGTGATTTCCGAAATCGAGCTGTTCGCCGCCGGGGTGCGGGAACTGGCACCGGCGTCGAAGATCGTCGCCATCACCGGTAGCAATGGCAAGACCACCACCACGGCCCTGACCGCCCACCTCCTGAACGGGGCCGGCGTGCCGGCGGTAGCCTGCGGCAACATCTCGCCGTCGGCCCTCGACGCCCTCATGGAGGCACTTGATACGGGCCGGCTGCCTGCCGTCTGGGTGGTGGAACTGTCCAGCTTCCAGCTGGAGACCACCGACCACCTGAACGCCGCCGCCGCCACCCTGCTCAACGTTTCCGAGGACCACCTCGATCGCTACGAAGGCAGCCTGGCCAACTATGCCGCCGCCAAGTCCCGCGTCTTCCAGGGCAAGGGCCTCATGGTGCTCAACCGCGCCGACGACTGGTCCATGGCCAACGGCCGTTGTGGCCGCACGATGGTGACCTTCGGTCTCGACGCCGCGCCGCGCAGCAGCGACTACGGCCTGGCGGGCGGCTGCATCTGCCGCGGCCAGGAGCGCCTGGTGGCACTGGCCGACCTCAGGGTCGCCGGCCTGCATAACGCCGCCAACGCCATGGCCGCCCTGGCCCTTTGCGAAGCCGTGGGGGTCGCGCCGGCCCGCCTGGTGGCGCCGCTCAAGGCCTTCTCGGGCCTGCCTCACCGGGTCGAGACAGTGGCCGAGAAGGGCGGCGTCCTTTACGTGGACGATTCCAAGGGCACCAACGTCGGCGCCACCCTGGCCGCCATCGAGGGCCTGGGCCGCAAGGTGGCCATCGTCCTCGGCGGCGACGGCAAGGGCCAGGATTTCTCGCCGCTGCTGCCGGCCCTCAAGGCCCATGGCCGTGCCGCCGCCCTCATCGGCCGCGACGCCGCGGCCATCGAGGCCGCCATCGCCGACGCCGGCATCCCCCTGCGGCGCTGCGCCGACATGGCCGACGCCGTGGGCTGGCTGGCCAGCCAGGCCCGGCCGGGGGATTGCGTGCTGCTCTCGCCGGCCTGCGCCAGCCTCGACATGTACCGGAACTACGCCCATCGCGCCGAAGCCTTCGTCGCCGCGGTGGGGGAGATCGCACCATGATGCTCGCCGCCCTCGACGCCCCCCGCCGCGAAGTGGCCGAGATCGACCACGCCCTGCTGTGGGGCACCCTGCTCCTGCTCTTTACCGGCCTGGTGATGGTCTATTCCTCGTCCATCGCCACCGCCGAGGGCAGCCGCGCCTTCGGCCACCAGCCGGCCTACTTCCTGGTGCGCCACGGGGTCTTCCTGTGCATTGGCCTGGTGGCCGCCGCCGTCGCCTTCCAGATTCCCCTGTCCCTGTGGCAGAAGTATGCCCCCTGGCTCTTCATGGCCGGGGTCGTCCTCCTCGCCATCGTCCTCGTTCCCGGCCTGGGGCGCGACGTCAATGGCGCTCGCCGCTGGCTGCCCCTGGGCTTCGCCAACCTGCAGCCGTCCGAGCTGATGAAGCTCTTCGCCGTGCTCTACGCCGCCGACTACACCGTGCGCAAGATTTCCGTCATGCACGACCTGAAGAAGGCCTTCCTGCCCATGTTCGGCGCCATGGTGGTGGTCGGCACGTTGCTCCTCAAGGAGCCGGACTTTGGCGCCTTCGTGGTCATCATCGCCATCGCCATGGGCATCCTCTTCCTCGGCGGCCTCAAGGCCCGCCTCTTCGCCATCCTCATCCTCGGGCTGCTGGCGGCCTTCACGGTCCTGATCATCGTCTCTCCCTACCGCCGCGACCGGGTCTTCGGCTTCATGGACCCCTGGGCCGATGCCTTCGGCCGGGGCTACCAGCTTTCCCATTCCCTCATCGCCTTCGGCCGCGGCGAACTCTTCGGCGTCGGCCTGGGTGCCAGCGTCGAGAAGCTCTTCTACCTGCCGGAAGCCCACACCGATTTCCTCCTCGCCGTCATCGCCGAGGAACTCGGCTTCGTCGGCGTGCTGGCCGTGGTGCTCCTCTTCGCCCTCCTGGTCCAGCGGGCCTTCGCCATCGGCCGCCGCAGCGTCCAGCTCGACCGCCTCTACCCGGCCCTGGTGGCCATGGGCATCGGCATCTGGCTGGGGGTGCAGTCCTTCATCAACATGGGCGTGAACATGGGCCTCCTGCCCACCAAGGGCCTCACCCTGCCGCTGATGAGCTTCGGCGGCTCGGGGATTCTCGCCAACTGCGTGGCGCTGGCCATCCTTCTGCGCGTTGATTGGGAAAATCGGCAATTGATGCGCGGAGGCAAGTTATGAAGCCGCAAGCGTTGAATCATCAATTGCCGATTTCGTCGCAGGCTAACCCGGCGCAGCCGGTGTTAAGCGCGCAGCGCGGCCGGAGACAAAACAGGCGGCTCATGCGCGGGGGCAAGCTATGAGCAAGACCCTCCTCGTCATGGCCGGCGGCACCGGCGGCCACATCTTCCCCGCCCTGGCCGTCGCCGAGAAGATGCGCGAACGCGGCTGGCGCGTCGTCTGGATGGGCAATCCGGAGGGCATGGAAGCACGCCGCGTGCCCCAGCGCGGCTTCGAGATGGTGTGGGTGAAGTTCGGCGCCCTGCGCGGCAAGGGCATTGTGCGCAAGCTGCTGCTGCCCCTAAACCTCCTCAAGGGTTTCTGGCAGGCCTTGAAGGCCATCCGCCAGCTGCGGCCCGACGTGGTGCTGGGCATGGGCGGCTACATCACCTTCCCTGGTGGGATGATGGCGGCCCTGCTGGGGGTGCCCCTGGTGGTGCATGAGCAGAATTCCGTGGCCGGGCTGGCCAACCGGGTGCTGGCCAGCGTCGCCGACCGGGTCGTCACCGGCTTTCCCGGGGTGCTGAAGCGCGGCGCCTGGGTGGGCAATCCGGTGCGGCCGGAAATCGCTGCCCTGCCGGCCCCGGCGGAACGCCTGAAGGAGCGGTCCGGCAGCCTGCACCTGCTGGTCATCGGCGGCAGCCTGGGGGCCAAGGTGCTGAACGAGGTCATCCCCCAGGGGCTGGCCCAGCTCAACGCCGATGAGCTGCCCCAGGTCGTCCACCAGGCCGGCGAGCAGCATCTGGAGGCCCTCAAGGCCAACTACGCCGCCGCCGGCATCCACGCCCACTGCGTCGCCTTCATCGACGACATGGCCGGCGCCTACGAATGGGCCGACCTGGTCATCTGCCGGGCTGGGGCGCTGACCGTCGCCGAACTGGCCGCCGCCGGCGTGCCGGCCATCCTGGTGCCTTTCCCCCATGCGGTGGATGACCACCAGACGGGCAACGCCAAATTCCTGGTCCATGCCGGCGGCGCCTTCCTGCTGCCCCAGGGCGAGCTGAACCCCGAGTCCGTGGCCCTCATCCGCAACTACAACCGCAGCCAGTTGCTGGAAATGGCCGAGAAGGCCCGCAGCCTGGCCAAGCCCGACGCCACCGAAGACGTGGCCAATGTCTGTTCCGAGGTGGCGAAATGAAACACAAGGTCAAGAACATCCACTTCGTCGGCGTCGGCGGCGCCGGCATGAGCGGCATCGCCGAGGTGCTGGCCAACCTGGGTTACGCCGTTTCCGGCTCCGATCTCGCCGCCAGCGCCACCACCCGCCGTCTGGAGGCCCAGGGGGTGAAGGTCCACATTGGCCACGCCGCCAGGAACGTCGCCAAGGCCGACGCCGTGGTGGTGTCCACGGCGGTCAAGGCCGACAACCCGGAGGTGGTGGCCGCTCGCGAGCGCAAGATCCCCGTGGTGCCCCGGGCCCAGATGCTGGCCGAGCTGATGCGCCTGAAGCAGGGCATCGCCATCGCCGGTACCCACGGCAAGACCACCACCACCAGCCTGGTCACCAGCATCCTGGCCGAGGGCGGCATCGACCCCACCTTTGTCATCGGCGGCCGCTTGAACGCCGCCGGCGCCAACGCCAAGCTGGGGCAGGGCGACTTCCTGGTGGCCGAGGCCGACGAGTCGGACGCCTCCTTCCTCTACCTGTCGCCGGTCATCTCGGTGGTCACCAACATCGACGCCGACCACATGGAGACCTACGGCCACGACTTCGAGCGGCTGAAGGGCGCCTTCGTCGATTTCCTCAACCGCCTGCCCTTCTACGGCGTGGCGGTGCTCTGCGCCGACGACGCCAACGTGCGCGCCATCCTGCCCGCCGTCCCGAAGCAGATCGTCACCTACGGCCTCGATCCGGCGGCCAACGTCCATGCCGAGAACGTGCGGGCGGTGGACGGCCAGATGCAGTTCGACGCCGTGCGGGTCAACGGCAGCGTTTCCCGCCTGCCCATCACCCTCAACCTGCCCGGCATGCACAACGTCTTGAACGCCCTGGCCGCCATCGCCGTGGCCACCGAGGTGCAGGTGCCCGACGCCGCCATCATCAAGGCCCTGGCCGAGTTCAAGGGCGTCGGCCGCCGCTTCCAGCGCTACGGCGAAGTGGCCCTGCCGGCCGGCGGCAGCTTCACCCTGGTGGACGACTACGGCCACCACCCGGTGGAAATGGCGGCGACCCTGGCCGCCGCCCGCGGCGCCTTTCCGGGCCGCCGGCTGGTGCTGGCCTTCCAGCCCCACCGCTACACCCGCACCCGCGATTGCTTCGAGGACTTCGTCAAGGTGCTGAGCACGGTCGATGCCCTGTTGCTGGCCGAAGTCTATGCCGCCGGCGAGGTGCCCATCGTCGCCGCCGACGGCCGCTCCCTGGCCCGGGCGCTCCGCGTGGCGGGCAAGGTGGAGCCGGTGTTCGTCGAGGACATCGCGGCCATGCCGCAAACCATTCTGGATGTCGCCCGTGACGGCGACGTGGTATTGACCATGGGCGCCGGCTCCATCGGCGGCGTGCCGGGGAAGTTGGTGGAAAGCAAATGACGGATTTCGGCAAAGTCGCGGTCCTTTTCGGCGGCACCTCCGCCGAAAGGGAAGTTTCCCTGAATAGCGGTTCCCGGGTGCTGGCCGCCCTCCAGGGCCAGGGCATCGACGCCCACGCCTACGACCCGGCCAGCGAACCTCTCGACGCCTTGAAGGGCTACGACCGCGCCTTCATCGCGCTGCACGGGCGCCACGGCGAGGACGGCACCATCCAGGGCGCCCTGGAGATGATGCGCATCCCCTACACCGGTTCCGGCGTACTGGCGTCTGCCCTGGCCATGGACAAGTTCCGCACCAAGCTGATGTGGCAGGCAGCTGGCCTCCCCATTCCCGAATACGCCCTGCTGCGCGCCGATTCCGACTTCGCCGAGGTGGAGGAGGAGCTGGGCCTGCCGCTCTTCGTCAAGCCCGCCCGGGAGGGCTCGTCCATCGGCGTCAGCAAGGTCAAGGCCCGCGGCGACTTGCGGGACGCCTACCTCGAAGCGGCCCGCCACGACCCCCTGGTCATCGCCGAGAAGGGCGTCATGGGGGGCGAATACACCGTCGGCATCCTGGGTGACCAGGTGCTGCCCATCATCAAGATCGAGCCGGCGACGGAATGGTACGACTACGAGGCCAAGTACCTGCGCGACGACAACACCTACCGCTGCCCCTGCGGCCTGCCCGCCGAGCTGGAGACACGCATCCAGAAGGAAGCCCTGGAGGCCTTCCGCGTCCTCGACGGCCGCGGCTGGGGCCGGGTGGATTTCCTCATGGACGAGGAAGGCAAACATTACTTCCTGGAAGTGAACACGGCACCCGGCATGACCGACCACTCCCTGGTGCCCATGGCGGCCAGGGTGGCGGGCATGGACTACCCGACCCTGGTGCGCAAGGTTCTCGAACTGGCGGCCAACGACTGAGACGATGAAGACGCATGTGGAACAAGCCCCCCGTCCTCAATGCCATTGCCGACCTGCTCTTCGTGGCGGCGGCAGCAGCCTTGCTGGCGGCCCTGGCGGTGTGGCTGGTGCGCATGCCGTCGCTGCCGGTGCGGCAGGTGGTATTCACCGAGGAGTTGCGGCACGTGCGGCGGCTGGAGGTGGAACAGGTGCTGCCGGCGGCCCTCAAGGGCAATTTCTTCAGCCTCAACCTGGAAGCGGTGCGTGGGGCGCTGGAAAAGCTGCCCTGGGTGCGCCGGGTGGACGTGCGCCGGGTGTGGCCGGCGCGGCTGGAGGTGCGGGTCGAGGAACACGTGCCGGTGGCGCGCTGGGAAGAGAGCACCAAGGGCGGGCGCAACGAACTGGTGAACAGCCACGGCGAGGTCTTCGCGGCACTGTTGCCGGAAAAGGAAGGCGCGGGGCTGCCCTTGCTGTTCGGGCCGGCCGGGACGGCGCCGGAGCTGTTGCAGCGCCATGGCGAGTGGATTGCCGCCTTCGCCCCTCTCGGCCGGCGGCCGGTGCAGGTGTTGTTGTCGCCGCGCCTGTCCTGGCAGTTGCGCCTGGACGATGGGCTGCTGGTGGAATTGGGAAGGGAGCAGCCGAAGTCGCCGGTAGGGGTGCGGCTGCGGCGTTTTCTGGAGGTTTATCCGGAGACGGTGGCCAGGCGCTCGCCGCCGCCGACGGTCGTGGATTTGCGGTATCCCAACGGTTTCGCCATGCGGGGCGCTGGGTCTGAGGGGAAGGGAAGCTAAGGAAATGAGCAGGGACAACAAGGATTTGATCGTCGGCCTCGACATCGGCACCTCGAAGATCGTGGCGCTGGTGGCGGAAATCACGCCGGAAGGGCGGCTCAACGTCATCGGCATGGGCTCCCAGGATTCCAAGGGCCTGAAGAAGGGCGTCGTCGTCAATATCGAGGAGACGGTGCACACCATCAGCCGCGTCATCCAGGAAGTGGAACTGATGGCCGACTGCAAGGTGAAGGACGTCTACACGGGTATCGCCGGCAGCCACATCAAGAGCTTCAACTCCAACGGCATGGTGGCCATCAAGGACAAGGAAGTGACCTCCACCGACGTCGAGCGGGTGATCGAAACCGCCCGCGCCATGCCCATCCCGGCGGACCAGGAGATACTCCACATCCTCACCCAGGAATTCGTCATCGACGGCCAGGACGGCATCCGCGAGCCCATCGGCATGAGCGGCATGCGCCTGGAGGTGCGGGTGCACATCGTCACCGGCGCCGTCTCGGCGGCCCAGAACATCGTCAAGTGCGTGCGCCGCTGCGGCCTGGAGGTGAACGACCTGGTGCTGCAGCCCCTGGCCTCCAGCTACGCGACGCTGTCGGAGGACGAGAAGGATCTCGGCATCTGCCTCATCGACATCGGCGGCGGCACCACCGATATCGCCGTGTGGACCCAGGGCGCCATCCGCCACACCTCGGTGATCCCCATCGCCGGCGACCAGATCACCAACGACATCGCCATGGCCCTGCGCACGCCGACCCGGGAGGCCGAGGACATCAAGTGCAAGTACGGCTGCGCCCTCTCGGCCCTGGCCGACCCCGCCGACACCCTGGAGGTGGCCGGCGTCGACGACCGCCCCAGCCGCAAACTGAGCCGCCGGGCCCTGGCCGACGTCATCCAGCCCCGGGTCGAGGAACTCTACGAGCTGATCCAGTCCGAACTGCGCCGGGCCGGCTTCGAGGAAGTGCTCTCCTCGGGCATCGTCCTCACCGGCGGCGCCAGCGTCATGCCCGGCATGATCGAACTGGGGGAGGAAATCTTCCATATGCCGGTGCGCCTGGGCAGCCCCAAGTACGCCGGCAGCCTGGCCGACGTGGTGTCGAGCCCGCGCTTCTCCACTGCCTTCGGCCTGCTTCTGGAAGCCCAGGCCCAGCATCGCCGGGGCCAGAAGATCAAGGAAAAACAGGGCATGAAGGATGTCCTGGAAAGCATGAAAGCCTGGTTCAGCAAGAATTTTTGACCGTATATCGCAAGTTTTTTCAGAGGAGGTGTTCCATGTTTGAAATCATCGAGAAGGAAGAAAGCGGCACCATCATCAAGGTCATCGGCGTCGGCGGCGCCGGTGGCAACGCCATCGAGCACATGATCCAGGAGGGCGTCCAGGGGGTCGAGTTCATCGCCGCCAACACCGACGCCCAGGCCCTGGGCCGCAATACCGCCCACGTCAAGCTGCCCCTGGGCAAGACCGGGCTGGGTGCCGGCGCCAAGCCGGAAGCCGGCAAAACTGCCGCCGAAGCCCACCGCGAGGACATCCGCGCCTCCCTGGAAGGCGCCCACATGGCCTTCATCACCGCCGGCATGGGCGGCGGCACCGGCACCGGCGCCGCCCCCGTGGTGGCCGAAGTGGCCCGAGAAATGGGCATCCTCACCGTCGGCGTGGTGACCAAGCCTTTCTCCTTCGAGGGCGGCAAGCGCATGAAGTCCGCCGAAGCCGGCATCGCCGAATTCTCCAAGCACGTCGATTCCCTCATCGTCATCCTCAACGACAAGCTGATGGACGTCATGGGCGACGACGCCGACGTGGACGACTGCTTCAAGGCGGCGGACGACGTGCTCAAGAACGCCGTCGGCGGCATTGCCGAAATCATCACCTACCCCGGCCTGGTGAACGTGGACTTCGAAGACGTTCGCACGGTCATGGGCGAAATGGGCCGCGCCATGATGGGCTCCGCTTCCGCCGCCGGCGTGGACCGCGCCCGCATCGCCGCCGAGCAGGCCGTTGCCTCGCCGCTGCTGGAGGGCGTCAACCTTTCCGGCGCCCGCGGCGTCCTGGTCAATATCACCGCCGCCCGCGGCAACCTCAAGATGAAGGAAGTCAACGAGGTGATGAACACCGTCAAGGCCTTCGCCGCCGAAGACGCCCACATCATCTTCGGCGCCGTGTACGACGAGCTGATGGGCGACGCCCTGCGCGTCACCGTGGTCGCTACCGGCCTCGGCCAGGCCGCCGCCCGGCGCCAGACCTTCGAGGTCATCAACACCCCGGTGCTACAGGCCACCGGCACCCACGACGCCGTGGCGCCGACCGCCATCGACTACAACCAGATCGCCGACGTGCCGGCGGTGGTGCGTAAACGCAACGTCACCGTCGAGGCCCTGGCCAACAGCGGTGTCGAGAAGTACGACATCCCGGCCTTCCTCCGTAAGCAGGCCGACTGATGTAACAAAACCTCTCTCTGAAAAGGGCAACGGCGCGTTGTGCTACAATGCGCCGTTCCCCACATATTTCAAGCACTTACAATGCTCAGACAGCGCACGCTCAAGTCCCTGATTCGCGCCTCCGGTGTCGGTTTGCACGGTGGCGTCAAGGTGACCATGACCCTGCGCCCGGCAGCCCCCGATACCGGCATCGTCTTCCGCCGCGTCGACCTGCCCGAGCCGGTCGAGCTGCCCGCCAGCGCCCTCATGGTGGGGGACACACGCATGTGTTCCTGCCTGGAGCGGGACGGCGTCAAGGTCGGCACCATTGAACACCTGATGTCCGCCTTCGCCGGGCTGGGCATCGACAACGCCTGGGTGGACCTGGATGCGCCGGAAGTGCCCATCCTCGACGGTTCCGCCGCCCCCTTCGTCTTCCTCATCCAGTCCGCCGGCATCGAGGAACAGAACGCCGCCAAGAAATTCATCCGCGTCACGACCCCCGTCGAGGTCAGGGACGGCGACAAGTGGGCCCGCTTCGAGCCCTACGATGGCTACAAACTCAGTTTTTCCATCGTCTTCCACCACCCTGCCATCGACAAGTCGGCCCAGAAGGCCGAGATCGACTTCGCCGAGCACTCCTACGTGCGCGAGGTGGCCCGGGCCCGCACCTTCGGCTTCATGCAGGAGGTCGAATACCTGCGGGAGAACGGCCTCGCCCTCGGCGGCGGCCTGGAGAACGCCATCGTCCTCGACGAATTCCGTGTCCTCAATGCCGACGGCCTGCGTTACGGCGACGAGTTCGTCAAGCACAAGATCCTCGATGCCGTGGGCGACCTCTACCTCCTCGGCCATCCCCTGCTGGCGGCCTTCTCCGCCCACAAGTCGGGGCACGCCCTGAACAACCTGCTGGCCCGCGAACTGCTGGTCCGCCGGGACGCCTGGGAACTGGTCACCTTCGAAGAGGCGGCCCACGCCCCCTCCGGCGTCGCCCGCTGGCTGGAACAGCCGGCCTGAACCGCCATGTGGCTCCTGCGCCTGCTGGCGGTTCTAGGAGTCATCGCCATCGGCGCCGGCTTCCTGTTCTACGCCGTCACAGGCAACCGCCAGTATCTGGCCTTCTCCTGGCGCCTCGCCCGCTGGGGCATCGTGTTTGCCCTCATTTTCTTCGCGCTCCTCATCCTCGAGCGGGTGGCCGTCATTCCCGCCTAGCTGCCCGCCTCAGCAGGGTGGCCAGGGCGGCCCGGAGGGGGCCCTCCGGCAAGGATTCCGCCGTGTCGCGCAGGGTCCCGCAAGCCTTGGCAGACAGGGGTTTCTGGGTTGAACCCGTTGATTGGTAAGGAATTTGGCGGGGTTGAACTTTCACTTCCATGACGTTACACTCCACCCCGCTTCGCGATAACTCGCCGCACAAACGCTGGCTCATCTGCCGCAACTTGGTGGCGACCGCGCCGTTCTCGGCGTGGATAACGATTTTCCCCGACTTGTAATTGGCCACGCGGGCAGCGTCGCCAAGACCAGACGGGACGACGCTTGCAAACTGCCGTTCGAGCCTGAGAAGAAGACGCGCGTGGGCCAATACCCCGGCGGCGCCGTCGCCCTTTTCCAGGTAGGTTTCAAGGGAAGTCGGCATAGGAGGGTTGTGTGCAGATCATTTTCGTTTCCGGTCACCTGAAGACCGCCAGGACATTGCATATTATGCCCCGCCACCTCGCTTTGGCGGCGGTGGCCTTCGTCGGCCTCATCCTCGCCGTCGCGGTAATGCTCTCCTGGCTCTCCGTGCAATTCCGGTTGCCCGTCGTGCAGGACCTGGTGCTTTCCCTGCAGCAGCGGGAAGCCCGCCAGGCCCAGGAAGTCGTCAGCAACAACCTGCGCCTCATGGCGACCCGTCTGGGGGAACTGCAGGCCCAGGTGCTGCAGCTCGATACCCTGGGCGACCGCCTGTCCTCCCTGGCCGGGGTGAGCAAGGACGCACCCAAGGCGGGGGGGCGTCCGGCCGGGCAGGGCGGGCCCCTGATCGCGGCGCCCCTTTCCGCCGCCGAGCTGCAAAAGGAAATCGACCGCCTCGGCCAGGAGGTGGAGAGCAAGGCCGACGAGCTGACCATGATCGAGGCGCGGCTCCTGGAGAAGCGGGTGCGCGACCGCCTGTTGCCGACCACCCTGCCGGTGAAGGAGGGCTTCATCGGCTCCGGCTTCGGCACGCGCAGCGATCCC
Organism: Rhodocyclaceae bacterium; assembly: GCA_036732025.1. Taxonomy (GTDB): domain Bacteria; phylum Pseudomonadota; class Gammaproteobacteria; order Burkholderiales; family Rhodocyclaceae; genus SSSZ01. The sequence continues at coordinate 50,603 of DAINDE010000018.1, forward strand.
ATTGCCGGCGTGCGGGCCATGCACGAGGGCATCGACTTCAATGCCGAGTCGGGCACCCCGGTGGTCGCTGCCGCGGCCGGTGTGGTGGTGGCCAGCGAGTTCCACCCCGAGTTCGGCAACATGATCGACATCGACCATGGCGAAGGCCTGGTGTCCCGCTACGCCCACCTGTCCCGCGCCCTGGTCCAGGCGGGCCAGCTGGTCAAGCGCGGAGAGCGCATCGGCGACGTGGGCAGCACCGGACGTTCCACCGGTTCCCACCTGCACTTCGAGGTGCGCATGCTGGGAGTGGCCCAGAATCCGGCCCATTTCCTCAAGCAGGGCAGCGAGTACGCCCAGGCCAGACACCGTTGATTTTCCTTGATTTAGACCGTCATCGTAGGTTTCCGGGGGCGTGTTAGAATCCGCGCTTTGCCGCAACCTGGGCGCCAACTTTCCCTCGCGATGATTTCCGGCCTACTCAAAAAGATTTTCGGCAGCCGCAACGAGCGGCTGATCAAGCAGTATTCCCAGACCGTCCGCCGCATCAACGGCCTCGAAGAGGCCCTGGCGGCGCTTTCCGACGAGGCCCTGCGGGCCAAGACCGACGAGTTCCGGAAGCGCCATGCCGACGGCGAATCCCTGGACGATCTGCTGCCGGAAGCCTTTGCCGTCGTGCGCGAGGCCGGCAAGCGGGTGCTGGGCATGCGCCACTTCGACGTGCAACTGATCGGCGGCATGGTGCTGCACTACGGCAAGATCGCCGAAATGCGCACGGGTGAAGGCAAGACCCTGGTGGCGACGCTGCCCTCCTACCTCAACGCCATTGCCGGCAAGGGCGTGCACGTCATCACCGTGAACGACTACCTGGCCAGCCGCGACGCCGAGTGGATGGGGCGCCTGCACCGCTTCCTCGGCCTCACGGTGGGCGTCAACCTGTCGCAGATGGACCATGACGCGAAGCAGGCCGCCTACGCTGCCGACATCACCTACGGCACCAACAACGAGTTCGGCTTCGACTACCTGCGGGACAACATGGTCTACGCCGCCGGCGACCGGGTGCAGCGCCAGCTCAACTTCGCCATCGTGGACGAGGTGGACTCCATTCTCATCGACGAGGCCCGCACGCCGCTGATCATTTCCGGTCAGGCCGAGGACCATACCGACCTCTACCTGGCCATGAAGGCCGTGGTGCCCAATCTGACACGCGCCGAGACGGAAGACGGCGAGGGCGATTACTGGGTGGACGAGAAGGGCCACCAGGTGCACCTTTCCGAGTCCGGCTACGAACATGCAGAGAACCTGCTGGCCGAGCACGGCCTCCTCAAGAACGGCAGCCTCTACGACGCCGCCAACATCACCCTGATGCACCACCTGAACGCGGCCCTGCGGGCGCTGACGCTGTTCCACAAGGACCAGCACTACGTGGTGCAGAACGGCGAGATCGTCATCGTGGACGAATTCACCGGCCGCCTGATGGCCGGCCGCCGCTGGTCCGACGGCCTGCACCAGGCGGTCGAGGCCAAGGAAGGCGTGGCCATCCAGGCCGAGAACCAGACCCTGGCCTCCATCACCTTCCAGAACTACTTCCGCATGTACGGCAAACTCGCCGGCATGACCGGCACCGCCGATACGGAAGCCTACGAGTTCCACCAGATCTACGGCCTCGAAACCGTCGTCATCCCGACCCACCGCCCCATGGTGCGCAAGGACATGAACGACCTGGTCTACAAGACGGCCCAGGAAAAATACACCGCCATCATCGCCGACATCCGCGACTGCGTGCAGCGGGGACAGCCGGTGCTGGTGGGCACCACGTCGGTGGAAAACTCCGAGCTTCTCTCCGCCATGCTGGACAAGGAGAAGATCGCCCACCAGGTGCTCAACGCCAAGCAGCATGCCCGCGAGGCCGACATCGTGGTGCAGGCCGGCCGCCCCGGCGTGGTCACGGTGGCCACCAACATGGCCGGCCGCGGCACCGACATCGTGCTGGGCGGCAACGTCGAGAAGCAGATCGCCGCCATCAAGGACGACGAGAGCATTCCCGAGGTTGCCAAGGAAGCGCAGATCGCCGCGCTCAGGGCGGAGTGGCAGCAGCTCCACGAACAGGTGCTGGAAGCCGGCGGCCTGCACATCATCGGCTCCGAGCGCCACGAATCCCGCCGTATCGACAACCAGTTGCGGGGCCGGGCCGGCCGCCAGGGCGACAAGGGGTCGTCGCGCTTCTACCTGTCGCTGGACGATCCGCTCCTGCGCATCTTCGCCGGCGAGCGCCTGCGCGCCATCATGGACAAGCTGAAGATGCCCGAAGGCGAGGCCATCGAGCACCCCCTCGTCTCCCGCTCTCTCGAATCCGCCCAGCGCAAGGTGGAGGCCCGCAACTTCGACATCCGCAAGCAGTTGCTGGAATACGACGACGTGGCCAACGACCAGCGCAAGGTCATCTACCAGCAGCGCAACGAGCTGCTGGAGACCGATGACATTTCCGAGACCATCGTCGCCATGCGCCACGGCGTCATCGCCGAGATTTTCCGCCAGCACGTGCCGGAGGAATCCGTCGAGGAACAGTGGGATCTGCCGGGCCTGGAAAAGGCCCTTGCCTCGGCCCTGGCCATCGAGGCGCCGGTGGCCGAATGGGTGAAGAACGAGCCGACCCTCAGCGACGAGGAAATGCTTTCCCGCATCGTCCGCGGGGCCGACGAGAGTTATCAGGGCAAGGTCGAGCAGGTGGGCGCCGCCACCTTCCACCAGTTCGAGCGCAACGTCATGCTGCAAAGCCTCGACAACCACTGGCGCGAGCACCTGGCGGCGCTGGACCACTTGCGCCAGGGCATCCACCTGCGCGGCTACGCCCAGAAGAATCCGAAGCAGGAATACAAGCGGGAGGCCTTCGAACTGTTCGAGAACCTTCTCGACTCCGTGCGCCGGGAAGTCACCCGCATCGTCTATACGGTGCAGATCCGCACCCCGGAAGACGTTGAGGAAACAGCCCCCCACAGCGACGTGCACAACGTCCAGTACCAGCATGCCGACTACGACGAGGCTCTGGGCGGAGGCGAGGGCGGGGAGCCGCCCGCGGCGCCGCAGCAACCGGTGCAGGTGGGGCAGAAGATCGGCCGCAACGATCCCTGCCCCTGCGGCAGCGGCAAGAAGTACAAGCAGTGTCATGGGAAGCTTTCGTAAGCACAGGCTCGCCATGCCGTCGTTGCCTGTGCCGGCCGGCTTGGCGCCCAGGCCTGGCTTCGCTTTACCGTTTGAGGTGCGTAAATGCCCGTGAACTACCAGACCCCCGCCCCTGAACAGCTCTTCCCCGTCTCTGGCGTCCGCTTGGGCGTCGCCGAGGCGGAAATCCGCAAGAAGAACCGCCGCGACCTGACCCTCATCGCCCTCGATCCGGGGTGCACGGTGGCAGGGGTGTTCACCCAGAATCGCTTCTGCGCCGCCCCGGTGCAGTTGTGCCGCAGCCACCTGGGAAGCGGCGACGAAATCCGCGCCCTGGTCATCAATACCGGCATCGCCAACGCCGGCACCGGCGAGCCGGGCCGCCAGGCGGCCCAGGCCACCTGCGAGGCGGTCGGCGGCCTGCTGGGGGTGAAGGCGCAACAGGTGCTGCCCTTCTCCACCGGCGTCATCCTGGAGCCCCTGCCGGTAGAGCGCCTCATCGCCGGATTGCCCGCCTGCCGGGCCGACCTCAAGGCCGACAACTGGCACGCCGCCGCCCACGGCATCATGACTACCGACACCATTGCCAAGGCCGCTTCCCGGCGTGTCACGGTGGGCGGGCGGACGGTCACCGTCACCGGCATCTCCAAGGGCGCCGGCATGATCAAGCCCAACATGGCCACCATGCTGGGCTTCCTCGCCACCGACGCCGGCATCGCCCAGCCCTTGCTGGAAACCTTGGTCAAGGAAGCGGCCGACGCCTCCTTCAACTGCATCACGGTGGACGGCGACACCTCCACCAACGATTCCTTCGTCATGGTCGCCAGCGGCCAGTCCGGCACCACCTTCGCCAGCGGCCAGGAGGCCGGCTGGGCTGAGGTCAGGGCTGCCATCGTCGGCGTGGCCGTGGAGCTGGCCCAGGCCATCGTCCGTGACGGCGAAGGCGCCACCAAGTTCATCACCGTCGCCGTCGAAGGCGGCAGGGACGCCGCCGAGTGCCGCCAGGTGGGCTACGCCATCGGCCATTCCCCCCTCGTCAAGACCGCCTTTTTCGCCTCCGACCCCAACCTCGGCCGCATCCTGGCCGCCGTCGGTTACGCCGGCATTGCCGACCTGGACGTGGACAGCGTCCGCGTCTGGCTGGACGACGTGCTGGTGGCGGAAAAGGGCGGCCGCGCCGCCGCCTACCGGGAAGAGGACGGCGCCCGGGTCATGCGGCAGGCGGAAATCACTGTGCGCGTCCACCTCGGCCGCGGCGCCGCCGCCGCCAAGGTCTATACCTGCGATTTTTCCTACGACTATGTGAAAATCAACGCGGATTACCGCAGCTGATCAGCGTTTCTCCAGAGTGATGTAACGGAACCAGCCGCCCGCCAGGGCCGGCTGGTTTTTTTCCACCTGCAGGCCGGGGACGGTGGCGAGGATTTCCTCGAAGACCACGTCCAGCCGGGTGGCGATGCGGCGTGCCAGAGGGTTCGCCAGGCGGCGCAACAATGCAGGCTGGCCGGGGCGCAGGAACTTGTCGAGCACCAGGATGCGTCCGCCAGAACGCAGTACCCGAGCGGTTTCGGCAAGGCAGGCGGCGGGTTCCGGCACCACCGCCAGGATCAGGTGGAGAACGGCGGCGTCGAAGGAGGCGGTGGCGAAGGGCAGGCGCTGCGCGTCGCCGAGGATGCCGGAAAACTGAAGGTGGCCGGCCCGTTGCACGGCCCGGCGCAGCATGGCGGGGGTGGCGTCCAGCCCGACGTAGCGATGCTGCCGGGGCAGATGGGGCAGGTCGAGGCCGGTGCCGATGCCGGCCAGCAGAACGCGGCTCGGCTCCGCCGGCAGGGCGGCCAGGCTGCGTACCCGGAGCGGGCGGCTGGCGGCGGCGATGGCCCCGTCGTAGAAGGGGGCGATGAGGGTGTAGCTGTGCCTGAGGCTCAGTGCAGCACCCGCGGAATGGCCAGGGTGAATTCGGGAATGTCGGCGTCGAAGGCGGTGCCGTCCTCGGCCACCATCTGGTAGGTGCCCTTCATGGTACCGACGGGTGTCGCCAGGGCGCATCCGCTGGTATATTCGAAGGCTTCGCCGGGCTTCAGCAGGGGTTGGTGGCCGACCACGCCCAGGCCGCGCACCTCCTGCACCTCGCCGTGGGCGTCGGTGATGATCCAGTGCCGGGATATCAACTGGGCCGGAACGCTGCCGATGTTCTTGATGGTGATGGTGTAGGCGAAGACATAGCGGTCGTTTTCCGGGTCGGATTGATCCGGGATGAACTGTGGTTGGGGGTGTACGTCGATCAGGTATTTTTTCTCTTCGGCCATGGTAATTTAGAAAACACTAATATTTTTGGAGACCAGCAATGCCCAACAAGGATTTTCTCATCGCCCCGAGCATCCTGTCCGCCAATTTCGCCAAGCTGGGCGAGGAGGTGGCCAATGTCATCGCCGCGGGCGCCGACTGGGTTCACTTTGACGTGATGGACAACCATTACGTTCCCAACCTGACCATCGGCCCCCTGGTGTGCGAGGCCATCCGCCCCTGCACCACGGCGCCCATCGACGTGCATCTGATGGTCAGGCCCGTTGACCGAATCATCCCCGATTTCGCCAAGGCCGGGGCCAATATCATCACTTTCCACCCGGAGGCTTCCGAACACGTGGACCGCAGCCTGGCCCTCATACGGGACGCTGGCTGCCAGGCCGGCCTGGTCTTCAATCCGGCGACGCCGCTGGACTACATGGATTACGTCATGGACAAGCTCGACGTGGTCCTCCTGATGAGCGTGAACCCCGGCTTCGGCGGCCAGAAGTTCATTTCCGCCGCCCTGGCCAAGGCCCGCCAGGCCAGGGCCAAGCTCGACGCCTACGAGCAGGTGAGCGGGCGGCGCATCCGCCTGGAAATCGACGGCGGCGTCAATACCGCCAATATCGCCGAGATCGCCCGGGCCGGCATCGACACCTTCGTCGCCGGCTCCGCCGTCTATGGCGCCGGCAAGGCCGAAGACCCCCATCGCTACGATTCCATCATTGCCGCCCTGCGCGGGGAGCTGGAGAAGGTCTGATGCGCTTCAAATCCGTCACCTTCGACCTCGACGGCACCCTGCTCGATACCGTCGCCGACCTCGCCGAGGCCTGTCGCCGCATGCTCGAGGATCTCGGCGAGCCGCCGCGCACCCTGGCGGAGATCCACAGCTTCGTCGGCAAGGGTATGGCGGTGCTGGTGGAGCGCTGCCTGACCCACGGCCATGCGCCGACGGCGGAGCGGCTCCATGCCGGCATCGAAGCCTTCAAGCACCACTACGCCGAGGTGAACGGCACCCGGACCGGCGTCTACCCGCGGGTGATCGAGGGGCTCAAGGCCTGGAAGCAGGCCGGACTCAAGCTCGGCGTCGTCACCAACAAGCCGGGCCTGTTCACCGAGGCCCTGCTGGAGCGCATGGCCATGGCCGATTTCTTCGATGTGGTCGTCTCCGGCGACACGACGGAGTTCAAGAAGCCCCATCCGGGACCGATCATCCACGCCTGCGAGGTGCTGGGAACACGGCCGGTGGACAACCTGCACATTGGCGACTCGAAGAACGACATCCAGGCGGCCCGCGCCGCCGGCTGCCCCGTCTTCTGCGTCCCCTACGGCTACAACGAGGGGCGGCCGGTGGACAGTGCCGATTGCGATGCGCTAGTATCGGACCTGTTTGCCGCCTACCGGCATGCCCTAACTTTCTGATACCTCAGGCAAAAATGACTTCCCTGCGTAACCGGACCGAATGGCCCTGCGACCTGGCTCAGGACAGGCACGGCTGGCGCCCTTGGCGCCCGTAGGACCATTGTGCCGGCACCCTCCCGGGTGCCCCCGCTACGCTCCCCGACGTCATTTTTGAGGCTTCCCATGACTGAAACCGAATTCAACGCGCTCGCCGCGCAAGGCTACAACCGTATCCCCGTCACCCTCGAGACCTTCGCCGATCTCGACACGCCGCTCTCCATCTACCTCAAGCTCGCCGACCACCCTTACTCCTACCTGCTGGAATCGGTGCAGGGGGGCGAGCGTTTCGGGCGCTATTCCTTCATTGGCCTCAACGCGCCGACCCGCATCGCCGTCTATGGCCACCAGGTGCTGGTACTCACCGGCAACCGCATCGCCGAGCGGGAGGACGACGCCAATCCCCTCGATTTCATCGGCAAGTTCATGAAGCGCTTCCGGGCCGCGCCCTCGGCCGGCCTGCCGCGCTTCTGCGGCGGCCTGGTGGGCTGTTTCGGCTACGACACCGTACGCTACGTGGAAACCCGCCTGACCCGCACCCAGAAGCCGGGCGACCTGGGCACCCCGGATATCCTGCTGCTCCTTTCCGAGGAAATCGCCGTCGTCGACAACCTTTCCGGCAAGCTGACCCTGGTGGTCTACGCCGAACCGGGCGTCCCCGGCGCCTACCAGAAGGCCCGGGCACGGCTGAAGGAACTGCTGGCCAAGTTGCGGGCGCCGGTGAGCGTCCCCGAGGAGACGCCCACCGCCTCGGCCCCCGCCGTGTCGGTCTTCGGCGAGGCGGCCTTCAAGGCGGCGGTGCAGAAGGCCAAGAACTACATCACCGAGGGCGACATCATGCAGGTGGTGCTCTCCCAGCGCATGACCAAGCCCTTCGCCGCGAGCCCCATGGCCCTCTACCGGAGCCTGCGTAGCGTCAATCCCTCGCCCTACATGTTCTATTTCGACTTCGAGGATTTCCACGTCGTCGGCGCCTCGCCGGAGATCCTGGTGCGGCTGGAGGGCGACACGGTGACGGTGCGCCCCATCGCCGGCACCCGCAAGCGCGGGGTCTCGGCGGAAGAGGACACCGCCCTCGCCGCCGACCTCCTGGCCGACGAGAAGGAACGGGCCGAGCACGTGCAGCTCCTCGACCTCGGCCGCAACGACTGCGGCCGCGTCGCCCAGGTCGGCACGGTGAAGCTCACCGAAAACATGGTCATCGAGCGCTACTCCCACGTCATGCACATCGTTTCCAACGTGGAAGGCAAGCTGCAGCCCGGGCTCGATGCCCTCGACGTGCTCAAGGCCACCTTCCCTGCGGGCACCGTCTCCGGCGCCCCCAAGGTGCGGGCCATGGAGATCATCGACGAACTGGAGCCGGTCAAGCGCGGCATCTACGCCGGCGCCGTCGGCTACCTGGGCTTCCACGGCGACATGGACCTGGCCATCGCCATCCGCACCGCTGTCGTCAAGGACAAGGAACTGCACGTTCAGGCCGGTGCCGGCATCGTCGCCGACTCCGACCCCAACGCCGAATGGCAGGAAACCCAGAACAAGGCCCGGGCCGTGTTGCGGGCGGCGGAACTGGCCGAGCAGGGGCTGGATACCCGGGTCGACTGAACCCGGCGCTATGCACGGAATTGCATAGGTTGGTGCCGGCGGCGTTGTTCCGCCGGCTGCTCCAGCCATGACAGTTGTTCAGTCCTGGAGCGGGGTCAGGCGCATGCGCCGTTGGCAACCAGTTCCGCCCATTCGGCGTCGGTGAACAGCCGCGACCGGGAGATGAAGGATCGCGCCTCCCCGTTATCCAGGGAGAAATCGCCGCCACCGGGGCATGCCACCACGTCGATGATGACCTGGGTGTGCTTGGTGAACTCGTACTGGGACTTGCTGATATAGAACGGGCAGCCGCCGATATCGCCGAGCAGTTCGTCGTTGGGGGAAATGGCGAGGTCCCCGGGCAGCAGGCAGTTGGGGGCGCTGTTGTCGCAGCAGCCGCCGGACTGGTAGAAGACGAGGGCGGAATTGTGCTTCTTGCCGAGGTAGTCGATGAACGCCAGGGCGGCATCGGTAGCGACGACTCTTGCGACCATGAATGTCTCCAGAAAAAAGGGGCGGTTGCCCGCCCCCCTTTGGGTTTGCCGAAGCGCGCCCCGGCTTAGAAGAAGCCCAGCTTGTTCTCGCTGTAGCTGACCAGCAGGTTCTTGGTCTGCTGGTAGTGGTCGAGCATCATCTTGTGGGTCTCGCGGCCGATGCCGGATTCCTTGTAGCCGCCGAAGGCGGCGTGGGCCGGGTAGGCGTGGTAGCAGTTGGTCCACACGCGGCCGGCCTGGATGGCGCGGCCCATGCGGTAGGCGCGGTTGCCGTTGCGGCTCCAGACGCCGGCGCCGAGACCGTAGATGGTGTCGTTGGCGATTTCCAGGGCCTGGGCTTCGTCCTTGAAGGTGGTCACGGCCAGCACCGGGCCGAAGATTTCTTCCTGGAAGATGCGCATCTTGTTGTGGCCCTTGAACAGGGTCGGCTGGATGTAGTAGCCGCCTTCCAGGTCGCCGCCCAGGTGGGCGCGGTTGCCGCCGATCAGCACCTGGGCGCCTTCCTGCTTGCCCAGCTCCAGGTAGGAGCTGATCTTGTCGATCTGCATCTGGGAAGCCTGGGCGCCGATCATGGTCTCGGTATCCAGCGGGCTGCCCTGCTTGATGGCGGCGACGCGCGGCAGGACGCGCTCCATGAACTTGTCGTAGATGGATTCCTGGATCAGGGCGCGGGACGGGCAGGTGCACACTTCGCCCTGGTTGAAGGCGAACAGCACCAGGCCTTCGATGGCCTTGTCGAGGAAGCTGTCGTCCTTGTCCATCACGTCTTCGAAGAAGATGTTGGGGGACTTGCCGCCCAGCTCCAGGGTGGCGGGGATCAGGTTGGTGGCGGCGGCCTGGCCGATGATCTTGCCGGTGGCGGTGGAGCCGGTGAAGGCGATCTTGGCGATGCGCTTGCTGGTGGCCAGCGGCATGCCGGCTTCGCGGCCGAAGCCGTTGACGATGTTCAGCACGCCCGGGGGCAGCAGGTCGGCGATCAGTTCGACCAGGACCAGGATGGAGATGGGGGTGGATTCGGCGGGCTTGAGCACCACGCAGTTGCCGGCGCCGAGGGCGGGGGCCAGCTTCCAGGCGGCCATCAGCAGCGGGAAGTTCCAGGGGATGATCTGGCCGACGACGCCCAGGGGCTCGTGCAGGTGGTAGGCGACGGTGTTCTCGTCAATCTCGGAAATGCCGCCTTCCTGGGCGCGCAGGCAGCCGGCGAAATAGCGGAAGTGGTCGGCGGACAGGGGGACGTCGGCGGCCAGGGTTTCACGGATCGGCTTGCCGTTATCGACGGTCTCGGCATACGCCAGGACTTCCAGGTTCTGCTCGATGCGATCGGCGATCTTGAGCAGGATGTTGGCGCGGTCGGCGGCCGGGGTCTTGCCCCACTTGGGGAAAGCGGCGTGGGCGGCGTTCAGGGCCAGCTCGATGTCTTCGGCGGTGGAACGGGCAGCCTGGGTGTAGGCCTTGCCGGAAATCGGGGTGAGGACGTCGAAGTATTCGCCCTTGACCGGGGCGACCCACTTGCCGCCGATGAAGTTGTCGTATTTGGCCTTGTAGGCGATGGGGGCGCCGGCGGCGCCGGGAGCAGCGTAGATCATGTCGTCTCCTTGTCTGGAAAGAGGGGTTGTTGCGTTGTGTCGCCCCAAGGCTTTGGCAACACCCGTGCCTGCTTTCCGGCGGCAAAATTGGAGCAGTATTTTTGCTCGATAAGCCCCTAAAACCTTTGTGGCACAATGGTTTTCGTGGAAGTCAAGGTTTCGGTTATCCTCCGCCCATGAGCGTCAATCTTTCCTACAGCTTCGACCCGGCCATCGCCGCCTTGCCCGGCGAAATCGGCCTGCAGCTCGACCACCCCCTCTTCGCCATGCTCGCCGCCATCCAGGAGGAAGGGTCCATCGGCCGTGCCGCCTATCGCCTCGGCCTTTCCTATCGCCATCTGTGGGGTTATCTCAAGCAGCAGGAAAGCGTCTTCGGCGAGTCGCTGCTGGCGGGGAAGGCGGGGCAGTCGGCCCAGTTGTCCGGGCTGGGGGAACGCCTGCTGGCGGCTGAGAAGCGCATGCTGGCGCGCCACCTGCCCAGCGCCGAGGCCCTGGCCGCCAAGATCGACAACGAACTGCTCCTCGCCGTCCAGCCCGGCTTGAAGCCGGTCAGCATGTGCACCAGCCACGATTTCCTCATCGGCGCCCTGCGCGAGGGCGTGCGCGAACGTTCCAGCATCCTCCTCGACATTGAATACCAGGGCAGCGCCAAGGCCCTTGCCCGGCTCAACGACGGCGAATGCCTGCTGGCCGGCGTGCACATTCCACTCGACCACCCGGAACTGTGCCAGCGGGGTTCCGGCCTGCACCTGCGCCTGGGCCGCTTGCTGCGCCTGGGGGACCACAAGCTCATCCGTCTGGCGAGCCGGGAGCAGGGACTGATCGTGCCCTCCGGCAACCCCTTGGACATCGCCGGCATCCGCGACCTGGCGCGGCCCGACGTCACCTTCGTCAACCGGCGCAGCGGATCGGGCACCCGCATCCTTCTCGACGAACTGCTGGCCCACTACGGCCTGTCCATGGCCGACGTTCGATGCTATGGCCACGAAGAGCCGAACCACCTGTCGGTGGCCGCCACCGTGGCCGCCGGGCTGGGCAACTGCGGCCTCGGCCTGCGGGCGGCGGCGGTGCGTTTCCACCTGGCTTTCGTGCCCCTGCTCGTCGAGCACTTCTTTGTCGCCTGCCGCAAGGAAACTTTCGACAGCGACAGCGTCCAGGCCGTCATCGCCGTCCTCGGCAGCGAACGCTTCCGGGCGGCGGCGGCGAACCTGCCCGGCTATTCGGTGGCCGACGCCGGCCAGGTCATCTCCCTGCGCCGCAACCTGCCCTGGTATCGCTAGCCGGACCACGAACTCGCAGCCATCGGAAATCCGGATTGAAAAAGGGATGGTGGCATCGGCGGACCGACGCCGCGGCCCCGGCTGGCTGGAAAAATCACTTTTAATTCATTGTGTTGCGGTGCCGTGCTGCGGTGGTACGGGCCTTGCCTATTGTCATGGCCGGCCCGGCCGGGCCGCCCGTATTTCGACAATCCCGACACTGGAGGAGACAACCATGCTGCATCACCGCGCCCTGCGCGCCTTCGCCACCCTGGCCTGGGGCCTGTGCCTCGCCGCCGCCGCCCTCGCCGCCGACAAGCCCAACGTGGTCATCCTGGCCACCGGCGGCACCATCGCCGGGGCCGGCGCTTCCGCCACCAACAGCGCCACCTACCAGGCCGCCAAGATGCCGGTGGACAAGCTTATCGCCGGCGTCCCGGAACTCGCCAACGTTGCCAACGTACGCGGCGAGCAGGTCTTCCAGATCGCTTCGGAAAGCTTCACCAACGCCCACCTGCTGCAGCTCGGCAAGCGGGTTTCCGCCCTGGCCAGGCAGGCCGACGTCGACGGCATCGTCGTTACCCACGGCACCGACACCCTGGAGGAGACCGCCTACTTCCTCAACCTGGTGGTCCATAGCGACAAGCCCATCGTCGTCGTCGGGTCCATGCGGCCGGGCACCGCCATGTCGGCCGACGGCATGCTCAACCTGTTCAACGCCGTCACCGTGGCGGCCAGCGCCGACGCCCGCGGCAGGGGCGTGCTGGTGACCATGAACGACGAGATCAACAGCGGCCGCGACGTGAGCAAGGCCATCAATATCCGCACCGAGGCCTTCAAGAGCCAGTGGGGCGCCCTGGGCATGGTGGTGGAGGGCAGGAATTACTGGTTCCGGGCGCCGGTCAAGCGCCACACCGTCAATTCCGAGTTCGACATCGACCGCATCGACGCCTTGGCGCCGGTGGATATCGCCTACGGCTACGGCAACATGGGCGACGCCGCCCTGCGGGCCTTCGCGCTGCAGGGGGACAAGGCGGTGATCCTCGCCGGCACCGGCAACGGGTCGGTGGCGGATCGCCTGGTGCCGGTCCTCAAGGAAATCCGTGGCCGGGGCGTCCAGGTCATCCGCGCCGCCCGGGTGGCCGGCGGGTTCGTCATCCGCAACGCCGAGCAGCCCGACGACAAATACGACTGGGTGGTCGCCCACGACCTCAACCCCCAGAAGGCCCGCATCCTGGCGGCGGTGGCGCTGACCACCTCCCAGGACGCCAAGTCCCTGCAGCGCATCTTCTGGGAATACTGATCCTCCCGCGCTGAAACCCCCGGGCGCGGCTCCCTAGGGGCCGCCCATTTCCCCTCGACATCCCCCGTTTCGGCCCCCTCCGGGGCCGGGGGAGAACTCATCCCTAAAATTTGGAGACATTCATGCAAATCAAGCAAATCGCATCCGCCCTGGCCCTCGTCGGCACCGTCCTCCCCGGTGTCGCCGTCGGCGGCGAACTGGAAGAGGTGAAGGCTGTCCTGGAAAAGCTCCAGGCCCGCGTCGCCCAACTGGAAGCCGAGAAGGCCGCCGCCCCCGCTGCCGCCCCGGCGGCGGCTGCGCCGGCCACGGTGGCGGCCGGCAATCCGTCGCTGCTGGCCAATTCCAACGTCACCCTCTACGGCAAGATCGACGTCTTCGGCGAATACGACACCCGCGGCAGCAGGGGCACCCGCGTCGCCCTCGAATCCGGCGGCATGAACGGCAGCCGCTGGGGCATCAAGGGCGGCGCCGACATCGCCCCCGGCGTGCGCGGCATCTTCCAGGTGGAGGGCGGCGTCTTCATCAACAAGGGCCGCTCCGCCCAGGGCGGGCTGCTCTTCGGTCGCCAGGCCTACGCCGGGGTGGAGACCCGCTACGGCACCCTCACCGCCGGCCGCCAGTATTCCCCCCTGTACAACACCGTCACCGGCTTCGATCCCTTTGAGCAGGGCTACGGCTCGCCCACCAATTCCGGCCAGGTCACCGCCGGCGCCACCCGCTACGACAGCGCCCTCATCTACCGCACGCCGACCTTGGCCGGCTTCAGCGCCAGCCTGATGGCGGCCCTGGGCGGTGAAACCGGCAACAGCCGCCGCGACGCCACCGCCCTCTCCGTCGCCTATGCCAACGGGCCCCTCGGCCTCGGCCTCGCCTACCAGCGGGACGACCACATCAACGTGGCCAACGCCCTCAGCCGGCACGGCTTCGCCGGCGCCAGCTACCAGCTCGGTAACACGCGCCTGATGGCCGGCCTCGCCCGGGTGGACATCGACGTCGACGGCGGCATCAACCGGAGTCGCCGCGAGTGGATGGTCGGCAGCAAGACCGCCATGACCTCCACCGGCCAGCTGCTGGCGGTCTACGGCCGCGGCAAGACCGACGGCGTGGAGGACCGCTCCGGTGCCCTGGCGGTGGGCTGGATCGAGGCCATCAGTCCCCAGGCCAACGTCTACGGCGTCATCGCCAACCACACCAACGACGCCGCCAGCGCCCTGGTGCCCATGGGCACCAGTTCCTCCGGCAGCTACAGCATCGACAACGGCGACTCGGCCCTGGGCCTGGCCCTGGGCTTCCAATACACTTTCTGATCCAACCGCCCAACAAAAAGCCCAACCCTTGCGGGTTGGGCTTTTTTCGCCTGCCGGGCAGGCTGTTGCGTCAGGCCGCCGGAGCCGGGGCCGCCAACGCTTCCGGCAGGGCGGCGTCCTCGTCGTCCAGGGTTTCCCCGGCCGGGGCGACGGCCCCCTCCCACTTGGCCACCGCCGCCGTGGCGATGGCGTTGCCCAGCACGTTGGTGGCGGTGCGACCCATGTCCAGGAAGTGGTCGATGCCCATGATGAGCAAAATGCCGGCCTCCGGCAGGTGGAACATGGGCAGCACGGCGGCCACCACCACAAGCGAGGAGCGGGGCACGCCGGCGACGCCCTTGCTGGACACCATCAGCACCAGCAGCATGGTTACCTGCTCCCCCAGCGACAGCGGGATGCCGTAGGCCTGGGCCACGAAGAGGGCGGCGAAGGCGGTGTACATCATGGAGCCGTCGAGGTTGAAGGAATAGCCCAGGGGCAGGACGAAGCCGGTGACCCGGTTGCGCACGCCGAATTTCTCCAGTTGCTCCATCAGCTTGGGGTAGGCCGATTCGCTGCTGGCGGTGGAGAAGCCCAGGAGCATGGGGCTCTTGACCAGCTTGAGGAGGCGGAAGACTTCGCGGCCCATGACCAGGTAGCCGGCGGCGATGAGCACCGCCCACAGCACCGCCAGGGCCAGGTAGAAGGCGGCCAGGAGCTTGCCGAAGACGGTCAGCATGCCCACCCCCTGCACGGCCACCACGCCGGCCGCGGCGGCGAAGACGCCGACGGGGGCGAAGCGCATGACGTAGTCGGTGACCTTGAGCATGACGTGCACCACGTCGTCCAGGGTGGCCGCCAGGCTGCGGGCGGACTGGCTGTGGAGCTGGCCGAGGGCGAGGCCGAAGAAGACCGAGAAGACCAGGATCTGCAGCACCGAGTTGCCGGCCATGGCTTCGACGATGCTCTTGGGGAAGACCTGGGCGACGAAGTCCTTGAGGTTGAGGGCGCCGGTCTTCAGGTTGGTGGCGGCGCCCGCCTCGGGCAGGGGCATGGCCAGGCCACTGCCCGGTTCCAGCAGGTTGGCGAAGACCAGGCCGATGAGGAGCGAGACCAGGGAGGCGGCGACGAACCAGCCCAGGGCCTTGGTGCCGATGCGGCCGACGGTGCGGGAGTCGCCGATGTTGGCCAGGCCGGAAACCAGGGTGGCGAAGACCAGGGGGGCGATGATCATCTTGATGAGGCGCAGGAAGATGTCGGTGACCATGCCGAAATAGCCGGCGGCCTCCTTGGCCGCCGCCGGCGCCATCTGGTTGCAGGCGTAGCCGACGGCGATGCCGAGGATGAGGGCGGCGAAGATGAGGGTCGAAGACTTGTGGGTTTTCATGACGGGTTCTCCGGTAAGGCTCAGGCGGCCCGGCGGGCGGGCAGGGCGCGCGGTTGCGTCAGCACCTCGGGGCGCAGGGCCTCGGCCAGGGTCTCGGCGGTCATGAGGCCCCGGGCCAGCACGATTTCCGCCACGCCACGGCCGCTGGCGTGGGCTTCGGCGGCCACTTCGGTGGCGTTGGCGTAGCCGATGTAGGGGTTGAGGGCGGTGACGATGCCGATGGAACGCTCGACGCTCGCCTTGAGGGCGTCCCGGTTGGCGGTGATGCCGTCGACGCAGAGGTCGGCCAGGGTGGCGCAGCCGCGGGTGAGGTGCAGCACGCTCTTGAAGATGCTGTGGGCGATGATGGGCTCGAAGGCGTTCAACTGCAGCTGGCCGGCCTCGGCGGCGAAGGAGACGGTGAGGTCGTTGCCGATGACCTCGAAGGCGATCTGGTTCACCACCTCGGGGATCACCGGGTTCACCTTGCCCGGCATGATGGAGGAGCCGGCCTGGCGGGGCGGCAGGTTGATTTCGCCGAGACCGGCGCGGGGGCCGGAGGACAGGAGGCGCAGGTCGTTGCAGACCTTGGAAAGCTTCACAGCCACCCGCTTCAGCACGCCGGATAGCTGGACGAAGGCGCCGCAGTCCTGGGTGGCCTCGATGAGGTTGGGGGCGGTGATGACCGGCACCCCGCTGGCCTCGGCCAGCCGCCGGCAGACCAGGGCGGCGTAGTCAGGGTGGGCATTGATGCCGGTGCCGATGGCGGTGGCGCCGAGGTTGATTTCGCGGATGAGCAGGGCGGCCTCCTTCAGGCGCTCCTCGTCCTCGCCGAGCATGGTGGCGTAGGTGGAGAACTCCTGGCCGAGGGTCATGGGCACTGCATCCTGCAACTGGGTGCGGCCCATCTTGAGGACGTCGGCGAATTCCTCGGCCTTGCGCTCGAAGGCGTGGCGCAGGTGGGCCATGGCGTCCACCAGGCGGAAGATGCCCACGTAGGTGGCCAGCTTGAGGGCCGTCGGATAGACGTCGTTGGTGGACTGGCTCATGTTGACCTGCTCGTTGGGGTGCAGGAAGCCGTAGTCGCCCCGGACGTGGCCGAGAAGTTCGAGGGCCCGGTTGGCGATGACCTCGTTGGCGTTCATGTTGGTGGAGGTGCCGGCGCCACCCTGGATGACATCCACCACGAACTGGTCGTGGAAGCGGCCGGCGATCACCTCCTTGCAGGCGGCGACGATGGCCTCGGCCTGTTGGGCCGGCAGCAGGCCCAGTTCCCGGTTGGCCTGGGCGGCGGCCAGCTTGATCTGGGCCAGGGCGCGCACCAGGTCGGGATAGACGGCGATGGCGATGCCGCTGATGTTGAAGTTTTCCAGGGCCCGCAGGGTGTGTACGCCGTAGTAGGCGGCGGTGGGCACTTCCTTGTCGCCGAGGAGGTCGTGTTCGGTGCGGTAGGTGGTGGTACTCATGCTTGTCTCCGTTGCTCGTTGCAGTTGTCGGGGCCGGTGAATCCGGCCCGGGAGTTCGTTATCGCAGGAGCCATGCCATACCCGCCGCCCCAATGGCATTGTTTAACTTATTGATTGTTAAGCACTACGGGTTTCGCCCTGGCGAGGACCAGCCGGAATTCCGGCGAATCCGCCCGGGCTGCCCTCGGGAAACCGAAGGTATGTTCCACCGGCATCCCAGGCTATCCAGCCGCAACCGTCGGAAATCCGATGGTGAAATTGGCTGGGTGTCGGAAATCCGATGGCCGGCTGCCGGGTGCTCAAAAAAATGCAATAAAATCATTGGTATGCAAATCGATCCGGCTTGGCACGGCCTATGCAATAGACGAGTGTCGGGGAACATTCGTCCCCCCCCACTACCGAGGAGACACCATGAAGCGTTACGCCCTTGCCGCCCTGGCGGTCCTGTCCGCGCTGCCCGCCCTTGCCGACGATTCCGCCACCCTCAAGAAGATCAAGGACACCGGCTCGATCACCCTGGGCCACCGGGAATC
>DAINDE010000019.1:0-17429 GCA_036732025.1 Rhodocyclaceae bacterium
AGGCCCTGGAGCGGCTGTCCTTCTTCTACTACGAAGAATCCTGTGGCCAGTGCACCCCCTGCCGCGAAGGCACCGCCTGGATGTACAAGGTGGTCCATCGCATCGAGAACGGCCAGGGTAAGCCGGAAGACCTGGACCTGCTGAACAGCGTGCTGGGCAACATCATGGGCCGCACCATCTGCGCCCTCGGCGATGCCGCCGCCTTCCCGGTGCAGAGCTTCCTCAAGCACTTCGGCAAGGAATTCGAGTACCACATCGAACACAAGACCTGTCTCGTTCCCAAGGATGTGCAGTGGGCGGGCAGCGGCTTCCACAAGGTTCAGGCCTGAGCGGAAGCTTCCAGCGATAGATACGAAAGAACTGGCTACAAGGTAGCGACATGCTAGAAATCGAGATCGACGGCAAAAAGGCGCAAGTGCCCGACGGCAGCACGGTGATGGACGCCGCGCAGCAGGTGGGGGTCTACATTCCGCACTTCTGCTACCACAAGAAACTTTCCATCGCTGCCAACTGCCGCATGTGCCTGGTGCAGGTGGAGAAGGCCCCCAAGCCCCTGCCGGCCTGCGCCACCCCGGTGACCAACGGCATGAAGGTATTTACCCATTCCGAACTGGCGGTGAAGGCCCAGAAGGGCGTGATGGAGTTCCTCCTCATCAACCACCCCCTGGATTGCCCCATCTGTGACCAGGGTGGCGAGTGCCAGTTGCAGGACATGTCCGTCGGCTACGGCCCGATGAAGAGCCGCTACACCGAGGAGAAGCGCGTCGTCTTCCACAAGGACGTCGGCCCCCTGGTCGGCATGGAAGAGATGAGCCGCTGCATCCACTGCACCCGCTGCGTCCGCTTCGGCCAGGAGATCGCCGGCATCATGGAACTCGGCATGGCCAACCGCAACATGCATTCCGAGATCCAGACCTTCCTCGGCCGCACCGTCGATTCCGAACTGTCGGGCAACATGATCGACCTCTGCCCGGTCGGCGCCCTGACCTCCAAGCCCTTCCGCTACACCGCCCGGGCCTGGGAACTGCAGCGCCGCAAGTCGGTGAGCCCCCATGATTCCGTCGGCGCCAACCTGGTGGTCCAGGTCAAGCACGATGCCGTGATGCGCGTTCTGCCCCGGGAGAACGAGGCGGTCAACGAGTGCTGGATCTCCGACAAGGAGCGTTTCGCCTACCAGGCCCTCAATTCCGACGAACGCCTGACCAAACCGATGGTCAAGCAGGGCGGCCAGTGGCGCGAGGTGGACTGGAACGTGGCGCTGGACTACGTCGCCCACGGCTTGAAGGACATTTCCCGCGAATTCGGCGGCGATGCCCTCGCGGCCCTGGCTGCACCGAACGCCACCGTCGAGGAGCTCTTCCTGCTGGGCAAGGTCATGAAGGGCCTCGGTTCCGGCAACATCGACTGCCGTCCCCGTCGGTCCGACTTTGGTACTGACGGCAAGCGCGCCGGTACCCCCTGGCTGGGCCTCAAGCTCGCCGAGATCAAGGACCTCGACGCCGCCCTGGTGGTCGGTTCCTTCCTGCGCAAGGACCATCCGCTCATCGCCCAGCGCCTGCGCCAGGCTGCCAAGAAATACACCAAGGTCAGCCTGCTCTCCGTGGCCGGCGATGACCAGCTGATCAAGCTCCACGCCAACCTCACCGTCGCCCCGGCGCAACTGGCCCAGGCCTTGGCGGCCGTGGTCAAGGCCGCCGCCGAGATCAAGGGTGTCGCCGCGCCGGCCGGTCTGGAAGGCGTGGCCAGCTGCGAAACCAGCAAACAGATCGCCCAGAGCCTGGTCGATGGCGACAAGCGTGCTATCTTCCTTGGCAACGCCGCCACCCAGTGCGCCGATGCGACCCAGTTGCACGCCCTGGCCCTCGAGCTGGGCAAGCTGACCAATGCCACTGTCGGCTTCCTGGGTGAAGCCGCCAACACGGTTGGCGCTTACGCCGCCGGTGTGGTGCCTGCCGGCGCCAATGCCCGCCAGATGTTCGAACAGCCCAGGAAAGGCTACGTCCTGATGGGTCTGGAGCCGGAATTCGACTGCGGCAATCCGCAGCTGGTCCTGGGCGCCCTCAAGCAAGCCAGCCTGGTGGTCTTCATGTCCGCCTTCAAGCACGCGCCGGCCCTTGAATACGCCGACGTGATGCTGCCCATCGCCCCCTTCACCGAAACCTCCGGCACCTTCGTCAATACCGAAGGCCGGGTGCAGAGCTTCAACGGCGTCGTCAAGGCCAAGGGCGATGCCCGTCCGGCCTGGAAGGTGCTGCGCGTCCTGGGCAACGTGCTCAATCTGGACGGCTTCGCCTATGAGTCCAGCGAGGCGGTGCGCGACGAGGCCCTGGGCAAGGGCGTCGAGTTCATCGCTGGGCTTGACAACGGCCTCAACGGTGTCGCCCTCAACCTGAGCACCGCCGCCGCCGGCCTGCAGCGCATCGCCGACGTGCCGATCAACTTCACCGACGCCATCGTGCGCCGGGCGCCGGCCCTGCAGCAGACCGCCGACGCCAAGGCCCCGACGGCCCGCCTGAACGAAGCCAGCCTGGCCCAACTGGGCCTGACCGCCGGTGCGACGGTCAAGGTCAAGCAGGGGCAGGGCGAGGCCGTCCTGGTGGCCGTGGCCGACAACGGCGTTCCAGCCGGGTGCGTGCGGGTGGCCGCCGGCCACGCCAGCACGGCAACTCTGGGCGACATGTTCGGCGCCATTACCGTGGAGCGTGCATAAATGGACGCACTGATGAATTTCGGAACGGGTATCTTCGGCGGCGCCTGGCCCGCCGTGTGGACCCTGATCAAGATCGTCATCATCGTCGCCCCGCTGATGCTGGGCGTCGCCTACCTGACCTGGGCCGAGCGCAAGGTGATCGGCTACATGCAGGTGCGCATCGGCCCCAACCGGGTCGGTCCCTGGGGCCTGATCCAGCCCATCGCCGATGGCCTCAAGCTCTTGATGAAGGAAATCGTCGTCCCCAGCGGCGCCAACAAGGCGATCTTCATCATCGCTCCCATGCTGGCCATCGCGCCGGCCCTGGCGGCCTGGGCCGTGGTGCCCTTCACCGACAGCCTGGTGCTGGCCAACATCGACGCCAGCCTGCTCTACATCATGGCCATCACCTCGATGGGCGTGTACGGCATCATCCTCTCCGGCTGGGCGTCCAACTCCAAGTACGCCTTCCTCGGTGCCATGCGTTCCGCGGCCCAGATGGTGTCCTACGAAATCTCCATGGGCTTCTCCCTGATCTGCGTGTTGATGGTGTCCAACAGCCTCAACCTGGTGGATATCGTCAATGCCCAGGACAAGGGCGTATTCGCCAGCCATGGCCTGAGCATCCTGTCCTGGAACTGGCTGCCGTTGCTGCCCATGTTCCTGGTGTACCTGATCTCCGGCGTCGCCGAAACCAACCGCGCCCCCTTCGACGTGGCCGAAGGCGAATCGGAAATCGTCGCCGGTTTCCACGTCGAGTACTCGGGCATGGCCTTTGCCGTCTTCTTCCTGGCCGAATACGCCAACATGATCCTGGTCGCCGCCCTGACCGCCATCATGTTCCTGGGCGGCTGGCTGTCGCCGGTCGGCTTTCTGCCCGACGGCATCCTCTGGCTGTTCGCCAAGATGTCCTTCGTGCTGCTTCTCTTCCTCTGGTTCCGTGCCACTTTCCCCCGCTATCGCTACGACCAGTTGATGCGCCTGGGCTGGAAGGTGTTCGTGCCGGTTTGTCTGGTTTGGCTTGTGGTGGTTGGCGTGTGGATGATGTCCCCGCTCACCATCTGGAAGTGAGGAGAGCTTCATGGGTTCGATGAAGGAAATCTTCAACAGCCTGCTCCTCAAGGAGCTGTTGAAGGGCATGTCGGTGACGGGCAAGTATTTCTTCGCCCGCAAGATCACCGTCCAGTATCCCGAGGAGAAAACGCCGCAGAGTTCCCGCTTCCGCGGTCTGCACGCCCTGCGCCGCTACCCCAATGGGGAAGAGCGCTGCATCGCCTGCAAACTGTGCGAGGCCATCTGCCCGGCCATGGCCATTACCATCGAGGCCGAGCCGCGGGACGACGGTTCCCGCCGCACTACGCGCTACGACATCGATCTGACCAAGTGCATCTTCTGCGGCTTCTGCGAGGAGGCCTGCCCGGTGGACGCCATCGTCGAGACGCGTATTTTCGAGTACCACGGCGAAAAGCGTGGCGACCTCTATTACACCAAGCCCATGCTCCTGGCCGTTGGCGATCGCTACGAAGCGCAGATCGCCGCCGACCGCGAGCAGGACGCCCAATACCGCTAACAGGCCCCGCGATGGACTTCCAGACCTTCGTCTTCTTCTTCCTCTCGGCGATCCTGATTTTCGCCAGCCTGCGCGTGATCACCGCCCGCAATCCGGTCCATGCCGCCTTGCACCTGATCCTCGCCTTCTTCACCTGCGGCGGCGTCTGGGCGCTGCTGCAGGCCGAGTTCCTGGCCATCGCCATCATCCTCGTCTATGTAGGCGCCGTCATGGTGCTTTTCCTCTTCGTGGTGATGATGCTCGACATCAACATGGACCGCATCCGCCAAGGTTTCTGGCAGTACCTGCCCCTGGGGGCGCTGCTTGGCTTCCTCATGGTGGCCGAAATGGGCCTGGTGCTGGGCAGCAAGTACTTCCAGGTGCCGGCTGCAGAAGCCGTGACGCCGGCAGGCATCTCCAACACCAAGAGCATCGGCGCGCTGATGTTCAGCGACTACGTCTATCCCTTCGAGCTGGCTTCCATCGTCCTGCTCGTCGGCATGATCGCGGCCATCGTCCTGACCTATCGCGGTCCCAAGCACAGCAAATACACCAGCCCGAGCCGCCAGGTCTTCGTCAAGGCCAGGGACCGTGTCCGCGTGCTGCAGATGCCGGTTGAAAAAGACTGAACCCCGGGAAGACCATGCTTACTCTGTCACTCTCGCATTTCCTGATTCTGGGCGCGATCCTCTTTGCGATCAGCGTCGTCGGCATCTTCCTCAACCGGAAGAACCTGCTGGTCCTGCTCATGGCCATCGAGCTCATGCTGCTGGCGGTGAACATGAACTTCGTCGCCTTCTCCCACTACCTCCAGGATCTCTCCGGCCAGGTCTTCGTCTTCTTCATCCTGACCGTTGCCGCGGCGGAATCCGCCATCGGCCTGGCCATCCTGATCGTCCTGTTCCGCAACCTGAAGAGCATCCACGTGGATGACCTGGACAGCCTGAAGGGTTAATCATGGAAATGCAGAAACTCTACCTGCTCGTCCCCCTGGCGCCGCTCGTCGGCGCCATGATCGCCGGCCTCTTCTGCCGCGTCATTCCCCGCTGGGTTGCCCACACCGCCACCATCGCCGGCGTCGCCGTGGCCTTCATCGCCTCCGTCATCATCTTCAAGGACGTACTGGCCGGCCACACCTACAACGGCCCGGTCTACACCTGGCTGACCAGCGGCGACTACAAGTTCGAGGTCGGCTTCCTGATCGACACCCTGACCACCACCATGATGCTGGTGGTGACCTTCGTCTCCCTGATGGTGCATATCTACACCATCGGCTACATGCACGACGATCCGGGCTACAACCGCTTCTTCAGCTACATCTCGTTGTTCACCTTTTCCATGCTGATGCTGGTGATGAGCAACAACTTCATGCAGCTCTTCTTCGGCTGGGAAGCCGTGGGTCTGGTCTCGTACCTGCTGATCGGCTTCTGGTACACCCGGCCGACCGCCATCTTTGCCAACATGAAGGCCTTCTTGGTGAACCGGGTCGGCGACTTCGGGTTCATCCTCGGCATCGGCCTCATCCTGACCTACACCGGCAGCCTGGACTACGCTACCGTCTTCCAGAAGGCGCCCGGCCTGGCCGACACCACCATCAATATCTGGGGCGCCGCCGACTGGTCCCTGATGACCGTCACCTGCATCTGCCTGTTCATCGGCGCCATGGGCAAGTCCGCCCAGGTTCCGCTGCACGTCTGGCTGCCCGATTCCATGGAAGGCCCGACCCCGATCTCCGCCCTGATCCACGCGGCGACCATGGTGACCGCCGGCATCTTCATGGTGTCCCGCATGTCGCCCCTGTTCGAACTGTCCACCACCGCGCTGTCCGTGGTCCTGGTGATCGGCGCCATCACCGCCCTGTTCATGGGCTTCCTGGGCATCATCCAGAACGACATCAAGCGCGTCGTTGCCTACTCGACCCTCTCCCAGCTTGGCTACATGACCGTCGCCCTGGGCGCCTCCGCCTACTCCGTGGCCATCTTCCACCTGATGACCCACGCCTTCTTCAAGGCCCTGCTGTTCCTCGGCGCCGGCTCGGTCATCATCGGCATGCACCACGACCAGGACATCCGCAACATGGGCGGCCTCCGGAAGTACATGCCCATCACCTGGATCACCTCCCTGGTCGGTTCCCTGGCCTTGATCGGCACGCCCTTCCTGTCGGGCTTCTACTCCAAGGATTCCATCATCGAGGCGGTGCAGTTGTCCCACATCCCGGGCGCCGGTTTCGCCTACTTCGCGGTGCTGGCCGGAGTCTTCGTGACGGCCTTCTACTCCTTCCGCATGTACTTCCTGGTCTTCCATGGCGAGGAGCGTTTCGGCAAGGCGGATGAGGCCCATCACCACGAGCACCACGGCGACCACGACGACGAGGAAGTCTCCGCGGACCATCACCACGGCCTGGCCCCCGGCCAGAAGCCCCACGAGACTCCCTGGGTGGTGTGGCTGCCCCTGGTCATGCTGGCCATCCCCTCGGTCGCCATCGGCTACCTGGCCATCGAGCCCATGCTCTACGGCACCTACTTCGAGGGCGTCATCCATATCAACCATGAAGCCCACCCGGCCATGGAACACCTCAAGGAAGAATTCCACGGCGCCGCCGCCATGGGTGTCCACGCCCTGACCACGTTGCCGTTCTTCCTGGCGCTGGCGGGGGTCGTCGTATCCTGGTTCTTCTACATGAAGCGCCCGGACATCCCGGCAGCCATCCAGAAGAAGGTGCAGCCCATCTACACGCTGCTCGAGAACAAGTACTACTTCGACAAGTTCAACGAAGCGGTCTTCGCCGCCGGCGCGCGCCTCCTTGGCAAGGGCCTGTGGAAGGGCGGCGACGTGGCGGTGATCGATGGCGTCATCGTCAATGGCTCGGCCAAGCTGGTGGGACTGGTCTCGGCGGTGACCCGCCTGTTCCAGACCGGCTACGTCTATCACTATGCCTTCACCATGATCATCGGCATCTTCGCCCTGATGACCTGGTTCGTACTGCGCACCGGCGCCTAAGGTAGAAAAGCTAGGAATAACATGTCCAACTACCCGCTGCTTTCCCTCTCCATCTGGGTTCCCATCGCTGCCGGCCTGCTCGTGCTGGCTACCGGGTCCGACCGTAACGCCCCGCTGGCGCGGATGCTGGCCCTGGTCGGCGCAGTCCTCGGCTTCCTCGTCACCATCCCGCTGTGGACCAGTTTCGACAGTGCCAGCAGCGCCATGCAGTTCGTCGAACTGGGCACCTGGATTCCCCGCTTCAACATCCACTACCATCTGGGCGTCGATGGCATTTCCATGCTCTTCGTGCTGCTCAACGCCTTCATCACCGTCATCGTCGTACTGGCCGGCTGGGAGGTGATTCAGAGCAAGGTGGCCCAGTACAACGCCGCCTTCCTCATCATGTCCGGCCTCATGAACGGCATCTTCTGTTCCCTGGACGGCATCCTTTTCTACGTCTTCTTCGAAGCCTCCCTCATTCCGATGTACCTGATCATCGGCGTCTGGGGCGGCCCCAACCGGGTCTACGCGGCCTTCAAGTTCTTCCTCTACACCCTGTTCGGCTCGCTGCTGTTCCTGGTCGCCCTGATGTACCTCTTCGTCCAGTCCAACGGCAGTTTCTCCATCCTCGACTGGCACAAGCTGCCGATCGCCCTGGGCGCCCAGGTCTGGCTGTTCCTGGCCTTCCTCATCGCCTTCGCCGTCAAGGTGCCGATGTGGCCGGTGCATACCTGGTTGCCGGATGCCCACGTCGAGGCGCCTACCGGCGGCTCCATCGTCCTGGCGGCCATCGCCCTGAAGCTTGGCGCCTACGGCTTCCTGCGGTTCTCCCTGCCCATCGCGCCGGACGCGTCCCATGAACTGGCCTGGTTCGTCATCGCCATTTCCCTGATCGCCATCGTCTATATCGGCTTCGTCGCCCTAGTCCAGGCCGACATGAAGAAACTGGTGGCCTATTCGTCCATCGCCCACATGGGTTTCGTCACCCTCGGCTTCTTCATGTTCAGCGCCATGGGCGTGGAAGGTGCCCTGGTTCAGATGCTGTCCCACGGCTTCATCTCCGGTGCCATGTTCTTCTGCATCGGGGTCATGTACGACCGGGTGCACAGCCGGCAGATCGCCGACTACGGCGGCGTGGTCAATACCATGCCGAAGTTCGCCGCCCTGTTCATGCTCTTCGCCATGGCCAACTCCGGCCTGCCGGCCACCTCCGGCTTCGTCGGCGAATTCATGGTCATCCTCGGCGCCGTCAAGTTCAACTTCTGGATCGCCTTCGCCGCTGCCTCCTCCATGATCATGGGCGCCGCCTACAACCTGTGGATGTACAAGCGGGTGGTCTTCGGCGACGTGGCGAACCACCACGTGGCCGAGCTCAGCGACATCAACAAGCGCGAATTCCTTATCCTCGCCCTGCTGGCCGCGGGTACCCTGTGGATGGGTATCTATCCGCAGCCCTTCACCGAGGTCATGCACGCATCGGTCAATGACCTCCTGCGCCACGTCGCCATCAGCAAGATTCAATAAACGGTAGCCGACATGTTCGAGAATTTCGTTGTCCCCGATCTCCTGCCCGCTGCGCCGGAACTCTTCCTGGCGGCCATGGCCTGCATCCTCCTGCTGGTGGATGTCATGGTCAAGGACAGCCGGCGTACCGTCACCTTCGCCCTGACCCAGCTCACCCTTCTGGGCTGCCTGGTCATCCAGGTGCTGACCAGTACCACCGGTATCGCCTACACCTTCAGCAACATGTTCGTAGACGACCTGATGGCCGACCTGCTGAAAGTCTTCCTGTATCTGACGGTCATCGTCGTCCTCTTCTACTCCCGCGGCTACGTGCTGGACCGCGAGGCCATGAACAAGGGCGAGTACTACATCCTGGCGCTCTTCGCCACGCTGGGCATGATGGTGATGATCTCCGCCAACCACTTCCTGACCATCTACCTGGGCCTGGAACTGCTGTCCCTCTCCCTCTACGCCATGGTCGCCATGAACCGGGAATCCCTGGTGTCCACCGAGGCGGCGATGAAGTACTTCGTCCTCGGCGCCCTGGCTTCCGGCCTGCTGCTCTACGGCATGTCGATGATCTACGGCGCCACCGGCACCCTGGAGATCACCGGCGTCGGCGAGCGCCTGATGAGCGGCGGCGCCAACAAGACCGTGCTGGTCTTCGGCCTTGTCTTCCTGGTCGCCGGCCTCGCCTTCAAGCTGGGCGTGGTGCCCTTCCACATGTGGATTCCCGACGTCTATCACGGCGCCCCCACGGCGGTGACACTGTTCATCGGTTCCGCCCCCAAGCTGGCCGCCTTCGCCATCACCATGCGCATGCTGGTCAATGGCCTCATCACCCTGGCCGCCGACTGGCAGTCCATGCTCATCATCCTGTCGGTGCTGTCCATGGCCATTGGCAACCTGGCTGCCATCGCCCAGACCAACCTGAAGCGCATGCTGGCCTACTCCGCCATCTCCCACATGGGCTTCATGCTGCTCGGCATCGTCACCGGCGTGGTCGGCGGCGACGTCCGCTACGCCCTCAACGCCTACAGTTCGGCGATGTTCTACGTGGTGGCCTACGTGCTGATGTCGGCCGGCTCCTTCGGCATCATCCTGCTGCTGGCCCGGGCCGGTTTCGAGTCCGACAACCTGGAAGACTTTAAGGGCCTCAACAAGCGTAGCCCGTGGTTTGCCGGCATGATGCTGGTGATGATGTTCTCCATGGCCGGCGTGCCCTTCTTCATCGGTTTCTTCGCCAAGTTCGCCGTGCTGCAGGCAGTCGTCGCCGCCGGCTACATCTGGCTGGCCGTGGTGGCGGTGGCCTTCTCGCTGATCGGCGCCTTCTACTACCTGCGTGTGGTCAAGCTCATGTACTTCGACGCCCCCGTCAACGAGACGCCGCTGGCGGCGCCGCTTTCCATGCGCGTCCTGGTGTCGGCCAACGGGCTCGCGGTGGCGGTCCTGGGTGCCTTCCCCCAGGTTCTCATGTCCCTCTGCGCCTATTCCCTGGTGCGTTCGCTCTGAGGCCGGATTCGCAACGCAGCCGCCAACGCCCCGCCAGCCGGGGCGTTTTGTTTTGGAGGAAGCCATGGACGACGACAGCCACCTGACCGAACATCCCCTCGCCAGCGACCTGGTCTTCCAGGGCAAATTGCTGGAGGTGCGGCGGGATCGTGTGCGCCTGCCCGACCAGGGCGAATCGGTCCGGGAATACGTCGTCCACCCCGGCGCCGTGGTGGTCATCGCCCTGCTCGACAGCGGCCGCCTGCTCTTCGAGCGCCAGTTCCGCTACCCCTTGCGCCGCGTCTTCCTGGAATTGCCCGCCGGCAAGATCGACCCGGGCGAGGACATCGCCGCCACTGCCCGCCGCGAGCTGCTGGAGGAAACCGGCCACGCCGCCGAGCACTGGCAGCACCTGGGCGTCATGCACCCCTGCATTGGCTATTCCGACGAACGGATCGAGATATTCCTGGCCCGGGGCGTGCGGCAGGTGGCGGCCCAAAGCCTGGACCACCACGAATTCCTTGAAGTGCTCGACCTCTCGCCGGCAGAGGCTCGGGAAGCGGTGCTGCAAGGCCAGATCACCGATGCCAAGACCATCACCGCCCTCTATTGGGCGGAACGGATCATCGGCGCCTGATACCAGCCCCTACTGGCGGATTTCCCGGGCATTGCCGGGGAAGGGGAATTCACCGCTGCTGCGGAAGGGGTTGATGTCCAGTCCGCCCCGGCGGGTGTAGCGGGCGTAGACCGCCAGGGCCTGGGGGGCGCAGCGACGGGCAATGTCGCAGAAGATGCGCTCCACGCACTGCTCGTGGAACTCGTTGTGGTTGCGGAAGGAAACGATATAGCGCAGCAGGCCGGCCCGGTCGAGGGGGCGGCCCCGGTAGCGGACGACCACCATGGCCCAGTCCGGCTGGCCGGTCACCAGGCAATTCGATTTGAGGAGGTGGGAATAGAGCGTCTCCTCGACTAGCGGGCCATCGGTCGTGCCCAGCAACTCCGGCGCCGGCTGGTAGGCGTCGCAAGCCACGTCCAGCTCGTCCAGCAGGACGCCCGCGGGATAGGCGATGCAGGCCTCGGGGCGGCGTTCCAGGGGTTCGATCGTGACCGCCACGGCAGCACCGGCGGCGGCGGAGAGATCCCGGGCGAGGGCGGCCCGGACCATGTCGGCATCGGCAAAGGCCGTCTGGTTGAAGGAATTGAGATAAAGCTTGAGGGACTTCGATTCCACCAACCGCGGGCTGTCGGCGGGAACGGTGAAGGTGCCGACGGCGGCCACCGGCTTGCCCCGGGGATTGAGCCAGGACAGCTCGTAGGCGTTCCACACGTCCATGCCGACGAAGGGGAGGGGGGTGCCGGCGGCCAGGCCCAGTTCGTCGCGCTTCAACTGCCGCGGGATGGGGTAGAGCAGTTCCGGCGCGTAGTGGCTGCGGTACTCGGTGGGCTTGCCGAGGGGGGAAAGGACGCTGGGGTCGCTGGGCGGCATGGCGCGGTGGTGGGCGAAGGACAGAGGTGGCAAATGAAATACCCCGGGGTCGACCGCTCCCGGGGCATTTCGTTCAGGCTGGCGGGACCGCAGCGGCGGTCCGTCCGGCGCTCAGCCGCAGGTGCCGACGGCGCCGCAGGCGGTGCAGAAGTCGCAGCCGTCCTTCCTGATCACCGTATGGTTGCCGCACTCGCCGCAGAGCTTGCCCTGAGTGGGCAGGACGGTGTTGCTGGCGTCTTCCGGGGCCTTGAGGATGCCCATCTGCTGCAGGGGGAAGCCCTCTTCGTCCAGGATGCCGAGCATGGCATAGCGGTGGATGATGAGGCGGGCGATGTAGGCCACCGTGGAGGGGAAGGTCTGCTGCTTGCGGGAGCCGGGGACGAAGGCCATGAAATCGCCCAGGGGCTCGGGGTAGTCCAGCAGCTTGCGCAGCTTCATGCCGATCCAGGCCGGATCGAGGACGCGCATGTCGAGGGACAGGAGCTTGCACAGGCCGTCCAGGGCGCGCGGGTAGTTGCCGGCCAGCCACATGGAGTAGGGGCGGGTGACGCCGTCGGGCAGGGTGATCTCCTTAAGGCCGAGGACGAAATCCTCGCCGGTGGAGGGGTTGCCCACGTCCACCGTCCAGGACAGGGTGCCGTCGGTACCGGTCTTCGGCTCCTTGGCGCTGAACAGGGCATCCTTCACCGGGGTGGGGCCGTCGTGGCGCAGGGCGCCCAGTTGCTCGACGCGCCAGTGGATGACCTGGGCCATGGCGGAAACCACGGAGGGCACGCGCTTCCTTTCGCCATAGGGGGGCATGGGCAGCTCGAAGGAATCGCCCGGGGTCTTGGCCAGGGCCTCCAGCTTCATCTCCAGCCAGGCGTGGTCGTTGGCCCGCATGTCCATGGACAGGGTCTTGGCGACGGCGCCCAGGCCGCGGGGTTCGGCCGGGCCGTTGGCCCACACCTCGAAGGGCCAGGCGCGGCCTTCCGGCTCCACGTGGCCGACGAAGAGGGCGAACTTGCCGATGGGCGAGTCGATCATGTAGGTCCAGCACAGGTTGCCTTCTGGCAGGTTGGGGCGGCCCGGCCAGCGCAGGCTGGCCAGCACCGGCGCCGGCAGGTCCTTGATGGACAGGCGGCGGTTGGCGTCGGAGACGAAGTCCTGGGGCGCCTTGGCGGCGTCGGCCACCGGGGCCTCGGCCTTGGCCGGCTCGACGGAGAGCACCGAGCCCAGCACGCTGTTGGGGCGGTAGGTGGCCAGGCCCTTCAAGCCGGCCTTCCAGGCCTGCATGTAGAGATCCTGGAAATCCTCGTAAGGATAGTCCGCCGGCACATTCACCGTCTTGGAGATGGAAGTGTCGATGTAGGGCGCCACGGCGGCGACCATGTCGGCGTGGGCTTTGGCGGAAATCTCCAGGGCGGTGACGAAATACTCGGGCAGATTGGTCACGTCGCCGCCCAGGTGCTTGTAGAGGCGCCAGGCGTAGTCCTCGACGGCGTATTCCTTGAGGGTGCCGTCCTGCATGCGCTTCTTGCGGTTATAGGTCCAGGAGAAAGGCGGCTCGATGCCGTTGGAGGCGTTGTCGGCGAAGGCGAGTGAAATGGTGCCGGTGGGGGCGATGGACAACAGATGGCTGTTGCGCAGGCCGTGCTTCCGGATTTCCGTCTTGATGTCGTTGGGCAGGCGGGAGGCGAAATTGCCGCCGGAAAGGTACAACTCGGCGTTGAACAGCGGGAAGGCGCCGCGTTCCTTGGCCAGTTCGACGGAATGCAGGTAGGCGGTATCGCGCATGTATTCGGAAATGCGGGCGGCCATGGCGCGTGCTTCGGGCTTGTCGTAGGTGAGGCGCAGCATGGCCAGGGCATCGCCCAGGCCGGTGAAGCCGAGGCCGACCCGGCGCTTGTTGGCGGCTTCCTGGGCCTGGCGCTCCAGGGGCCAGTGGGTGGCGTCCAGCACGTTGTCCAGCATGCGGGTGGACACCTTGACCACTTCGCCGAAGGCCTCGAAGTCGAACTCGGCCTTGTCGGAGAAGGGGTGGCGCACGAACAGGGTGAGATTGATGGAGCCCAGGCAGCAGCAGCCGTAGGGGGGCAGGGGCTGTTCGGCGCAGGGATTGGTGGCCTCGATCACCTCGCAGTAATTGAGGTTGTTGTCCTTGTTCATGCGGTCGAGGAAGAGGATGCCCGGCTCGGCGTGGTCGTAGGTGGATTTCATCACCTGGTCCCACAGGTCGCGGGCGCGCACCTTGCGATAGACCCAGAGGCCGTCCTCGCGCTGGTAGGCGCCGGAAGACTTCATGTCGGTGTTGGGCTCGGCCCGATGCACCAGTTCCACGTCGCCGTCGGCATCCACGGCCTGCATGAAGGCGTCGGAAACGCCGATGGAGATGTTGAAGTTGGTCAGGTCGCCCTGGTCCTTGGCGTGGATGAAGTCCTCGATGTCCGGATGGTCGCAGCGCAGCACGCCCATCTGGGCGCCGCGGCGGGCGCCGGCGGATTCGACGGTCTCGCAGGAACGGTCGAAGACGCGCATGTAGGAGACGGGGCCGGAGGCGCGGGACTGGGTGCCCTTCACATGGGCGCCCTGGGGACGGATGCTGGAGAAGTCGTAGCCGACGCCGCCGCCCCGGCGCATGGTCTCGGCGGCCTGGGCCAGCGCCGTGTAGATGCCGGGTTTGCCGTCGGTGGTTTCGACGATGGAATCGCCCACCGGCTGCACGAAGCAGTTGATGAGGGTGGCCTGGAGGTCGGTACCGGCGGCGGAGTTGATGCGGCCGGCAGGGACGAAGCCGTTTTCCTGCGCCCACAGGAACTTGGCCTCCCACTGGGCCTGGTCCTTTTCCTTCTCCACCTGGGCCAGGGCCCAGGCGACGCGCTTGCGCACGTCGTGGACGTTGGTTTCCTTACCCTTGGCGTATTTTTCGAGGAGCACCTCGCCGGAGATTTCCTGCTCCAGGAGGGGCGGAATTTCCGGGGCGGCGGGGATATCGGTCAGCGAAAGTTGTTCGGCCACAGGGTTCATGAGACGCTCCTCGGAATAGTGTTGGTCTGTTCTTGAATTTTGGCAAAGCTACTATATCTAGTGGGTCGATGCAACACGTTGACTAAATAAGGGGGTTTTGCTTGGGGCTGTCAGCGCCCTGTCATGGCCCGGAAAAGCCAAAAAAAACAATGCCCCGCGATCTTTCGACCGCGGGGCATCGGGAAAATTTTCCGGGTTACAGGGCCAGCAGCGTCTGGGTGTGGTGAGCGATCATCCACTCCTCGTTAGTGGGGATGACCAGCACATCCACCGGACTGTCGGCGGCGCTGATGCGCACGTCGTGGCGGGCGTTGGCTTCCGGGTCGAGGCGGATGCCCAGCCAGGCGCTCTGCAGACACACCCGGCGGCGTACCTCGGCGGCGTGCTCGCCGATGCCGCCGGTGAACACCAGGGCGTCGAGGCCGCCGGCGGCGGCGGCCAGCGATCCCAGTTCTCGCACGATGCGGTAGCAGAAGAGGTCCACCGCCTCCCGGGCTTCCGGCTGGTCGGAGGCGAGCAGGGTACGCATGTCCTGGGAAATGCCGGAAACACCCAGCAGGCCGGATTCCTTGTAGAGCAGGCGGGTCAGTTCCTTGACTCCCATGCCCTTGTTTTCCATGAGGTAGAGCACCACGCCGGGGTCCAGGTTGCCGGTGCGGGTGCCCATCATGAGGCCGTCCACGGCGGTGAAGCCCATGGTCGAGGCGACCCCCTGGCGGTTGACCATGGCCGCCATGCTGGCGCCGTTGCCCAGGTGGGCGACGACGACGCGGCCGTCGGCCCGGGCAGAATGCTCGGGCAGAGCGCGGGCGATGAATTCGTAGGAAAGGCCGTGGAAGCCGTAGCGGCGCACGCCCTCGGCGGTGATGGCGCGGGGCAGGCCGAAGGTCTGGGCCACCGGCGGGTTGCTGCGGTGGAAGGCGGTGTCGAAGCAGGCCACCTGGGGCACGTCGGGCAGCAGCGCCTGCAGCGCCCGGACGCCGGCCAGGTTATGGGGCTGGTGCAGGGGGGCGAGGGTGACGAAGCCGGCCAGTTGCTCCAGGGTGGCGGCGTCCAACAGCATGGGCCGGGAGAAACGCTCGCCGCCATGGACCACCCGGTGGCCGACGGCGGCGATCTGCCAGGCTCCTTCGTGCTCGGTGAACCAGCGCAGGAGCAGGTCGAAGGCCTGGGCGTGGCTGACGCTGTCGCCGTCCAGGCGTTCGTCCGCCACCCGCTCGCCGCGGCTGTCCTTGGCGACGAGGCGGGTTTCGGCGGTGCCGATGCCGTCGATCTGGCCGGAGACCTCGGCCGTGGCGGATAGCGGGTGGGCGAGGGGAAAGAGGGCGAACTTGATCGACGACGAGCCAGCGTTGATGGTCAGGATGCCGCGGTTCATGCGCTGGCGCTCCGCCGGCTGTGAGCGATGAGGGCGGCGATGACGCAGGAGGCGGTGCGGGTCTCGGCGGTGTCGGCGCGGCTGGTCAGCACGATGGGCACGGTGGTGCCCAGCACGATGCCGGCGGTGAGGGCGTTGGCCAGGTATTCGAGCTGCTTGGCCACCATGTTGCCGGATTCCAGGTCGGGCACCACCAGGATCTCGGCATGGCCGGCCACCGCCGACTTGATGCCCTTGGTCTTGGCGGCGACGATGGAGACGGCGTTGTCGAAGGCCAGCGGGCCGTCTAGGATGCCACCCTTGATCTGGCCGCGGTCCGCCATCTTGCACAGGGCGGCGGCGTCCAGGGTCGACTGGATCTTGGGATTCACCGTCTCGACGGCGGAAAGGATCGCCACCTTGGGCTCGGGGATGCCGATGACGTGGGCCAGGTCGATGGCGTTCTGGATGATGTCCACCTTCTCTTCTAGCGTCGGCGCGATGTTGATGGCGGCGTCGGTGATGAGGAGCGGCCGGTGGTAGGTGGGCACGTCCATGAGGAAGACGTGGCTGATGCGCCGCGAAGTGCGCAGGCCGTTGGCCCGGGAGACCACCTCGCCCATCAGTTCGTCGGTGTGCAGGCTGCCCTTCATCAGGGCCTCGGCGTCGCCGTTCCTGACCAGGGATACGGCGATGGCGGCCGAATCGTGGCTGTGTTTGGCATTGACGATGCGGATGCCGGTGAGGTCGATACCGTTTTCCTCGGCCACGGAGCGGATCTTGGCCTCCGGCCCGACCAGGATGGGTTCGATGATGCCTTCCTGGAAGGCGATCACCGGCCCCTTGAGGGATTCCACGTCGCAGGGGTGGGCCACGGCGGTGGGAATGGGCTCCAGGCCCTTCACCCGGTCGAGCAGGTGCTGGTAGCGCTCGTGCTTGTCGTCGATGCGCACCTCGGGCATGTGGATTTCCTGCAGGCGCTCGATTTTCTCGGTGGGCGCCAGCACCTCGGCGGTGCCCCGCACCACCTGCAGGCCCTCCTGGTTGGTGCAGACGCAGTCGAAGACCACATGCTGGTTGTGGTCGAACTTCTGCTTGGCGGTGACTGTGATGGTGATGGTGTCGCCGATGGTCACCGGCCGGGAAAAGTGCAGGGTCTGGTCGACGAGGATGGTGCCGGCACCGGGGAACTGGGTGCCGAGCACCGTCGAGATCAGGGAGCCGCTCCACATGCCGTGGGCGATGACCTCGCGGAACATGCCGCTTTCGGAATACTCGGGGTCCACCACCGCCGGATTGATGTCCCCGGTCATCACCGCGAAAAGCTTGACGTCCTCCGGGCGCAGGGTGCGCTGGAGGGAAGCGT